>NZ_VFNX01000001.1:3303750-4007500 GCF_006715785.1 Streptomyces puniciscabiei
GTGCCTGACCGATGCCGCCATACGCCACCTCCGCGGACCGCACAGGGGAACGGGCCCTGCTCTCTGGGTACCGAGGGAATGTGACGCCGTCAAGGCCGCGGGACGGCGCCGCCGGTTCGGCCGGGCTCCCCGCGGGGTGCCGCCCCCGGCCCCTCGCTACGGCCTTGAACGGGCCTTGCCCAGGGTTCCCCGGGGGCTGCCGTCCCGCCAGAGCCTTGCCACGGCCCTGAACGGGCCTTGTCCTCAATCGCCGGACGGGCTGAACACGCCGACCGGCACCGAGAAGCCGACGACATGGAGAAGGGCCCGCTTCCGTTGCCGGTGGGGGGCCCTTTGTGCTGCGGTCCTGACGGGATTTGCTGTATCCGATTGCGGCTCCGCCGCGGGCGCGGCCTCGGCTGTGGCGGGTTGGCGGGTGCTCGGGTGGTGGCATGGGGAAGGGCCCGCTTCCGTTGCCGGATGCGGGCCCTCTCTGCTGCGGTCCTGACGGGATTTGAACCCGCGGCCTCCACCTTGACAGGGTGGCGAGCACTCCAAACTGCTCCACAGGACCAGGTTTCGCGGCGCTCGGCTTGTGCACTGCGCTGCGAGAAGAGACTGTACAGGAGGTGAGGCCGCCTGGTCGAACTCACCCCCTGTGCCCGAGCGGTTACGGAACGGCCGCGTCGATCGCCTTCACGATCCGCTTGTCGGAGACGGGGTAGGCGGTGCCGAGGGCGTGGGCGAAGTAGCTGACCCGCAGCTCCTCGATCATCCAGCGGATGTCCAGGACCGAGGAGGGGACGGGGCGGCCCTGGGGGAGCTGCTCCAGGAGCCAGGCGTACTCGTCCTGCATCTCGTGGACCTTCTCCATGCGCGTGGTGTCCCGCTGGACGTTCGTCGGCATCTGCTGCAGACGCCGGTCCACGGCCACCAGGTAGCGCACCAGGTCGGGAAGGCGCCGTATGCCCGCCCAGGTGACGAACCCCGGCTTCACGAGCGCGTCCAGCTGCTTGCGTACGTCCGTCAGGTTCGCCAGGAGCGCGGGGCTGCGCACGGCCTTCAGGCGGCGCTCGCACGCCTGCCAGGCGGCGAGGACCTGCTGCACCTGGGCGACCGTACGGACCGTCGTGTCGACGATCTCCGCGCGCACCTTGTCGTACAGCTTCCGGTACGACTCCTCGTCCCAGACCGGACCCCCGAAGTCGGCGATCAGCTTGTCGGCCGCCGCCATCGCGCAGTCGTCGAACAGCGCCTGGACGGAGCCGTGCGGGTTCGCGGACAGCGCCAGCTTCTGGGCGTTCGTCAGCTTCTCGGACGCGAACTTCGCCGGGTTCACCGGGATGTTGCGCAGGATCAGCCGCCGGGTGCCCTGCCACATGGCCTCGGCCTGCTCGGCCTCCGTGTCGAAGAGCCGCACCGAGACCGTGTCGCCGTCGTCCACGAGCGCCGGGTACGCCTTCACCGGCTGGCCGG
Organism: Streptomyces puniciscabiei; assembly: GCF_006715785.1. Taxonomy (NCBI): domain Bacteria; kingdom Bacillati; phylum Actinomycetota; class Actinomycetes; order Kitasatosporales; family Streptomycetaceae; genus Streptomyces; species Streptomyces puniciscabiei. Next base: position 3,305,206 of record NZ_VFNX01000001.1, read on the forward strand.
CCCGGCGCGTCTCGAAGACCCGGGTCAGCGCGCCGATCGTCCAGTCGGTCAGCCCCTTGCGCTCCAGGGACTCGCCGCCCTCGCGGGACGCGGTCGCCGCTGCCGCCTGGGACAGGGCCTTCCTCGCCTTCGGCTTCAGCCGGAGCTTCAGCGCCTGGAGGTCCTTGTCCTCGGCCAGCTTTCGGCGCCGCTCGTCGACGATCCGGAAGGTGATCTTGAGATGGTCGGGGACCTTGGACCAGTCGAAGTCGTCGGCCTCGAAGGGGACGCCGACCATGCGCTTCAGCTCGCGGGCCATCGTCACCGTCAGCGACTCCTGCAGGGGCACCGCCTTCTCCAGGAACGCCTTCGCGTAGTTCGGAGCGGGCACGTAGTTGCGGCGGACCGGCTTCGGCAGCGAGCGGATCAGCTCGGTCACGACCTCCTCGCGCAACCCCGGGATCTGCCAGTCGAAGCCCTCGTCCGTGACCTGGTTGAGGACCTGGAGCGGGATGTGGACCGTCACGCCGTCCGCGTCCGCGCCCGGCTCGAACTGGTACGTCACCCGGAACTTCAGCTGCCCCTGCCGCCAGGAGTCCGGGTAGTCGGCCTTGGTGACCGCCTCCGCCGACTCCCGGATGAGCATCTCCCGCTCGAAGTCCAGGAAGTCCGGCTGCTCCTGCCGCTTCCGCTGCCACCAGGAGTCGAAGTGCGCGCCGGACACGACGTGTTCGGGCACCCGCTGGTCGTAGAAGTCGAAGAGCGTGTCGTCGTCGACGACGATGTCCCGGCGCCGGGCGCGGTGCTCCAGCTCCTCGACCTCGCTCAGCAGCTTGCGGTTGTCGGCGAAGAACTTGTGGTGCGTGCGCCAGTCGCCCTCCACCAGCGCGTTGCGGATGAACAGCTCGCGGGAGGTCTCCGGGTCGATGCGGCCGTAGTTCACCTTGCGCTGGGCGACGATCGGGACGCCGTACAGCGTGACCTTCTCGTACGCCATCACGGCCGCCTGGTCCTTCTCCCAGTGCGGTTCGCTGTACGTCCGCTTCAGCAGGTGCCCGGCGAGCGGTTCGACCCACTCGGGCTCGATCTTCGCGTTGACCCGCGCCCAGAGCCGGCTCGTCTCGACCAGCTCGGCCGACATCACGAACTTCGGCTGCTTCTTGAAGAGCGCCGAACCCGGGAAGATCGCGAACTTGGCGTTGCGGGCACCCAGGTACTCGTTCTTGTTGCCCTCGCGTACGTCCTTCATCCCGATGTGGGAGAGGAGGCCGGCGAGGAGGGAGGTGTGGATGCGGTCGGCCGGGGCGTCCTCATCGCTGAGGTGGATGCCCATCTGCTTGGCGACCGTCCGCAGCTGGGTGTAGATGTCCTGCCATTCGCGGATGCGCAGGAAGTTCAGGTACTCCTGCTTGCACATCCGGCGGAAGGAACTGGATCCGCGCTCCTTCTGCTGCTCGCGGACGTACCGCCACAGGTTCAGGTAGGCGAGGAAGTCGCTGGTCTCGTCCTTGAAGCGGGCGTGCTGCTGGTCGGCCTGGGTCTGCTTGTCGGCCGGGCGCTCGCGCGGGTCCTGGATGGACAGCGCGGCCGCGATGACCATGACCTCACGGACACAGTCGTTCCTGTCGGCCTCCAGCACCATGCGGGCCAGGCGCGGGTCGACCGGCAGCTGGGCCAGCTTGCGGCCGGTGTCGGTGAGGCGTTTGCGCGGGTCCTTCTGCGCGGCGTCCAGCGCGCCCAGCTCCTGCAGCAGCTGCACGCCGTCGCGGATGTTGCGGTGGTCCGGCGGGTCGATGAAGGGGAACTTCTCGATGTCGCCGAGACCGGCCGCGGTCATCTGCAGGATGACGGAGGCGAGGTTCGTACGGAGGATCTCCGCGTCCGTGAACTCGGGCCGGGCGAGGAAGTCGTCCTCGCTGTACAGCCGGATGCAGATGCCGTCGCTCGTCCGGCCGCAGCGGCCCTTGCGCTGGTTGGCGCTGGCCTGCGAGATCGGCTCGATGGGCAGCCGCTGGACCTTGGTGCGGTGGCTGTAGCGGCTGATCCGGGCGAAGCCGGGGTCGATGACGTACTTGATGCCGGGGACGGTGAGGGACGTCTCGGCGACGTTGGTGGCCAGAACGATCCTGCGCCCGGTGTGCGGCTGGAACACGCGGTGCTGCTCGGCGTGCGAGAGCCGCGCGTAGAGGGGCAGGATCTCGGTGAACCTGTATTTCTTCTTCTCGAGCGCGTCGGCGGTGTCCCGGATCTCCCGCTCACCGGAGAGGAAGACCAGGATGTCTCCCTGGCCCTCGGCCTGGAGCTCCTCGACCGCATCGCAGATGGCGGTGATCTGATCCCGGTCGGCGTCCTCGGAGTCCTCCTCCAGCAGGGGCCGGTAGCGCACCTCCACCGGGTACGTCCGCCCGCTGACCTCGACGATCGGGGCGTCGCCGAAGTGCCGGGAGAAGCGCTCGGGGTCGATCGTCGCCGAGGTGATGACGACCTTGAGATCCGGCCGCTTCGGCAGCAGCTGGGCCAGGTAACCGAGCAGGAAGTCGATGTTGAGGGACCGCTCGTGGGCCTCGTCGATGATGATCGTGTCGTAGGCGCGCAGCTCGCGGTCGGTCTGGATCTCGGCGAGCAGGATGCCGTCCGTCATCAGCTTGATGAAGGTGGCGTCCGGGTTCACCTGGTCGGTGAACCGCACCTTCCAGCCGACGGACTCGCCGAGCGGCGTCCTCAGCTCCTCCGCGACCCGCTCGGCGACCGTGCGGGCGGCGATGCGCCGGGGCTGCGTGTGCCCGATCATGCCGCGCACGCCACGGCCCAGCTCCAGACAGATCTTCGGGATCTGCGTGGTCTTGCCGGAGCCGGTCTCACCGGCCACGATGACGACCTGGTGATCGCGGATGGCCGCCGCGATCTCGTCCTTCTTCTGGCTGACCGGCAGCTGCTCCGGGTAGCCGATGGCGGGCACACGGGAGCGCCGCTCGGCCATCCGGGCCTCGGCCTTGCCGACCTCCGCCTCGATCTCGGCGAGGACGGCGGCACGGGCCTCCGGCTTACGGATCTTGCGCGCGCCCTCGAGCCGCCGGCCGAGCCGATGCGCGTCGCGCAGCGACAACTCGGTCAGACGGGGGGCGAGGGTGCCGAGAGCGGGGGCGGGATGCGTAGACATACGGGATCCAGGATCGCACCCCGCCCGAAAAACACGCGAACGATTTGACCGGGGGCGGCTCAGGGGGTCCGCGGGGCGGGTGCTGGGGCGGCGGCCGGCTCGGTGTTCTGCCGGGGTGCCGTGTCCCTGAGGGCGATCGACTTCGCCGTGTTGGAGACGGCCTTGATGCCCAGGTAGGCGGTCGTCATGCTGCTCACGGCGGTGAACGCGGCGGTCAGGACGCCGACGATCACGGACTTGTCGCCGTCGAGCCGCCACACCCCGAAGATCGCGACACCGGCGATCGCGAGATTGCTGACGACGACCGCGAGCAGCCCGTACCGTGCCCTGTCCTTCTCCAGCTCGGTGTCCGGTATCGCTCTCGCCTGGTCCCGGCTCATCTCCCCGTCCCCCTGTTCCGCAGCTGCGCCACCCGTGCGTCCACCTGCGCTCGGTCGTACCCGCGCCGGACGATGTCGAAAACCGGCGGCGCCTCGGACGCCGTACCCGCGGCCATCCCGGCCAGATACGCGTCCACCTGGGCACGGTCGTAACCACGCCGAGCGATGTCGAAACCCTGGAAACCCTGGAAGTCGTCAGCCATGAATGTCCCCCTACGACGAAGGCCCCGTTCGCTGAACGGGGCCTTCTGGCTGTGGCTGGGGCCGGGGTCGAACCGGCGACCTTCCGCTTTTCAGGCCGCGTCCAGGTGGGGCGCGGCCTGATCGTACTGGGCGCCGGTGACCTGGGCTAGCAGTAGTTGTGCGCTGCTGTTGGCGTACCGGTTGGCGTACGCCGCCACGCTGTTAAAGAGTCCTCCGCTACTTCTCCAGGCTCACGGCCCCGCCCCGGTCCGCTTCCACCAGGGCGGGCGACGAGCGACGAGTAAGGAGAACAGCGGACGTGATGGTCGTGCCGATCACGGTGGCAAGAGCGGTCGCCTCATTCGGCTCGATGGCGTGGGTGACGATGCCCGCGCTGAGCGTCATACCGGCGGCCGACACGCCGATCGAGACGAGGAGATTCCGCTTCCTCGGAGTGACCTGCGTCTCCTTCTCCAGACGCTTGCAGGCTCCGTTATTACAGTGGGCCACGGGTAAGGCCCCTTTCTAGGTGTCGCGACAATGCCCGGCGGCCCCCTGTTCCAGCAGGGGGCCGCAGTCATGCCGGGGGCAGACTGCGGCCAAAGGCCTGTGGGAGCACCCCGGTGGGGCGCTGGAGCAATTGCCTCACCCCCGCGACCGGCGATGCAAGCAACGTGTCCTGCGCCACAGTTGCTCATTGGTACTCGAAAAAACGGGCGTGTCGGACACTTATTGACGCCTTAACCGACATTGCGGGCGCCCTGTTAGGGTCCGCTCACGTGCAGCGATGTGAGGTACGCCCCATTTGCCTGGCCGTTATCATGCATCGAATTAGTTGGACAAGCCCGCTTTTTCTGCACCTTGCGAGGATGTGGCGCAAGTCACCTTTTCGATAGTCTTCCAGGTCAGCGCACCTTAACCTCTGGCCAAAGGTGCCAGGGTGGGGTGAGATTCGCGCCCACCAGCTCCGGAGTGCTCAACGTGATTCCCGTCACAGTCCTTGGTGCCTGGGTCTCATCGTCCAGGGCGTCCGTCCGTATCGGCTTGATCGGTTTGGGCTCGACCTCGTAGGTCACACGTCCCCCGGTCCTACTGCCCATCGCCCCTGGTGGGGAGAGTCCGTCGTGCTGCGGCAGCGATTCGTATCGCTCCCGTGGTGAGGTACCTGGCACCTCTGTGCCAAGCTGGTATTCAGAACCACCCTAGGGAAGTGAGGAGCTTGATGGCGGAGACCGCCAGGGAGATCGCCGACGAGCTGCGGGAGCGCATTCGTTCAGGCGAGCTGCGTCCCGGCGCCCGACTCCCGGGTGAGCCGAAGCTGGTCAAGGACTACGGGGTGGCCAAGGAGACAGCCCGAAGGGCCTTGACGCTGTTGGTGACCGAAGGGCTCGCCGTGCGCCGGAAGGGCAGCGGTACGTACGTCCGGGAGTTCCAGCCGATTCGGCGCGTGGCGAACGAGAGGCTTTCCCAGGAGCGCTGGGGTGGAGGTCGTTCCATCTGGAGCGCTGACGTGGGCCAGCGCCACATGAGCGTGACCGAGCTGCGTGTGTACGAGGCGTCCGCCCCGGACGACGTGGCCCAGATCCTCGAATTGGAGGACGGTGCCGCCGTCATCATCCGTGATCGCCTCTTCGCCGTGGAGGGCGAGCCGGTGCAGGCCGCTGTCTCATACCTCCCTGCTGACCTCGTGCGGGAGTCGGCGATTGCGCAGGAGGACACCGGTCCGGGCGGCACATACGCCCGCCTCGCCGAGTTGGGGGCAAAGCCTGTCCGGTTCGTGGAGGAGCTGCGGGCGCGGATGCCGAGCCAGGATGAGTCCGAGCGTCTGCACCTGGCCGAAGGGACGCCGGTAGTCGAGATCTACCGCACCGCGCTCACGGAAGACGGCAAGCCGGTCGAGGTGAACAGGATGCTGCTGGATGCCGGCGTCTATGTCATGGAGTACCGCATCACGGGCTGACCAGCACCACAGCAGACCCGGAGGGGCCCGCCATCGGTGGGCCCTTTTTTCGTGCCCTGTTGACCTCCCTAGGGATGTCTGCCTAAATGTCCCTAGGGAGGTTCGCCGCCCGGGGGCTCCGAAAGGGGCTTGTCCGGCGTGCGCGGATCCCTCAGGGGCCCGGGACAGAGCGGGCCGAGGGCGCCGGGGTCCTTGTCATTCACCCGAGGGCTTAGACCGAAAGGTCATGTCTCCATACGCCTGAAACGGGAGCGCGCTCCCGAAGGAGACCCACGAACTCACTGCTCAGCCACTCAAAGGAGCGGGCTGTGATGCGTCGACATACCTGGGGTGCTGCCGGTACGGACCGGTCGGCGGCATCCGCGCTTTTCCCTCGGTCCCTCTTCGGCTTCGCGGCGTCTGACGCTGCGGCCGGCTGCCTCTCCCGCCCGTGCGGGCCGCCATGCGCGGGGCCGGACGGGCGGGGGCGCGGGGAGCCGGATGTTCCGACTTCAACGGCGTGCGCCCCCGGTGCGGGAACACCGGGGGCGCGGTTCGGGCCGTTCCTATGCGAGAGGAACACGACCCAATGGAGCACATCGTCACTGTTCAGGACGCTGTTACCGCGTTCGCCGACTTCATGGAGCCGACGGATGCGGAGCTGGACGCGATCGAACAGGAGATGCCCGCGATCCTCGCGGACGTCGACCTGTTGGACGCGCAGATCATCACCCTGGACCGCACCCCGAGTGAGCTGGATGCCCGCCGGATCCGCCGGGCCCGCCGCCGGGTGCTGGCGGAGCGGGCGACGCTGGCGAACCGCACGGCCACGGCGAGCCTGCCGGGTGGCGCGGCATGAACCCCACCACCGGACAGAGCCTGATCGCCGCGCACGCCGAGGTGAAGGCGGAGATCGCGCGGACCGACAGCAAGACCAGTCTTCTGCTGGCGTTCGTCGGCGCGGTGTTGGCCGGTGCGTGGAGTGTCGGCCACGGCATGACGCTCACCCGCCCCGCCCTCATCGTCGGCGGCGTCGGCATGGGGCTGCTGCTGGTCGCGGCGGGGCTGCTGCTGCGGTCGGTCCGCCCGAACCTGGGCGGTGGGCACGGCTTCCCGCTGTGGGCCACCCTGACCCCCGATCAGATCACCGACGCCCTCTCTCAGGATCTGGCCGCCGACGTCGCGGGCCTGTCCCGTCTGGCCGTCGCCAAGTTCACCTGCCTGCGCCGCGCGGTCGACCTGACCCTTACCGGCGGTGCCCTGCTGGTCCTGGCCGCAGTGCTGGCGTTCGGGGGTGCGGCGTGAAGGCGAAGACCGCGCTGCCCGCCGTCGCGATGACGGCGGTGTCCATGGTTCTCACCCTGGCCGTGGTCGTGATGTGGCTCGGTCAGACAGTGCCATGGCTGGTCGCTCTGGTCGTCGGTCTCGGGATCGACGGCGGATGGCTGGCAACCCTCGCCTACGAACGCCGTCTCGCCGCGCAGGGCGACCACAGCAACGTCGTGACCGGAGTCGGCTGGTGCTTCGGGTCCATCGCGGCCGGCGTCCTGGTGGCGCACGCGCTGCTCACCCCGGACGGCTCCGCCGCCGCGTGGCTGGCCGTGGCCTGGCTCCCCGTCGCGGCTAAGGCGCTGTGGCTGGTGCACGGGCTGTGGGAGCGCACCGCGCTCACCCCGGCCGCGCTGGAGTCCATCCGGGGCATCCAGCAGGAGGCCCGAGATAGGGCGGCTGTCGACCGTGCCCGGCTGCGGGCAGAAGCCGTCACCGAGGAGACGAGGCTGACGGCGGTCACCGGTGCCGGTGCCCGCGTCGCCCGCGTCCAGGCCAAGACCGCCAAGACCCTCTCGGGGGCCTGGTCAGAACTGGAGCGGGCGCGGGCCAGTGAGGACACCGGCCTGGCCCTGGCCAGCGTGGCGGGCCGTCCCGCACCGGGTGCCGCGCCCTGCTGGGAGCTCCCGGTGTGGGGCCCGATCGAACCGGTAGCCGTACCGTCGGTCCCCTCGATCGACCCGGCCGACAACGATTCCACAAATGCGAAGAAATCGAACCAGACCGAGAGGATTCGGTCTAGGGCTGAGCTGCTGGAATCGACCCCGCTCGCGGTGACGCTGACCCGGCTTGCGGTCCCCGATCCGGTCCCGGCCGACGCGGGCAAGGCGAGTCTTCCGCTCAAGCCCGTTCCGGCCCTGACCGCCTCCACCGGATCGACCCCGCCGGGGTCGACTCGATCGGGGCGTCCGGTGGCGGCCGAGTCGACCGGTCCGACCGGGCGGGTCACGTTCCGGGTGCCGGAGTCGGCGAAGACCCCGCGTGTGAAGCGCACCCCGGAACAGCTCCTTAACGAGGCGCGGGCCCTGACGGCCGGCTGGCCGCAGTCCCACATCACCGGGGAGCGGATCCGCCGGGAACTGCACGTCTCCCCGGCCAACGCCCGAACGCTGCGGGATGCGCTGCTCGCCGAGCGCGCGGCGGGTGGTGACGGCGGGGCGGTCGCCTCGTGAGCGTCCGGTTCTGGGATCCCGACGGCGAGAAGTTCGGCATCCCCACCTACCCCCTGCACCTGGCCCCGGACGGGTTGGCCACGCGTCGGCAACTGCGGGCGCGTGGTCTTAGGCCGGGCGGTCAGGAGGTGGCGGCGCAGTTGATGTGGCGCTACTCGCGCGGTATCGCCGTCGCCTATCTCTACCGCCTGGACCTGGCCAAGCCCGTGAGGCCGATGACCCCGGCCCGCTGGCGGGCGCACGAAGCGATGATGCGCCCCCGCCGGATCTGCACCGCGTGTGGCAAGGACGTCGGTTACGTCGTGCGCACCTCCACCGGCCTGTGCGAGCCGTGTGACCCCACCCTCATGACCGCCTGAGCAAAGGACTGATATGGGCAAGCCTGACACCCGTCGCCTGGACAAGGCGATACAGCAGACCGAACGCATGCTTCAGGCCGTGCGTAATCAGGAGATGTGGCCGCTGGAGGGGCACGAGCGGCGCGCGATCCTGCGGGCCGTGGCCGGTGGCGCCTACAGCCTGCACCGGGGCAACGGCACCGCCCGCGCGGACAACAGGATCGACACCGTGTGGAGTTCGGCGGAGACCCGGCTTGTCACGGAGATCGCCGCGCTGAAGACCGAGCGGCAGCGCGTCGTGACCGAGCACGCGCAGGCCAAGGCCGCGAAGAAGTCCTCGGGGTGGTGGTGACCATGACCGCGCAGCAGACGCCTCCGGGTCAGTGCCCGCAGTGCTGGCAGCACGCCTACGACCGGCGCATCCACCGCAAGCTGGGGCCCCGCGAGGACTGCTCGCAGTGCGTGGACCACATGGTCAACGGCTGCCCGTACATCGTGCCGAAGAAGGAATCCCGCTGGTGGTGACCCGTCGCTGCCCCGCCGCGCACCCGGACGACCCCACCGCCTGTGTCGGCCCGGCCGTGGTAACCGTGGTGGACGCCACCGACGTCGGCGCCGACGGGTGCGAGCACCACGCCGCCCGGCTGCTGGCCAGTCTGTACGGGGGCCGCGTCTACCCGCTGCCCGACGCCCCGCCCGGCGCCGCCATCCGCGTCTTCAAGGCCGCCAACGGCATCCGCCCGTTCTGCTGGGTCGACGGCCCGCGCACCGAGCCGTCCCAGCTCAGCCACGCCGAGAACCGCGCCCGCAACAGTCGCTGATCCCGCGTAACGCCCCGCCCGCGCCGTCGGGCGGGGTACCCCTCGACTTCCCGCCCCCACTTGGGGGCAGTTCAGGAGACCTCTGCCATGGGCGACACCGTCGTTCACCTCTACAAGACCCCCGACCCCGACGACTCCGGAGGCTCCGTGGCCGGTGAGGGGTCGACTCTGACTCTCGTCACCGACCCACCGGCCGAACCGGCGGCACCGGTGCTGCCGTTGTGGGTCCGCTCCAGCCGCGCCATCAAGACCGCCGTCACCCACGAGACGACCCGGACCGCCGCCCGCGCCATGGCCCGCCACAGCCTGTACGTGGCCGGCGGCGCGCGGATCGTGGCCCGCCGTACCTGGGACGGCCGTACCGCCGCCCGGTACGAGCGGATGATCCGGGCGGCGGAGGCCGCGGGCAACCACGAGGCGGCTGCCGAGTGGGAAGAGCGCGGGCAGCGCTACCGCGAGGCACGCCACCGCCGCCGCATGGACCTGCTGCACTCCCCGCTGGACGCCGCCAAGGGCGCGGCCGTCAGCGCCGGTATGGGCATCGGCGGCTTGGTGCTGCTCGGTATCGCGATGGCGGTAGCGACCAAGGACCCGACCGAGGTCGTCACGCCGCTCATGGCGGTCATCAAGTTCATCAACCTGATGATCACGATCGTGCGAGTGGTGTGGGGGCCCGCGATCACGATCGGCCCGTTCCTCGTCCTGCTGGCGCTGTGGTCGGTCGGTGCCCACCAGCACGCCGCCCCGCAGTGGGCCCTGCCCGCCACCATCCGCAACGGCGAGGGCGAGCCGATCACCCCGTCCATCGTGGTCAAGGCCCTGCGTGACCTCGGGGTTCCCGCGCTGCGCAAGGCCATCACGGAAATGGGCGACGCCGGCGCGTCGATGCTGTCCCCGATCGTGATCGCCGGATGCGGCGTCGAGGTCGACGTCACCTTGCCCTCCGGGGTGTCCACGAACGAGGTGCAGCAGCGGCGCCGCAAGCTCGCCGAGAACCTCTCCCGGCATGAGCACGAGGTGTTCATCACCATCCCGCAGGCGGCGCGCACGGTGCGGCTATGGATCGCCGATTCCGGCGCGCTGGATGAGCCGATCGGCCCGTCCCCGCTGGTCACCGACGCCACCCTGACCGCCAACTACAAGACCGGCAAGGCCCCCTGGGGTGAGGATCTGCGCGGGGATGCCGCCGCGCTGAGCCTGTACCAGCGGCATCTGCTGGTCACGGGTCTGTCCAACCAGGGCAAGACCGCCGCGCTGCGCGCGCTCGCCCTGTGGGCGGCTCTGGACCGAACAGTGGAATTCCGGATCGCCGACCTCAAGGGCGCAGGCGACTGGGCCATGTTCGACGGCCTGGCAACCGTGCTCATCCAGGGTCCGGCCGATGAGCAGGTCATCGAGGCCACCGAGATGGTTGAGGGCCTGGTGGAGGAGATGAACCGTCGGATCGAGGTCCGCCGCTCCAACCCCGGCGCGGTGTTCGAACCGCTCATCGGCATCGTGGACGAAGCACAGGTGGCGTTCATGTGCCCGGCCGTGGACGAGGACAAGCGGCCCTACGGCGGATCCAAGGCCACCAGCCGGTACTTCATGGCCGTCCGCAAGGTCCACAACCAGGGCCGCGTGGTCGACGTGCTGATGTGGGAGGGCACCCAGGACCCCACCGACCAGAACCTTCCCAAGCTCGTGCGCGAGGGCGCCCACACCCGCGCCTCCCTCGCCCTGGGTACCGAGTCTCAGTCCCGCATGGCACTCGGGGACAAGGCCGTCGACGGCGGCGCCGCCCCGCACCTGCTGCGTCAGGGCCTGGACAAGGGAACCCTGGTCGTCGCCTCCGACGGCATCGAGATCCCCAAGGGCCAGTCGTCCATCACCGTGCGCACGCACTTCATCGACGACGAGGGCGCCACCGCCATCACCGACCGGGCCAAGGCCCTGCGTACCGGCGTCGTCACCCTGCACGCCATCGAGCGCGACAAGGAGCGGGACCCGCTCGCCGACATCGCGGCCGTGGTCGGCACCGATGCCCGCGTGCGCACGCAGGAGGTCATCACCCGGCTCGCCGGCCTCAACCCGGAGGCGTACGGCGGCTGGTCGTTCCTCGACCTCAAGCGCGTCATGGACGGCACCGGGGCCGAGCCCTACAAGTCCGACGGCGTGATGGTCATCAGCCGTGACCGCCTCGCCCACGCCCTCGCCGACCGCGACGACACCGGTTCCGCTTCCGCTTCCTGACGGCAGGGAGGCGACCCCCGCCGGTCAGGGAGGCAGGGAGAACTCCCTGAAGCCCTCCCTGACCCGCCTCCCTGGCCCTGACCAGCACAAATGATCGTCCAGGGAGTCAGGGATTCCTCCAGCTCAGAGGCCCGAAAACCCCTCCACACGGCATCCCGAAGGGGGTGCCTCAGCTTCCCTCACTCAGTACCGGAAGGGATTCCGCATGCACCCCGACCGCACCGACAACGCGCCCGCCGTACGAGCCCAGGAAGTCCACCAGCCCACCCCCCTCGTGGCCCCGTACACGGCGCCCCTGTCCGCCGTCCAGCCGCACACGGTGCCGACGGTCGCGAGCGTCGTCCTGGCGGACGGCCGTGTCGTCACCGGCTACGCCATCGAGCCGGTCAAGCCGGAACCGGTCACCGCCAAGCCGGTCGTCGCCCGCGCGGCGGTGAACGTTGCCCTCGGGGGTGTCGGGTTCCTCGCCCTGTGCGGCGGACTGCTGCTGCTCACCACGTTCATCACCGCCCTGACTGCCCTCATCACCCAGCTCATCACCCTCGCTGCCGTCATCTTCGGCGGATGGATCGCTGCGCAGATCTTCAGCGGCCGCGGCCACGGCGAGGGCGGGACGACGGTGAACATCCGCAAGGCCGTCATCAAGCGCAACCGTTTCTACAGCTGATCGGACTGCGGGTTGCTGTGCTGCTGCCTGTCCTGACGATGGATATCCCAGTGGGCTCCGAGCCACACGCGGTGCTGCGGGTGCAGCGTCAGGGCAAGGGTCTGACCGTCCATCTGTCCGTACAGCGGGTAGCTGCGGATGTCGTCACTGACGTCCAGGGTGGCCGTATCAGGGTTCACCGCGATGCGGCCCAGGTCGAACAGACGATGCAGATCGCGGCGCAGCAGCAGACCACCGTATTCGTGGTGCTCACCGGATTCGGCATAGCTGTACAGGTGCGCCGCTTCGAGTGCGGCGGCTGGTGCAGGGCCGCTGAACGCGCACACTTCGCCCTGCTCTTCCAGCAGACGCTTACGGAACAGTGCTTGCCCTAGGCGCACTTCGACGGAGGCGCGGCGGTGTCCGCCCCGGATGACAACGCGTGCGCTGTCGGTGATGTCCGCAGGCACGCGAGCGCCTGCGGCCAGCAGGGCGGCGCGCACCTTCTCCCAGCGGGCGGGACGCATGGCGTGCTGCGACGCCGGCTTGTCACACAAGGCCCGTACCTGGGGGCCGGTCAGACGTCCGCTCAGGTCCTGCCAGGCCCTGCTGTGGTGGGACCGGTACGTCGTGACGGCCCTCGTGCGCGTGCCGGGATCGTTGAACCTCTCCCGGCATGTGGCGCACCACCACCGCTGGTCACCCGTCTTGAGCGGCTTGAAGGATGCCTTGTTGCACGCGCGGTGGAAGTAGGTGCTCTTGATCTCGCTGCCCACGTCTATCCGCTCTATGACGGATATACCGAGCAGCTTCTTCTTGTCCCACAGCGCAATCAGGTCGCCTGCGGCCAGGTTGGCGTGCTGGGGAACGGTGCTGTCCCAGCTGTAGTGCCGGGCCGGGTCGTCGTCGTAGCCATCGTTCCCGCCGTGCACACGCTCGGCGCCCACCGCCAGCACAAACCACGTAGTTGCCATGGCTGTCCGCCCCCCTGTCCGGTTGTCTCCGCGCCTAATGCCCGGTTTGGCCAGACACAGTAATCCGCCGCACTGACAGCCGGTCCCAACCAGCGGAAATGCAGGTCCTTCAGCCAACTAGACATCGAGCAAACCAACTTGCCCGGAGCGGGCCAACTCTCGCCAAAGAACCCGGCCCGCTCCGGTCTCCGTCCGGTACAGAACTGGAGACAAACAGCATGACCCAACCCACCGACATCCGGCGAGTGCGCGGCCACCGGCCGCGTCTGCTGGACCTGTTCTGCTGCCAAGGTGGCGCCGCCAAGGGCTACGCCGACGCCGGGTTCGACGTGACTGGCGTCGACAAGGAGCGGCAACCACGCTACCCGTACCGGTTCGTGCAGGCCGACGCCATCGCGTTCGTGCTGGAGCACGGGACAGGATTCGACTTCATCCACGCCTCACCGCCATGCCAGCACGATAGCGACTGCCAGCGGATCCAGGGGCGCGAGCACCCCGACCTGATCGCCCCTACCCGCGCCGCGCTGGAGACGGCCGGGCGGCCGTGGGTGATGGAGAACGTGGGCGGAGCGCTGCCCAAGCTGCGTGGTCCGGTGATGTTGTGCGGGCAGATGTTCCGGCTGGAGAACTACCGGCACCGCTTCTTCGAGCCCGGCGGAGGCTTCACCCTCGACCAGCCCGGCCACCCCGCCCACCTGGTCCCGCAGGCCAAGATGGGCCGCCCGGTCCCGCCCGGCCACTACGGCCAGTTTGTCGGCAACTTCTCCGGCGTCGCCCTCGCCCGCCGGGTGCTGGGGGTGCCGTGGATGAACCGCGACGGCATCCGCGAGTGCATCCCGCCGGCCTACACCCACCACATCGGCACGGCCGCGCTCGCCCTGCTCGCTACGGACCGCCTGGGGGTGGCCGCATGACGGCGAGCGTGCTGCCGCTGCGGCGACCCAACGGCCTGCGGGTGCTGGACCTGTGCTGCGGTGCCGGGGGCCTGTCCATGGGCTACTACCTGGCCGGGTTCGACGTCGTCGGCGTCGACATCCACCCCCAGCCCAACTACCCCTTCACCTTCGTCCAGGCCGACGGCCTGGAGTACTGCGCCGATCACGGCCACGCCTTCGACTTGGTCCACGGGTCGTGGCCGTGCGAGCGCTACGCCACCGTCACCAGGTGGCGCGGCAACCCGGACAACCATCCCGACCTGATCAGCCCCGGCCGCAAGGTCATGCAGGCGACCGGGCGGCCGTGGGTGATGGAGAACGTGCCCGAGACCGCGGCGGCGGGTCTGCTGCGGCCGGATTACCTGCTTTGCGGCACCCAGTTCGGTCTCAGCCTCCGCCGTCACCGCGTCTTCGAGACGTCCTGGGGCGGGGGCGGGGACCTAGTCCCGCCCTGCTGGCACCGCAAGGGACTGCTCGCCTTCGAGCACAAGGGCGAGCGCGCCTACGCCGACGCCATGGGCTGCACCTGGATGACCAACCTCGAAGCCCGAAAAGCCGTACCCCCCGCCTACACCCGCTTCATCGCCGCCCAGTACCTGGCCCTGGAAGGAAGGACCGCCGCGTGAAGACCACCCTGCTGCATGCCGCGCTGCAGGCCGCCGAACAGGGCTGGCACGTCTTCCCGCTCCGCCCCGGCACGAAGCGGCCTGCCCTGCACGGCGAACAGGCCTGCCCGCGTACCGGGCCATGCTCGAGCGGCCACCTGAAGTGGGAGCAGCGCGCCACCACCGACCCCGACCGCATCCATGCGGCCTGGTCACGGGCGCCGTTCAACGTCGGTATCGCCACTGGTCCATCCGGGCTGCTGGTCGTTGACCTGGACGTGCCCAAGGACAAGGGCAGTTCGGACGCGCCTTGCGGCGCGGCGACCTTTGGAGCGCTCTGCGAGCGCGCCGGGCACGCCGTCCCGGCCACCTACCGGGTGCGGACCGCGAGCGGCGGGAGGCATCTGTACTTCAGCGCCCCGCCCGGCGTCCGTCTGGCCAACACGGCTGGAACCGTAGGGGGGTTGGTGGACACCAGGGCATGGGGTGGGTACGTGGTCGCCGCCGGCAGTATCACGCCCGCCGGAGCGTACGAGTCGCTGTGCGGCCTTGAGACGGCCGTACTGCCCGAGTGGCTGCAAACCATCCTGCAACCGGCCCCCGCGCGGCCTGTGGGCCCGTTGAGGCTGCCTGCGGTGGACGGCAGCCGCGCGGCACTGGCCGCGCTGGAAGCCGAATGTGCGGTCGTGGCCGCCGCCCCCGAGAGGCAGCGCAACAACACGCTGAACCGGTGCGCCTTCAAGGTGGGGCGGTTCGTCGCGTGGGGCGACCTCCCCCGGCACGTGGCGGAGGAGGCCTTCCAAGGGATCGGCGAGGCGGCTGGACTCACCGCTGCCGAGTGCCGCACCACCATCCGCAGCGCCCTGGACAGCTCCATCAGCAAGGCCCGACCCAGGGACGCGGCATGACCGCCACCGCCACCCTCCCCTTGGAAGGCCGACCCCCGGCACCCACAGGCCCACAGGCCGCTCCACAGCCTGTGGACACGGCGGCCGTAGGCGAGCCGAAGGGCGCCGCCCGTAAGGGCGTCCGAACTGCTCTTCGTTCTGACCCGCACACCGGGGACGGCTGGTACCCCGTCGCGTGGCTGCACATCTGTGCCCCGCGCGGCACGGTGCCCACGGCCACCTCGAAATGCCTGTGCGGCTGGGACCGAAGCGCCGTCGGCCACGCCCGGGTGCTCGCCCTGATCGAAGCTCACACCGCCCACCGCGACACCTGCACGCTCCGCAACCCCCAGGAAGGAAGGGCCGCTGCATGACCCCCACCATCGACGGGGCCGCGCTGCTGGACGAGGTGGAAGCGTTCCACCGGCGTTTCAACGTCTTCCCGACCGAGGCCGCCTACGTCGCTGTCGCGCTGTGGGACGCCCACGCGCACCTGCTGGACTGCTTCGACTCCACCCCGCGTCTGGCCTTCCTGTCCCCGGAACCGGGCTCCGGTAAGTCCCGCGCGCTGGAGATCGTGGAAACCCTCGTCCCGCAGCCCATGACGGCCGTCAACGCGTCCGCCGCCGCCCTGTTCCGATCCGTCTCCAACCCCAACGGCCGGCCGACGATCCTGTTCGACGAGATCGACACGATCTTCGGACCGAAGGCGGGAGACAACGAGGAACTACGCGGATTCCTCAACGCCGGACACCGCCGCACCGGGGTCACCTACCGGTGCATCGGCGACGGCGGCAACCAGACTGTGCAGGCCTTCCCCTCGTACGCCGGGGTCGCCGTCGCCGGACTCGGCAACCTGCCCGACACGATCATGACCCGCTCCGTCATCATCCGGATGCGCCGCCGGGCGCGCAACGAACGCATCGAACCCTTCCGGGCCCGCATCCACGAGGCGGAAGGCCACCAGCTCCGTGATCGACTCGCCCAATGGGCCGAACACGCCCGCGGGTTCGTCATGGGAGCCTGGCCCGACATGCCCGACGGCGTCACCGACCGCCCGGCGGACGTGTGGGAACCCCTGCTCGCCGTCGCCGACGCCGCCGGCGGCGCCTGGCCCGAACGGGCTCGCGCGGCGTGCGTGACGCTGGTGACCGCCTCCAAGACCAACGACAAGGGCAGCCTGGGAATCCGGCTACTGACCGACCTGCGCGACCACGTCATGGTCGGCATCGACCGGCTGCCCACCGTCGCCATCCTGGACCGGCTCAACGCCCTAGACGACGCCCCATGGGCCGACCTGCATGGCAAGCCTCTCGACAACCGGCGCCTGTCCAAGATGCTCGCCGAGTACATGACGGCCGACACCGAGCCGATCACCTCCCGCAACATCAAGACCGCCGGAAGCGTCCTCAAGGGCTACTACGCCGCCGATCTGCGCGACGCGTGGGCCCGCTACTGCCCCCCTCCTCCGGAAAGTCCGCTACCTCCGCTACCGGACACGGAAAACGCGGCCTGACCAGCAACAACGGGGTAGCGGCAAGCCGCATCGCGAGCCGCTACCCCGCCGCTACCCATCCGCTACCGCTACCCCTTCCCGCTACCTCAAACAGGCCCCTGACCTGCGCGGTAGCGGCGGTAGCGGAAGTAGCGGCCCCCAGAGAGGCCCCCGAAGGACTGCCCGCGGAGGAGTCAACGCATGAGCACCGCCCTGCCCCCGAGCCACGAGGCGCTCACGGTCCCCGAGGTCATGGCCGCACTGCGGCTGAGCCGCTTCAAGGTCTACGACCTCATCAGGTCCAAGCAACTCCCGAGCTTCACCATCGGCCGCGCCCGACGCGTACCGGCCGATGCCCTCCGCACCTACATCCAGAACCGTTTGGGAGACGACGACTGATGGCCAAGCGTGCCAACGGCGAAGGCAGCATCACCATCCGAAAGGACGGCACGTACCACGGCCGCGTGTACGTGACCACGACGAGCGGCATCCGTAAGCGCGTCTCGGTCTACGGCAAGACCCGTGACGAGGTACGGCAGAAGATCACCGAACTCCAGGCTCAGGAGAACCAGGGCATCCCGGTGCCTGACACGAACATGAACCTGGAGGACTACCTCACCTACTGGCTCGCCACGGTGGTCAAGGTCAACCGGCGCCCCAAGACCTACCAGGGCTACGAGAGTGTGGCGCGTGTCCACCTCGTTCCGGGACTGGGCCGGAAGAAGATCCGAACCCTACGGGCCGCCGAGGTCCGGACGTGGCTCGCTCGCGTTGCATCCGAGTGCCAGTGCTGCAAGCACGGCTGGGACAAGGAGCGCCCGGAGCCGGAGTGCTGCGCGGCGGGCGAGTGCTGCAAGACCCTGCTGTCCCGCCGCATGGTGCAGTCCATTCACGCCGTACTCCGCAACGCGCTGCAGAACGCCGTGCGGGAGGAACTGATCGTGCGGAACGTCGCCCAGCTCGTACAGGTCCCCACGCCCTCGTACGACACCGGGAAGGGGCTGAGCGTCGCCGATGCACGGCTTCTGCTCCGTGCATCCGGAGACGACCGGTTGCACGCCGTCTACGTGCTGGCCCTGGTCCTGGGGATGCGGCGCGGCGAGTTGCTGGGGCTTCGGTGGGACACGGTCGACCTCGACCGAGAGACGCTCACCGTGGAGCGAGCGCTACAGCGCGTCGGGGGAGAGCTGCGACTCGTCAAGCCAAAGACCCTGGCATCCGTCCGCACGGTTCCGCTGCCGCCCCTCGTGGTGAAGGCGCTCGCCGAGCACCGTGAGCGGCAGGCACAGGAGCGGGCCGCCGCCGGCACGGAGTGGAAGGAACAGGGCCTGGTCTTCACGTCCCGCATCGGCACCCCGCTGGAGCCAGACAACCTCCGGCGTAGCTGGTACCCGCTCCGGAAGCGTCTCGGTCTGGAGATCCGGTTTCACGATCTCCGGCACTCGGCCGTGTCGCTCCTGCTGGACATCGGGGTGCCGCCCCACATCGTCCGGCAGATCGTTGGACACAGCGATATCGGGGTGACCATGAAGGTCTACGCACATGCCTCCCTGGACGAACAGCGGAAGGCGCTCCGGAAACTGGGTGACACTCTCTCCTGAGACCCGTTGGCGTACGGGTTGGCGTAGACGGCACGAAAGAGCCCCTCCCCGGCGGAATCGGGGAGGGGCTCAAGCCCTGGTCAGGGCGGCGGTGGCTGGGGCCGGGGTCGAACCGGCGACCTTCCGCTTTTCAGGCGGACGCTCGTACCAACTGAGCTACCCAGCCACGGTGTTTCACGTGAAACACCAGCGGTCCTGACGGGATTTGAACCCGCGGCCTCCACCTTGACAGGGTGGCGAGCACTCCAAACTGCTCCACAGGACCAAGCTTGCGTGCAACAGTGTCGCACACGGTATTGCGTGCCCCCAACGGGATTCGAACCCGTGCTACCGCCTTGAAAGGGCGGCGTCCTAGGCCGCTAGACGATGAGGGCTATCGGCCCGCCTGGGCGCTTCTCAGCGCGTCGGGGACGTGAGAAGCATATGGGATGGCGGGGAGTATCGCCAAAACGGTTTACGGCGCCGGGGCGGACGAGGTGGCGGGGGAGGGGGACGGGGTGCCCCGGGAAGGCGTGCTCCTCGGTCGGTTCTCGTCCGCCAGATGCCGGCTGACCTCGGCCGTCGCCTCGCCCAGCCCGCCCAGCTTGATCGCGTCCCAGGCCTGGAGACGGTGGCTGTCGCGGTCGAAGTACAGGATCGAGGCCTCGATGGGCGCGGGGTACTTGTGCTCCACCGCCCGCAGCCCGCTGCCGCCCGTGGAGCCTTCCATGCGCAGCCGGGTGCCGTAGGGCAGCATCTCGTCCCCCTCGTGGTGCAGATGGCCGCACAGCACCAGCGGCACCTCGCCGTCCGTCTCCCGGGCCGCGGACGGCTCGTGGGCGATCGCGACATCGACCGGGGTGCCGGCCGCCTTCTGGTCGCGCAGGGCGCTGGCCAGCCGGTCTCCCGCCAGCTGCTCGGACGCGTTCCCGCCGGGCACCACCGAGCGGTCCGGGGTGAACTGCGGGTCGCCGATGCCCGCGAAACGCAGGCCCGCGACGGTCTGCGCCCGGCCGTCGTCCAGGACGTGCACGTTCTTCATCCGCTGCAGATAGCGCTGGGTGACCCGGGAGTCGTGGTTGCCGCGCACCCAGACGTACGGCACCCCCAGGTCCCGGATCGGGTCCAGGAAGCCGTTCTCCGCCGCCGTGCCGTGGTCCATCGTGTCGCCGGAGTCGACGATCACGTTCACCTTGTACTGCTCCACCAGCGAGGCGATGATCTTCCAGCTCGCCGGGTTGATGTGGATGTCCGACACGTGCAGGACCCGGATGGTGGAGGGGTCCGGCTGGTAGGCCGGGAGCGCGGAGGTGACGTCGTAGAGCTTCGTCACATTCGTCACCAGGCGGGCCAGCTCCTGCTGGTAGACGTTGAATTCCGTGACGATGCTGCGCGCGTTGCCGACCACCGACGGCGCCGAGCTGAGCAGCCCGGAGAACTTCGGCTCGAGGATCGACTTCGGGTTCCAGGTGGCGTACGCGCTGGCCCCGGACGCGGCCAGCAGGGCAAGGGCGAGGCCGCCGGCGGCGAGGGCGCGGCGGGGGCTGCGGTAGACGGCGAGGCCGAGGGCCGTGGCGCCGGCGACCACGGCGACACAGGAGCGCACGGCCAGGTCCAGCGTGTCGTGCTCGACGTCCCTGGCGACCTCGTCCTGGAGGCCGGAGATCCGCTCGGGGTGATCGACCAGGGCCTGGGAGCGCACCGGGTCCAGCTGGTCGACGTTGACGTCCAGGCGGACGGGTGCCACATGGCTGTCCAGGGTGAGGGCGCCCAGCGGTGAGACGTTGATCTTCGTGCCGCCGGTGAGCGACGGGCGCAGCGCCATCGTCGTGTTCATCGGACCGACCGGGGCCCGTACGTTTCCGACGATCAGCAGGCCCAGCCAGGCGCCGACCAGGACGACGGCCGCCAGGGCGAGGGCGTGGAGCCAGGGGCGGGGGCGGGCGGCGAGCTCCAGGGCGGGCAGCCCGCGGGTGGCGGGGCGGGCGGGGCCGGCGGGGCGTATGCGGTTCGTCATCGTGCGGAAGGCGGCGACGGAGACGCGGACCATTGGTGCCGTATGCCCGTGTACCGGCCCGGATATGCGGTGCCGCACCACTCTCGTACGGGCCCCCGTACCGGACAATGGCCATGTGCTGGAGATGACGCGCGAGGAGTTCGAGGAACTGGTCGCCGAGGCGCTGGACCGGATCCCGCCGGAGCTGATGCGGCTCATGGACAACGTGGCGGTGTTCGTGGAGGACGAACCGCCCGCCCACGACCCCGGGCTGCTCGGTCTGTACGAGGGCACGCCGCTGACCGAGCGGGGCGAGTGGTACGCGGGCGTGCTGCCCGACCGGATCACCGTCTACCGGGGGCCGACACTGCGGATGTGCGACAACCGCGAAGACGTCGTCGCGGAGACCGAGGTGACCGTGGTGCACGAGATCGCCCACCACTTCGGCATCGACGACGCCCGGCTGCACGCCCTCGGGTACGGGTGAGTGCGGGGGGTTTCGGGTGGCGGTTCCGCCTCGGCTCCGCCTTCGGCGGGGATTTGGTTCCCACCCGCACCACCCGTGCGGCTTTCGTCGTCGGGTGCGGGTGGCCCCTGTGGGGGGTCCACGCCGTCGGCGGCTTGCGGCGCGTGTCCGGCTGAGCGGTGGTGCGCGTGCGGCGGATCACCGGGGCGTGTGCGGCTGGGCGCGGGACGGGCGTGTGGCGGGGCATCGGGGCGTGTGCGGCTGGGTGGGGGCGCGCTTGTGGCCTTGGGCGGCGTGGGTGTGGGGTGCGCGGGGACGCGTGTGGCTCGGGTGTGGAGCGTGCGGGGATGCGTGCGGGGCGCGTGTCCTCTTGTGGGCGGCGGGAGTTGGGGAGGTTGACTTCTTTCCTTGCCTCCGGAGGTGGCCGCCGTGCGCCCCTTGTCCGTACCCGTCCGGCTCACCGTCACGGTGCTGGCCCTCGCCGCTGCCACCGGCTGTGTGAACGTGGGTGACGACGCGGGCCGGGCCAGGCCCGCGCACTCGGCGGGGCAGCACGGCGGTGCGGCGCCCGACGGCGGCCCGGCGGACGGCGCCGGAGGCTTCGGCGGGCACGCCGGCGCGGCCGGTGACGGCAAGCACGAGCACGGCGGCAAGACCGAGCCGGGCAAGGAGTCGGCCTCCCCGTCGGCCACCGCCCCGTCCGGCGAGGGCAGCTCGCCCGCGGCCCCGGCGAAGCCCGGCAAGCCCGGCAGGACCGTCGACCCCGGGAACCCGGCGCCGACCAACGCCCCGCCGACCCCGCCCGTCACCTCCGCCCCGCCCGAGCCGCCCGCCTCCACCCCGCCGCCGGCGACCTCCCAGCCCCCGTCGGCCGAGCCGTCCTCCTCCGCCCACGAGGCGACGGGAACACAGCTCGTCCAGCGCGAACCGGCTCCGGAGCCCGGGGCGGACGGCGGAGCGTGATCTCCGGGGTTGTCGGAGACCCGGCTCACCTGCGGAAACGGCGCCGGTTTGCCTTCAGGGGCAGTAGGTGCGTATGGTAGTAGATCGTTTGATCCCATTTGCCCGGCGCCACCACAGAGCGCGCCGTGTGGCGCGTACTCTCCTTTGCCGTGGCGGACCGCATTGAGGCGGTCGTGAGCGAATCACGGAGTTGACGGGCGCGTGCCGAAGAGACTCCGGAAGGTTTCGCATTCGCATGTCCGTGTCCAGTACTGATCAGTTCGTCGTGTCCGAGAACGAGCTCGCCGAGTTCGAGGGCGACCTCGCCGACGCGACGACCGAGATCACCGAGGCCCCCGAGGCCGCTGACACCAACCAGACCCAGACCCCCCAGATCACCTTCGCCGACCTCGGCCTGCCCGAGGGCGTCGTGCGCAAGCTCGCG
The DNA here is from genome assembly GCF_006715785.1 of Streptomyces puniciscabiei. Taxonomy (NCBI): domain Bacteria; kingdom Bacillati; phylum Actinomycetota; class Actinomycetes; order Kitasatosporales; family Streptomycetaceae; genus Streptomyces; species Streptomyces puniciscabiei. Next base: position 3,327,710 of record NZ_VFNX01000001.1, read on the forward strand.
CAGAACGGTGTGACGACCCCCTTCCCGATCCAGGCCGCGACCATCCCGGACGCACTGGCCGGCAAGGACATCCTCGGCCGGGGCCGCACCGGCTCCGGCAAGACCCTCTCCTTCGGTCTGCCGACCCTGGCCCAGCTGGCCGGCGGCCGTACCGAGAAGAAGCGCCCCCGCGCGGTCATCCTCACCCCGACCCGCGAGCTGGCCATGCAGGTCGCCGACGCCCTCCAGCCGTACGGCGACGTCGTCGGGCTGAAGATGAAGGTCGTCTGCGGCGGCACCTCGATGGGCAACCAGATCTACGCCCTGGAGCGCGGCGTCGACATCCTGGTCGCCACCCCGGGCCGCCTGCGCGACATCATCAACCGCGGCGCCTGCTCGCTCGAGGACGTGCAGATCGCCGTCCTCGACGAGGCCGACCAGATGTCCGACCTGGGCTTCCTGCCCGAGGTCACCGAGCTGCTCGACCAGGTCCCGGCCGGCGGCCAGCGCATGCTCTTCTCCGCCACGATGGAGAACGAGATCCAGACCCTGGTCGACCGCTACCTGAACAGCCCCGTCTCCCACGAGGTGGACGCGGCCCAGGGCGCGGTGACGACCATGTCGCACCACATCCTCATCGTGAAGCCCAAGGACAAGGCGCCGGTCACCGCCGCGATCGCCTCCCGCAAGGGCCGCACGATCATCTTCGTCCGCACCCAGCTGGGCGCCGACCGCGTCGCCGAGCAGCTGCGCGACGCCGGCGTGAAGGCCGACGCGCTGCACGGCGGCATGACCCAGGGGGCGCGTACCCGCACCCTGGCCGACTTCAAGGACGGCTACGTCAACGTCCTGGTCGCCACCGACGTCGCCGCCCGCGGCATCCACGTCGACGGCATCGACCTGGTCCTGAACGTGGACCCGGCCGGCGACCACAAGGACTACCTGCACCGCGCCGGCCGCACCGCGCGGGCGGGCCGTACCGGCACGGTCGTGTCGCTCTCCCTGCCGCACCAGCGCCGCCAGATCTTCCGCCTCATGGAGGACGCCGGCGTCGACGCGGCCCGCCACATCATCCAGGGCGCCGGCGCCTTCGACCCGGAGGTCGCCGAGATCACCGGCGCCCGTTCCATGACCGAGGTCCAGGCCGAGTCCGCGAACAACGCCGCCCAGCAGGCCGAGCGCGAGGTCGCCCAGCTCACCAAGCAGCTGGAGCGCGCCCAGCGCCGCGCCACCGAGCTGCGCGAGGAGGCCGACCGGCTGGTCGCCCGGGTCGCCCGCGAGCGCGGCGAGGACCCGGAGGCCGCGGTGGCCGAGGCTCAGGCGACGGCGGCGGAGGAGCTCGCGGCCGTGGCCGAGGAGCCGGCGGCGCGGGAGACCGAGCGCGAGGAGCGTCCGGCGGCTTCGGCGCCGTACGAGCGCCGGGAGCGGCGCGGCTTCGACCGGGACCGCGGTGACCGCGGCGGCCGTGGTTTCGAGCGTCGCGACGAGCGCCGTGACGACCGCCGTCCGTTCGACCGCGACCGTGGTGACCGCGGTTTCGAGCGCCGTGAGGAGCGCGGCGACCGCGGTGGCCGTGGCTTCGAGCGCCGTGACGACCGCCGTCCGTTCGACCGTGACCGTCGTGACGACCGCGGTGGCCGTTCCTTCGACCGGGACCGTGGCGAGCGTGGCTTCGAGCGGCGTGACGACCGGGGCGGCCGTGGCTTCGAGCGCCGTGACGACCGCCGTGACGAGCGCCGTGACGACCGCCGTCCGTTCGACCGTGACCGTCGTGACGACCGCGGTGGCCGTTCCTTCGAGCGCCGCGACGACCGGGGTGGCTTCCGTCGCGACGAGCGCGGCGGGCACCGGGGCAGCGACCGTCCGTTCAACCGTGACCGCCGCGACGACCGCCCGGGCTTCCGGTCCGGCGGCCACGAGCGCCCCTACGGCCGCCGTGACGACCACCGCGGCAACGGCTCCTTCGGCCGCCGCGAGGACAAGCCGCGCTGGAAGCGCAACGGCTGACGCCGAGTGACTTCCGAGTGACCCGGAAAAGGGCCCGTACGACTTCGGTCGTACGGGCCCTTTTCCGTCACCGGGTGACGCATGTCACGCCCCCGCTGAGGGAATTGCTGGGGGCATGACAGAAGATGCGAGAGTGAGTGGGCTGTCGGACGAGGAACGGCTGGCCCAGCTCGGTTACACCCAGGTCCTCGCCCGCCGGATGTCGGCGTTCTCGAACTACGCCGTCTCCTTCACGATCATCTCGGTCCTGTCCGGCTGTCTGACCCTCTACCTCTTCGGCATGACCACCGGCGGCCCCGCGGTGATCACCTGGGGCTGGGTCGCGGTGGGCCTGATGACGTTGTTCGTCGGGCTGTCGATGGCCGAGATCTGCTCGGCGTACCCCACCTCGGCCGGCCTGTACTTCTGGGCGCACCGCCTCGCACCACCCCGCTCGGCGGCGGCCTGGGCCTGGTTCACCGGCTGGTTCAACGTGCTGGGCCAGGTCGCGGTGACCGCCGGCATCGACTTCGGCGCGGCCTCCTTCCTCGGCGCGTACCTGAACCTCCAGTTCGGCTTCGAGGTGACCCCGGGCCGCACGGTCCTCCTCTTCGCGGCGATCCTCGTCCTCCACGGCCTGCTGAACACCTTCGGCGTGCGGATCGTCGCGTTCCTGAACGACGTGAGCGTGTGGTGGCACGTGCTGGGCGTGGCGGTGATCGTGGCCGCGCTCGCCTTCGTCCCCGACCACCACCAGTCGGCGTCGTTCGTGTTCACGAAGTTCGTCAACGAGACGGGCTGGGGCAGTGGCCCGTACGTCGTCCTGCTCGGCCTCCTCATGGCCCAGTACACCTTCACCGGCTACGACGCCTCCGCCCACATGACCGAGGAGACCCACGACGCGGCCACGGCGGGCCCGAAGGGCATCGTCCGCTCGATCTGGACCTCCTGGGTCGCCGGTTTCGTGCTCCTGCTCGGCTTCACCTTCGCCATCCAGTCGTACGACAGGGAACTCACGTCCCCGACGGGCGCGCCCCCGGCCCAGATCCTCCTGGACGCGCTCGGAGCGACGACGGGCAAGCTCCTGCTCCTCGTCGTGATCGGCGCCCAGCTCTTCTGCGGCATGGCCTCGGTGACCGCCAACAGCCGCATGATCTACGCCTTTTCCCGCGACGGCGCGCTGCCCTTCTCCCGGGTCTGGCACACGGTCAGCCCGCGCACCCGCACCCCCGTGGCGGCGGTGTGGCTGGCGGCACTGGGCGCGCTGGCCCTCGGCCTGCCCTATCTGATCAACTCGACGGCGTACGCGGCGGTGACCTCGATCGCTGTCATCGGCCTCTACATCGCCTACGTCATCCCGACCTTCCTGCGGGTCCGCAGGGGCGCCGCCTTCGAACGCGGGCCCTGGCACCTGGGCCGCTGGTCGGGGGCGATCGGGATCGTCTCGGTGGTGTGGGTGGTGGCGATCACGGTCCTCTTCATGCTCCCGCAGGTCTCCCCGGTCACCTCGAAGACGTTCAACTACGCCCCCGTCGCCGTCCTGGTCGTCCTCGGCTTCGCCGCGACCTGGTGGCTGGCCTCGGCCCGCCACTGGTTCCTCGCCGAGCAGCGGACCCGGGCCGCGAACCTGGTCGAAAAGTGACGATCCGGAGCCTTGCCGCCCACCCGACGCGGCCGGGTCACCGATACCCGATCGGAGACCCGGCCTCGTCCGGCTATGCTCGGACAGGCAACATCGCCTGGGCCCTTAGCTCAATTGGCAGAGCAGTGGACTTTTAATCCATTGGTTGTGGGTTCGAGTCCCACAGGGCCTACGGCTGGCGGGCGGGGGCATGGCCCCTGACCTGCGGTGCAGCGCCTGAGTCGGCTTCGGTGGGCTCAGGCGCTGCTGTGTGTCCCGGCCGGAGTGCAGCAGGCGTCGACGCCACGGCAACTGCCATCCGAACTCCCTGTCTCAAAGGTCGCGTCGGAGACAGCGGGCTTGGTGGCCCGGACGATCGCGGAGTGCATGCCGTCCGCCACGGAGTGCGTCGGGGTGATCTCGACGCCGGTGAAGCCGGCGGCTTCCAGTCCGGCGCGGTACTCGGCGAAGGACAGCGCGCCCGCGATGCAGCCGACGTGGTCGCCACGCTCCGCGCGCTGCTCCGGCGTGAGTGCGTCGTCGGCGACGACGTCCGAGACGCCGATACGGCCGCCGGGCCTGAGGACGCGGAAGGTCTCGGCGAAGACGGCCGGCTTGTCGACGGACAGGTTGATCACGCAGTTGGAGATGACCACGTCGATGGTGTTGGCGGGCAGCGGGATGGCCTCGATGGTGCCCTTGAGGAATTCCACGTTGGCGGCGCCGGCCCGCTCGGTGTTGGCCAGGGCGAGGGCGAGCATCTCCTCGGTCATGTCCAGCCCGTACGCCTTGCCGGTCGGGCCGATGCGGCGGGCGGAGAGCAGGACGTCGATGCCGCCGCCGGAGCCGAGGTCCAGGACGCGTTCGCCCTCGCGGAGTTCCGCTACGGCGGTGGGGTTGCCGCAGCCGAGGGAGGCGGCGACCGCTTCGGCGGGGAGGGCGTCGCGTTCGTCGGTGGTGTAGCGGGTGGAGCCGAAGTTCTCGTCGACCTCGACGGGCTCGGGTCCACAGCAGGCGGTGCCGCCCTCGGTGACCTTTACGGCCGCGGCAGCGTACCGCCGGCGGACGGTTTCGCGCAGGTCGGTGGACTGCTCGCGCATGGCTTCACTCCTGGGTGACGGGGCATGGCGGTGCACTGGAACTTCTTGTATTGACGTTTGTTGATGCAACCTTGCGCCTTGGATCGAGAGGCGTCAATATAGAGATGTGTCGAAACAAGAGCTCGAGTTGATCGGCCAGGAGGATGCCGCCGCCTGCTGCCCGGGTCTGGCTGCCGCGCCGTTGGACGACGAACGCGCCGCTGAGCTGGCCAAGGTCTTCAAGGCGCTGGGCGATCCGGTGCGGCTGCGCCTGCTGTCGATGATCGCCTCGCGGGAGGGCGGCGAGGTCTGCGTGTGCGAGATGACGCCGGCCTTCGACCTGTCCCAGCCGACGATCTCCCACCACCTCAAGCTCCTGCGTCAGGCCGGCCTGATCGACTGCGAGCGCCGCGGGACCTGGGTGTACTACTGGGTGCTGCCCGGAGTCCTGGACAAGCTCACCGGGTTCCTGACGACGCCCCGGGCCGCCGGGGTGACGGCGTGACCGCTTCGCTCGGCCGTCGTGTCGCGGCCGAGGCGGTGGGGACCGGCCTGCTGGTGGCTGTGGTCGTGGGCTCCGGTATCCAGGCGACCGAGCTGTCGCACGACGTCGGCGTTCAGTTGCTGGCCAACTCGCTGGCCACCGTCTTCGGTCTGGGCGTGCTGATCACGCTGCTCGGACCCGTCTCCGGCGCGCACTTCAACCCCGCCGTCACCCTGGCCGCCTGGTTCACCGGCCGGCGCACCGGCGCCGGGCCGAGCCTGCGGGATGTCGCCGCGTACCTGCCCGCGCAGATCACCGGGGCGATCGGCGGCGCGGTGCTGGCCGACGCCATGCTCGCCGAGCCGCTCGTGAGGTTCTCCGCCCACGACCGGTCCGCCGGCCACCTCTGGCTGGGCGAGGTCGTCGCCACGGGCGGGCTGATCCTGCTCGTCCTCGGCCTGGAGCGTGTCGGCCGCGCCTCCCTGGCCCCGGCAGCCGTGGCCTCCTACATCGGGGCCGCGTACTGGTTCACCTCCTCCACGTCCTTCGCGAACCCGGCGGTGACCATCGGCCGGGCCTTCACCGACACCTTCGCCGGGATCGCCCCCGCCTCCGTCGCCCCGTTCGTCGCGGCCCAACTGCTCGGCGCCGTACTCGGGCTGACCGCCGTGGCGGTCGTGTACGGAGGTCCCACTCGCGCGGCAGACGGCGTGGTCGTCCCGCACGGCGAGCCCGGACTCGCCTCCTCCTGACTGCCCGACCGCCCCTCCGCCCGCAAGGACACCTGCCATGAGCACCGTTGCACCGCGCCCCTCCGTGCTGTTCGTCTGCGTCCACAACGCCGGCCGCTCCCAGATGGGTGCCGCCTTCCTCACCCGCCTCGGCGGCGACCGGGTCGAGGTCCGCTCGGCCGGCTCCGCTCCCGCCGACGCGGTCAACCCGGCCGTCGTCAACGCCATGGCAGAGGTGGGCATCGACATCTCGGCCGAGACGCCCAAGGTGCTCACCGGTGAGGCGGTGCAGTCCTCGGACGTGGTGATCACGATGGGGTGCGGGGACGCCTGCCCAGTGTTCCCGGGCAAGCGGTACCTGGACTGGCAGCTCGAAGACCCGGCGGGCCAAGGTGTGGACGCCGTACGGCCGATCCGGGACGAGATCGAGCAGCGAGTACGCGGCCTGCTGGCCGAGCTGGGCATTCCGGCAGCATCGGCCTGAGCCCGGTCGCGGTCTCGGGCTCGCTCCGTCTCACTGGCGTTCGGCGTGTTCCCGGAGCCGTGCGAAGGGCGGACGCGCGTGGTCTACCGTGGCGAGGAGCCGTCGCGGGCCCGGGCGAACGCGGTCCACTTCGCGCTCGGCGCCCGCACCGCCTGGCACTCCCACGGCCTGGGCCAGACCCTCGTCTGGACCCCGCCGGGCGAGGAGCACGGGCACGGCGCCGCCCCCGTACGCCACTTTCTGCCCGGTCTCATCGGCCGCGTCCTGACCGGCCGCATCAACCCTGTCCGGGTCTTCGACCTCACCCTCCCCCTCGACCGAGCCGCGGAGGGGTTTACGAGGCCATGGACGCACGTCGCGCCGTCAAGACCCCGCTCCGGCCCTGACCCACGGGCCGGCCACGGCCTGTCCGGCTACCGATGCCGGCTGTTCGGGCCGGCGGTCACGTGGGCACCACGCCGTCCCTCACCGCACTCGCACCGGCACCGGTCCCGTAGGCCCGCAGGAACGCCGCCACTCCGCCCCTGATCAGGCGGTCCGTCTCCGTCGCGGGGAGGGGGAGGACGCCGTAGTGGGTGGACTGGACGAGGGTGTGGGTCGTCAGGGCCATGAAGTGGGCGGCGGCCATGGGCGCGTCGCCGTGCGGGTCGAGCAGGCCGGCGTCGGCGAGGTGCGTCATCGCCTCGGCGACGGCCCGGCCGACCGGCTCCGGACCTGCCTCGTGCCAGGCCTTCAGGACCTCCGGCGGCACATGGTCGGCCTCGGCGTGGATGTGGCGGACGAGGGCGAAGTGGTTCGGGTACTCGGCCATGAGGTCGGCGAACCCGCGGGCCAGGGCGACCAGATCGCGCTCCAGGTCGTCGGGGTGCGGGGGGCGCTCAGGGTCCAGCACCGCGCGCAGGCAGGCCAGTTGGGCGTCACGGACCTCGCTGGACGTCCAGGTCACCACGGTCTGGAAGAGCTGTGCCTTGCCGCCGGGGAAGTGGTTGTAGAGCGTGCGCGTGGAGACGCCGGCCTCGGCGGCCAGCGCGTCGACCGAGGCGCGCGCATAGCCCTCGCGGCCGAAGACCGTGCAGGACGCGCTCGCGATCGCCATCTGTTTCTCCAGCTTGCGCGGTGAGACCTCGCGTCGCGCCCGCGCCACCCGGGCTTCGTTCGTTTCGCCCACGCCTGCCTCCTGTCGTCCTCCTCCGACCGGCCACTCTAGCCGACTTACAACGAGCGTTGCACTTTCTACAACGTGCGTTGTACTTTGCTGTGCGGGAGGCCGCACCGGGCGGCCCACTCACAGGAGATGGGGATTCCTATGTCTGTTGAGCGTGTGCCTGTGTCTGTTGAGGGTGTGCCTGCTGACCGCGCCGAAGCACCGCTGCGTGTCGCCGTCATCGTCGGCAGCGTCCGGGAGGGCCGGCAGGGCCGGGCCGTCGCGGACTGGTTCCTCGGCACCGCCGCCGGCGACACCGGCCTCGACTTCGACGTCATCGATCTCGCTGAGATCGACCTCCCGCTGGTGCTGCCCGACTGGGGCGGTGCCCCCGGCCCCGAGGCCGTCGCCGCGCTGCGGGACGTCTCGCCACGGCTCGCCGCAGCCGACGCGTTCGTCGTGGTCACGCCCGAGTACAACCACAGCTTCCCGGCGTCCCTGAAGAACTTCATCGACTGGCACCACGCCCAGTGGCGGGCCAAGCCGGTGGGCTTCGTCTCCTACGGCGGCCTCGGCGGCGGCCTGCGCGCGGTCGAGCAACTCCGGCTGGTCTTCGCCGAGCTGCACGCGACAACCGTGCGCGACTCGGTCAGCCTGCACGGCCCCTGGTCCGGTCTCGGTCAGGACGGCACGCCGCTGGACGCGGCCGTGTGCACCGGCGCCGCCAAGGGCATGCTCGGTCAACTCACCTGGTGGGGACGGGCGTTGCGGACCGCGCGGGCCGAGCGCCCGTACGTCGGCTGAGGGCGGGGACGGGGAGAGATGCGTACGACCGCACCCACCGCGGCGGCCCCGGCCCGCCCGGCACCGGACCCGGCCACCGCCCTGAACCGCATCCTGGCCGTCACGGTCACCGGCATGGTGATGGCGGTGCTCGACATGACGATCGTCAACGTCGCGCTGCGCCGGCTCTCGCAGTCCTTCGGCGCCTCGCTGGAGACCATCCAGTGGACCACCACGGCGTACACGCTCGCACTGGCCGCCGTCATCCCGACCGCCGCCTGGGCCATGTCCCGGATCGGCGCCAAGCGGACCTATCTGACCGCGCTCACCCTCTTCACCCTCGGCTCGCTGCTCGCCGCCTGCGCCTGGGACGCGGGCAGCCTCATCGCCTTCCGCGCGGTCCAGGGGCTCGGCGGGGGGCTGCTGCAGCCGGTCGGCATGACCATGGTGATGGGCGCCGCCGACCGGTCCAGGCTCGGTCGCGCGATGGCCGTCGCGGGGCTGCCCATCCTGGTCGGGCCGGTCGCCGGGCCGGTACTCGGCGGCTGGCTCCTCGACGCCGCCTCCTGGCACTGGATCTTCCTGATCAACCTGCCCGTCGGCACCCTGGCCCTGACCCTCGCCCTACGCCTGCTGCCCGCGGACGCACCGACGCCGGGGGCCGGGAGGGCACCCGGGACCGGGAGGATTGCCGGGGCCGAGAGGACGGCGGTGACCGGCAGGACGACCGAAAGCGTGAGGAACGCCGGAACCGAGAGGACGGCGGTGACCGGCAAGACCGCAAGGGCGGCCGGAACCGAGAGGACGGCCGAAAGCGTGGGGACCGCCGGAACCGGCAGAACGGCCGTGTCCGGCAGGACGGCCGGCGCCGGGACACCCACCGGCGCCATGACGCCCACCGGCACAGCGGGGTCCACCGGCGTCGCGAGGTCCACCGGCATAACGAGGCCCACCGGCACCCTGACGCCCCCCGCCCGTCTGGATCTCCCCGGCCTGCTGATGCTGTCCCCCGGCCTCGCCCTGCTCCTGTACGGCCTCGCCCGGGGTGGTGAGCGCGGTGACCTCACCACGCCCGGTGCCCTCGTGCCGGCGCTCGTCGGCGCGGCCCTCGTCGCGGCCTTCGTACGCCGGGCGCTCACCGCGTCCGCTCCGCTGCTGGACCTGCGGCTGCTGCGCGACCGTACCTTCGCCGCCGGCGCCGGCACGCTCGCCCTGTTCACCTGCGGCTACTTCGGCTCGATGCTGCTCGGCCCGCTGTACTGGCAGCAGGAGCGGGGCCTGAGCGCCACTGCGGCCGGACTGCTGGGCGCGCCGGTCGGTCTCGTCGTCGGTACGACGATGCAGATCGCGGCGCGACGGATCGACAGGGCGGCTCCGCGCCGGCTGGTCGGGACCGGGATCGCGGTGGCCGCCCTCGGGATGGCGCTGACGGCCTGGCAGGTGGGCGTGCCCGGGATCACGCCCTGGCGGATGGTCGCGTCGGCCATGGTGATGGGCGTCGGCACCGGCATGGTCCTGATGCCGACGATGACCACGGCGAGCCGGGGCCTGCCCGCGGAGCGGCTCGCCGCGGCGAGCACCGCGCTGAGCATCAACTCCCAGCTGGGCGCGTCCGTCGGCACGGCCGTGCTGTCGGTGGTGCTGGCTACGGCGGGCACACACCCGTCCGGCTTCCGCACCGCGTACGCCGTCGCGGCGACCCTGCTGGCCCTGGCGGCCCTGCCGGCACTGGCCCTCCCGGGCCGCCGGCGGACGCGGTGACGGCGTCGCCGTGGGGCGATGGGCCACCGGGCCGCCGACGGGCTCAGCCCACGCCCAGCTCGGCCAGCGGCAGGGTGTGCCGGGTCTGGAGGACCTTCGCACGCAGGTAGCGCACGTTGTGGGCCGTGGTGAAGACGCCGGTCGGCACCCGGTCCCGTACCACCACGCCCAGTGCGCGCAACTGCTCGGCCTTGTCCGGGTTGTTGGACAGCAGGTCCAGGTTTCCGATGCCGAGGGCGGCGAGCATCTGCGCGGCGGCCGTGTAGTCGCGGGCGTCCTCCGGCAGGCCGAGCGCGGCGTTCGCCTCGTAGGTGTCGAGGCCCTGGTCCTGCAGGGCGTAGGCGTCGAGCTTGTTGTAGAGACCGATGCCGCGGCCCTCCTGGCGGAGGTAGAGCAGGACGCCGCCGCGGTCGGCGATGCGCTCGACCGCCTCGCGCAGCTGGGGTCCGCAGTCGCAGCGGGCCGAGCCGAAGACGTCGCCGGTCAGGCACTCGGAGTGCAGGCGCACCAGCGGGACGGCGCCGGGGGCGGGGTCGCCGAGGACGACGGCGACGTGCTCCTGGCCGTCGGCCAGGCCGTGGAAGGTGACGAGTTCGGCGTCGACGCTGTAGCCGTCGTGGAAGCGCAGCGGTACCCGGACGCGGGCGCGCGGCGTGGCGGCGGGGGTGTCGGGCATGCGGGTCCCTCCGGGTGCGGGCATGTGCTTCAGTTTTGAAGCAGCGCTACGCAGGGGACCCTACATCATGCTTAAAAGTTAAAGCAATCGGATTCGGGTGATCCGCTGCGGGGCGGTCACGAACAGGACGAACGGCGCCGCCAGGGCACGTCCTCCGTGCCGGACTCGCCACCGTCGCCCTGCAGCCCGCGTGCGATCCCCGCGCAGATCTCCTCAAGCTGCCCCACCTGCTCCGGTGTGAGCCGGTCGAACAGGGTGGCGCGCACGGTCTCGACATGCCCGGGCGCCGTACGCTGCAGTACGGCCAGTCCCTCGTCCGTCAGCACGGCGATGCTGCTGCGCTTGTCCCAGCGGCACTCCTCCCGGCGCACCAGACCGTCCCGCTCCAGCCGGGTCACCGCGTATGTCAGCCGGCTGCGCGTGATCTTCAGCGACTCGGCGAGGTCGGTCATCCGCAGCCGCCGGTCGGGCGCCTCGGAGAGGTTGGCCAGCACGGAGTAGAACAGGTGCGGCATGCCGGCGTCCTGCTGGAGCTGTCGGTCGATCGCGTCCTCCAGGAGGTGGGTCGCGGCCAGGTACGCGCGCCAGGCGCGCTGCTCCTCGGGGCTGAGCCAGCGGGTCGTCATGCCGCCAGTGTAAGTTTGTTTCAAACTTGAACCAAGCCTCGCCCCGCAGGGAGACCGCGCCGATGTCGTACCCGTACGTGCTGCTGTCCGCCGCCGTCTCCCTCGACGGCTATCTCGACGACACCGGCCCCGACCGGCTCCTGCTGTCCAGCCCGGCCGACTTCGACCGGGTCGACGCGGTACGGGCCTCCGTCGACGCCATCCTGATCGGCGCCGGCACGATCCGCGCCGACAACCCGCGGCTGCTGGTCAACTCCGCCGAGCGCCGGGCGGCGCGGGTGCGGGAGGGCCGGCCGGAGTACCCGCTGAAGGTCGCCGTCACCGCCGGCGGCGACCTCGACCCGGACGCCAACTTCTGGCACACCGGCGGCGAGAAGCTGGTCTACACGACCGACGAGGGCGCCGAGCGGGCGGCCGGGCGCGTCGGCGGCACCGCGGACATCGTGCCGCTGGGCCCCGACCTCGACTGGCGGGCGCTGCTGACCCACCTGCACGACGTGCGCGGCGTCGAGCGGCTGATGGTCGAGGGCGGCGGCACGGTCCACACCCAGCTGCTGCAGCTCGGCCTCGCCGACGAGCTCCAGCTGGTCCTCGCCCCGCTGTTCGTCGGCGACCCGGCCGCACCCCGCCTGTTCGGCCCCGGCGGCTACCAGGCCGGCCGGCTGCGCCTGACCGAGACCCGCAGGATCGAGGACGTCGTCCTCATGCGCTACGAGCCCACGGCCCCCGGAACCGGCCCGCTGCCCACCGCGGCCGACCGTCACTGGTTGCGTACGGCGTGCGAACTGGCCGCGCTGTGTCCGCCCTCGCGGACGGCCTTCAGCGTCGGGGCGCTCGTCGTGGCCGGAGACGGCACGGAGCTGGCCCGGGGCCATTCGCGGGAGGGGGACGACCCCGTGGTCCACGCGGAGGAGGCCGCGCTGGCGAAGCTCGACCCGGCGGATCCCCGGCTGGCCGGTGCCACGGTCTACAGCAGTCTGGAGCCCTGTGCCCGGCGGGCCTCCCGTCCGGCGCCCTGTGCCGAGCTGATTCTGCGGGCGGGGGTGCGGCGGGTGGTCACGGCCTGGCGGGAGCCGGACACGTTCGTGGATTCGGCCGACGGGAGCGGGGTGCTGGCGAAGGGGGGCACGGAGGTGGTCGTACTGCCTGAGCTGGAGGAGTCCGCCAAGGCGCCGAACAGGCATCTGCTCGGCTGAGCCCCTCCCCGGGCCCGCCCGGGGCCGGGGAAACACTCAGGGCCCGGAAACCAATGGCTTCCGGGCCCTGAGCCTTCAGTAGCGGGGACAGGATTTGAACCTGCGACCTCTGGGTTATGAGCCCAGCGAGCTACCGAGCTGCTCCACCCCGCGTCGTTGTGTCTCTACTGTACACCACCCGGTCATCCGATCGGCCGCACCGGGGTCGCCCGCCGCCGCGTCGCCCGCAAACCTGGACTCACGTCGGACATGTGGGAGACAAGCGGTGCGCCCTGGTGAGGTGGAGGAGAGCCCGTACGCCAGGGCGGGCGGCCGGCTCCCCGGCGACCCCGTGCCCGACCCCGGCCTCGGCGACGAGCCCGTGCCCGTGCGCGTGCCCGTGCGGCGGACTCCGCGGCCCGCCCCGCGCTCCCTCGCCCGCGCCCTGCCCGCCCCGCTGATCGCCGGCGGTGTGCTGTACGGCCTGCTCACCCCGAGGGAGTTCACCGCCGTCCCGTTCTTCACCGCCGCGCCGCTGATCGCCGCGCCCCTGTCCTCGCTGCGCACCACCGTGCTGACCGGTGTCGCGGCCGTCACCGCCATGTACGCGGTGCACACCCGGACCGGCGAGCATCCGGTTGTGGCCACCGTCACGGACGTCGTCACCGTGGCCACGGTCGCCCTGCTGGCCGTCGCCATCAACCGCGTGGTCCGCCTCGGCGACCGGCGGCTCGCCTCCGCCCGGGAGATCGCCGAGGCCGCCCAGCGGGCCGTACTGCCCGAGCCCGCCGAGCGGATCGGCGGCTTCGAGATCGCGGCCTGGTACGAGGCGGCCCGGCAGGACGCCTTCATCGGCGGCGATCTGTACGCCGTGCAGGACAGCCCGCACGGGATCCGGCTGATCGTCGGCGACGTGCGGGGCAAGGGGCTGGGCGCGGTCGCCGCCGTCGCCGTGCTGATCGGGGCGTTCCGGGAGGCGGCCGAGCAGGAGCTGACGCTGGAGGCGGTCGTGCAGCGGCTGGAGCGGGCGCTGGCCCGGGAGGGGACCCGGAGGGACGGGGTCGACGCCTTCGAGGGGTTCACCACCGCCGTGCTCGCCGAACTCCCGCACGGTGAAGGCCTGGTACGGATCGTGAACCGCGGGCATCCGCCGCCGCTGCTGCTGTACGCCGACGGCACCTTGCGCACGCTGTCCGCGCCCGAGCCCGCGCTGCCGCTCGGCATGGCCGACCTCGGGATGTGGCCCGACCGCGCCCAGGAGGAGGGCTTCCCGCACGCGGCCACCCTGTTGCTCCACACCGACGGCCTGTCCGAGGCGCGCGACGCGTACGGCCGGTTCTACGACCCCGAGCGGCGGCTCGCCGGACGCGCTTTCCCCGGTCCGGGCGTCCTGCTCGACCGGCTCGCCGGTGAGGTGCGGCGGCACTCGGGCGGCGGGATGGCGGACGACATGGCGCTGCTCGCCGTACGCCGCACGTGATCGTCTTCACGGCCGGTGAGCGGACGAACGCCCTCCGCATAACATCTGAGACACCATCAAAAATGCCGAGACTCCTGAACGGCGGTCAACTCGCCCGGTTTGCCGCGGTAATGGTTGGTAAGTCCTGGCCCGAAAACCTTAACGATCAAGCCGAACGGCTTGGAAAGTGACTGGCAGGTCTATTAACGTTCGATAACGCAGCGCGGTCGTCCCAGCCGTCACAAGAGGCGGCTCCGTGCGCACGCGCCGAATCCCGCGAGGGAACCGGGGAACCACCACCTTGGGGTGAATCGCGCGAATGCCGCAGTTGGTATACGCGCGTAGGAGACCTTCCTGCTCCGAACCCGTCAGCTAACCCGGTAGGCGGAGGAAGGAAAGGAGTACGCCCGAGTGGCGTCCAACCGGCCCGCCCCAGAAGCCCCGTTCGTGCCCTCGCAAGCCCAGCCGGAGACCTTCGGCTACGGCGCCTACCGCGCCGAGGAGGGGCCCTGGGAGGAGTGGAACCCCACCGAGGACTCCGTCGCCTCGGCCCGTGGCCGGCACCGCGTCACCAAGCAGCGCGGCGGCTTCGCGCGCAGCTCCACCGTCCTCGGCGTCGGCGTGATGGCCGCGGTCGGCGCGGGCGGCATGGCCAGCGCCAACACCGGAAAGCCGCCGGTCTCCATATCCCTGCCGGACCTGGACTCCGTCGAGCACATCTTCGGCGGCTCCTCCGATGCGCACCAGGCCACCGCCACCGGCCTCAGCAAGGTCGGCGTGACCACCGACAGCACCGACAGCGGCAGCGCGGGCGAGGCCCTGCGCAACCGGATCATGGCCCAGGCCGAGCAGCAGAAGGGCCAGGCCGACAGCAAGGCCACCGCCGCCGCGATCGCCGCGGCCGACCAGCAGACCGCCGCCGCGGCCGCCAAGGCGGAGAAGGAGGCCGCCGCCAAGGCCGCCGACGCCAAGGAGAAGGCGGAGGCCGACGCCAAGAAGACCGCCGAGGCCAAGCGGCTGGCCGAGCTGGCCAAGCAGTACACGCTGCCGGTCGTCTCGTACACGATCACCGGCACCTTCGGGCAGCCCGGCGCGATGTGGTCCTCCGGCTACCACACCGGCCTCGACTTCGCCGCCCCCACCGGCACCCTCATCAAGGCCGTCCACAGCGGCACGGTCACCCAGGCCGGCTGGGCGGGCGCCTACGGCTACCGCACCGTCATCACCCTGGACGACGGCACGGAGCTGTGGTTCTGCCACCAGTCCTCGATCAACGTCTCCGTCGGGCAGAAGGTCTCCACCGGCCAGGTCATCGGCCGCGTCGGCGCCACCGGCAACGTCACCGGCCCGCACCTGCACCTGGAGGTCCACCCGAACGGCCAGGCCACCGCCATCGACCCGGCGCCGTGGCTGCGCGACAAGGGGCTCAACCCCTGACCGTGCCATTCGTGTGAATCCGGCGCCGACGGTGGGATGTGATCATCCCCCGTCGGCGTTGACTTGGAGCATGACTTCTCTGCGCACACTCGGCTCCTCCGACCTCCAGGTCTTCCCGCTCTGCCTGGGCGGCAACGTCTTCGGCTGGACCGCCGACGAGGAGACCTCCTTCGCCGTCCTCGACGCCTACACGGCGGCCGGCGGCAACTTCGTCGACACCGCCGACTCCTACTCGGCCTGGATCGACGGCCACAAGGGCGGCGAGTCCGAGACGATCATCGGCAAGTGGGTCAAGGCCCGCGGCAACCGTGACAACGTCGTCATCGCCACCAAGGTCAGCCAGCACCCCGAGTTCCAGGGCCTGTCCGCAGCCAATATCAAGGCCGCCGCCGACGCCTCCCTGCGCCGCCTGGACACCGACTACATCGACCTCTACTACACCCACTTCGACAAGCCCGAGGTCCCGGTCGAGGAGATCATCGGCGCGTTGGACGAGCTGGTGAAGGTGGGCAAGGTCCGTCACATCGCCGCCTCGAACATCAGCCCCGAGCGCCTGAAGGCCTCCCTGGACTTCTCCGACCGCGAGGGCATGGCCCGCTATGTCGCCCTCCAGCCCCACTACAACCTGGTCTCCCGCGACACCTACGAGGGCCCGCTGCAGGACCTGGTCGGCAAGGAGGGCCTGTCCGCGGTGCCCTACTTCTCCCTCGCCTCGGGCTTCCTGACCGGCAAGTACCGCCCCGGCACCAAGGTCGACAGCGCCCGCGCGAGCCGGGCCCAGGAGTACGCGGAGTCCGAGCGCGGCCAGAAGGTCCTGGCGGCCCTGGACGAGGTCGCCGCCGCCCATGACGCCCCCGTCGCCAGGGTCGCCCTCGCCTGGCTCGCGGCCCAGCCGACGGTCACGGCCCCGATCGCCTCGGCCCGCACGGTGGACCAGCTCCCCGCCCTCCTGGACGTGGTGGGCCTGACGCTGACGCAGGAGGAAGTGCAGAAGCTGACGGAGGCGTCGGCCTAGGTCACCTTCTCCCGCCGCGAGGGCGCTCAGTCACGGCGGCGCATTCCGGCGGTGCCGAACTCTCCGCGACCCATCGGCTACGACCGATACGGGTTGTAAGCGGAGTAGGGCGCCGCCGGATAGCCGTACCCCGGCTCATAGGCCATGGGCACCGGCACCGGCGGGTGCACCGGCCGAACCGGCGGAGCCAGCCGCGCCGCGTACTCCAAGGCCGGCCGGGCCACCTCCCTCCGCTTCCACAGCTCGTCCAGCAGCTCCCGCTCCCGTACGACGAAGCCCGCCCCGGCCTTCCCCTTGCGCCCCCGGTGCCGCAGGAAGGCGAGCGAGGTGGCGTACGCCTCGTACTGCGCCACCGCCCGCGCCGCCGGCCGGCCGCCGTGGTGCCGGGCGTAGTCACGGGCCGTCCGCCGCGCCCGCATCGACCCGAGCGCGAACGGTTCGGCCGGCCCCAGCCAACCGGCCAGCACATACGCCGGCAGCTCCTCCCGCACGGTCCGCAGCTCCCGTTGCCGCGTGAAGATCGCGAGCCAGGTCAGCAGCCCGAACACGGGCACCATGAAGCAGCCGTAGACGGCGAAGAACCCGAACTCGCCGAAGGTGGAGGAGCCGTTCCAGAAGGCGTGCATGCTCATCGCGAGCAGCAGCCCGCACACCGGCAGCAGGGCCCGCCGGGCGCGCTGCCGCTCGGCGGAGAGCGCGGCGGTGCCGAAGCCGAGGCCGGTGAGGGTGGTGAACAGCGGGTGCGCGAACGGGGACATCACGATGCGCACGAAGAAGGTGGCGGCGGTGACGGAGGCGATACCGCGGCCGCCGCTGATCTGGTCGGCCCCGAAGGCCGTACCCAGGTAGAGGATGTTCTCGGTGAACGCGAACCCGGTGGCGGTGATGCCCGCTATCACCACCCCGTCGACGATCCCGGTGAAGTCACGTCTGCGGAAGAGGAAGACGAGCAGGACGGCGGCGGCCTTGGCGGACTCCTCCACGATGGGCGCTATCACCGTGGCGCCGAGGGTGTCGGCACTGGCCGGATCGGCGGTGGCGGTGGCTATCCACTTGGTCGCGAAGCTGTTGGCGACGATGGCTATCAGCGCCGCCGCGCACGCCCCCCAGGCGAAGGCGAAGACCAGGTTCCGCCAGGGGCCCGGCTCCACCCGGTCCAGCCACCGGAAGGCGGCTATCAGCCAGGGCACGGGCAGCACGGCGAGACCGAGCCCGACGAGAAACCCCTCGGTACCGGTCTGCCTGCGCACCAGCGCGAGGATGACGAGACCGGACAGCGCGAGCAGGGTGATCAGTGCTCCGTACCGCACCCACCTGCGCTGCCACCAGTGCGGATGGCGGAGCAGCACAGGTCCGTGGGGGCCCGGGGGATACGTCGGAAACGGAGGACTGGTGGCCACGGCATCGACCCTAACGGTGACGCGACGAGGGGCTGGAGCGGTTTATCGGTCCTGATGACCGGACTGTTCGCGGTCCTGATGCGGTACGCGTCTGAAGAGCAGATCGTTCACCACATGTCCCTTGTCCAGTCCCTGCCCCTCGAAACGGGTCAGCGGCCGGAACGCGGGGCGCGCCGCGAAACCGCCGTCCGCCTGCGTGTTCTCGAAGTCCGGGTGCGCGCTGAGCACCTCGAGCATCTGCTCGGCGTACGGCTCCCAGTCGGTCGCGCAGTGCACGAGCGCGCCGGGCTTCAGCCGCGTGGCGGCGAGCGTGAGGAACTCGGGCTGGATGAGGCGCCGCTTGTGGTGCCGCTTCTTGGGCCAGGGGTCGGGGAAGTACACCCGCAGCCCGTCGAGGGAGTCGGGGGTGAGCATCTCCCGGAGCAGGATGATCGCGTCCCCGTTGCCCACCCGGACGTTGGACAGTCCGCCGCGGTCGGCGAGAGCCAGCAGATTGCCCTGTCCCGGGGTGTGCACGTCGACGGCGAGGATGTTGGTGTCCGGGTCGGCGGCGGCCATCTGCGCGGTGGCCTCGCCCATCCCGAACCCGATCTCCAGCACCACGGGCCTGTCGTTCCCGAACAGCTCGCCGAGGTCGATGACCCGCTGCCCGTCGATGTCCAGTCCCCACGTGGGCCACAGCCGCTGCAGCGCGTCCGCCTGCCCGGCGGTCACCCGGCTGCGCCGCGGCTGAAAACTCCGGATCCGCCGCTCGAAGTGGGACCCGGCGGGATCGGCCTTGGGCCCGTCCGGAAACCGCGGCTCCCCCTTGGCCCGGGTGCGCCGGACGGACACGCCGGGGGTGTGGGGGGCCGGCGTGGGGGCTTCGGGGGCGTTGAGGAAGTCAGACACAGTGCTTCCGATTTTACGGTGCCCTACGAGGGTGCCCTCTTGGCCGACCGAGACGGGTGGGCGAGTGGGAAACGGGGGCCCGGGGGGCGGAGCTCCCTGGTAGGGCACTACAGCGAACCGAGCATGGACAACACCCGGCGCCCTATTTCCCGCCCGATCGGCAGCGAAGCGGTAGCCGCGGGCGAGGGCGCGTTCAGCACGTGCACGGTCCGCGCCCCTTCCCGGATCAGAAAGTCGTCCACCAGCGTCCCGTCCCGCAGCACCGCCTGCGCCCGCACCCCGGCAGGGGCCCGCACCAGGTCGTCCGCGGCCACCCCGGGCAGCAACCTGCGCACCGCCTCCAGGAACGCCCCCTTCGACAGCGAGCGGTGCAGCTCCCCCGCGCCGTATCTCCAGTGCCGTCGGGCGATCGCCCACGAGCCCGGCCAGGCCACGGTCCCGGCCAGCTCCCGGGGTCGCACGACCCCCCAGCCGTACCCCTCCCGGGCGAGCGCCGGCACCGCGTTGGGGCCGATGTGCACGCCTCCGTCGATGCCCCGGGTCAGATGGACCCCGAGGAACGGGAAGGCCGGATCCGGCACCGGATACACCAGCCCGCGCACCAGCTCCGGCCGCGCCAGCTCGTAGTACTCCCCGCGGAACGGCACGATCCGCACCTCGGGTTCGTCCCCGGTCAGCCGGGCCACCTCGTCGCAGTACAGCCCGGCGCAGTTCACCATCACCCGCGCGCGGACGACATCCCCTGCCGAGGTGAGCACGGCCACGCCCCGCTCCGGGCGCCGGTCGATCCGGACGACCCGGGCGCCGTACCGGATCTCGGCCCCGGAGGCCCGCGCCAGCTGCCGGGCGACCCCGACGAAGTCGCACACCCCGGTCGTGCCGACGTGTATGGCCGCCAGTCCCCGCACCTCGGGTTCGTACTCACCGATCTGGGCGGAGCCCAGCTCCCGCACCGGTATGCCGTTCTCCCGGCCTCTTTGCACGAGCGCGTGCAGGCGGGGCAGCTCCTCGCGCTCCGTGGCGACGATCAGCTTGCCGGTGACGGCGTGCGCGATGCCGTACTCGGCGCAGAACTTGACCATCTCGGCGGCGCCCCGCACCGCGTACCGCGCCTTGAGGGAGCCCGGCCGGTAGTAGATCCCGCTGTGGATGACCCCGCTGTTGCGCCCCGTCTGGTGCCGGGCCGGCCCCGGCTCCTTCTCCAGCACGGTGACCGCCGTGCCCGGCGCGGCCCGCGTGATCGCATACGCCGTGGACAGCCCGACGATCCCCCCACCGACCACGAGCACATCACAGTCGTACGCCCCGACCGGCACCTGCACCACCTCCCGCTACCGATAGTGCACTGCGCCACTGACAGTGGCTTCAAACGCCAGTGGTGACGGTTCTCATGCCGGGGCCATCAGCAGCGGGCGGGCCCGCTCCCGCAGCTCCACCACCCGCGGCTCGTCCCTGTACGGCTCCAGCCGGTGCAGAAGATCCTTCACGTACTCGGTCGTGCGCGCCGACGAGATGCGCCCGGCCACCTCCACGGCCCGCACTCCCTGCTCACAGGCGGCGTCCAGATTCCCGGACTCCAGCTCGGCCACCGCCGAGACGACCAGCCGCAGCCCGTGCGACCGCACGAACTCCTCCGTCGGCTTGGACAACGCCTGCTCGGTGAAGCGCCGCACCTGCCTGGGCGCCTTCAGGTCCCGGTAGCACTCGGCCGCATCCGCAGCGAAACGGTCATATCCATAGAAACCAAGCCAAGAAGGATCGTTGTCCCCCTCCCGGGACCGCTCGAGCCAGCCCTCGGCCGCCTTCAGCGCCGCACCCGCCGCCTGCGCGTCCCCGGCACGCGCGTGTGCCCGCGCCTCCACCAGCCGGAAGAAACTCATCGTGCGCGCGGTCGCCAGCCCCCGGTTGCGCTCCAGTGCGGCCTGCGCCAGGTCGACCCCCTCGTCGCCGAAGCCGCGGTACGTCGCCTGCAGCGACATGGACGCCAGCACATAGCCGCCCAGCGGCACGTCCGCCGCCGCGCGCGCGAGCCGCAGCGCCTGGATGTAGTACCGCTGCGCCGCCTCCTGCTGGCCGGTGTCGAAGGCCATCCACCCGGCGAGCCGGGTGAGTTCGGCGGAGGCGCCGAAGAGCGCGCGGCCGACCTCGTCGGAGTAGGAGCCGAGCAGCAGCGGTGCCGCCTCCACCCGCAGGCACTCGGGGACCATCGACGAACGCCAGTCCCCGCCGCCGTACTTGGAGTCCCAGCGCCTCGCGTCCTCGGCGGCCTCCCGCAGCTTGCGGACATCGCTGTGGCCGACTTTGATCGGTGCGCCGGACCCCTCGGCGGAGCCCGCCTCCCGCGCGACCGAGCTGTCGGCGGGGGTTATCAGCCAGCGCGAGGCGGGCGTTGCGTATGCGCTCACTGCGAACGATCCGGCGAGCGACTGCCAGATGCCACCGGAGCCGGCCCGGCGTCCGGCGAGGTCGAGACGGTACAGCTCCGTCGCCGACTTCACCGCCTGTCCGACGTCTCTGGGGAAGGCGAGGCCCACTTCGGGCGCGGGATCCGCGTCCGCCAGGCCGATCTCGTGGAGCGGCACCGGGCGGCCGAGCTTCTGGCCGATGGCGGCCGCGATGAGGTGCGGCGCCGCGCCCTGCGGCACCATCCCCTTCGACACCCAGCGCGCCACCGAGGTCTTGTCGTAGCGAAGAGTCAACCCGCGCTGCGCACCAAGGTCGTTGACGCGCCGGGCGAGTCCTGCGTTGCTGATTCCCGCGAGGGCGAGAACGGCGCCGAGCTTTTCGTTCGGCCCGCGTTGCTCCCTGGACATGCGCCACCCCTCGACACAGACGGCTGCCGCGCTGGCATAACCATGCGGCATTCGTAAACCCAGCGTAGTTCGCCGCATCCCAAGCGTTAAGGGGCATTGTTCCGGTTGGCGGGATTGTGGTCCGTACGAAGGTGCGGTCCTGTACGCACCGTGCACGGCCTGTCGCCACGTGCCCCCACGCGTGTGGCCGTGCGCCCGTCCGTGCGCTCTTCTCCGGCCATCGAGGGAGCGGTTCCATGGCTCTTGCGTGGGTCGGCCCGCTGTACTGGATCCAGTGGGCTGGGGGACACCGCCACCTTCATCCCCGCGGGTGGCGGACCGGTCCGGGAGGCGATGCCCGCCTCCCGGACTGTGCGCGTGTCCGCGCCGCCACGCGTTCCGCAGGCCTGTACGGAGCGTGCTCACATCCCGTGGCGCTCAACATATTTGGCTGAAAATCGCCCCGGCCTGTCGCGGTTGACATGCGCTCCGACCATGCAACTTGAGGGCGCTAAGGGCGTTTTGGGGGAGCGTACAGGGGGCGCATTCGAGTCGCACCCACCCTCCGCCCGCTGGGCATTTCCCTCGATCGAAGCCGGTGCCGCCGCCCCTCCACAACGCGCCTCTCGTGGCAGCATGGGGATCCGGTTCGTACGGTGCACTGTTGTCCACAGCCTGTGGAGGCGTCGATGCGGTGGTTGGTGGGTTGGAGCAGCACCGCCGCGGGTGTCGCCGGGATCGGTTCCGCGGGCGCCACCGGCTACGACGGCGAGACCCTGCACCCGGTCGGCTCCCAACTCCTGTGGGGCGACCCGGATCCGCTGTGGGCCGTCGGCGACTGGCGCCCGGACGAGGTGCGCGTGGTGCGGGCCGACGCGGACAACAGCATCGCCGTCCTCGGCATCTGCGGCGCCTCCGACGAGGAGCTCAGACGCGGCCTGTTCACCGCGCGCGGGGGCGCACTGCGCCATCTGACCGCCTGGCCGGGCAGCTACACGGCCGTCGTCAGGGTCGGCCGCCGCATCACCGTCTGCGGCGACCTCGCGGGCGCCCGCCCGGTGTTCCACACCCCCTGGGCCGGCGGCACCGCCTACGCCACCGCCGCGCTGCCCCTGGCCGACCTCATCGAGGCCAACCTCGACTTCGCCCACCTGGCCGCCCTGCTCGCCGCCCCGGACGTACCCGCCGCGCTGCGCGACACCACGCCGTACGAGGGCGTCCGGCGCATTCCGCCGGGGCACGCACTCGTGCTGCGCGCCGGGGCGCGGGAGATCGCCGGGTACGAGCCGGTCGCCTCCCTCGCCGTGGCCGCGGCCCCGGCCGATCCCGACCGCGCCGTGGACGCCGTACGGGACGCGCTGGTGGAGGCGGTCCGCACCCGGTTGTCGGCCCCCCGGCACGTGCCCGACCTCGACCCCGGCCCGGTGCCCGGCATGGGACCGGCCGAGCGGCGGGCCCGGCGCGGGATGCCCGTGCCCGGCATCGGTGCCGACCTCTCCGGCGGCCCCGCCTCCGGCACGCTCGCGCTGCTGGCCGCCGGGCTGCCCGGCAGACCCGGCACGCTGCTCGGCCACGGCACGGGCGCGGGCGAGCGGCTCCTCGCCGTCACCTTCAACGACCTGGCCGTGGGCGGCCGGGAGGCCGAACTGGAGCGCGCCGGCGCCCTGGCCGCCAACCCACGCCTGCACCACGTCGTCGTGACCGGCGCCGAGGACACCCTGCCGTACGCCGACCTCGACGGCCCCCTCACCGACGAACCCGGGCCCTCGCTGGTGACCGCCGTCCGGCACCGCGCCCGGCTCGCAGCAGGCAGCGCCGACCACTTCACCGGCCACGGCGCCCGCCAGGTCCTGGACGCCCACCCCGCGCGCCTCGCCGACCTCCTGATGGACCGCCAACGGCGCCACCTGGTGCGCCCGGTCGCCGCGCTCGCCAAGGCCGACGGCTCGGTGATGGTCCCCGCGCGCGTGTACGGCGCCGCCCGCCGGCTCGCCCGCACGCCCTACCGGGCCGGTCTCGAGGTGCTGGCCGAGCGGCTGATGCGGCGCCGCTTCGACGAGCCCGGGGGAGCGGTCGGCGCGTCCCTCGCCGCGCTGACGTGGGCCAGACCCGGGCCGGCGGCCCGTTGGCTGACCGGGGAGGCGCTGGCCGAAGTATCGGTTCTGCTGCAGGCGGAGGCGGACCGCTCGGCAGCCGGGCACCAGCGTCCCGGCGAGTACCGCGCGCGTGCCGGCCTCGCCCGCCACGCCGCCGACCTGCGCGTCCTGGAACAGGCCGCCGAGATCCGCTCCCAGCGCCTGCACGCGCCGTTCCTCGACAACCAGGTCGTCCGCGCCTGCCGCGCCCTCCCGGAGGCCCTGCGCGTCCGCCCGGGCGCTCGCTCCTCGATCCTCCGTACGGTCCTGGAGGGCGCCGGCGTCGCCGACCTCCCGCCCGGCTGGGGCGCTCCCTCCCACGCCTCCTCGGCGGCGGCCGCACGCGCGGGCCTGCGCGTGGCGGCGGAACCCCTCCAGGACCTCTTCGCCAGCCCCCTGCTGGCCGACGCCGGCCTGGTGGAGGCCCGCGTCGTCCGCAAGGCGCTCCGCGCGGCGGCCGCCGGGGAGCCCCTCCCCCTGGACGGCCTCGCCGACCTGATCTCCCTCGAACTCTGGCTCCACCGCCTCCTGGCCCGCCGGGGGACGTGCTGGACGGGGACACCGGCACGCGCGCGTGCGGTGCCCTCCGGGATCCAGCCGCGCCGGGGAGCCCTGGCCTCCGGCGCTTGACGGCTCGGGTACTGCCCCAGCTCCATCTGGGGGCTGCCGCCCGGCCCCCGCCGGGTGGCTCCCGCCGTCAGCCGCCGCGGGTGCGTTGTGGCTGGTCGCGCAGTTCCCCGCGCCCCTGGGGGGTTGCAGTCGCCGCATCCGGATTCGCGCCGCAGGTGCAGGCGGTTGGAGCCGCAGGGGTGGCGCAGGCGGCACCCGGCAAGCGGCCCAAGCCCCGCCCAGGACCAGCACCGGGTACCGATCCAGCACAGCTGAGCGAAACCACGTCGCCCCACCCCGAGCCCCCCGCGACAATGACCAGGTGCGGTACAGAATCCTGGGCGTGGCCCAAGCAGCGGACGACCAGGGCACCCCCGTACCCCTCGGCGGCCGGCGCCTGCGCGCACTGCTCACCGCCCTGGCGCTCCGCCCCTCCCGCCCCACCACCCCCGACATCCTGATCGACGAGATCTGGGCGGACGACCCACCCCAGGACGCCCCCGCCGCGCTCCAGGCTCTCGTCGGCCGCCTCCGCCGCGCCCTCGGCCGGCACACCGTCGCCTCCACCCCGGGCGGCTACCGCCTGGAAGCGACCGAGGACGACGTGGACCTGTACGTCTTCGAACGCCTCCTCGACCTCGGCACCAAGGCCCTCGCCGGCGGTGACCCGGCCACCGCCCACCGCGCCCTCACCGAGGCCCTCGCCCTCTGGCACGGCCCCGCCCTCGCCGACCTCCCCGACCGCACCGCCGCCACCCGCCCGGAGGCCCTGCGCCTGGAGGCCACCCGAGCCCGCGCCACCGCCGCGCTCGACCTCGGCCGCGCCCCGGACGTCGTACCGGAGCTGACGGAACTCACCACCGCCCACCCGCTGGACGAGCCCCTGCGCGCCCTGCTCATCCGCGCCCTGCGCGACAGCGGCCGCCCCGCCGACGCCCTGGCCGCCTACGAGTCCGCCCGCCGCACCCTCGCCGACACCCTCGGCACCGACCCGGGCCCGGAACTCGCAGCTCTGCACGCGTCGTTGCTCACGCAGGGGGAACCGGGGCAGCCGAGGGTTTCCGAGCCGTCCCCGGCCCCCGCTCAACCCCCCGAACGCACCGGCAACCTCCGCCGCCGCCTGACGTCCTTCGTCGGGCGGGAACCGGAACTCGAGGCCATTCGTTCCGACTTGCACAGGGCCCGCCTGGTCACGCTCACCGGACCGGGCGGCTCGGGAAAGACCCGCCTCGCCGAGGAGGCCGCCGCAGGGCTCCCCCAGGCGTGGCTGGTCGAGCTGGCCCCGCTCGACCATCCGGAGGCGGTGCCCGGCGCCGTGGTCAGCGCGCTCGGTCTGCGCGAGACCGTGCTGATGACCAACGAGCTGGCGACCCCGCAGGCCGACCCCGTAGCCCTGCTGATCGAGTACTGCGCCCCGCGCAGCCAACTCCTGATCCTTGACAACTGCGAACACGTCATCGGCGCGGCCGCCGCCCTCGCCGAGACCCTCCTCACCCACTGCCCGGGACTCACGGTCCTCGCGACCAGCCGTGAACCCCTCGGCGTCCCTGGTGAGTCGGTGCGCCCGGTCGAGCCCCTGGTCCCGGAGCAGGCGCACCGCCTGTTCGCCGAGCGCGCGGGGGCCGTCCGTCCCGACGCCGACGCGGTGCTCGCCGACACCGCTGCCGTGGCGGAGATCTGCCGCCGCCTGGACGGGCTGCCGCTCGCCATCGAGCTGGCCGCGGCCCGGCTCAGGCTGCTGACCCCGCGGCAGATCGCCGACCGGCTCGACGACCGCTTCCGCCTGCTCACCTCCGGCAGCCGGACGGTCCTGCCCCGCCAGCAGACCCTGCGCGCGGTCGTCGACTGGTCCTGGGACCTGCTGGACGAGCGCGAGCGTACGGTGCTGCGCGAGGTGTCGGTGTTCGCCGGCGGCTGGGACCTCGCGGCGGCCGAGGCCGTGTGCACCGGCCCGGCGGCCGACCTGATCGGTGCCCTCGTCGACAAGTCCCTCGTCGTGGCCGCGCCCAGCGGTCCCGACGGCTCCGGCGGCATGCGCTACCGCATGCTCGAGACCATCCACGAGTACGCCACCGAGCGCGCGGCCGAGATCCCCGGACTGCGCGCCGGGGCCGAGCGCCGGCATCGGGCGTGGGTGCGGACGCTGGTGGAGGAGGCCGAGCCGCGCCTGCGGTCGGCGGACCAACTGTCCTGGATCTCCCGCCTGGAGAGCGAGCTCGACAACATCCGGGCGGCCTTGGACCGCTCCGTGCGCGCCGGCGACGAACCGGAGGCCGGCGCGATCGTGCTGGCCATCAGCTGGTTCTGGTGGCTCCGCAACCACCGCCAGGAAGCGATCGCCTGGGTCCGCCTGCTCCTCCGCCTGGGCGTGGCCCTGGACACCCTGAGGTCCTCGGACGCCCCGGTGCCCTCGGATGCCGGTACCGGCGCCGAGCTGATGTCCCTGGTGGAGTCGGCCGACCCCGTAGGGGCCTTCCTCGCCGTGCCCGACGGCGAGGCCGGGCATCCGCTGCGGGAGCTGCGGATGGACCTGCGGATGCTCGACCTGTTCCTGACCTCCGAATCGAATACCGAGCACCTCGCGGCCGACCCACGCGCCCGTGAGTACATCGCCCGCGTCCGTGCCGCCTACGAGTGCGGCGGTCCCCAGGCCGCCCGGCTCCCGGGCATCGTCTGGCCGCTGACCGCCTACTACCTGGGCGACCCGGCGGACCTCGGCCCGGACCTGACCGAGACCGTGGCCAACTGCCGTGTGTACGGCGGAGACTGGGAGATCGGCGTCTCCCTGATGTTCCGTACCCATGTGATCGTCGACTCCCCGGGCAACCTGCGGGGCGTGGACGAGGACCTGGCCGAGCTGCGGACGCTCAGCCGGCGCGTCGGGGACCGCTGGATGCGGGCGCAGGTGTGCAGCGCGGCCGGCGAGGCGGCCATGGTCCGCGGCAGGTTCGCCGAGGCACGCGGTGAGTACGAGGAGGCACTGCGCCTGGCCTACGAGGTCGGGGCGTACGCCGAGTCGCCGTTCCTGATGGCCCGGCTCGCCGAGATCTCCTACCGCTCCGGCGACACCGAGACCGCACTGGCCGTCCTGGAGGAGGCGGGAACGGCCGCCGACCGGTACGCGGTGCCGGAGTCGCGCGCCTTCGTCCTGCTGCTGCGCGCCCACATCGCCCTGCACCACGGGCAGGCCGCCCTTGCCCGCGAGCTGTACGAGCGGACCCACGCGGTGGCCCGCGGCGGCACTCCGCCACCGCAGTTCGAGGCGGCCCTGCGCATCGTCGAGGCGCTCCTCGCCGCCGAGGAGTCGGGCCCCGCGCACGGGCTGCCGATCGCCGCCGAGGCGCTGCGCGTGGCCCTGGCCCAGCGGTGCGCCGAGACGGTCACGGCGGGGCTGGTGGACGTCGCGGCCGGTCTGCTGGCCCGGTGCGGCGATCTCGCCGGCGCGGTCCGGCTGTTCGCCGCCGCGGACCACTGGCGCAACGGCAATCCGCGCCCCGAGCCGGAGTGCGGCGAGGCCGCCCGGGTACACGCCGACGCCCGCGCGGCCCTGCCGCCCGAGCGGTACGAGGCCGAGCGGGCCCGGGGAGCGTCCCTCGGCCCGGCCGACGTACTGCGGGAACTCGCCCCCACGGATCGGGCCCCCGCCCCCGGCCGCTGACGCCCACCGCCCTGCCGCCCCCGGCCTACCGGCAGGTGAACCGTGACTCCGCCCAGTCGGCGAGTGCCGTCTGGTCGAAGGCGTTGCCGTGCGGCCGTACGACGAGCCGTACGGTCCTGCGCCCGGTGAGGTCGACGTGGACGGGCACGGCCTGGTCGTGGCCCTTGACCGTGCCGGACTGCCAGAGCCGGACCCCGTCGGCCCAGACGGAGAAGGACACCTTGCCGAGGCCGAGCGTCATGTCGTCCACGCCGGCCAGCGCGTCGTAGGCGGTGCACTGCCGGTTGAGGGCGACGGTGACGGAGGACTCGCCGTGCACGGTCACCCCGCGCGCGTACCGCTTGTCGCCGATCGACATCCCGTGGCGCTGCCACACCCAGCTGCTCTCGGCGAGCTGGATCTCGGGCTTGGTGCCGTCGCCGTCGAGGTCGTAGTCGAGGTCGCTCAGCTCGTAGACGGTGGGCGCGGGCGGCACAGGGGGCGTCGGTGTCGGCGTGGGTCTCGGCGTGGGCGTGGGCGTGGGCGTCGGGGTGGGTCTGGGCGTCGGTGTCTGCGTGGGCGCGGGCGTGGGTGTCGGCGTGGGCGTCGGCTTCTGCGTGGGTGCCGGCTCGGGCGCGAGCACCACCGGCTCCGGCGCGGACTTCTTCTTCGACGGGGCCGGCGTCGGCGTCGGGGGCCGTACGACCGGCGCGGACGGTGACGGCTTGGCGGCCTCCTTCGCCGGCGGACGGCCGTCGTTCACCAGGGCCAGCGCCACCACGGCGGCGGCCACCGCGACCACACCGGCCGCGATCCCCGCCTTCACCGGCGCCGCGAGCCCCTCCGAGGCCGCGGCACCGCCCGCACCGCCGGACCCGCCGGACGACGCCCCGGTGGCCGCCGCGGCGGCACCCGCCGCCCCCGCCCCGGCACTCCCGGCGATGACGCCGAGCGCCTTGGCGTACCCGGCGGCCCCGAACCAGCCGATGACCGCGACCGGCACGACACCGGGGATACCGCCGGCGACCTCTTCGATCTGCGCGGCCGCCAGCCGGCACTTGGCGCATTCCTCCAGGTGCTTGCGCAGGCCCCGTTCGGCGCGGAGGCGCAGTTTGCGGCGGGCGTAGGTGCCGAGCTGGTCGGCGTAACGGGCGCACTCCTCGTCACCGGCCAGGGAGGCGCTGACGTGGGCCTGGAGATAGGCCTGCTTCAGCCCCTCGCGGGCGCGGCTCGCCAGCACGCGCGTGCCGTTGGCGTCCAGCCCGAACAGCACGGCCACTTCGCTCGGGGACTCGTCCTCCACCTCGGTGTGCCACAGCACGGCCTGCCAGCGCTCGGGCAGCGAGCGGAAGGCCTGCATGGCCATGGACTGCTCCGCCTCGTGCATCGCGCGCACATCGGCGCCGAGGTCCAGCCCCGCTCCGAAGGAGCCCAAGGACGCGGTGTCGTCGGGCACTTCGGAGGCGCGCGAGGCCTGCTGGGAGAAGACGGCGAAGTCGTCCACGAGCTGCTCACGCCGGGCGGACCTGGTCCAGTGCGCGGCGACGCGCCGCACGGAGGTCAGCAGATAGGCCCGCACGGCGTGCTCGGGCCCCGATCCGCCGCGCACCGCCTGCAGCATCCGGGCAAAGACCTCGGCCGTCAGGTCGTCGGCGGTGTGCCCGTCCCGGCAGCAGGTGCGCGCATACCGCCGTACGGAGCCCGCGTGCCGCCGGTAGAGCTCCTCGTACGCGGAGTCGTCACCGCCGCGCATCCGCTCGATCAGCTCGCCGTCGTCGGGGGGCGTCTCCCGGGGCGGCGGCAGCGCGCTGCCCTCACGCTGGGCCGGCACGCTCTTCCCGCTGCGCCCGACGGCGGAAGCCGGACGGCCGCCCTGGTTCGGCACCTGGGGCGGGGTCGGGCCGGCGGCGGCCTCCGCGCCCGCGTCGTCACCGCGTGACTCGTCCCACCCGTCAACGCCCATCGCGGAAAGCCCCCGCCCCCGGCCCAGCCCAACCCGTCACCGGCTCAGGGTGCCACAGCGCCTTTCGGCCAAGCCCCGCATGTTCACGGCATCCACCCATCCGAGGGTTCTTGCCGGCGCAGACCTCCGCCCACCACTCGAAAGGGTGGACGGCACCGCCGGCAAACGCCCACCCGCAGCCGCCGAAGACATGACCCCTACGCGGGACGTGACCGCAGCCCCTCCAGCAAAATGTCCAGCAGCCGCGCAGAGGCCGCCGCCTGATGTGCCGCATCCGGCAGGGACGGCGCCGCCGTGGCGATCACCAGCAGCACATCCCCCACGGACACATCCGTGCGCAGCTCACCGGCCGCCCGAGCCCGTTCCACCAGTTGCCCGACCACATCGAGCAACGCCCCGGCCCCGCTGTCCTCACCGGCGGACTCCCCGGACACCAGCCGAAGCTCCCCCGTCCCCGGCTGCACCCGCTGCTGCGGCACCCGGGCCTCCTCGGCGGAGCCCCCCGAAGCGTGCTGCTCGGCCGAACCGGCGGAGCCCTGCGCGGAGCCGACCCGCAGGACCTGCGGTGGCAGCAACCGCCCCGCCCCCGAGGCCACGGACGTCCGCAGGAAGCGGGACAGCGCCGACCACGGCTCGTCCTCCTGCCCGAGCGCGGCGCGTGCCTGCTCGGTCAGCCGCGCGGTCTCCTCCTCGGCTATCCGTCGGACCAGTACGTCCTTGCTGGGAAAGCGCCGGTACACCGTGCCGACACCCACCCGCGCGCGCCGCGCCACGTCCTCCATCGGCGCGCCGTAGCCCAGCTCGCCGAACACCTCACGTGCCGCACGCAGCACGTGCTCCAGATTGCGCTGTGCGTCCACCCGCAGCGGGGCCGTACGCGACCCGTCCGCGCGTCCGTTGCCCACCGCCGCGCTCATCGCCCCGGCACCCGGTGCGACGGCGGCTGCTGATGACCAATGCGTGTCCTGAACATGCATGTGTTTCCCCCGGTAATGACGTCTCCCCCCGGAGACTCCCCGCCACTTAGTCCGAAGTGCGCGGGACTGACACCGATCGCCACCGGCTTCGCCCGTCGCGATCCCAGTTCGACCACATTCCCCACACCCCGTCGACACACGAACATAGTTGAGAGGAAGTCAATTCAGAAGAGGCAGGTTCCGTACAGTGCGCCCCCCGATCGGAGTACGGGTCCGGTACGTCCCGGTTCGCCACTTTCGCGCCCCCGTGCCCGCCCTCGCTGACCTGCCCCCTTTCGGCTCGTCCCGACATCATGCCGGGTCCCGCGCCCACCCGGCCGCCGGTCACACAAATTGCCGGGGCTGTGGACAAACAACAGCGCCGGGTGCGTCATGGGATGGTGAAGGAACGTGCGCGCATTCTGGTTGTCGGCGGCGGCTACGTCGGGATGTACACGGCACTGCGTCTGCAGCGGAAGCTGAAGGGCGAGCTCAGGCGGGGTGACGTCGACATCACCGTTGTCACTCCCGACCCCTACATGACCTACCAGCCGTTCCTTCCCGAAGCGGCCGCCGGTTCGATCTCCCCTCGCCATGTCGTCGTACCGCTGCGCCGCGTCCTGGACCAGTGCCACGTCGTCGTCGGCGAGGTCACCTCCATCGACCACGCGGTGCGCACCGCCGCCGTCCACACCCTCGCCACCGCCGAGGAGGGAAAACCGGCCGAATTCCTCGGTTACGACGAGCTCGTGCTGGCCCCCGGCTCGATCTCCCGCACCCTGCCCATCCCCGGCCTCGCCGAGTACGGCATCGGCTTCAAGACCGTCGAAGAGGCCATCGGACTGCGCAACCACGTCATCGAGCAGATGGACATCGCCTCCTCCACCCGCGACCCCGCCATCCGCGACGCCGCCCTCACCTTCGTCTTCGTCGGCGGCGGCTACGCGGGCGTGGAGGCGCTCGCCGAACTGGAGGACATGGCCCGCTACGCCGCGCGCTACTACCACAACGTCCGCCCCGAGGACATGAAATGGATCCTCGTCGAGGCCACCGACCGGATCCTGCCCGAGGTCGGCGAGGAAATGGGCCGCTACACCGTCACCCAGCTGCGCCGCCGCAACATCCAGGTCCTGCTCGAAACCCGCCTGGACTCCTGCGCCGACCGTGTCGCCGTCCTCAGCGACGGCCAGCGCTTCCCGACCCGTACGGTCGTGTGGACCGCGGGCGTGAAGCCCAGCCCGCTGCTCGCCGCCACCGACCTGCCGCTCACCGAGCGCGGCCGGCTGAAGTGCACCCCCCAGCTGACCGTCGACGGCACGGAGCACGCCTGGGCGGCCGGGGACGCGGCCGCCGTACCCGACGTCACCGCCGCCGAACCCGGCACCGAGACCGCCCCCAACGCCCAGCACGCCGTGCGCCAGGCCCGGACCCTCGGCGACAACATCGCCCACGCGCTGCGCGGCGAGCCCCTCGAGACGTACGCCCACAAGTACGTCGGCTCGGTCGCCTCCCTCGGCCTGCACAAGGGCGTCGCCCAGGTCTACGGGCGCAGGCTGAAGGGCTACCCTGCCTGGTTCATGCACCGCGTCTACCACCTCAGCAGGGTGCCCACCTTCAACCGAAAGGCCCGCGTGCTGGCGGAATGGACCCTGGCCGGACTCTTCAAACGGGAGATCGTCTCGCTCGGTTCGCTCGAACATCCGCGAGCCGAGTTCGAACTCGCTGCCGGTGGAAAGCCTCCTCACAGCCCCTCGGACAACCCGAAGGGGTCGTCCTGACCGGACCCAGGAACTCCCCGGCCCGCCCAGGCGTCTGACGGATGTCGCCGCGGCGCGCCCCCTGCCAGACTGCCCCACGTCCTCGGACGGGCCACCCGCCCGTCCTTAAGCACCCACGAGGCTTCTTCCCAAGTGAACTTCACGCGCTGGAGCGCCCGGCTCCCCGGAACGCAGCGCCGCGCCGCCGCGCGGACCGAGACCCCGGTCTCCCCGGACCGGCGGGGGGAAGGCTCCGTGCCCACGGCCCGCGCCGAACGGCCGGCCGACGGCACAGCCCCGGTGCCCGCCGTCGACGAACTGCCCGCGCGCGACGTCCTCGACCGCGTCCCGGCCCTGGTCGCCCTGGTGCACGGCCGCGACCACCGCATCGCCTATGTCAACGACGCGTACACGGCGGCCTTCGGCGTACGGCCGATGGGCACGCCCGCGCGGGAGGCGCTCCCGGAGCTCGCCGGGCTCGGCCTGCTCCCGCTCCTCGACCAGGTGCTGCGCAGCGGCAAGCCCCGCACCCTGAAGTCCCGCAAGGCCGTCGACGGCCGCTCGTACACCTTCACCTGCACCCCGGTCGACGAGGACGGTGACCGGGACGGCGGCGTGCTCGTCTTCGCCACCGACGTCACCGATCACGCCGAGGCCGCCGAACGGCTGCGGGCCAGCGAGCGCCGCCAGCGCGAGACGGCCGTGACCCTCCAGCGCTCCCTGCTCCCACAGGAACTGGAACAGCCCGACGACCTGCGCATCGCCGCCACCTACCAGCCCGGCGGCACCGAGGCGGCGGTCGGCGGCGACTGGTACGACGTCATCACCCTGGGCGGCGGCCGCACCGCCCTGGTGATCGGCGACGTCATGGGCCGGGGTGTGCGGGCGGCGGCGGTCATGGGCCAGTTGCGCACGGCCGTCCGGGCCTACGCCCGCCTGGACCTCCCCCCGCACGAGGTGCTCCAGTTGCTGGACGGCCTGGCCGCCGAGATCGACGCCAACCAGATCGCCACCTGCGTCTACGCCATCCACGACCCCAACGAGGGAAGGCTGGTGTACGCCTCCGCAGGCCACCTGCCGATCCTGGTCCGCGACGAGAACGGCACCGTCTCCCGCGCCGACGAGCCCACCGGCCCACCGCTGGGCACCGGCGGCTGGATGCACGCCTCCGGCTCCATCGCCCTCGGCCCGGGCTCCACGGCCGTCCTCTACACCGACGGTCTGGTCGAACGCCGCGACGAGGACCTGGACGAGGGCATCGCGGCCCTCGAAGGCGCCCTCGCCGGTGCCACGGGCACGCCTCAGGTGATCTGCGACCGCCTGGTCCGCTCGGCCGGCGTCACCGCCGACCACGACGACGACGTCGCCGTCCTCGTCCTCCAGCACCCCGCCCGTACGGGCCCCGACGGCGAGCTCTTCCGCAACGCCGCCCTGGAACTCCTCGGCGGAGTCGAAGCGGCCCCCCGCGCCCGTGCGTTCGCCTCCGGCGTGCTGACGAGCTGGCGCTTCCCGCCCGAGCTGCACGACCTCGGTGTCCTCGCCGCGAGCGAGCTGGTCGCCAACTCCCTCCAGCACGGCACCCCACCGATGCGGCTGCGGCTCCGCCGCACCGACCGCCGCCTGATCATCGAGGTGACGGACGGCGACGACCACCTCCCGCGCCGCCGCCGCGCGGAACCGGGCGACGAGTCGGGCCGGGGCATCGCCATCGTGGCGACGATCGCCTCCCACTGGGGCTGCCGCAGAACGCCGGGCGGCGGCAAGGCCGTGTGGTGCGAGTTCGTACTGCCGAAGGGCTAGGCGCCGTGGGGATGGGGGGCGCGTTGCCGGGTGCGGGTGCGTAATGGGTTGCTCGCGCAGTTCCCCGCGCCCCTTCGAGGCACTCATCGCCGTCGCAGCCTGCGGGCAGTCGTGCCGCTGGGGCGGCACGGGTGGGCGCAGGCGGCACCTCCCAGCGAGCAGCGCCCCAGACGTGCCTAGTCACAGCACCGGGTGGCTTACTACGCCGCCAGGGACTCCGCGGGTGCCCCACCCCGGGCGACCACCCGGGTCCCGCGGGCCAGCCAAGGCCGGTCCTGCACCGGGGTGAGCCGCCTGCCCAGCCGCAGCGCCAGCACGCTGATCCCCAACGAGAACAGCAGGAAGGTCACGATGTACGGCCCGTGCAGCTCGGCACCGAGCGGCCCGCCCACTGCCGGACCGATGGCCAGGGCCAGCTGCTTGACCAGCGCGAACGCCGAGTTGTACTGCCCGGCCATCCCCTCGGGAGCCAAGTCGGCGACCAGCGGAGCGACCGTCGGCGACAGCATCGCCTCACCCAGCCCGAACAGCGCGTACGTCGACACGAACGCGGCCGTCGCCATCTCCTGGCTGCCATGCCCCAGCCCCGCGTACCCCGCGGCCAGCCAGGCCACGGCCCAGATCAGACCGACACCGGCGATGACCCGGGACCGCCGCCGACGCTCCACGAACCTCAGCACGGCGAACTGGGCGACCACGATCATCAGCGTGTTCGCGGCCAGGGCCGTCCCCAGCGCGGAGGTGGATATCCCGGCCGCCTCGACGCCGTACGCGCTCAGCCCGGACTCGAACTGGCCGTAGCAGGCGAAGAACAGCACGAAGCCCAGCACACACAGCTGCACCATCGCCCGGTTCCTGAGCAGCTGCTTCCAGCTGCCCTTCGCCGACTCGGCCGGGGCGTCCTCGATCCGCGGCGAGTGCGGCATCCGCACGGTCGCCATCACCGCGACCAGCAGCAGGAACATCGCGGCCTCGATCGCGAACAGCAGCGTGAAGGACGACACGCGCGTGGTGTCGACGAGGTGGCCGCCGATGAGGCCGCCTATCCCGAGCCCCAGGTTCTGCAGGAAGAACTGCATCGCGAACGCCCGCGACCGCGTGTCGGCCGTCGAGCAGTCCACGATCATCGTCGCCAGCGCCGGCTGCATCACGGCCTGCCCGGCACCGAGCGCCGCGGCCGACAGCAGTACCGCGGTGGCATTGCCCGCGAGGCCCAGGCTCAGCGCGCCGAGCGCGGCGGTGACCAGGGCGGCGAGCAGGACCGGCAGCGGGCCGCGCCGCACGATCGCCCGACCGGCGAACGGCAGCACGATCAGCGCGGCCACGGCGAAGACGGCGAGTACGAGACCCGCCGTCATGGCTCCCAGGCCCCGCACCTGCGCCACATAGACGTACAGGTACGGGACGGTGAAGCCGAGCCCGAACGCGCTGAGTGCGTTGCCCACGTGGATCCGGCGCATCGCTGCGCCCATCGCCCTGGTCACGTTCACCTCTCTCACTAGTTAGGCCTGAAGACTTCAAGGCTAAAGTTCGAAGCTAAAGACTA
Organism: Streptomyces puniciscabiei; assembly: GCF_006715785.1. NCBI lineage: Bacteria > Bacillati > Actinomycetota > Actinomycetes > Kitasatosporales > Streptomycetaceae > Streptomyces > Streptomyces puniciscabiei. The sequence goes on from NZ_VFNX01000001.1 coordinate 3,363,636, forward strand.
CACATGGAAGGACTTCAACGCAAAGGCGGTGCGTGCGATACTGCGACCATGGCCGACACAGCCCCCGACCTGACAGAGCCGACGCTCGAAGAGCAGATCGCCGCCTACCAGCGCGAGTTCCGGGACCTGGACCCGCAGGTCGAGAAGATCGTGTCGGCGCTGTCCCGGCTCAACCGCCGGATGAACGTCGCCTACGGCCGCCAGACCGCCGCCCTCGGCATCAGCAACGCCGAGTGGGAGGTACTCAAGGCGCTGGTCCTCTCCGGCGCCCCGTACCGCATGGGCCCGAGCGACCTCGCCAAGCGGCTCGGCCTCACCCCGGCCGCGATGACCCACCGGATCGACCGCATGGTTTCCGAGGGACTGGTCACCCGGGAGCGGGACGAATCCAACCGAGTACGGGTCATCGTCGAGCTGACCCCGGAGGGGCGGGAGAAGTGGCTGGAGGCCATGCGCCTGGCGACCGTCTTCGAGGAGGACCTGCTCCAGGACCTCACGCCGGCGGAGCGCGCGGTCCTGGGCGAGGTCCTGACCAGGCTCCTGATCAGGGTGGAGCACGCTCAGCCGGACGCCGGCGGCCGGCTCAGCGACCTCGACTGAGGCCGCCGACGGCCGACGTAAAAAATCTTGACAGAGGGGTGTTGACACGCCCCCGGCCGATCCGTAAAGTTCTTCGGGTTGCCACGGAGCCGTAACGGTTCTTCGGCAGCACCTCCGCCGCCTCGAGCGGCACCCCTCACACCTGAAGCACGATCTCCCGGACGGGTTGTATTCGGCGTGCCCGAATTCAATTCGAATGGAAGCCCGGCGGTCCGATTGGGAATCGCCGAGCGGATCCGCTAAGGTTTGAGACGTCGGAACGGCCCAACGAGGCCGGGAAGACAAGCCCGCTGACTGGGCGTCAGACACCGAAAGGATCTGATAGAGTCGGAACCGCCGGAAAGGGAAACGCGAGAGCGAGAACCTGGAAAGCACCGAGGAAATCGGATCGAGAAAAGATCTGATAGAGTCGGAAACACCGAAGGGAAGCGCCCGGAGGAAAGCCCGAGAGGGTGAGTACAAAGGAAGCGACCGTTCCTTGAGAACTCAACAGCGTGCCAAAAATCAACGCCAGATATGTTGATACCCCGTCCGTCGGAACAATCCGATGGTCGAGGTTCCTTTGAAATAACACAGCGAGGACGCTGTGTGCGAGGGGACTATTCCTCCTCTCGCACCGCTCTCGTGGTGTTCATCCCGATCACGGGAAAACATTCACGGAGAGTTTGATCCTGGCTCAGGACGAACGCTGGCGGCGTGCTTAACACATGCAAGTCGAACGATGAAGCCCTTCGGGGTGGATTAGTGGCGAACGGGTGAGTAACACGTGGGCAATCTGCCCTTCACTCTGGGACAAGCCCTGGAAACGGGGTCTAATACCGGATACGAGGTTCGCAGGCATCTGTGAACTTGGAAAGCTCCGGCGGTGAAGGATGAGCCCGCGGCCTATCAGCTTGTTGGTGAGGTAATGGCTCACCAAGGCGACGACGGGTAGCCGGCCTGAGAGGGCGACCGGCCACACTGGGACTGAGACACGGCCCAGACTCCTACGGGAGGCAGCAGTGGGGAATATTGCACAATGGGCGAAAGCCTGATGCAGCGACGCCGCGTGAGGGATGACGGCCTTCGGGTTGTAAACCTCTTTCAGCAGGGAAGAAGCGCAAGTGACGGTACCTGCAGAAGAAGCGCCGGCTAACTACGTGCCAGCAGCCGCGGTAATACGTAGGGCGCAAGCGTTGTCCGGAATTATTGGGCGTAAAGAGCTCGTAGGCGGCTTGTCACGTCGATTGTGAAAGCCCGAGGCTTAACCTCGGGTCTGCAGTCGATACGGGCTAGCTAGAGTGTGGTAGGGGAGATCGGAATTCCTGGTGTAGCGGTGAAATGCGCAGATATCAGGAGGAACACCGGTGGCGAAGGCGGATCTCTGGGCCATTACTGACGCTGAGGAGCGAAAGCGTGGGGAGCGAACAGGATTAGATACCCTGGTAGTCCACGCCGTAAACGGTGGGAACTAGGTGTTGGCGACATTCCACGTCGTCGGTGCCGCAGCTAACGCATTAAGTTCCCCGCCTGGGGAGTACGGCCGCAAGGCTAAAACTCAAAGGAATTGACGGGGGCCCGCACAAGCGGCGGAGCATGTGGCTTAATTCGACGCAACGCGAAGAACCTTACCAAGGCTTGACATACACCGGAAAGCATTAGAGATAGTGCCCCCCTTGTGGTCGGTGTACAGGTGGTGCATGGCTGTCGTCAGCTCGTGTCGTGAGATGTTGGGTTAAGTCCCGCAACGAGCGCAACCCTTGTTCTGTGTTGCCAGCATGCCCTTCGGGGTGATGGGGACTCACAGGAGACCGCCGGGGTCAACTCGGAGGAAGGTGGGGACGACGTCAAGTCATCATGCCCCTTATGTCTTGGGCTGCACACGTGCTACAATGGCCGGTACAAAGAGCTGCGATACCGTGAGGTGGAGCGAATCTCAAAAAGCCGGTCTCAGTTCGGATTGGGGTCTGCAACTCGACCCCATGAAGTCGGAGTCGCTAGTAATCGCAGATCAGCATTGCTGCGGTGAATACGTTCCCGGGCCTTGTACACACCGCCCGTCACGTCACGAAAGTTGGTAACACCCGAAGCCGGTGGCCCAACCCCTTGTGGGAGGGAGCTGTCGAAGGTGGGACTAGCGATTGGGACGAAGTCGTAACAAGGTAGCCGTACCGGAAGGTGCGGCTGGATCACCTCCTTTCTAAGGAGCACTTCTTACCGGGTTCGCTCGGTCAGAGGCCAGTACATCGGCGAACGTCCGATGCTGGTTGCTCATGGGTGGAACGTTGATTATTCGGCACGGTCCAGGATGGACCAGGCGCTAGTACTGCCCCTCGGGGCGTGGAACGCTGATCTGGTCGGCTGATCGTGTCGGGCACGCTGTTGGGTGTCTGAGGGAATGAACTCCCTCTGAGATGCCGGCCCCGGTGAACTCGAGCCTGTTGGTTCGGGGTGATGGGTGGCTGGTCGTTGTTTGAGAACTGCACAGTGGACGCGAGCATCTGTGGCCAAGTTTTTAAGGGCGCACGGTGGATGCCTTGGCACCAGGAACCGATGAAGGACGTGGGAGGCCGCGATAGTCCCCGGGGAGTCGTCAACCAGGCTTTGATCCGGGGGTTTCCGAATGGGGAAACCCGGCAGTCGTCATGGGCTGTCACCCGCTGCTGAACACATAGGCAGTGTGGAGGGAACGCGGGGAAGTGAAACATCTCAGTACCCGCAGGAAGAGAAAACAACCGTGATTCCGGGAGTAGTGGCGAGCGAAACCGGATGAGGCCAAACCGTATGCGTGTGAGACCCGGCAGGGGTTGCGTATACGGGGTTGTGGGATCTCTCTTCTATCGTCTGCCGGCGATAGGGCGAGTCAGAAACCGTTGATGTAGGCGAAGGACATGCGAAAGGTCCGGCGTAGAGGGTAAGACCCCCGTAGTCGAAACGTCAGCGGCTTGCTTGAGAGACACCCAAGTAGCACGGGGCCCGAGAAATCCCGTGTGAATCTGGCGGGACCACCCGCTAAGCCTAAATATTCCCTGGTGACCGATAGCGGATAGTACCGTGAGGGAATGGTGAAAAGTACCCCGGGAGGGGAGTGAAATAGTACCTGAAACCGTGTGCCTACAAGCCGTGGGAGCGTCGGATGCAGCTTGCTGCATCTCGTGACTGCGTGCCTTTTGAAGAATGAGCCTGCGAGTTTGCGGTGTGTTGCGAGGTTAACCCGGGTGGGGAAGCCGTAGCGAAAGCGAGTCCGAATAGGGCGCTGTAGTAGCACGCTCAAGACCCGAAGCGGAGTGATCTAGCCATGGGCAGGTTGAAGCGGAGGTAAGACTTCGTGGAGGACCGAACCCACCAGGGTTGAAAACCTGGGGGATGACCTGTGGTTAGGGGTGAAAGGCCAATCAAACTCCGTGATAGCTGGTTCTCCCCGAAATGCATTTAGGTGCAGCGTCGTGTGTTTCTTGCCGGAGGTAGAGCACTGGATAGGCGATGGGCCCTACCGGGTTACTGACCTTAGCCAAACTCCGAATGCCGGTAAGTGAGAGCGCGGCAGTGAGACTGTGGGGGATAAGCTCCATGGTCGAGAGGGAAACAGCCCAGAGCATCGACTAAGGCCCCTAAGCGTACGCTAAGTGGGAAAGGATGTGGAGTCGCACAGACAACCAGGAGGTTGGCTTAGAAGCAGCCACCCTTGAAAGAGTGCGTAATAGCTCACTGGTCTAGTGATTCCGCGCCGACAATGTAGCGGGGCTCAAGCGTACCGCCGAAGTCGTGTCATTGCAGCTTTAGCCCCAACGGGTGCTGTGATGGGTAGGGGAGCGTCGTCTGCCGGGTGAAGCGGCACTGGAAGGTAGTCGTGGACGGTTGACGAGTGAGAATGCAGGCATGAGTAGCGATTCACACGTGAGAAACGTGTGCGCCGATTGACTAAGGGTTCCTGGGTCAAGCTGATCTGCCCAGGGTAAGTCGGGACCTAAGGCGAGGCCGACAGGCGTAGTCGATGGATAACCGGTTGATATTCCGGTACCCGCTGTGAAGCGTCAAACATCGAGCATCGTGATGCTAAGGCCGTGAAGCCGCCCCGGAGCCTTCGGGCAAAGGGGAGTGGTGGAGCCGCCGAACCAAGCGGTTAGTAGGTGAGTGATGGGGTGACGCAGGAAGGTAGTCCATCCCGGGCGGTGGTTGTCCCGGGGTAAGGGTGTAGGACGCAGGGTAGGCAAATCCGCCCTGCACATAGTCTGAGACCTGATGCCGAGCCGATTGTGGTGAAGTGGATGATCCTATGCTGTCGAGAAAAGCCTCTAGCGAGTTTCATGGCGGCCCGTACCCTAAACCGACTCAGGTGGTCAGGTAGAGAATACCGAGGCGTTCGGGTGAACTATGGTTAAGGAACTCGGCAAAATGCCCCCGTAACTTCGGGAGAAGGGGGGCCACACCTGGTGATCCAATTTACTTGGTGAGCTGGGGGTGGCCGCAGAGACCAGCGAGAAGCGACTGTTTACTAAAAACACAGGTCCGTGCGAAGCCGTAAGGCGATGTATACGGACTGACGCCTGCCCGGTGCTGGAACGTTAAGGGGACCGGTTAGCTCCATTTCGGTGGGGCGAAGCTGAGAACTTAAGCGCCAGTAAACGGCGGTGGTAACTATAACCATCCTAAGGTAGCGAAATTCCTTGTCGGGTAAGTTCCGACCTGCACGAATGGCGTAACGACTTCTCGACTGTCTCAACCATAGGCCCGGTGAAATTGCACTACGAGTAAAGATGCTCGTTTCGCGCAGCAGGACGGAAAGACCCCGGGACCTTTACTACAGTTTGATATTGGTGTTCGGTTCGGCTTGTGTAGGATAGCTGGGAGACTGTGAAGCATGCACGCCAGTGTGTGTGGAGTCGTCGTTGAAATACCAGTCTGGTCGTGCTGGATGTCTAACCTGGGTCCGTGATCCGGATCAGGGACAGTGTCTGATGGGTAGTTTAACTGGGGCGGTTGCCTCCTAAAGGGTAACGGAGGCGCCCAAAGGTTCCCTCAGCCTGGTTGGCAATCAGGTGTTGAGTGTAAGTGCACAAGGGAGCTTGACTGTGAGACCGACGGGTCGAGCAGGGACGAAAGTCGGGACTAGTGATCCGGCGGTGGCTTGTGGAAGCGCCGTCGCTCAACGGATAAAAGGTACCCCGGGGATAACAGGCTGATCTTCCCCAAGAGTCCATATCGACGGGATGGTTTGGCACCTCGATGTCGGCTCGTCGCATCCTGGGGCTGGAGTCGGTCCCAAGGGTTGGGCTGTTCGCCCATTAAAGCGGTACGCGAGCTGGGTTTAGAACGTCGTGAGACAGTTCGGTCCCTATCCGCTGTGCGCGTAGGAGTCTTGAGAAGGGCTGTCCCTAGTACGAGAGGACCGGGACGGACGAACCTCTGGTGTGCCAGTTGTTCTGCCAAGGGCATGGCTGGTTGGCTACGTTCGGGAGGGATAACCGCTGAAAGCATCTAAGCGGGAAGCCTGCTTCGAGATGAGGACTCCCACCCACTTGATGGGGTAAGGCTCCCAGTAGACGACTGGGTTGATAGGCCGGATCTGGAAGCCAGGTAACTGGTGGAGGTGACCGGTACTAATAGGCCGAGGGCTTGTCCTCAGTTGCTCGCGTCCACTGTGTTGGTTCTGAAACCACGAACAGCCCCATGCCTTGCATGGTTCGGTTGTCAGTTTCATAGTGTTTCGGTGGTCATAGCGTGAGGGAAACGCCCGGTTACATTCCGAACCCGGAAGCTAAGCCTCACAGCGCCGATGGTACTGCAGGGGGGACCCTGTGGGAGAGTAGGACGCCGCCGAACAATTCTTGGGAAAGGCCCACGCCATTTGGCGTGGGCCTTTCTGCGTTTCCGAGCAGTCTCAGAAGATCACTTCCGCCGTTTTCACGGTCCCGCCCCGTCGACCGGGGGCCTCGTGGGACTGCCAGTAGAGGTTGGTGTGGGCGATCACCTGTTCCGGGGTCGGAGCGCCGTACGGGGTGAGGTCCTCAGTGGTGTGGGCGTCGGCGACCAGTGTCGCGTCGTAGCCGCGGACGATCGCGCCGTGCAGGGTGGAGCGGATGCAGACGTCCGTCTGGGCGCCGGTGACGATGAGCCGGCCCACCTTGTGGCGTGCGAGCACGGTCTCCAACTCGGTGTCCTCGAAGGCGTCCGGGTAGTTCTTCGGGATCAGGGGCTCCGTGTCCTGCCGGGTCAGCTCGGGGACGTACTCCCAGTTCTCGGTGCCCTCCTTCAGTTGGTCGTCGGAGTGCTGGATCCAGATCACCGGGACGTCGGCCGCGCGGGCCTTGTCGACCAGGGTGTTGATGTTCGCGACGACGTCGTCGCGGTGGGGTGAACCCGCGACGACGCCGTTCTGCACGTCGATGACGAGCAACGCCGTGTTCGGCCGCTCGGGCAGTGTTGTCATGGCGTCCACAATATGAGCTGCCACCGACAACGAGCGGCACTACGGTGGCCCACATGAGTACCTCGACCGGCGGAGACTACGTCATCCGCGCCATACGACCGGACGACTGGCCCCGAGTGAAGCAACTACGGCTGGCGGCCCTGCGGGACCCGGTCGCGCACCTCGCCTACCTGGAGACGTATGAGGAGGGCGAGGCCAAGCCGGACTCTTTCTACCAGGAGCGGGCCGCGCGGTCGGCCGACGAGCAGAGCGTGGCGCGGCAGTTCGTCGCCGAGGCGCCCGACGGTACCTGGGCCGGCTCGGTCACCGTCCTGATCGAGGAAGCAGGGATGACGGACTGGGCCGGATACGTCGTCGATCGCCGGCAGGGCCATGTGGTCGGGGTGTACGTCCGGCCCGAGCACCGCGGGAACGGGCTGATCAAGGCCCTGTTCGACGCCGGTGTGGAATGGGCTCGGGAGCGGGGCGCGGAACGGGTACGGCTGCTGGTGCACGAGGACAACGAGCGGGCCCAGGGCGCCTACCGCAAGCTCGGGTTCGTGCCGAGCGGCGTGGTCGTGCCGTTCGTGAGGGACGCCGCGCAGAACGAGCTGGAGTTCGTGCTGGAGTGGCGCTCCTAGACCGGCAGTTCCCGGTGCGGCCAGCGCGAGCGGGCCTGTTCGCGGGAGCGGAGCAGGGCGAGGGTGGGCAGGCCCTGGTCGGTGCCGGTGGCGAGCAGGTCGGGGAGCTGGGGGATGGGGGCCACGGCTGCGACGTCGTCCAGGACGAGCGTGAGTGGTGGGTCGAGCCGACCGGAGGATGACCGTTCGGCCATGCGCCGGCCGCGCTCGACCACGCTGGAGACGAGGGCCGTCAGGAGGGGCATCGCGCCCGGATTGCTCCTGGGGTCCTCGATGGATTCACCGACCACATAAAGCGTGCCCCCTTCGTGAACGAAGGAATCCAGTGACAGGGCATCTGTTCGGTTCGGGGTGCAGGCCTCGCGGATGTTCACCGTGGACAGGGCCGAGAGGGCCCGGCTGGTCAGCTCCTGGGCGATGTCCCGGCGTTCGGGGTGCGCGGTGAGCGCGGCCTCGAGTTCGCCGGCGGCGCCGGGGGCGGCCTTGGGGTGGGTGCGCAGGGTGCGTACGGCGTCCTGGACCTGGGTGCCCTGGGACCAGCGGTGCACATGACGGATGGTGCGGTCCTCCAGGGCGGCGGCGTGGAGGTAGCTCCGCAGGAGCGTCACCGCCGTGTCGGCGACCGCCTGGTCGATCTTGGCCGTGGGCTGTACGGGGCTGAGCAGGGCGGTGGCTGTGTTCAGTGCGGTCTGTCTGTCCTCGCAGCCGGCTGTGGGGGTCCAGTGGAGGCGGGCCGGGGTGTCGCAGAGGTGGGTGGGGTCGTAGAGGAGGGTGGGGCCGAGCTTGGCTCTGGCGTCCTTCGTCTCCGTCCAGAGGGCCGGGTTCGAGGTGACGACGAGCGTGGGGCCTTCGGCGTCGCGTACGGCCCGGGCCGCGGCCGTCCGGCGGCCTTCCGTGGGTGCCACGAGGATCTTCTCCCACCCGCCCAGCCGTTCGCCGTCGGCCGGGAAGTCAGCGACAGGGACGCTGGGAGAGGGCGTCTCCTGGAGGGGCACCGTCGGCGCGGGTACCGGCTCCGTGCGCTGCGGTGGCACCTCGTACCGCTGCTCGGCCTGCGCAGCCGGGTGCGCTGCCCCGGCAGTCGGCTGCGGTGTGCCCTTGGCGGCCGCCGCCCGCCGTGTCCTGCCCGCCCGCCATCTCGCCACCGTTCCCATGACGAACACGGTGAGGACGAACAGGGCCATCAGCTGGCCGATGAACAGGCCCCAGAACAGGCCCCAGCCGGAGAGCTGGGAGGCGGGGGCGTCGGGCCAGGCGCCGGTGAGGTCGTGGGGTGCGCCGATGAGGTGGCGCATGGCGACGGGGGTGCGGGTGAAGGTGACGCCGTGCGGCCAGGCGCCGTGGGCGAACAGGGCGGCGAGACCCGTGGCCGTCCACACCAGCAGGGTCATGCCGAGGAGGAACGCGAGTATGCCGATCAGCAGGCCGTCGGGGATGCCGCCCTGGCCGTCCCGGCGGTCCTCGCGGCGGTCGCGAGCGTCCGGTCTCACCCGTTCCTCCCCTAGGCCACGGTCGACTCGGAGTCGCCCAGATGCTGTTCCACGAAGGCCGCCGCCCGCTGCTCGGCCTCCAGCTCGGCGGCGCGCAGCGCGTCGTCGGCCGTGAGGTCGCTGGAGGACTCGGTCATCGCGCGGTCGGTGAAGACCAGCGGGCGCTCCGTCTCCGTGACCAGGTGTTTGACCACCTGGACGTTGCCGTTGACGTCCCATACAGCGATGCCGGGCGTCAGTGTCGGGATGATTTCCACGGCCCACCTCGGCAAACCCAGCACCCGGCCGGTGGCCCGGGCCTCGTCGGCCTTCTGGGCGTAGATGGTCCTGGTCGAGGCCATCTTCAGGATGGCCGCGGCCTCCTTGGCCGCCGCCCCGTCCACCACGTCCGACAGATGGTGGACCACCGCCACGAACGAGAGACCCAGCCGGCGCCCGAACTTCAGCAGCCGCTGGAAGAGCTGGGCCACGAACGGGCTGTTGATGATGTGCCAGGCCTCCTCGACCAGGAAGATGCGCTTCTTGCGGTCGGGGCGGATCCAGGTGTGCTCCAGCCACACGCCGACGATCGCCATGAGGATGGGCATGGCGATGGAGTTGCGGTCGATGTGGGAGAGGTCGAAGACGATCAGCGGGGCGTCCAGGTCGATCCCCACGGTCGTCGGGCCGTCGAACATGCCGCGCAGGTCACCGTCGACCAGCCGGTCCAGCACGAGGGCGACATCCAGTCCCCAGGCCCGTACGTCGTCTATGGCGACGTTCATCGCCTCGGCCGACTCCGGCTCCGGGTGCCGTAGCTGCTCGACGATGTCGGAGAGGACCGGCTGGCGGTCGAGGATCGACTCGTTGACGTAGGAGTGGGCGACCTTGAGCGCGAAGCCGGAACGTTCGTCCAGGCCGTGGCCCATCGCGACCTCGATGATCGTCCGGAGCAGCGCGAGCTGGCCGGTGGTGGTGATCGCCGGATCGAGGGGGTTGAGCCGGATGCCGTGGTCCAGGGCGGCCATCGGGTCCAGCCGGATGGGTGTTATCCCCAGTTCCTCCGCGATCAGGTTCCATTCCCCGACGCCGTCCTCGCCCTGGGCGTCCAGGACGACGACCTGGCGGTCCTTGAAGCGCAGCTGGCGCAGGACGTAGGTCTTCTCCAGGGCCGACTTGCCGTTGCCGGACTCGCCGAGGACCAGCCAGTGCGGGGCCGGGAGCTGCTGGCCGTAGAGCTGGAAGGGGTCGTAGATGTAGCCCTTGCCGGAGTACACCTCGCGGCCGATGATGACGCCGGAGTCGCCGAGGCCGGGCGCGGCCGTGGGCAGGTAGACCGCCTGGGCCTGGCCCGTGGAGGTGCGCACCGGCGACCGGGTCGTCTCGACCTTCCCGAAGAGGAAGGAGGTGAAGGCGTCGGTGAGGACGGACAGCGGATCCCGCATCGGTGAATCAGCCCCTACCTTCGGATGCCGGTGGCGAAGGGAAGTGTGTTCACGAAGGCGCGGTGGTGCTCCCGGTCGCACCACTCCAGCTTGAGGTACGACTTGCCGGCGGAGGCCCTTATGGTGCGCTTGTCGCGGTTGAGGGCGTCCGGGGTGCGGGCGGAGACGGTGATGTAGCCGACGAGGTTGACGCCGGCGGCGCCGCTCGCGAGGTCCTCGCCCCGCTGGTCGAGGCGGTTGTGCGCGGCGACGTCCCGCGGGTCCACGGTGCGGTTCATCTTGGCGGCGCGGGAGGCCTCGGCCTCGTCGTTGGTCTTCTCGGTCAGCATGCGTTCGATGGCTACCTCGGTGGGCTCGAGATCCATCGTCACGGCGACCGTTCGGATGACGTCCGGGGTGTGGACGAGCAGGGGCGCCAGGAAGTTGACCCCGACCGGGGTCATCGGCCACTCCTTCACCCAGGCGGTGGCGTGGCACCAGGGGGCGCGGGTGTTGGACTCGCGGGTCTTGGCCTGGAGGAAGGTGGGCTCCGTGGCGTCGAGCTCGGCCGGCCAGGCGTTGCGCTTGGTCATCGCCTGGATGTGGTCGATGGGGTGGTCGGGGTCGTACATGGAGTGGATGAGGGAGGCGAGGCGGCCCTGGCCCAGCGGCTGGCGGACCCGGATGTCGGCCTCCTGGAGCCGTGAGCAGATGTCGGTCAGCTCGCGGGCCATGACCACCGCGAGGCCTGCGTCCCGGTCGACCTTGCTGCCGCGGGCGCGCATGGCGCGGGCCATGGCGTGCGCCTCGGCGGCCAGTTCGCGGTTGTAGGGCATGCAGGCGACGAGGTAGGCGCGGTGCTGCTCGCTGCTGGTGGACACCATGGACTGCAGCTGGTCGTACGACTGCTGGAGCCAGCCGGGGGAGCGGGGGTCGCCGCGCTGGGCGACGTCCTTGGCGTGTGCGTCGGGGTCGGCGGGCAGGGTGCGGGCGAGCATCTGCAGCCGGGTCACGAACCCGTCGCCGTTGGCGACGTGCTTGAGCAGCGTGCCGAACCGGTCGACCAGGGCCTCCTGGTCCTCGGAGTCGCGCAGGCCGACGCCGGGGCCCTCGATCTCGATGGCGGCGGTGACGGTCTTGCGGTCGGCGTGCAGGAGGACGGCGATCTCGTCGGGCCCGAAGGGTGCGGCGAGCCAGGTGATCCGTCCGATGCCGGGCGGCGGCCCGACCTCGATCTCCCGCCCGTCGAGCCGGGTCCCGGCCTCCATGGCGCCGGACCGGTAGACGGCCTCGCCCCGCTTGACGGCGCGCTTGTAGCTGCGGTTGATCTCGAACCACTTGTAGAAGGTGCGGCGCTTGTACGGCACGTAGACCGCGGCGAGTGCGAGCAGCGGGAAGCCCATCAGCAGCACGATCCGCAAGGACAGCACCGGGACCAGGAGGCCGCACATCATGCCGAGGAACGCGCCCGCGATGATCAGCGCGATCTCGCCGGACTCGCGGTTCCGGCCGATGATCGCGTTCGGCCGGGCGCGGCCGATGAGATACGTACGGCGGGGCGTGACCGGATGGGACAGGTGGGACTCGGTCGTCAACGCCCTTCACCTCCCGTGCGGTTGTTGCGGGTGTTGCCTGCGTGCGGGGTGTTGACCGGGCTGGGCGCGCGGGGCGCGGGCGTGGCGGAAGGGACGGCTCCGCCGCCACCGGTGGGGGTACGGCTGCTGTGGGCGGCGACACCGCCGGTGGCGGGGTTGGCGGGGCGCGGGGTGCTGCTGGTCTGTCCTCCGCCCGCTCCGTTGTTGTCGGCGCGGGAGCTGTGGGTCTTGATGCCCTGTGCGACGAGGGTGGCGGGGGAGCTGATGACGGCGGCGGCCTTGCTCTCGGCGCCCTGCATGATGCGGTTGTTGCGGCCGTTCGCGATCTCGTCGCCGAAGCCGGGGACGAAGCGGTAGATCATCGCGCTGGCGAAGATGGCGAGCAGGATGATGGCGAGGCCGGAGACGACGGCGGAGAAGGCGTCCGGGCCGTTGCCGCTGGACAGGGCCCCGGCGAGCCCGAGCACGATGACGATGACGGGCTTGACGAGAATCACGGCGATCATGATGCCCGCCCAGCGCCGTACGTGCCCCCACAGGTTCTTGTCCACCAGCCCCGCGTAGACGACGGTGCCGAGGAGGGCGCCGACGTACAGGAGCGCGGCCCTGATGACCAGCTCCAGCCAGAGGACGCCGGCGGCGAGGATGCTGACCAGGGAGACCACGATCAGCATGATCGGGCCGCCGCCGATGTCGGTGCCCTTGCCCAGGGCGCCGGAGAAGGTGCCGAAGAACGTGTCGGCCTGGTCGCCGGTGGCCTTGGCGAGCACGTCCGTGACGCCGTCGGTGGCCGACACGACCGTGTACAGGATCAGCGGGGTGAAGGCGGAGGCGAGCACGGTCAGCCAGAGGAACCCGACCGCTTCCGAGATCGCGGTCGTCAGCGGTACGCCGCGCACGGCGCGCTTGGCCACGGCCAGGAGCCACAGCAGCAGGGTGAGGATCGTGGACGCGGCGAACACGATCGCGTACTGCTGCAGAAACTTCGGATTCGTGAAGTCGACGTTGGCCGTCTCCTTCACGGCCTTGCTGAGCTTGTCGATGGTCCAGGTGGCGGCGTCCGCACAGCCCTTGGCCAGGGAGGAGAGGGGGTCGAGGGTGTCGGAGAGGGGGTTGTTGCCGGGCCCGGTGATACCGCTCTTGGAGCCGCCGCCATCCTTTTCGCAGAACTGTTTGGCTGGGCCGATCAGCAGGTCGCAGGGGTCACTGCTGTTCGACGGCTTGGGCGAAGGTGCTGCGACGGCATGCGTGGCCAGCAGCACGGCGGCTGTCTGTGCGGCGGCCACCAAGCCGGTGAGCGTTAGTACGCGGCGCGGGTTACCGGGCATAAGTGAACCCTCCGTACTGCTCAATGGCTTTGCTGATTTCGTCGGAGCTTGCAGCCTTGTCGTCGCCGGGAACCGGTGCCGGGCCGTCCTTCTGGCTATCCGTGACGATCTTCCAGTCGTCGTTGAGCCACTGCAGATCACACGTCCATGTCTTCCAGGTAGAGGTCACGGGGTTGGTGGATGAGTCTCCCGACATTCCGATGAGGCCCATGTACCAGACCGACACTCTGGCCTGGGTGTTGTTGTACTGCTCCACTTTGGTGCCAATTGGGATGGAGCGAGACACGAAAGTGCTGCCCGCTGGGGGATTGCCGTTCGCATCGAGCCCCATCGTGCCAAGGAAGCTTGCCGAGTAGGCGCCGTCCATTGCGCCCTGCAGTTTCGCCGCCGCCGTGGGTGTGTAGATGGTGTCGACGATTCCGTGTCGGCTGTCCCTGTTGAACATGCCGGTGGACCCGAGCACCACCGCATAATTCGCCGCCGCACTCTCCGCCCCCTGCTCCGTATGGGCGAAGCCCGTTGGGATGCCGCCGGTCTTGGTCTCCACCGGGTGCGTGCCTGTGGGAGCTGTTGCGGAGTTCTGGGGGTGGGTGTTCTTCGCCGCCGAGCCGTCGGCAGACGAGTGGTCCCCCCTGTTGGCGAATGCGATCGCGGCGATGAGGAGGACCACTACGCCGACGACCGTGACGAGGCTGCGGGAGGAGGAGCGGGTGGGGCGGCGGGGGGCGCCGCCGTAGGGGTCGGTTTCGGGGAGGCGGGTGCGGGTGTGGCCGCCCGTGTCGCCGTAGTCGGCGTAGGACTGGTCGTCTCCGGAGGTCATGGCGTGCGCGCTCCCTCACCCTCGTAGGCGTACGACGGTAGCCGTGCTGGTTGCCGCGCGGGCGCGGTGTGGTGACTCGACATCAGGGAGACGCAACCTTCAGGGGGCTCAGACCGCCATGCCGTACACGATCGTGAACAGGGTGCCGAGGGAACCGATGATGAAGACCCCGGTGAGGCCGGCGATGATGAGGCCCTTGCCCTGTTCGGCGCTGAAGGTGTCCCGGAGGGCCGTGGCGCCGATGCGCTGTTTGGCCGCGCCCCATACGGCGATGCCGAGGCACAGGAGGATGGCCACGGCCATGACCACCTCGATCATCACCTTGGCCTCGTTGCCCAGGCTGCCGAAGGGGCCCCAGTTCGGAGCGATTCCGCCGATGATGGTGTTGATGTCTCCCTTGTCGGCCGCAAAGAGCATGTAAGTCACCGCCCCTGGTGGGTAGTTCCGTCGGCCCCTGCGGTGTGCAGAGGTCAGGCCTCATTGTCGCCGACAACGCCGCCAACGCATGTCGACTTGACGTCATTGACTGGCGGGTTTCGTACGAATGGTGCGTACGGTCACTCTGTGTATCACGGCAGGTCACGCCGGGCAACGAGGTCCGACCGGAACCTGTCGTGTGGTTCGGTCGTTGTTCCCCTTCACGACCTGGCACGGCTTCTGACGGCTGGTCGGGTGAGGTGTCGGGATGATGTTCTCACGGGGGGCCGTCGGAAAATGGACAAGGCCCCGGCGGCGCCTGCCGTCGGGGCCCGTGACGTGCGGAGCGATGCGCGGTCAGCCGGTGAAGGCGGTCACGCCCTCCGGGGTGCCCCAGCCGGTCGGGCCGTCGTAGCCCGACTGGGCGGTGCGCAGGTAGCTGGTGGCGCAGGTGCCGTTGTTGCCGCTGGTGACGTCGTTGAGTGCGGAGGTGCCGGCCGCGGTGTACGCGAACTTGGCCGGGTAGCTGCCGCTTGACGGGGTGCCGGCGAGACGATGACTTGTTGAGTACGCGACAATCAGAGGGTCCCTGGAATCCTGGCGTCCGCCCTACCGAAGGGTGCCGGTCCCTTGACCCGGCTCACAGGTGACGCAAGGGCGTTGTACAGGGAAAACGGGCCGCGGCCGGCTGCCGTGGCCCGTCTTCCCTGCCGCCGAGGGGACCCCACGTCCCCCTCATCCGGCGGCTCCCCGTGACCCGACGGGGCGGTCTTACGCGTCTGTCGGCTTGCGGAGAAGGCGCTCGTGCCCTCCGGGGTGCCCCAGCCGGTCGGGCCGTCGTAGCCGGACCGGGCGGTGCAGAAGTACGTCGTGGAGCAGCTGCCGTTGCTGCCGCTGGTGACGTCGTTCAGGGCGGAGGTGCCGGCCGCGTTGTAGGGGTACTGGGCCGGGTAGTCGCTGCTGCCCGGGGTGCCGGCGAGGGCGTACACGCTCGCGATGATCGGCGAGGAGGCGCTGGTGCCGCCGTAGGTGTTCCAGCCGGTGCCGTCGGAGCCGTAGGTGTCGTAGACGGAGACGCCGGTGGCGGGGTCGGCCACGGCGGACACGTCGGCGATCATGCGCTTGGCGCAGCCGGAGTCGGTCTGCCAGCTGGGCTTGGCGTCGTAGGCGGAGCAGCCGGAGCCGGTGCCCTCGGTGCTGGAGGTGTTCCAGACGCTCTCGGTCCAGCCGCGGCTGTCGGAGGAGGTCTTGAGGGCGGTGCCGCCGACGGCGGTCACGTACTTCGAGGCGGCCGGGTACTCGGCGCCGTAGCCCTCGTCGCCGGCGCTCGCGGTGATGGCGACGCCGGGGTGCTTGTAGTACGAGGAGTCGTACGTCGTGTCGGAGGAGGACTCCGAGCCGCCGTAGCTGTTGGAGACGAACTTGGCGCCGAGCTTGACGGCCTCGTTCACGGCGGTGCCCAGGTTGGCGTCGGAGGCGGACTTCGCCTCGACCAGCAGGATGTTGCAGTTCGGGCAGATCGCGCTGACCATGTCGAGGTCGAGGGACTCCTCACCGGCCCAGCCGCTGTCGGCGGAGGGCAGGGAGGTCGTGGAGCCGGTCTGACCGACCTTGGTGAAGCAGCCGTTGTCGCTGGTGCAGTCGGGCAGGCCGTAGTACGACCGGTAGGTCGCGAGGTCGGACTCCGCGTTCGGGTCGTCGTAGGCGTCGACGATGGCGACGGTCTCGCCCGAGCCGCCCGCGGACGCGGCGTCGGCCAGGCCGTAGGCCGACTGCAGGTCGCTCGGACCGTAGCCGGTCGGGGAGTCGGAGGCGGCCTTCGGTGAGACGGTCTTCGGCGCGATGCCCTTCAGGGCCGCCTGCCTCTCCATGAAGGCGGTGGTGCCGCCGGTGACGCGCAGGGCGTTGCAGGCGGCGTAGCCCTTCTTCGGGGTGTCGCCGCACGCCTTCTCGTAGCGCACGTGGGCCTTGGCGACATGGGCGGCGACGGCCTTGGCGCTCACCTTGTGGGGCGTGGCCGCGGTGGCGGCCGGCGCGGCCTGGGCGTGGGCCGCGGTGGTCAGGCCGGCGGCGAGGAGTGCGGCGGTGGCCGCGGCGGCCGAGCCGATGCGGCGCCATCTGCCGCGTATGTGGGGGGAGTCGGGCGTGGTCGTACGCAAGGTACAGCCTCCTGGAAGTGGTGGGCAGAGGCCTGCGGGTGTGGGGGGCCACCGGTGGTGACCGGTGGGGGCGGCGGCCCGCGTCGACCATCACCTTGTTGAGTACGCGACAACAAGGGGCTTTCGGATTTCTGACTTCCGCGTTACTCAAGGAGGTTGGGGGCTTACTGATCAATGGCTGTGTGCTGGCTCTGTGCTGGGCATGGCTTGACCCGACGCACAGCGCGACCACAGGGCGCTGCGGCTACGCGCGTAGCCGACGTCCGACCGGGGCGTGTTGTCGCGGCCGGAGTCCGTTCACCGCGGCCGGAGTCCGTTCAGCAGCAGATGCACGTGCTCGTCCAGGCCGCTCATCGCCTCCTCGGCGTCGAGCGCGCAGGCGGCGATGAGGGCGGCGAGGCCGTGCAGGCTCGCGGCGGCGATCATGGTGATCTGCTCCGGGTCGCCCGCGACGATCTCGCCCCGCTCCTGGGCGTCCGCGATCATCCTGGTGAGGGAGCCGAAGGACTCGTCGACGGCCGCGGCGAGCCGGTCGGAGCTGTCGGGGTCGTGCTTGCGCGCGAACATCAGCTCCAGCAGTTCGGGGTTCTCGACGGCGAAGCCGAGGTAGGCCCGGGCGAGGGCCGCCATCCGTCCCTCGAAGGTGAGCCCGGGCCGTCCGGCGGCGGTGTCCAGGGCCCGGTTCAGCCGCTCGTACCCGTCCAGCGCGAGGGCGTCCATGAGGGCCTGCTTGTCCTTGAAGTGCCGGCCGGGGGCCGCGTGGCTCACCCCGACGTCCCGGGCCAGTTCGCGCAGCGAGAGCGCGCCGGCCCCCTTCTCGCGCAGGGTGCGCTCGGCGCTCTTGAGCAGGGCGGCGCGCAGGTCTCCGTGGTGGTAGGGGCGGTTCTTCGTCGGTGACGGGGACATGCGCGGCATGCGGACCATCGTAACGCGATGTTGTCGTTGACATCATTGTTGTCGGTGCCTACTTTGGGGGCATGACCGATAACTGGAACGCGACCCACCTCCCCGACCTGACCGGCCGTACGGCCGTGATCACCGGCGCCAACAGCGGCCTCGGGCTGGTCACCGCCGAGGCGCTGGCCCGGGCCGGGGCGCATGTGGTGTTCGCCGTACGGGACCTCGCGCGGGGCGGCGCCGCCGCGGCGAAGGTGAGCGGCAGTACCGAGGTGCGCCGCCTGGACCTGGCCGACCTGGACTCGGTACGGGAGTTCGCGGCCGGCTGGGACCGCCCGCTGGACCTGCTGATCAACAACGCGGGCGTGATGATGCTGCCGGAGCAGCGCACCAGGCAGGGCTTCGAGATGCAGTTCGGCACGAACCACCTGGGCCACTTCGCGCTGACGAACCTGCTGCTGCCCCATGTGACGGACCGGGTGGTGACGGTGTCCTCGGGCCTGCACCGCGGGGGAGTGATCCACTTCGAGGACGTCAACCTGCGCGGCCGCTACACCCCGACCCGCGCCTACGCCCAGTCCAAGCTGGCCAATCTCCTCTTCACCCTGGAACTGCAGCGCCGCCTCACCGAGGCCGGCTCACCGGTCCGCGCCCTCGCCGCACACCCCGGCTACGCGGCCACCAACCTCCAGAGCCACCACGCGAACCCCCTGGCGAGGGGCCTCATGGCCATCGGCAACCGGCTCTTCGCGCAGAGCGACAGGGCAGGTGCCCGGCCGACCCTCTACGCCGCGAGCCAGGACCTCCCCGGCGCGTCCTACGTCGGCCCGGCCGGCCTCGGCGAGATGCGCGGCGCGCCCACCCTGGTCGGCCGCAGCGCGGCGGCCGCCGACCCGGCGGCGGCCCGGCGCCTGTGGACGCTGTCGGAGGAGATGACGGGGGTGGAGTGGGGGCTGAAGTCGGTCAGCGGGCCGTGACGCGCCCTTGGCCGTGACGGCGAAACACCCCTCCGTGTCACCCACATGGGTGGTGAAACGGCTGTTTCGCGAGAGAATCTGCGGGTGCCGGAGGCGCGCCCTGGGTGGGAAGCCGTTGTGAGCGGACCGTCATGGAAGTGACCTGACGTAATCGGTCCTGGTCGGAGGGTTGCTGCGGGCGCGCCGCGGGCACGGCGGAAGGTTTCACAGGAAAATCTCAGATAAGTCGCAGCGGGAATCTCACGTTCGTGGGGGACAGTGAGCACTGATGAAGCGCATCTCACGCATCACGGTCACCACGCGTCCCGCGCTGCTCGGGGCCGTGGTGATGCTTGCCCTGACGTCGGCGTCCGTGGCGGCCGCCGATGACGGGCCGGGACCCCTGGGGGTCACCGCCGATGCCGCGGCGACTCGGCAGACGGCGAGGGTCGGCGCGCTGTTCGGCGCCGACCGGGCCGACGACCTGTCCGGCGGCCACTTCTGCACGGCCTCGGTCGTGCACAGCCCGCAGGGCAACCTCCTCGTCACCGCCGCGCACTGCGTGGGCGACCCCAGCACCGACCTGGTGTTCGTGCCGGGCTACCGGGACGGGCAGGCGCCGTTCGGGGTGTGGAAGGTCGCCAAGCGCTACCTGCCCGACGGCTGGGCCAAGGACCAGGACGAGGACAGTGACGTCGCCCTCGTGACCGTGGACGACCTGGACGGCAGGCCGATCGAGGACGTGGTGGGGGCCAACCGGTTCACCACCGGTACGGCCACCGGGGCCACGGCTGTGACCGTCGTCGGCTACCCGGACTCCCGCGAGGTGCCCATCAGCTGCACCAACAAGCCGGTCCCGCACAGCAGCACCCAGCAGCGCATCGACTGCCCCAGCCTCACCAGCGGCACCAGCGGCAGCCCTTGGATCAACGGGGACCACCAGGTCGTCGGCATCCTCGGCGGCCACGAGGAGGGCGGCTCGACCGACGACGTCTCCTACAGCGTGGTGCTCGGCGGCAAGGCGGCCGAGCTGTACAAGGACGCGATCGGCGATCCCTGAAGAGCGGACGGCGCGCAGGTGGCTCCGGCGGGGGGAGCACCTGCGGACAGCCGCCCTTCGGAAAGCCCGACGGCCGGTCAGCGGGCCGCCGCAGCCGGCGAGGTCTTCCCCTCCGTCACCTTCACCGCCGGCCTGTCGGCCGCGACCTTCGCCGCCGCTGCCGTCGCCGTGTGCTGGGCGGACAGGCGCAGGCACAGGTTGCTGGAGATCGGCACCGGAACGGTCGGCCAGGCGCCGACCACCCGCGTGCCGGCCGGGACCGCACCGGCCGGCGCGGAGACGACGACGCGCTGAAGGTGGTTCCGGGGATGTGCTCAGGCCCCGGGATCCGACACGCATAGGCACGCACACGCTGCTTGCCCGGGGGTGATCCGGGAGGAAATCACCGACCATCCCGAGACCCTGGGCCGGTTCCGGCGCGAGCTGGAGACCACCCGGCCGGTCCGAAGTGCACGCACCGCAAACCTGATTGACGCCACGTTGGACCGCCCCCCTACTGGCCGGCCACCGAGTACGCCGCCGGACCCACCCTCGCCAAGGCCGTGGCGGAACGCGGCCCGCTCCCCCCGGAAACCTGCCGGAGCCTCTTCGCCGCCCTCGCGTACGCGGCGACCGGACGGGCCTCGTTCGGCAGCGGCGACCCGGACGGGGCCGGCCACCGCGCGGTCCGCGAGCCCATCGACCTGGCCGGTGTCGCGCCGGATCTCACGGCCCTGATCGAGGCGTGCTTGGCCAAGGACGCCGTCGCCGGCCGGGGCTCGCCGAGGTGATCGCGTGCTGCGGGGCGCGCACGGCTGTGGTGGAGGACCCGGTGTACGCGGGTCTCGCCGCACTGGTTGCCCGCCCGGCCGACCCGGCGCCCGGGCAGGCGGTGGCCGGCGGCCGTGGCGGTCGGGCTCGTGGTGGGGATCGATGCGGCCACCGCGGTGGTGCTCGCCCAGCAGGGTGACGGCAAGGGCACCGCTGGGGGCCGGACTTCCGCCGGCCCGTCGGGCAAGGCGTCCAGTCCGCAGGCGATGGCGTCCAGGACGGCCACCGGCACGGGCGGCGCGCCCGCCTACGCGGGTGACAGTGCCGACCGCCAGTGGTGGAAGTCGGCGACGGGAGACTGCCGGTTGCCGGACGCAAGCGGGCGCCCGCCCGGGCGACTTCCGCCCCTGGACGCCGGACGGGAAAAAGCCCTTGCCCCACCGTGAAATGACGCCACATCACGCAAAAAGCGTCTTGAACCGCACGCGCATGGGGGAAAGTTGAACCGTGCGGAAGGTATGGGTGATCGGTGGGGCGGCCGTCGGGCTCGGCATGGGCTTCGTCATGCTGCTCGTCGTCGGGGTCTACGTCGTCGCCGGGAACCTCATGGGCGGGATCGTCTCGGCGGGCCGGGGGCTGTCCAAGGGGGCCGTACCGGCTGCTTACCAGGGGCTCGTGCAGAAGTGGGGCAACCTGTGCCCGCAGCTGACCCCCGCGCTGCTCGCCGCGCAGCTGTACCAGGAGAGCGGCTGGAACCCGAGAATCGTCAGCCCGGCCAACGCGCAGGGCATCGCGCAGTTCATCCCCGGCACGTGGGCCATCTACGGCATCGACGGCAACGGGGACGGCAAGCGGGACGTGTGGGATCCCAACGACGCGATCCCGTCCGCCGCTTCGTACGACTGCCAGCTGGCGAAAGACGTGAAGGACGTGCCGGGCAACGTCTCCGACAACATGCTCGCCGCCTACAACGCCGGTGCGTACCGGGTGATAAAGGCCGGCGGGGTGCCCGGCATCAGCGAGACCCAGAACTACGTCCAGCGGATCAACAGCCTGGCCAAGAGCTTCGCCGCCCCCGTCACCCGTATCGACCCCACCCGGCAAGCCGCCGGTGCCATCGCCTTCGCGCAGAGCAAGCTCGGTACGCCGTATCTGTGGGGTGGGGAGGGATCGGCCGAGCAGGGTGGGCGGTTCGACTGTTCGGGGCTGACGCAGGCCGCGTACGCGAAGGTGGGGATCAGTCTGCCGCGTGTGGCCAATGATCAGTACAACGCCGGACCGCACCCGTCGCGGGACCAGCTTCTCCCGGGTGACCTGGTGTTCTTCTCGACCGACCCCAGAGACTCGCGGGCCATCCACCACGTGGGCATCTATGTGGGCGGCGGGTACATGATCGACGCGCCGAGGACGGGGGCCGTCATCCGGTTCGATCCGGTCGACACGGCCGAGTACTTCGGTGCCACCCGGGTCACCGAGGATGGCGCGAAAGCGCTCCCCACGACGGTGTGACCGAGCGTGAACCAACCCGCTGAGCTGCGATGATGAGTCTCTCTTCGATAACGTCTGCGTGATCATTCAGTGGAGAGTGGAACGTAATGATGGGGACCGTGCGTTCCTGTTGACGTAGCCGAGCGGACGTCAGTGCGGGCAGTACGGCAGTGCAGCGGAAGCGGATCTACGAACCACGGGGGTAGGAGCGGCGCACACAGGTGCGTCCGGTAGACGACGAAGGGGCCGCAGCACCATGGCTGTACTCGCCGAATCCGGATCGAACCCCGACGTCGACCTGCTCTACGACATCAATGGCCTGGCCAAGGACGCGCCCCACTGGTTCGACCGGGTCATGGAGTTCGTCGGAGAGTACGGCCTGCTGGTGGCCACGGTGCTGCTGGTGCTGTGGTGCTGGTGGTCCGTGCGGCGCCGGGGCGCCGAGGATGCCGCGTCCTCCGTCGCCGCGCTGGTGTGGGCGCCGCTCGCCGCCGGCATCGCGGTGCTGGTCAATGTCCCCATCAGGGGGTTCGTGGAGCGGCCCCGCCCCTTCGTCGATCACCAGGGGCTGGACGTCCTCGTCTCCGGCAAGACCGACTTCTCCTTCGTCAGCGACCACGCGACGATCACCATGGCGCTGGGCGTCGGCCTCTTCGTCGCCAACCGCCGCTTCGGCATCGCGGGCATCGGCCTCGCGCTGCTGGAGGGCTTCTGCCGGGTCTACATGGGCGTGCACTATCCGACGGACGTCGTCGGCGGCTTCGCCCTCGGTACGGCCGTCGCGCTGCTGCTGTCGCCGCCGGCCATGGCGCTGCTCACCCCGCTGATGCGAGCGGTGGAGCGGTCGCGGCGGGCGGGGTGGCTCGTACGGCGGCGCTCGGCGACGCCGGCCGGCCGGGACCCGCTGCTGCCGAGCGCCCGTACCGCGCTGGAGTCGGAGGAACGGGACCTGGCGGCGTAGACCGCCGGATCCCGTCGCCTGCTTCCGAGCGAGCCCGGCCGGGCCCCCTAGAGCCCCTGCGCGTACGAGAAGAAGCGCTGCGGGTCGTACTGCTTCTTCACCGTGGCAAGCCGGGTCGCCGCGTCGCCGTAGTACGCCTTCTTCCAGTCCTTCAACGTCGAGTCGGTGTAGTTCTGGTACGCCGCGCCCGAGGCGTACGGGGCCATCGCCTGGTGGGCCGAGGCCAGCCAGGACTGGGCCGTGCCGCCGGAGGCCCCCGCGCCCCAGGACGCGATGTACTGGGCCAGCATCCGGGAGCGGCGGTGGACGAAGGCCGTCGCCGTGGGGGAGACCCGGTTGACCGCGCCGCCGAGGGCGGTGAACGCGATGCTGCCCGCGCCGCCCCGGACCGAGGCGATCTGCCGCAGCACCGTCTGGATGCCCGCCGCCGACAGCGAGCGGTCGAAGAAGTCCGAGCGGGCCGCGTAGGTCTCCCGGCCCAGGCGGCCCTGGGGGGAGCGGCCGGGGGTGGAGCCCGGCAGGTGGCACTGGGCGTCCGAGGAGAAGGAGGAGCAGCCGGCGTAGATCTCCATCGCCTCCTCGTAGCCCCGGCGGCGCAGGGTGACGGAGGAGGCGTTCGCGCCGGCGGCGTGGGCCAGGCGGTCCACGGCGTTCTGCAGTTCGCCGTAGGTGCCGAGGGAGAAGCAGGCCACGGAGATGGTGGGGGTGCGGCCCGGTGAGCACTCCAGGTGCAGGGAGGACCAGATCTCGTCGGGCTGGGTCGGGCCCCACTCCTGCCAGGCCCTGAGGACCGCGGCGGCCTTCGCCCACGGCCAGGTCATGTACGCCGTGACCGCCTGCGGGGCCGGGTGGGTCTTGAACTGCAGTTCCGTGACCACGCCGAAGTTGCCGTTGCCGGCGCCGCGCAGTGCCCAGAAGAGGTCGGAGTGGGACGACGCGTTCGCCGTCACCTGGGTGCCGTCGGCCGTGATGACCGTCGCCTGGGTGAGGCTGTCGCAGGTCAGGCCGTAGGCGCGGGAGGCGACGCCGTGGCCGCCGCCGAGGACCAGGCCGGAGACGCCGACGGTGGGACAGGAGCCCGCGGGTATGGTCACGCCCTTCGCGGCCAGCGCCCGGTAGACGTCGATCAGCTTGGAGCCGGCGCCGACGACCGCCGTCCCGCCGGAGACCCGTATGCGGTTCAGCTTGGACACGTCGAGGATGAGGCGGTTGTCGCCGGAGGAGTAGCCCGCGTAGGAGTGGCCGCCGTTGCGTATGGAGACGCGGACGCCGTGCGCCTGGGCGTAGGAGAGGGCCGTACGGATGTCGTCGGCGTGTGCGACGTACGCCACCGCGGCGGGCTTCAGGGTGTCGAAGCGGGTGTTGTACAGCTGGTGGGCCGTCGTCCAGGACGCGTCGCCGGGCCGGAGCAGGGTGCCGTCCAGGGCATGGGCGAGGGCCGTCCAGTTCGCGGCGGCGTTCGCGCTGGTGGTCTTGAGCGACGTGAGTGAGGATGAGCGGGTGGTCGCCGCGGTGGTGGACCTGTTCGTACCCGAGCTGCAGCCGGTCAGTGCGGTCGCGGCCAGTACGGCCGTGCCGCCCGCGATGAACCTACGCCGTTCCATGCCCATCGTCCTCAGTCGCCCTTCCACGGGCCACCGTGGCCCTACGTGGGGTGAGACGACCGCATGGGCACGTTGGTTCGTAACAGTTCTCGCACAGGGAGACGAACGCCGAAGACGTGTGTGCGTAACCCGCCGGTCGGAACCTCCATGTGCCCTCCCCGTAAGCATTCCGTGACCTAACCGGGCCGACGGCAGGGGTTCACCCCCCGTTCACTTCCGGCCATCGGCGGCTTCACCTGTTCTGCCTAATTTCGGCCGTGCACGGTGCGGAGTGCGGCCATAGATGCGCTCGCGCACTCCTCGAAACCTCGCACGCCGCCGACCGCGGCGGCTCCTGGAAGGAACTCCCGAAAGTGAAGCTTCAGCGCAAGAACCGGCTGCGCGCCCTGTCCCTCGGTGCGATCGCCGTGACCGGCGCCCTGGCCCTGACGGCGTGCGGCTCCGACGACACCGGCAACGGTGGCAAGTCCTCGGGCAACCCGTCCGGCGCCACCAACGCTTCGTCGATCAAGTGTGACAACGCCAAGGGCCAGCTGCTCGCAGACGGCTCCTCCGCGCAGAAGAACGCGATCGACGCGTGGGTCAAGGAGTTCTCCCAGGCCTGTGGCGTGCAGATCAACTACAAGGGCGGCGGCTCCGGCGCCGGTGTCACCTCCTTCAACCAGGGCCAGCTCGCCTTCGCCGGTTCCGACTCCGCGCTGAAGCCGGACGAGGTCACCGCCTCCAAGAAGGTCTGCTCCGGCGGCCAGGGCATCGACCTGCCGATGGTCGGCGGCCCGATCGCCCTCGGCTACAACGTCCCGGGTGTCGACAACCTGGTCCTGGATGCCCCGACCATCGCCAAGATCTTCGACAGCAAGATCACGAACTGGAACGACCCGGCGATCAAGAAGCTGAACCCCTCGGCGAAGCTGCCCGACCTGAAGATCCAGGCCTTCCACCGCTCCGAGGACTCCGGCACCACGGACAACTTCACCAAGTACCTGATCGCCACCACCCCGGACAACTGGAAGTACTCCGGCGGCAAGGCCTGGCAGGCCAAGGGCGGCCAGGCGGCCTCCGGCTCCGCCGGTGTGGCCCAGGGCGTCAAGCAGAACACCGGCGCGATCGGCTACTTCGAGCTGTCCTACGCCAAGGACATGACCACCGTCGCCATCAACACCGGTGCCAAGGCTCCGGTGAAGCCCTCCACCGACTCCGCCACCGCCGACATCGCGGCCGCCAAGGTCGTCGGCACCGGCAAGGACCTGTCGCTGAAGCTCGACTACGCCACCAAGGCCGAGGGTGCCTACCCGATCACCCTGGTGACGTACGAGATCGTCTGCGACAAGGGCAACAAGGCGGACACCCTGCCCGCCACCAAGGCGTTCCTCCGCTACATCGCCAGCGAGGACGGTCAGAAGCTTCTGACGAGCAACAACTACGCCCCGATCCCCGCAGAGATCAACAGCAAGGTCCGCGCCACCATCGAGGGCCTCAGCTGACCTGATCCGAGAGTGCGGCCCGTGCCCGACAGGGCCCGGGCCGCACCGTCCGGTGCACCGCCGCCATGAGCCACCGCCCGTGAGGGCGAACGGCTCCGCAGACCGGAGAACCCGATGGACATATCGACCAAGACAACCGACGCACCTCCCCCCACGCCCCAGCCCTCGCCGACCGAGCAGAAGCGCAACGCCCGTGGCGCGACCCGCCCCGGCGACCGCATCTTCCTCGGCCTGTCCCGCGGCTCGGGCATCCTGCTGCTGGTGATCATGGCCGCGATCGCGGTCTTCCTCACCTACCGTGCCTCCCTCGCGATCAGCAAGGACCACGGGAACTTCCTCACCACCTTCGAGTGGAACACCAACCTCGTCCCGCCGAGCTTCGGCATCGCGGTGCTGGCCTTCGGCACGATCGTCTCCTCGATCATCGCCATGGTCATCGCGGTCCCGATCGCCGTCGCGATCGCGCTGTTCCTGACGCACTACGCGCCGCGCCGGCTGAGCGGTCCCATCGCCTATGTGA
This sequence comes from Streptomyces puniciscabiei, assembly GCF_006715785.1. NCBI lineage: Bacteria > Bacillati > Actinomycetota > Actinomycetes > Kitasatosporales > Streptomycetaceae > Streptomyces > Streptomyces puniciscabiei. The sequence goes on from NZ_VFNX01000001.1 coordinate 3,390,197, forward strand.
TCGACCTGCTCGCCGCCGTGCCGTCCATCGTCTACGGCCTCTGGGGTGCCCTCATCCTCGTCCCGCACATGACGGGTCTGTACGGCTGGCTGAACGACTACCTCGGCTGGACCGGCATCTTCTCCTGGGACGGCGGCGCCCCCCGCGCCATGCTCACCGTCGGCATCCTGCTGGCGATCATGATCCTGCCGATCATCACCAACGTCAGCCGTGAGGTGTTCCGGCAGGTCCCGCGGATGCACGAGGAGGCCGCGCTGGCCCTCGGCGCCACCCGCTGGGAGGTCGTCCGCATGTCGGTGCTGCCCTTCGGACGCTCCGGTGTGATCTCCGCGTCCATGCTCGGCCTCGGCCGCGCCCTCGGCGAGACGATGGCCGTCGCCACCGTGCTCTCCCCGGACTACATCATCCACGCCAGCCTGCTGAACCCGGGCGGCGGCACCTTCGCCCAGAACATCGCCAGCAAGTTCGGTGAGGCCACCGAGCAGGGCCGGGACGCGCTGATCGCCTCCGGTCTCGTCCTCTTCGTCATCACCCTGCTGGTCAACGGCGCGGCCCGCATGATCATCGCCCGCCGCAAGGAGTACTCGGGGGCCAACGCATGAGCACCGCAGCCGTCACCCACAAGCGCCACAGCACGCTGCGCGGCGCCAGCCTCCCGAAGTGGTCCCCCTGGGCCATCGCCGCCGGCTCGATCGTCGTGGCCGTGGCCATCGGCCTGATCGCCGGTCTGAACAGCAAGGTCCAGTGGGGCCTGATCGCCGCGATCCTCTTCGTCCTCGGCACCTACGGCATCGCCGCCAAGGTCGAGGGCCGCCGGCAGGCCAAGGACCGGATCGCCACCTCCTTCGTCTGGGTCGCCTTCCTGCTCGCCGTCATCCCGCTGGTCTCCCTGATCTGGGTGACCGTCTCGCGCGGCGTGAAGGTCCTGAACGTCTACTTCCTCACCCACTCCATGGGAGTCGTCGCGGACTCCGAGCCCGGTGGCGGCATCTACCACGCCATCATCGGAAGCCTGGAGCAGGTCGGCCTCGCCACCGTCATCGGTGCGCCGATCGGCATCCTCACCGCGATCTACCTGGTGGAGTACGGGCGGGGCAAGCTCGCCAAGGCCGTCACGTTCTTCGTCGACGTCATGACGGGTATCCCGTCGATCGTCGCGGGCCTGTTCATCCTGTCGCTGATGCTCATCTTCAAGATGCAGCCGTTCGGCTTCGCCGGTTCGCTGGCGCTGGCCATCCTGATGATGCCGGTCGTCGTACGCTCCACCGAGGAGATGCTCAAGCTCGTCCCGAACGAGCTGCGCGAGGCCTCGCTGGCGCTCGGTGTGCCGAAGTGGCGGACCATCCTCAAGGTGGTCCTGCCCACCTCGATCGGCGGCATCACCACCGGCGTCATGCTGGCCATCGCCCGTATCGCGGGCGAGACCGCGCCGGTGCTGCTGCTGGTGTTCGGCAACCCGTTCATCAACAACAACCCGTTCGAGGGTGCGCAGGCGTCGCTGCCGCTGTTCATCTTCCAGCAGTACCAGCAGAGCGCGGGTGCCAGCGCGGCGTACGACCGTGCGTGGGCGGCCTCGCTCACGCTGATCGCCTTCGTGATGATCCTCAACCTGGTGGCCCGCGGCATCGCCCGCTGGAAGGCCCCGAAGACCGGTCGCTGACGCGGCCAACAGCGACCGAGCTTGAATCTCTGGAAGTGAAGTAGAAGACATGGCCAAGCGAATCGACGTAAGCGGACTGACCGCCTACTACGGGTCCCACAAGGCGATCGAAGACATCTCGATGACCGTCGAGCCGCGTTCGGTGACGGCGTTCATCGGCCCCTCCGGCTGCGGCAAGTCGACGTTCCTGCGCACGCTGAACCGCATGCACGAGGTCACCCCCGGTGGCCGCGTCGAGGGCAAGGTGCTCCTCGACGACGAGGACCTGTACGGCGCCGGGATCGACCCGGTGTCCGTCCGCCGCGAGGTGGGCATGGTCTTCCAGCGCCCGAATCCCTTCCCCACCATGTCGATCTTCGACAACGTGGCGGCGGGCCTGCGCCTGAACGGCAAGTACAAGAAGGCGGAACTGAACGACATCGTCGAGAAGTCCCTGAAGGGCGCCAACCTCTGGAACGAGGTCAAGGACCGCCTGAACAAGCCGGGCTCCGGACTCTCCGGCGGTCAGCAGCAGCGCCTGTGCATCGCCCGCGCGATCGCGGTCGAGCCGAACGTCCTGCTGATGGACGAGCCCTGCTCCGCCCTGGACCCGATCTCCACCCTCGCGATCGAGGACCTGATCGGCGAGCTGAAGGAGCGCTTCACGATCGTCATCGTGACGCACAACATGCAGCAGGCGGCGCGTGTCTCCGACCGTACGGCGTTCTTCAACCTCGCGGCGGTGGGCCAGCCCGGCCGCCTGATCGAGATCGACGACACCGAGCGCATCTTCTCCAACCCGTCCGTCCAGGCGACGGAGGACTACATCTCCGGCCGCTTCGGCTAGGCCGGTACGACCCCTCGCGGTGCTGCATGGCGGTGCCACCGCGAGGACGCAAGAGGGCCCGCCCCTGGCTCCCGGGGGCGGGCCCACTGCGTTCGGCCGCTACGGATTGAGGTCCAGCACGCGCACCGGCTCGCCGATCCACCGGTCCGGGGTGGTGGTGGCGATGATCGCTCCGTCGGGACGGTCCGGAGTGGGCTGAGCGGCGTACTGACAATGCGCAGTGGCCCACGTGTTCTGCCGGGCGACCGCCAGGGCGGCAGGCAGATCCAGGTCCAGGATGGTGATGCCGGGCAGGGCGGCGAGATGCTCTGCCGTGCCGGGACGCATCCGGTCGGCCTCGACCAGTGCGCACGCCGGGGCGTACAGGTACCAGCCGGCCTCCACGTGGGCGCGGTGGATCAGCCGGGAGGCAAGGACATTGCCCCGGCCGGCCGCGGCCATGGCGGTGTCGTCCAGGACGATGTGCATCGCGTCGCTCACCGGGCCGCCGCCCGGGCCAATCGGCGGTCCAGCTCGCTGTCGAGGTCCCGTTCCTCCGCGGGACTGGGCGCGTAGCCGGTCCATTCCGTCAAGGCGGCGCGGGCCTGCTCGGCCCGCTCGGCCCGCTCGGCGGGGGTGAGCAGGGTTTCGGCGAGCCGGGCCAGATAGGCGCGCAGCGACATCCCTTCGGCTGCCGCTATGGCGGCGAGCCGGTCCCGGGCTTCCTCAGGGATACGGATGTTGGCGTCGGACATCGTCGGACTCCTCTGCACACCATGGGTACGGGTACGTACCCGTACTCTAGGGGATCAGGCCCCGCCTCCGGTGAAGAACAGAGGATTACAGCACCGTCAGCTTCACCACTCCGAAAGCCAGCGCAGCGACCAGCGCGGCTGCCGGCATCGTGATGAACCAGCCCAGGACGATGTTCTTGGCCACGCCCCAGCGGACGGCGTTGACGCGCTTGGTCGCGCCGACGCCCATGATCGCCGAGGTGATGACGTGGGTCGTGGAGATCGGCGCCTTGAAGAGGTACGCCGTACCGAACATGATCGAGGCGCCGGTGGCCTCGGCCGCGAAGCCCTGGGGCGGGTCCAGCTCGATGATCTTGCGGCCGAGCGTGCGCATGATGCGCCAGCCGCCCGCGTAGGTGCCGAGGGAGAGCATCAGGGCGGAGACGATCTTCACCCAGACCGGGATCGGATCACCGAACGTCTCGTGGCCGGAAATCACCAGTGCCATCACGACCACACCCATGGTCTTCTGGGCGTCCTGGAGGCCGTGGCCGAGGGCCATGCCGGCGGCCGAGACGGTCTGGGCGATGCGGAAGCCCCGCTTGGCCTTGTGCGGGTTGGACCGGCGGAACAGCCACATGATGGCCAGCATGACGAGGTAGCCGACGATCAGGCCGACCACCGGGGACAGGAACATCGGAATGATGATCTTGTCCAGCACGCCGTTCCAGTGGACCGCCGTGCCGCCCGCCAGGGCCGCGCCCACCAGGCCGCCGAACAGGGCGTGGGACGAGGACGACGGCAGGCCGAAGTACCAGGTGATCAGGTTCCAGGTGATCGCGCCGACCAGGGCGGCGAAGAGGATGCCCATCCCCGTCGCGCCCGAGGGTGTCTCGATCAGGCCCTCGCTGACGGTCTTGGCGACCCCGGTACCGAAGAAGGCACCGGCCATGTTCATGACCGCCGCCATGGCGAGTGCCGCCCGCGGGGTCAGCGCCCGTGTCGACACGGACGTCGCGATCGCGTTCGCCGAGTCGTGGAAGCCGTTGGTGTACGTGAAGAAGAGCGCGACCGCGATGGTCACGACCAGGGCGAAGGTGTCCATCGACGCCTCAGGACTCCTTGACGGCGATGGTCTCCACCGTGTTCGCCACGTGCTCGAACGCGTCCGCCGCCTCTTCCAGGACGTCCACGATCTGCTTGAGCTTGAGCACCTCGATGGCGTCGTACTTGCCGTTGAAGAGGTGGGCCAGCAGCTTGCGGTGGATCTGGTCCGCCTGGTTCTCGAGGCGGTTGACCTCGATCCAGTACTCGGTCAGGTTCTCCATCGTGCGGAGATTGGGCATCGCCTCCGCCGTCAGCTCGGCGGCCCGGGCCAGGACCTCGATCTGCTGCTCGACGCCCTTCGGGAGCTCCTCGACGTTGTAGAGGACGACCAGGTCGACGGCCTCCTCCATGAAGTCCATGATGTCGTCGAGGGACCCGGCGAGGGAGTAGATGTCCTCGCGGTCGAACGGCGTGATGAACGAGGAGTTCAGCTGGTGGAAGATCGCGTGCGTGGCGTCGTCACCCGCGTGTTCCGCGGCCCGCATACGCTCTGCGATCTCGGCTCGGGCAGATGCGTCCGCCCCGAGCAGTTCCATCAGGAGTTTCGAGCCGGTGACGATGTTGTCCGCGGAGGCGGCGAACATGTCGTAGAAGCTCGTCTCCCTGGGGGTCAGACGAAAGCGCACGTGGGGTCCTCGGGGTGCTTCGGTTTCGGTCACGCTGATGCTAGGCGCATCATTCGGCCACGGCTATCGGGCCGCATCCCAGTGTCGCCCATCGGGCAGAGTGATCAGCACGGGGGCGTACGAAGGGCTCTCTACCCCGCGAAATTGGTTACCATATACCCACCAGGGGTATATATCCGCGGCTCGTCCGAGAGGGAGGCCTGTGATGACGACGACCGAGGCCGGCGCCACGCACGGCTACCACAAGCAGAAGGACGAGCACCTCAAGCGGCTGCGCCGGATCGAGGGGCAGATCCGCGGCCTGCAGCGGATGGTCGACGAGGACACGTACTGCATCGACATACTGACCCAGGTCTCGGCGTCCACCAAGGCGCTGCAGTCCTTCGCGCTGCAGCTGCTGGAGGAGCACCTGCGGCACTGCGTGGCCGACGCGGCCCTCAAGGGCGGCGACGAGATCGACGCGAAGGTGGACGAGGCGACCAAGGCGATCGGCCGTCTGCTCCGGTCCTAGCCGCCGGTCACCAGTTGCCGGGTCCCGGCTGCCGGTCCCGGCCGTCGCGTTCCTCGGCCACCCGCAGCACCTCGTCGATGCTCTCCAGGCTGAGCCGCTCCTCGGCCGCGGAGGCCGCGATGATCAGCTCCCCGCACAGTTCGATCTCGGCGAGGGCCACGTGGTCCTGTACCGCCGTCCCGCCGACCGGTGCCACCCGCCTCACCTCTTCCCTGCCGTCGCCGACTTCCTAGAGTAGGCAGCGCCCTACACCCCGCGCATGGCACGGACGGGCTACTTACCGGGTGGTGCCGGGGACTAGTCGCGCTCCTCGGCGATACGGCCCGCGTAGATGTCCGCCGGGCGGGGCAGCCGTACGTCGGCGGGGGCGCCGAAGTCGTACAGCAGGGTCGTCGAGGCGACCGCCACCGGGGTCTTCTGCCGGCCGTTGACGAAGCTGAAGCGCTGCCTGAGCTTGCGGATGCGGCCCTGGTCGTCGAGATAGGCGTCGAACGGCACTTCGGCCGTGGCGAACCCTTTCGCCGCCGCGGCCAGTGGTTCCCTGTTCTCGGCGGAGGCCTGACCGGCCGCGCTGGTCAGGTCCGCGGTGCCCCGGTAGTGCCGTACGGCGGTCCCGGCGACCTCGGTCCGGCCGACGTAGGCCGCCGTCCGCGTCCCGCGCAGCACCTCGGCCGCCGCGTACGGGTCGGTCGCGCCGCCGGTGACCAGGTTGCCGTCGGACAGCGTGGCGGTGTCCACCCGGACCCACTTGTCGGGGGGCACGCCCGCGCCCCGGTTCTTCATGAACAGGGCGCCGGGGGCGAGGAGTTCGGTGATCGGTTTGTGCTCGGAGGTGCCCGCCGGGTCCTCGGGCAGGACGACGGTGAGCCGGCCGAGCCGGTGCCGGAAGTCGTAGACGCCCTGGCCGCGGATGGTGACCCGGGTGCCGCCCGTCGCCATCTCCATGGAGGTGGTGGCCTTGGAACTCCCCGTGCCGCGCAGGGTGTCGGCGGCCCGGCGCAGGACGGCGACCGGATCGCCCCCGCCCTTGACGTCCTCGGCGGCGGCCCCGAAGCCGGAACAGCCCGTGGCACCCGCCCCGAGGCCGAGCATGAGCCCGACCGCGACGACCGTCCTGCCCGCGTTCCTGTGCTGCCGCCGATCCATCGCCTGCCTACCCCCAGCCGGTACGTCCGTCACGGGCCCCCTACTCGTCCGGTTAACGACGGGTAGGGGGCGCCGTCACGCGCCGCCGGGGGCGGGCAAGGCCGTACGAGCCCTTTACCGTGCGGCCGGTAACGTTGTCAGCGTGGCGCAGCAGGAGGGGCCGGAGCGCGTCCGGCAGGGGCAGGAGCACCTCACCTCGACGACGGAACAGGGCCGCTTCTGCGTGGCCCGCTGCAGTTGCGGCTGGCGGGGTCCCGCCCGCCGGGCCCGCAGCCAGGCCCGTACGGACGCGGAGGCTCACGCCGCGGAGCTGTGAAGGGCGTCGATGAGCTCGCGGTCGCGGGGCTGGGTGAGGCGGCCGCGGGCCGCGGCGGGGGAGAGCCACAGGATCCGGTCGACCTCGGCGTTCGGGGTGAAGTGCCCGGAGACCGCCTCGGCCGCCCAGTAACGCACCTGCTTCGGGCGGCCGTTCGCGAGATACCGCAGGGTCGGCAGCTCCGCGCCGGGCTCGGCCGTGTACCCGGTCTCCTCCGCGACCTCCCGAAGGGCGCCCGCGAGCGGGTCCTCGCCGCGCTTGAGCTTGCCCTTCGGGTGCGACCAGTCGTCGTACTTCGGCCGGTGGACAAGGCAGATCTCCAGGTCGCCGGAGACCGGCGAGCGGCGCCACAGCACGCAGCCGGCCGCCCGCACCAACGTCTCGCTCACACCGCCTCCTCGGGAGAACTCAGGGTGTGCTGACGGTCTGCTTCTGCCAGGCCTGCTGGAAGGCGAACCTGGCGGCCTCCACCTCGTGCCGCTGGTCGGCGTGGAGCACACCGAGCGCGTACGCCGTCGCCGGGGCGATCCGGGGCGTACGGGCGGCCTGGGCCGCCGCCGCTGCCGCCTCCGAGGCGTCCCGGTGCCGGTTCAGGGCCCGGCCGGCCGCGAGCAGGCCCACGTCCGCAGGAGGGTTGCCGCCGTGCAGCGCCTCCTGGGCGTACCGGTGCAGGCGCAGCAGCAGCCGGACCTGGTGCCAGGGGCCGTCCTGGGGGTGCGGGGACGGGTCCGGGGACAGTCCGTGTACCAGCGCCTCCGCGTTGTACGGGTTCCCGGCGACGACCAGCGGCAGCGCGGCGATCGCGTCTGTCAGCCGTTCCTCCGCAGCGGCTGCCAGGGGGCGCAGGTCGGTGGTGGGCGCCGTGGGGGTGAGGGGGACCTCGCTGGCGAGTACGGCGACCTTGTCGGCGACGGCGTGGAAGCGGGACGAGCCGAGGGCCTGGAGCGCGGTGGAGTGGGCCCGGGTCCGGGCCAGGGTCAGCTGGCGTTCCAGGAGCGCGCCCGCTTTGGCCGCGCCCACTGTCAGGTTGCCGCGTTCCTGGGTCGCCGCCGGGTGGGCCGGGCCACCGGAGTCGGAAGGTGCCGCCGCACCGACCGCCACGGTCGTGACGGCCTGCACCGGGAGCGCCGTCGCCCCCGACAACCGGTGCAACGCCAGCAACAGCCGTTCCAGCCGGGCCTCGTACGCGTGCTCCAGGCCCAACGTGCCGGACAGCCAGGCCAGTTCGGGGCGCATCTCCTCGGACCAGTCGGCGTCGAGGAGCGGACGGAAGGTGTGCAGGCTGCCGCTGATGCGGCGGGCCGAGCGGCGCAGCAGGCGGGCCCAGTCGACGGACTCCTCCGCACCGGCCGCCGTGGTGCCGCCGGTCTCGCGGTGCAGGCGCAGGGCGCGGAGGAACTCCGTGGCCTGCGCGCGCAGGTACGCCCCGAGGGCGTCCCCCGTCACCACCTCGGCCGTGGGGTCCGTCGGGTCAAGGTGTTGCTGTGCCACGCCGGCGCCTCCGGGCGTCTATGAGCATCTCCTGGACGTTGCGCAGGGGCTGGCCGTCCGCGTCGGTCGCGTGTCGCGTCCACTCGCCGTCCGGACCGAGGTGCCAGGAGGAGGTCGAATCGGACATGCCGGTGTCGAGCAGCCGGTTGAGGGCCGCCCGGTGGGCGGGGTCGACGACCCGCACCAGGGCCTCTATCCGGCGGTCGAGGTTGCGGTGCATCATGTCGGCGCTGCCGATCCACACCTCGGGCTCGCCGCCGTTGCCGAAGGCGAACACACGGGAGTGCTCCAGGAAGCGGCCGAGGACCGAGCGGACCCGGATGTTCTCGGACAGGCCGGTGACGCCGGGGCGGAGCGCGCAGATGCCGCGCACCCACACGTCCACCGGCACGCCCGCCTGGGACGCGCGGTAGAGGGCGTCGATGACCGCCTCGTCGACCATCGAGTTGACCTTGATGCGGACGAAGGCCGGGCGGCCCGCGCGGTGGTGCTGGACCTCCTTGTCTATCCGCGAGATCAGGCCGTCGCGCAGGGACTTGGGGGCCACCAGCAGGCGGCGGTAGGTCTCCCGGCGGGAGTAGCCGGACAGGCGGTTGAAGAGGTCGGAGAGGTCCGCGCCGACCTGCGGGTCGGCGGTGAGCAGGCCCAGGTCCTCGTACAGGCGCGCCGTCTTCGGGTGGTAGTTGCCCGTGCCGACGTGGCTGTAACGGCGCAGGGTCTCGCCCTCCTGGCGGACCACCAGGGACAGCTTGCAGTGCGTCTTCAGGCCGACCAGGCCGTAGACGACGTGGCAGCCGGCCTCCTCCAGCTTGCGCGCCCACTTGATGTTGGCGTGCTCGTCGAAGCGGGCCTTGATCTCGACCAGCACGAGGACCTGCTTGCCGGACTCGGCGGCGTCGATGAGCGCGTCGACTATCGGGGAGTCGCCGGAGGTGCGGTACAGGGTCTGCTTGATCGCGAGGACGTCCGGGTCGGCCGCCGCCTGCTCCAGGAAGGCCTGCACGGACGTGGAGAAGCTGTCGTACGGGTGGTGCAGCAGCACGTCCCGGGTGCGCAGGGCCGCGAAGATGTCGGGCGCGGACGCCGACTCGACCTCGGCGAGGTCGCGGTGGGTGCCGGCGATGAACTTCGGGTATTTCAGCTCGGGCCGGTCGAGGCTGTGGATGCGGAAGAGACCGGTGAGGTCGAGGGGACCCGGCAGCGGGTACACCTCCGCCTCGGAGATCTTCAGCTCGCGGACCAGCAGGTCCAGCACCTCGCGGTCGATGGACTCCTCGACCTCCAGGCGCACCGGCGGGCCGAAGCGGCGCCGCATGAGCTCCTTCTCCAGGGCCTGGAGCAGGTTCTCGGCGTCGTCCTCCTCGACCTCCAGGTCCTCGTTTCGGGTGAGGCGGAAGGTGTGGTGCTCCAGCACCTCCATGCCCGGGAACAGCTCCTCCAGGTGCGCGGCGATGACGTCCTCGATGGGGACGTACCGGCCGGGGCTGCTCTCCAGGAAGCGGGACAGCAGCGGCGGCACCTTCACCCGCGCGAAGTGCTTGTGGCCGCTCACCGGGTTCCGTACGACGACGGCCAGGTTCAGGGAGAGGCCGGAGATGTACGGGAAGGGGTGCGCGGGGTCGACGGCCAGCGGCGTCAGCACGGGGAAGATCTGGTGCCGGAAGAGCGTGAAGAGCCGGGCCTGCTCCTTGTCGGTCAGCTCGCTCCAGCGGACCAGGTGGATGCCCTCCTCCGCCAGAGCGGGGGCGACGTCCTCGTGGTAGCAGGCGGCGTGCCGGGCCATCAGCTCGCGCGAGCGGGCCCAGATCATCTCCAGCACCTCGCGCGGCTGCAGCCCGGAGGCGGACCGGGTGGCGACCCCGGTGGCGATACGGCGCTTCAGTCCGGCGACCCGGACCATGAAGAACTCGTCCAGGTTGCTGGCGAAGATCGCGAGGAAGTTCGCCCGCTCCAGCAGCGGTGTGTTCGGGTCCTCGGCCAGCTCCAGAACGCGTTCGTTGAAGGCCAGCCAGCTGCGCTCACGGTCGAGGAAACGGCCCTGGGGCAGGGTGGTGCCCTCGGCCTTCGACTCTTCGTACGCGTCCAGGTCCGCGTCGAGGTCGGGTTCGAGGTCGGACACCGCGCCCTGCGCGACATGCGTGCGGTGCGCGGCTATGGAGCCCACGTCGGGCTGGATGCGCTGGACCTCTGCCTGGGTGTCTGGCTGACTCATGACCCCATTCTTCCGCGCCACGGGCATCACAGGCGCGTCGGAACGTGCGGGCGGGAGCGTCACGGCCCCGTTCCCCGCGGGCCCCTCGGGGGGCGGCGAAGGCTCTGGCACGACGGGCTTCATTGGCCGAGCGTCGCAAGTCTGGCTGAATCGATGGTTACGGCGACATGACGTGCGGGATAGCGCGGGGCGGATCACAGGGGGCGCGGTCGCGAAAGCGACGGGTTGCCGTGCCCGGCGCAGGCGCCGGAACCCGGCAGGGCGCGCCCGCGCCCACCCGCACCGGAAGCCGCCCGCGCCCACCCGCACCGGAAGCCGCCCGCGCCCACCCGCACCGGAAGCCGCCCGCGCCCACCCGCACCGGAAGCCGCCCGCGCCCACCCGCACCGGAAGCCGCCCGCGCAGCCGCACGAGCCCATCCGGCACCCGCAGCGGCCCGAGCCCCCGCATCGGAAGCGGCCCGAGCCCCCGCATCGGAAGCGGCCCGAGCCCCCGCATCGGAAGCGGCCCGAGCCCCCGCATCGGAAGCGGCCCGAGCCCCCCGCACCGGTCCCCGCAGCCGCCCGCGCCCATCCGGCACCGGAAGCCGCCCGCCTCGCACCGCCCGCGCAGCCGCACGAGCCCATCCGGCACCCGCAGCCGCCCGCGCCCCCGCCGTACGGCGATCAGGCGCCGACGAGCGCACCCTTCGCTTCCACGGCCGCCCCGGCCCCCCGCAGCGCCCCTGTCTGCCGCCGCAGCACCAGGTAGGAGGCGAGCACCAGCAGGCCGGTGACCACCAGCAGCAGTGCGCCGGTGGTGAGCTGGAGGGGCCAGTAGTGCGAGTAGGACGTGTTGAAGTAGCCGGCGGCCTCCGCGTAGGCGGCGTCGCACGAGCCGCTGCCGCACGTCACGTGCGCGCCGGTCCTGGTCACCAGGCCCTGCTCGACGACCATGCCGTCCCCCCGGTAGCCCTGCTGGCGGGTGCCGATCGTGGTGACCGCCGGCCACAGGTGGCGCATCAGCTTCTCGGCCAGGCCGCCGATGCCCGCGGTGACCAGGAGGCCGGCGACCAACGCGGGCAGCGCACGGCGCAGCACCAGGCCCGCCAGGGTGCCCGTGGCCAGCCCGGCCAGGGTGAGGGCGGCGGTGGTGGGGCCGTTGGCGTGGAAGGTCCACAGGTCGTACGAGCGCTTGGCGGAGTCGATGCGGCCCCGGCCCGCCGCCCAGGCGCGGTTGTGCAGCCAGAACAGCAGACAGGTGCCGGCGGTGACGACGACCGACGGGACGGCCAGCCGGACCGTGAGCCAGCGGGCCGGGGAGGTGCTCTGGGTCCAGGCCAGCCTGGCGGAGCCGGTCTCCAGTTCCCGGCCGGTCAGGGCGGCGCCGGCCCAGGCGGCCACCAGGAAGGGCAGCGCGGTCAGGGCGAGGGTGGCGTAGTCGTAGTAGTCCTTGTAGCGCAGGATCGCCGCCTGGTCGTAGCGGCACCTCATCATGTCGGTGCACGCGTCGAACTGCCGCCAGCCCTCGGCCGCCGCGTCGGCGAACGGGCCGGCCAGGGCCAGTTGCACCGCGGTCAGGACGATCACCAGGGCGGCCCAGCCGTACAGCGCGGGGCGGTGCAGCCGCAGCATCCAGCGGGCCGTGCGCGGCCGGGCGGCGGTCGGAGCGGTCAGGGCGGTGGTCACGCGGCACTCTCCTCTGTGACGGCCGGAGCGGTGGTCAGGGCGGGGGCCTCGGGATTGCGCAGGTGGGCGAGGACCAGTTCCTCCAGCGAGGGCGCATCGGCGCGCCAGTCGGCGGGGAGCGGCCCGGCCGGGCGGATCAGCGCGGTCAGCTGGCGGCCGGTGACGCGGGACTCGACCACGGTGTGCGGGCCGAGATCGGTGCCCTCGGCGGGGCCGCTCACGCGGACGTGCGCGTCGAGCAGGTCACCGATCTCGCCGGCCAGCCGGATCCGTCCGCCGCCGACGAGGAGCAGATGGTCGCAGGAGTCCTCCAGCTCGGCGACCACGTGCGAGGACATCGCGATGGTGGTGCCGCACCGGGCGGCCTGGGCCATCAGCGTGCCCATCAGCTCGTGCCGGGCGAGGGGATCGAGGTCGGCCATCGGCTCGTCCAGGAGCAGCAGTTCGGGCCGTTTGCCGAGGGCGAGGGCGAGCGCGACCCGGGTGCGCTGACCGCCGGAGAGGGAGCGGATGCGGGCCTTGGGGTCCAGGTCGCCGCCGGCGACGACGTGCTCGGCGGCGGCCCGGTCCCAGTGCCCGGGGTTGAGGTCGGCGCCCATGCGCAGGATCTCGGCGATGGTGAGCTGGGGGTAGAGCGGCTTGTCCTGGGCGACGAAGCCGACCCGGGGGCGGGCCGCGGCCGGGCTGGTGCCGAGCACCCGTATCCGGCCCTCGGTGGGCGGGAGCAGTCCCGCGGCGAGGGCGAGCAGCGTCGACTTGCCGGCGCCGTTGGGCCCGACGACGGCGCACACCCGCCCGGCGGGCAGCCGCAAGGCACAGTCGCGCAGCGCCCAGCCTCCCCGGCGCCCGAAGCGCTTGCCGAGGCCGGTCGCCTCGATCGCCGTGTCGCTCATGAACGTTCTCCCTGGAAGTGCGTGTCGAGTACGGCGGTGAAGAGTGCGGCCACGTCGTCCCGCTCCAGCCCGGCGCCGCGTGCCCGCTCGGCCCATGCCTCCAGCTCGGTACGGAGGGAGGGGTCGACCGGGGTGGTGCCGAGCGCCCGCCGCACGAAGGTCCCAAGACCCCGGCGCGCCTCCACCAGTCCCTCGCGTTCCAGTTCCCGGTACGCCTTCAGGACGGTGTTGGGGTTGATCGCGGTGGCCTCCACGACCTCGCGTGCGGTGGGCAGCCGGTCGCCCGGCCGGAGCAGGCCCATGCGCAGGGCCTGTTTGGTCTGCTGGACGATCTGCACGTAGGTGGCGACCCCGCTGTGCCGGTCGATGCGGTACTCGACCATGCGTTGAACCACCCTTTCACTAATTGAGTAGTGAAAGGTGTGTGTGTAAGGAAGGGGCGGCCGTCAAGCCGGCCGCCCCTCGTCCTGCCGTGTGTCAGGTTTCCGTGCGGTACATCAGGTCCGTCTCGTACGTCGTGAAGCCCAGCCGCTCGTACACCGACACCGCCGCCTGGTTGTCGGCGTCGACGTAGAGCATCGCGGTCGGCAGCTGCTGGCCGGCCAGGTGGCGCAGGCCGATCGTGGTGAGGGCCTTGCCGAGCCCGCCGCCCTGTTCACCGGGGCGGACCCCGAGGACGTACACCTCGCCCAGCCCCTCCTCGGCGTGCACCTTGGTCCAGTGGAAGCCGACCAGCTCCCCGCGCCGCTCGGCGAGGAAGAACCCGGCCGGGTCGAACCACGGCTCGGCCTTGCGGTCGTCGAGGTCCCGCTGGGTCAGCGAGCCCTGCTCGGGGTGGTGGGCGAAGGCGGCCGCGTTGACCGCGAGCCAGGCGGCGTCGTCCTTGCCGGGCACGAAGGTGCGCACGCTCACGCCCTCCGGCAGTACCGGCTCGGGCAGCCGCAGATCGGTCAACGGCCGCCGCATCTGCCGCAGTTCGCGGAACAGGGTCAGGCCGAGCACCTGCGCGAGGTGCCGGGCGGCGGGATGCCCGCCGTGCGCCCACACCCGAAGCCGCTTGCCGGAGGCGGCGAGCAGCGCCGAGCCGAGCGCCCGGCCGTGCCCGTGCCCGCGGTGCGCGGGGTGTACGACGAGTTCGGCGGCCGGCGCCTCCACCGGGTCGGTGTCCTCCAGCTGGGCGTAGCCGACGAGTTCGCCGTCGACGGTCAGCAGCAGATGCGAGACGCCCTCCCGGGCGCCCCCGCGCAGCTGCAGCCGGCCCTGCTCGGACACCGGCTGCTGTCCGTCGACCGCGGCGGCCTCGGCGAGCAGGGCCCGCACGGCCTCGGACTGGTCCGGGGTGAGCGCGGAGTGGGTCTCGAGGGAGCGGGAGGGGAAGGCCCGTACGGTGTCGTCGCTGCTCATGCGTAGAGGGTACGGCAGCCACCCCGTAAAACCTATGTGAATGGCGTCGTGGTTCCCGGAATTGCCCGTGAATTGCCCACAGGGCTCTTTAATTGAGGTCTCACCGGAATCCGCTTTTCCTGGCTCTCGAATGCCGTAATGTTTTCCGTGTCGAAAGCGAGCCGCATCGAAAGGGAAAAGCAGATGAGCTTCCACAGGATCGTCCCGGTGTGGAAGACCCGCAAGCCCGCCCCCGTCCCGGCGCCGCACCACAAGAAGCGCGCCCCCAAGAAGCACGAGCCCAAACGCCCGGTCGGCCGCAAGTAATTCTCAGGAATCACAGGAAACGGGGAGGGTAATTCCATGTCCTTCCACAAGCTCGCCCCCGGCGGGAAGCACTGCAAGCCCGCCCCGGAGCGGAAGAAGCCGGCGCCGAAGAAGCCCGCGCCGAGGCGCCGTCCGGTCGGAGAAAAGCGCTGAGTCAGGCCGTCGTGAGGCCGGGTCACCGGTTACCGCGTGGTCGTACCGGTGGCCCCGCCTCGGGCGTGTGCGCAGGGCGTGTGTCCACAGCTGTGGAAAGGAGTTGCCGTCGATGCCGAGGGAAGCCCGGAGGGCCTTCGGGCGGTTCTGGCCGCTCACCCGCGGGGACCGCAGGTGACTCGGGGTCGTCATCGTCTGCGTGGTCGTGGCCGCGCTCGCCGAGACAGCCGCGATCCCGCTGTTCGCCGAGCTCACCGACCACGCCCTGAAGGCCGGTTCGCTGTCCGCCTTCTGGGGTCCGGCCGGCGCCTGGCTCGGCGTGGCCGCGCTCGCCGCGTTCGTCGGCTGCCTCGGCAACTCGCCGGCCACCTGGACCGCCGAGAGACTCGTGCTACGGCTGCGCGCGGCCGTCTTCCGGCACGTCCAGGACCTGCCGCCGCACTTCTTCCAGCAGCACCGCCAGGGCGACCTGGTCGAACGGCTCACCGGGGGCGCCGAGTCCATCGAACAGCTGGTGGTCTCCGGCGTCGTAGGGGCCGTATCGGCGGCCTTCTCCGCCGCGTTCTACGCCACCGCCGCCTTCTGGCCGCGCTGGGACCTGGCGCCGGCCACCTTCGTGCCGGCGCCGCTGTTCCTGCTCGCCGCGCGCCGCTTCTCCGGCCGCATCGAACAGGCATCCCGTGACGGGCGGGTCGCCGACGGCGCGATCACCTCGGTGGTGGAGGAGTCGCTCGGCAACATCGTGCTGACCCAGGCCTACAACCCGCGCGCGGACGGAGGAGAAACGGCTCGACCGCGAGGCCCGCGCCTGGATGCGGGCCAGTGCGCGCGGGGTGCGGCTGAGCGAGATGTACGAGCAGTTCGTCGAGGTCGTCGAGACGCTGTGCGTGCTCGCGGTGATCGGCCTGGGTGTGTGGGAGATCTCCGCCGACCGTATGACCCTCGGTCAGCTCCTCGCCCTCGCCGCCTTCTCGGCTACCTCTACCCGCCGGTCCGCAACCTCGGGCAGCTCGGTCTCGCGGTCACCGCCGCCACCGCCGGTGCGCACCGCATCGGCGAGATCCTCGACGCCGAGCCCGCGGTCACCGATCCCGCCGGCCCCGTCCCGCAGTGGCCGGTACAGGGCTGGATCGGCTTCCACGACGTCTCCTTCCGCTATCCCGGCTCCCCCCGAGCCTCACTCCGCGACGCTGAATTCACCGCGCAGCCGGGCGAGTTGGTGCTGATCGCCGGTGCGAGCGGGGCGGGCAAGTCCACCGTGGCGAAGCTCCTCACCCGCTTCTACGAACCCCTCGGCCGGCGTGATCACCCTGGACGGCGTACCGCTCACCGACGTGCCCCTGCACTTCCTGCGCGAGCAGGTCGCCCTGCTGCCGCAGCAGACCTTGATCCTCAACGGCACCATCCGCGAGAACATCGCCTGCGGCCGCCCCGGCGCGACGGACGCCGAGGTCGAGCAGGCGGCGCGGGACGCGGCGGCCCACGACTTCATCACCGCGCTCCCCGGCGGCTACGACACCCCCATCGCCCCCGGCACCGCCGCCCTCTCCGGCGGCCAGCTCTGGGGGTCCGCCCAGGCCCTTGAGGCACTGGGGGAGCATCGCCATCGCCCGCGCCATGCTGCGTGCGGCCCCGGTCCTCGTCCTGGACGAGCCCACGGCCGGCCTGGGCGCGGTAGCCGCCCGCCAGGTCGTACGGCCCCTGCGCCGCCTGATGTCCGGCCGTACGACCATCATGATCACCCGCGACCTGTCCCTCGCCCCCGACGCCGACCGCATCCTGGTCATAGACCGGGGCCGCCTGGTGGAGACGGGCACGCACGCCGAACTGCCGGCGCGGGGCGGCGCGTACGCCCGCCTGGCCTCACCCCTCCCGGAGACGCTCACGGCCCCGGCGCCGACGGCCGACGACAGGCTGGTCCTCCGCTGGTGAGGAGCCGCGGTCAGCTCCGCTTGGGCCCGGTGATGCCCTCCCCGACGACGAACCCCTTGGCGGGGCCTTCCGGGATGGTCACCTCCGTGCCGTACGGGACCCGGTGGATGTCCTCCCAGTCGGCCTTCTCGGGCCGCGGGCCGGTGAAGAGGGTGACGGCGCCCTGACCGTCGTAGTCGTCGATGAGCAGGTAGACGGGGATTCCGGCGCGGGCGTACTCGCGGCGCTTGCGGATGCGGTCGCGGTCCTGGTTGCGTTTGCCGGGGGAGACGACTTCGACGACGAGGTGCACGGCGTCGGCCTTCACACCCACGTCGTCCTCATCGCCGCACGGTTCGGTGTCCTCTGGGGCGATGAAGGCATCAGGGATCCACGCTTTGCGCTTGTGGATGACGTTCACGTCCTGATGACAGGCGTACTCGGTCCCATCCAGAAACTTGTCGAGAGCCCTTCGCAGGCGGTTGGTGATCTGACCGTGCGAGCGGCGGGCGGTGGGCGACACCTCGATGGCTCCCTCGATGATCTCGGCGCGGTAGCCCTCGGGGAGTTCCATGGCCTTCCATGCCTGCCACAGGACTTCGTCCAGGTCGGGTCCGTTCAGAGATTCGGCCTGCGCCTCGGACATGGTCTTCGGCCTCTCTTCTGCGAGAGCGGTCAAGGTGGCACCTCCTCCTCAAGTGTGGGCTGGGTGTGCGAGCGGCACAAGCAACGCGATCACCGTAGGCGTGGCGGGGTATATGACTGGGGAAAATGACATACGCTCAGCCGTTCGGGCGACGGCCGAGGCCCTCGCGGTCACCCCTGACCCAGCAACGCTCCCCAGTCCTCCCCGGCCGCCCAGTCGGTGAAGGTGTGCCAGGTGAGCTCCGGATACGTGCGGTGCAGGGCCGGGGTGTCGACGTCGAGGCCGGTGGTGGTGAAGTAGGCGAACATGGCCGCCAGGTCCGTGGAGTGGGTGCGGACGATGTCGAGGGGGACCTCGTGGTGGGTGATCGGGCGGCCCGTGGCGGTGGTGAGGGCGGCCGCGATCTGCTGCGGGGTGCGGGTGTCGGAGGCGATGTCGATGCGGCGGCCCGTGAAGTCCGTCCGGCGTTCGAAGACCAGCGCGGCGAACGTGCCGATGTCGGCGGCGGGGATCAGGGCGAAGGGCCGGTCGGCGGGCATGGGCCAGCCGAAGACGCCCTCACGCAGTCCGGAGAGGGTCCAGCCGGTGGCGTAGTTGTCCATGAACGCCGCCGGGGCGATCACCGTCCAGGGCACGCCGGACGCGCGCAGGTGACGCTCGACCTGGTGCTTGCTCTCGTAGTGCGGGATGCCCGTGGCGCGGTCGGCGTGGGCGGCGGAGGTGAGGACGACGTGTCCGAGGCGGGCGGCCGCCGCGGCGTCGACGAGGGCCCTGCCCTGGCGCACCTCGGTGTCGGTGTCGGTGCCGAAGGGAGTCGTGACCGCGAAGAGCGCGTCCGCGCCGGCGAGGGCGGCGTCGAGCGAGGCGCGGTCGTCGAAGTCGGCGTGGCGGATGTCGGCGCCGAGGGCGTGCAGGGCCGCGGCGGCCGACGCGTCCGGGTGGCGGGTCAGGGCGCGGACCCGGTGCCCGGCGGTCAGCAGGGCGCGGGCGGTGGCTCCGCCCTGGGCGCCGGTGGCGCCGGTGACGGCGACGGTGAGCATGGGTGTCCCCCGGTGGATAGGATGACGGACGGCTGATAGCTGCGTGACGCATTAGCTGCGCCATGCAGGAGAGTAGCGAGAATTCGCTGCGCCGCGCAGTGATTTTTGGAGGCGAGCCACGTGACGGACATGACCGAACCGCGCCGGGCCCGGCTGTACGAGGAACTGGCCACGGAGTCGCGCCGCTACCACGCGGCGTTCGTGCTGTTCAACCAGGCCGTCGCCGACCACCTCGGCCTGCACCCCACCGATGTGCAGGCCCTGAGCCTGCTGACCGTCGAACCGGCGCCGCTCACGGTCCGGCAGATCGCCGACCTCACCGGCCTCACCACGGGCTCGGCCACCCGGCTGGTGGACCGGCTCGAACGCGGCGGCTATGTGGCCCGTACGCCGGACGCGCGGGACCGCCGCCGGGTACTGGTCAGCCCGGTGCCGGAGCGCATCGCCCGGGTCACCGCGGTGTGGGACGAGCTCGGCCGCACCTGGCAGACCCTGCTCGACGACCACAGCGAGGACGAACTGCGGACGATCACCCGCCACATGCGCCGCGCGAACGAACTGAGCCGCACCCAGATCCAGCGCCTGCGCGCCCTGCCGAAGCCGGACTGAGCCGGGCGGCCCCGCTCGCGAAAGGCTCCGCTCACCCGGCCAGGGTCTCGGCCGTCTCCGGTGTCTCCGGCGGCGGTGTCGGGGCGCCCGGCAGCCGTAGCGTCGCCACCGTGCCGCCGCCCTCCGCGCGGGCCAGGGTGACCTCGCCGCCCGCCTGCTGGACCGTGCGGGCCACGATGGACAGGCCCAGTCCCGAGCCCGGGAGGGCCCGCGCGCTGGGGGAACGCCAGAAGCGGTCGAAGACGTACGGGAGTTCGTCCTCGGGGACGCCGGGGCCATGGTCCCGGACCGTCAGGACGCCCTTGCTCAGCCGCACCGCCACCGAGCCGCCGTCAGGGCTGAACTTCACCGCGTTGTCCAGGACGTTGACGACCGCCCGCTCCAGCGCGGACGGCTCCGCCCGGACGTACCAGGGCTCCAGGTCCGCCGTGATCGTCAGCTCCGGGCCGCGCAGGCGGGCGCGGCGCAGGGCCGCCTCGACCGTGTCCTGGAACGACACCACCTGGACCCGCTCGCCCTGCTGCCCCTCCGAGCGGGACAGCTCCTGCAGGTCGCCGATCAGTGCCGCCAGTTCGGTCATCTGCGCCTTCACCGAGGCGAGCAGCGCCTTGCGGTCCTCCGGCGGGAGCGGCCGGCCGGTCTCCTCGCTGCGGGTGAGCAGTTCGATGTTCGTGCGCAACGACGTCAGGGGAGTACGGAGTTCATGGCCGGCGTCGGCGATCAGCTGCTGCTGGAGGTCGCGGGAGCTGGCCAGGGAGGCGGTCATGGAGTTGAAGGACCGGGAGAGCCGGGCGACCTCGTCCTCGCTGTCGTCCTCCACGGGGATGCGGATCGTCAGGTCCTCCGTACGCGCCACGTGCTCCACGGCCTCGGTCAGCTTGTCGACGGGACGCAGACCGGCCCGGGCCACGGCGAGGCCGGCGGCGCCGGCGCCCACCACTCCTATGCCGGAGACGACGAGGAGGATCAGGGCGAGGTCGTTGAGGGTCTTCTCGGTGTTCGCGAGCGGGACGGCGGTCATCCAGGCGGCACCCGGGTACGCCTGGGACCCCCCGGTGTCCGTGCCGATCATCAGCGGCATGGTGAGCACCCGGAGCTGGTTGCCCTCGGTGTCCGTGCCGTTGCGGAGGATGCCCCGGCCGTCGGCGCGTCCGACGACCGCACGGTCCGCCGCGGTGGTCTTCACCACGCCCGGGGAGTCCGAGGAGACACAGGCCGTGCCGTCGGCCTTGACCAGCTGCCAGTAGAGGGTGTTGCGGGGCGGCAGCCCGCTGGAGGACTGCGTCGGTTTCGACGGGCACGTGGCCAGCAGATCGAGCACCTGCCCGGGCCGCACGGGATGCTTTGCCGAGTTCTGCAGGTCCGTGTCGACCAGGTCGTACAGCTTGCCCTGCACGATGAACCACGCCGTCACCGACACCGCCGCCACCGCGAACGCCACCGCCGCCGCGACCAGCATCGCCAGCCGGGCCCGGATCGGCAGGGAGCGGTAACGCCGTACCAGCCTGCTCACTCGGCGCCGCCCTGGCGCAGGACGTACCCCACGCCCCGCACCGTGTGCACGAGGCGGGGCTCGCCGCCGGCCTCGGTCTTGCGGCGCAGGTACATGACGTAGACGTCGAGGGAGTTGGAGGAGGGCTCGAAGTCGAAGCCCCAGACCGCCTTCAGGATCTGCTCGCGGGTGAGGACCTGGCGCGGGTGCGCCATGAACATCTCCAGGAGGGTGAACTCGGTGCGGGTCAGCTCCACCTGTCGGCCGCCGCGCGTGACCTCCCGGGTCGCGAGGTCCATGCGCAGGTCGGCGAAGGTCAGCGCCTCGTCCTCCTGGGCCTCGGCCGACACCGCTGCCGCGTACGAGCTGCGGCGCAGCAGCGCGCGGATGCGGGCGAACAGCTCGTCCAGCTCGAAGGGCTTGACCAGGTAGTCGTCGGCGCCGGCGTCGAGGCCGGTCACCCGGTCGCCGACGGTGTCGCGGGCCGTGAGCATGAGAATCGGGGTGGTGTCGCCCGCCCCGCGGATGCGGCGGGCCGCGGTCAGCCCGTCCATGCGCGGCATCTGGATGTCCAGGACGACCAGGTCGGGCTTGTAGGCGGTCGCCTTCTCCAGCGCGTCCGCGCCGTCGACGGCCACCTCCGTGTCGTACCCGTCGAAGGCGAGGCTGCGCTGGAGCGCCTCGCGTACGGCCGGCTCGTCGTCGACGATCAGGATGCGCTGCGGGTCACGGTCGCCTTCGGCGGGGCTCATGGCTCGGGGTACCTCGGGGTGCGGTGGTTGGGGCGGAGGGGTAGACGGGGCGGACCGGGTTGGCTGTCTCACGCCTGCCTCTCAGCCTGCCACGACCGGCGCCCCGAAAGGCACACCTGCCGTGGCCGGGCGCGGACCGAAGCCAGGCCCGATCCATCGCCGGCCCGATCCGTCGCCGGCCCGGACCGAGGCGTGGCCCGACCCGCGGGTGCCCCGGCCGGGGTGGGGCCGGCCGGGGCTGGATCCGGTGGGGGTCCACCCTGGGGGTCAGGCGCGGACCGCTGTCAGGCGGTTCAGGGGGACCTTGCGGCGGTGGGTGCGGACGGGAGCGGTGCGCAGGCCCATCAGCTCCGGGACCGGCGTGGCGACCACCTCGGGCGCGCGGGGCGCCGGCTCGGGCTTGCGGGGCGCCGGGATCGGCAGATGCAGGGCCCGGGTGACCGTGAGGGGCAGGCCGAGGTCGGCGGGACCGTGGTCGGCGATCTGGTGCGAAACCTTGGTGATCATGACGTACTCCCTGCTGACTGGTGCAGTGCTCACGCGCTGACTCGTGCGTGCTGCCGCGCTAGCTGTTGTTGCCCGCCCGCAGCTTGGCCAGGTCGGACTTGACGGTGTTGACGGGGATCGCGAAACCGAGGCCGATGCTGCCCGCGTCCGAGGACGACGAGGACTGCTGGCTCGACGAGTACATCGCGGAGTTGATGCCGATGACGTTGCCGCTCGCGTCGATCAGCGCGCCGCCGGAGTTGCCGGGGTTGAGGGACGCGTCCGTCTGGATCGCCTTGTACGTCGTCGTGGACGAACCCGTGTCGCCGTTGAACTGGCGGCCGCCGAACTGGAACGGCCACTGGCCGTCGCCCTGGCCCTGACCCTGGTTCTCGTCGGTCGAGACCGTCACGTCCCGGTTGAGCGCGGAGACGATGCCGCTGGTCACGGTGCCGGTCAGGCCCTCGGGAGAGCCGATCGCGACCACCGTGTCGCCCACCTGGACGCCGGAGGAGTTGCCGAGGGAGGCGGCCCTCAGGCCCGAGGCGCCGCGCAGCTTGATCAGCGCGAGGTCCTTGGAGCTGTCGGTGCCGACGACGTCGGCGGTGTAGCTCTTGCCGTCGCTGGTGCGCACCTTGATCGTCTGCGCGCCGGAGATGACGTGGTTGTTGGTGACGATCTCGCCGTTCGACGTGATGATCACGCCGGAGCCGGTGGAGGAGCCGTTGCCGAGGGTCGCGTCTATCTCGACCACGCTCGGGCTGACCGCGGCGGCGATCGCGGCGACGTCACCCCGCTTGCCGGTCGGCACCACGGTGGTGCTGGTGCCGGCGGAGGCGACCGTGTCCTTGCCGGTCAGCTCCTGGAAGCCGTACGCCGTGGCGCCGCCCACCGCAGCCGCGACGATCGCGACGGCCGCGAGGAGGGCCGCCGGACCCCGGCCGCGCCTCTTCTTCCGCTCGGGTGCCGCTGCCGTCACCGGCTCGTACGGCGGCGGGGGCGGCCACTCGGGGTTCGCGGGAGCGGAGTAGCTGCTGGTGGGCTGCTGGGGGTAGGAACCCTGGCTCTCGGTCATGACCAGAAGCCTCCCCCGTGACCATGAGAGCTTCCTGAGTGCTCGCTGAGAAGCCCGGCAGAACCTCGTTTGCCGGATATAAAGACGTGTCGGTGAGGCTCCGGCCTCAGGTCGTACAACCGCAGCTCGTCCGTACCACCAGCCGGGACGGGAACGTCTTCAGCCGCTCCCGCCGGGAGCCGACGACCCGCAGGCCGTCGTCCAGGACCAGGTCGACCGCCGCCCGGGCCATCGCCGAGCGGTCCGAGGCGACCGTGGTCAGCGGCGGGTCGGCCAGCGCCGCTTCCTTGATGTCGTCGAACCCGGCCACCGCCAGCTCGCCCGGCACGTCGATGCGCAGTTCGCGCGCCGCCCGCAGCAGGCCGATCGCCTGGTCGTCGGTGGAGCAGAAGACCGCCGGCGGCCGGTCGGGCCGGGCGAGGATCTCCAGGGCGACCTGGTAGGCGTCGTAGCGGTTGTACGGCGCCTCGAACAGCCGGCCCTCGGTGGGCAGGCCCGCCTCGTCCATGGCCCGCTTCCAGCCCTCGACGTGGTCGGAGACCGGGTCGCCGACGGCCGGTGTCTCGGCCGTACCGCCCATACAGGCGACGTACTCGTAGCCGTGCTCCAGCAGGTGGCGTACGGCGAGCTGGGCGCCGCCGAGGTCGTCCGTGACCACGGCGACGTCGTCGATGGCCTCGGGGCGCTCGTGCAGCAGCACCACCCGGGCGTCCCAGGCGTCGATCTCGGCGGCCGCCAGGTCGTTCAGGGCGTGGGAGACGAGGATCAGGCCCGAGACGCGCATGCCGAGGAAGGCGCGCAGATAGTGGACCTCGCGCTCACCGATGTAGTCGGTGTTGCCGACCAGGACCATCTTTCCGCGCTCGGAGGCGGCCTGCTCGACCGCGTGCGCCATCTCGCCGAAGAAGGGCTGACGGGCGTCCGGGATGATCAGGCCTATGAGATCCGTGCGCCGGGAGGCCATCGCCTGGGCGACCCGGTCGGGGCGGTACCCCAGTTCCTTGATCGCGGCGAGGACACGCTCGCGCGTGGCCGGGGCGACCGGCCGGGGTCCGTTGTTGATGACATAACTGACGACGGCGGTGGAGGTTCCAGCCAGCCGTGCCACGTCATCCCGAGTCACCTTGGCCACGCGCGGAGTCTACGCGGATTGACCACTCCTGGGCAGGGCGTATCACTGCTTGGATGTGCGGAAGCAATGCCCCGCCCGGGAGGCCGTCACACCTCCCCGGCGGGAACCCGTCGGTAACTTTCCGGAACTAGGCGTCCGCGTGGACCTCGGTGCCGTCCAGGACGGCCGGTGCGTCCGCATCCTCCGCCTTTGCCCGGGCCGCCTTGGCCCGGGCCTCCTCGGCGGACCGGTCGGCCTTGTCCCCCTTCTCGGGCGTAACGAATCGATAACCGACGTTCCGGACGGTGCCGATCAGCGACTCGTGCTCCGGGCCGAGCTTCGCCCGCAGCCGCCGTACGTGGACATCGACCGTCCGGGTGCCGCCGAAGTAGTCGTACCCCCACACCTCCTGCAGCAGCTGGGCGCGGGTGAAGACCCGGCCCGGGTGCTGGGCGAGGTACTTCAGCAGCTCGAACTCCTTGAAGGTGAGGTCCAGGACCCGGCCCTTGAGCTTGGCGGAGTAGGTCGCCTCGTCCACGGACAGGTCGCCGTTGCGGATCTCCATCGGGGAGTCGTCGTTCACGATCTGCTGGCGGCCCATGGCGAGGCGCAGCCGCGCCTCCACCTCGGCGGGCCCCGCGGTGTCGAGGAGCACGTCGTCGATGCCCCAGTCGGCGGTGACGGCGGCGAGACCGCCCTCGGTGACGACGAGGATCAGCGGACAGCCGGGGCCGGTGGAGCGCAGTAGCTGGCACAGGCTGCGCACCTGGGGCAGGTCACGGCGGCCGTCGACGAGGATGACGTCGGCGCCCGGCGTGTCGACGAGGGCGGGACCCTCCGCCGGGGCCACCCGCACGTTGTGCAGGAGCAGGCCGAGAGCGGGCAGCACCTCCGTCGACGGCTGGAGGGCGTTGGTCAGGAGCAGCAGAGAACTCATACGTCTGGTTCCTCCTCGGTCCCTGCGAGGCTGTGCGGACGGGCACTGCTCTGCGATCCCGAAGGCCCCGTACACCCGCGGTCACCCCGGCGTCTTCACCTGAGGTTTCCCACTTCGTATACAACGCTTCCGAAAGCACAAAAGGACCCGGGGGCTGCGCTGCCCGAGTCCTCTGCCCAGCAGAATAGCCCACATGAGGAACCGTCCGGCAGGTCAAGTGGCGCATTCCACCGTTCGTCCGAATCGCGAGACACGCAGACAGGCGCCTATCCGGACGTTTCTGCGCACGGCCGACGGAATTCCGATCGATTCCGTATACGATCCGGGCCCCGTCGTATACGAAACCTCCGGATCCGATCCGGACGCCCGCCGTTCGCCCGCGCGTGACCTGGTGTTCGTCGTCGCCCACGGGTTCACCGGGGACGTGGACCGTCCGCACGTACGAAGGGTGGCGGGCGTGCTGCGCGGTTACGGCGCGGTCGTCACCTTCTCCTTCCGCGGCCACGGGCGCTCCGGCGGCCGCTCCACGGTCGGCGACAAGGAGGTGCTGGACCTGGCCGCCGCCGTCGCCTGGGCCCGGGGCCTCGGGCACGCGCGCGTGGCGACCGTCGGCTTCTCGATGGGCGGCTCGGTGGTCCTGCGGCACGCGGCCCTGAACCGCGGCACGGTCGACACGGTGGTCTCGGTCAGCGCCCCGGCCCGCTGGTACTACCGGGGCACGGCCCCCATGCGCCGCCTGCACTGGCTGGTCACCCGGCCCGAGGGCCGCCTGGTCGGCCGCTACGGCCTGCGCACCCGCATCCACCACCGCGACTGGGACCCGGTCCCGCTCTCCCCGCGGGAAGCGGTCCCGCGGATCGCCCCCACACCGCTGCTGATCGTGCACGGCGACCGCGACGGCTACTTCCCCCTCGACCATCCGCGGATGCTCGCCGAGGCGGCCGGTGACCACGGCGAACTCTGGGTGGAGGCGGGCATGGGCCACGCCGAGCACGCGGCGGACGACGCCCTGCTGGGCCGGATCGGGGAATGGGCGGCCGCCAGGGCGGGCTAGCCTGACAGCACTCTTATTTCTTTCCTGCCGTCGATTGAGGAAACAGATGCCCAAGGTCACGGTGCGCTATTGGGCCGCCGCCAAGGCCGCGGCCGGTGTCGCCGAGGAGCCGTACGACGCGGAGACGCTCGCCGACGCGCTGGCCGCCGTGCGCGCGCGACACCCCGGTGAACTCACGAGCGTGCTGCAGCGATGCTCCTTCCTCGTCGACGGTGACCCCGTCGGGACGCGCGCGCATGAGACGGTACGGCTGGCCGAGGGCGGCACGGTCGAGGTGCTCCCGCCGTTCGCAGGAGGGTGAGGCGATGAGCGACCAGCCGTATCAGGGCGGTCAGCCCTATCAGGGCGAGCAGCCGTACCAGGGCGGCCCCTACGAGGGCCACGACCCGTACCAGCAGCACTGGGCCGGGTACGAGCACGAGCAGCAGGGCTACGACCCCCAGAACACCCAGCAGTGGCAGGGCCGGACCTGGGACACGCACACCCATGCCTCGATGCAGATGCCGGCCGAGGCGGCCGGGACGGCGTACGTGCCGCCCGCGCAGTCGTACGAGGGGCAGTACCAGCAGTACCCGCAGCACCAGCAGCAGTACGCGCAGCACCAGTACCCGCAGCATCAGCAGCAGTACGCGGCCGCTCCGCAACCGGAGCCGCAGCCCGCGCCGCCCACGCCCGCGTCCGCACCCGCGCCGCAGGCCGAAGCGGACTCCGGGCCGTCCTACGGCCCCGCCACGGTCGCCGGGAACGCCCGGATCACCGATGCGCAGCGGGCGCGCCTGGAGGGCCGTTCGCCGATCATCGAGCCCGGTATGCAGCCGGCGCTGCTGACCGCGGTGCTGGGTCTGCTGCTGGCCGCGACGGCACCGGTCGCCTCGTACGCGCTGGTCGTGCCGCTCGTGGTGCTCCAGGGCGTGACGGCGGCGGGCTGGTTCCGGCTGAACGGCATGTGGCCGGCCCGGCAGGGCATCGCCCTGGCGTTCCTGGGCGGGCTGGCGGCCGACGCGGCTGTCCTCGCCGCCGGCCGTGACCACGCCCCCGCGGCCATCCTCGGCCCGCTCGGCATCTGGGTGCTGCTGGCGCTGGTCCTGCAGCTGCGCTCGCACGCCTCGCCGGACGAGCGGATGTACGGCCTGATGGCGACGGTCGTCTCGGCGGCGCTGTCGGTCCTGGCCACCGGCTACCTCGGCGCCGACGCGCACGCGGTGTCCGTGGGCGCCGCGGCGGTGGCGGTGGCGGTCCTGGCCCGGGCCCTGCCGCTGCCGGGACCGGCGTCGGTCGTGGTGTCGCTGATGGCGGCGGCGGGTGCGGGGATCGCCGTGGGCGGGATGACCGGGCTGGGCGCGAAGGGTGCGCTGCTCGGGGCGGCGGCCGGGGTGTGCGCGCTGGTCGGTCACCGCGTCGCCAGTTACGACTACCCGTCCCGGTTCGTGCACTTCACGGCCGGCGTGGCGCTGCCGCTGTCCGCCGCCGCGCCGGTGGTGTGGGTGCTGGGGCGGGCGCTCGGCTAGGCCCTGTCGTCGTCCGCACCCGGACAAAGCCGGAGCCCCGGCCCGATTCCGGCGGGCCGGGGCTCCCTATCTCGCAAGGGACTGTGGATTACCGGCCGCCGTCGCCGCCGTCACCGCCGTCCCAGCCGCCGTCCCAGCCGCCGTCGTGACCGCCGTCGCGGCCGCCCCAGCCCCAGCCCTCGTGGCCGACCACGCGGAAGCTGCCGACCACACCGTCGTGGACGTGGATGCCACGGGTCTGGCGGACGCGCACGCCGTCGCTCTGGCTGAAGGGTCCGACGGTGGCGACAGGGGCGCCGTTGTCGCAGACCGCACCACGGAAGACCTCGACCACCCGGTGGCTGTCGTTGCGGATGTTCAGGGTCTTCGCGCCGAGGCCGCTGACCACGGTGATGCAGTCACCGGGGTGGGCGGAGTAGGACCGCTCGTTGATCTCGATCCGGCCCTCGAAGTGCCGACGGCCGCCCTCACGGCCGCCGCCCTCGTTGCCCTTGCCCTCGTTGCCCTTGCCGTTGTTGTTGTTGTCGTTGCCGTTGTTGTTGTTGCCGTTGTTGTTGCCGTTGCCGCCTCCTGCGAGAGGGGCGGGGGCCGCCGGCGCCGCCACGGGGGCGGGAGCGGCCGGCGCCGCCTCGGGCGCGGAGGCAGCGGAGGCGTAGGTGACGCCGGTCGCTGCCAGGGCCGCTGCACCCAGGGCAGAGGCCGTGACGACGGTGGAACGCGAGAACTTCATGGTGCAACTCCAGTCTCTGAGACGCCGACTCGTTGGCCGGTCGTGATGAACGTACGGACCGACCGCCATGGCTGTCATGTCGGGAATGTCCGGAGACCTGGTTTTTGTGCACCATTCGGGGGAATTACGGCACTTACCCGCGGCTCCTCGTTCCTGAAGGAGTCGTCAAATCCCCACGAACAAAGGGGAATTGATACACCGCTAGACCTTTTGGATGATCTTATGACAAGTCGCTACCCCAGCGGCAAGCGTGTCGTTACTGGCGCAAGGACGCCTTGCGCGCTAGCAACGGCCGCCCGCACATGCCGAAGGGCCGCACCCCACTGGCGTCCAACCCAGGGGTGCGGCCCTTCGACCGTCACTGTGCCGCTGCTTCGCGCGAGCCCGTTCAGACCGCGATGGCGACCTCGGCCAGCGCGCCCTTCTCCGCCACGACGACCGTGCGGTCGGCCGTCCCGCCCGGGACGAGCGCCCGGACCGTCCACGTGCCCTCGGCCGCGTAGAACCGGAACTGGCCGGTCGCCGAGGTGGGCACCTCGGCCGTGAACTCGCCGGTCGAGTCCAGCAGACGGACGTAGCCCGTCACCGGCTCGCCGTCGCGGGTCACCTGACCCTGGATCGTGGTCTCACCGGGCTTGATCGTCGAGGCGTCCGGGCCGCCGGCCTTCGCTCCGCACATGCTGTTTCTCCAGAGGGGTCTGACCGGAAGGCCGGTCGGGAGGGGGATACCTGTTGGCTTACTTGTTCGCGCCGAGCTCGATCGGCACGCCGACGAGGGAGCCGTACTCGGTCCAGGAGCCGTCGTAGTTCTTGACGTTCTCCACGCCGAGCAGCTCGTGCAGCACGAACCAGGTCAGGGCCGAGCGCTCACCGATGCGGCAGTAGGCGATCGTGTCCTTGGTGAGGTCCACGTTCTCCTCGGCGTAGAGCTCCTTGAGCTCCTCGTCCGACTTGAAGGTGCCGTCGTCGTTGGCGTTCTTCGACCACGGGATGTTGCGCGCGCTCGGGACGTGACCCGGACGCTGCGACTGCTCCTGCGGCAGGTGCGCCGGGGCGAGCAGCTTGCCGGAGAACTCGTCGGGGGAGCGCACGTCGACCAGGTTGTGCGAGCCGATCGCGGCGACGACGTCGTCACGGAAGGCGCGGATCGAGGTGTCCTGCGGCTTGGCCTTGTAGTCCGTCTTCGGGCGCTCGGGGACCTCGTCGCCCGGGACCAGCTCGCGGGCGTCCAGCTCCCACTTCTTGCGGCCGCCGTCGAGGAGCTTGACGTTCTCGTGGCCGTAGAGCTTGAAGTACCAGTAGGCGTAGGAGGCGAACCAGTTGTTGTTGCCGCCGTACAGGATCACCAGCGTGTCGTTGGCGATGCCCTTCTCCGACAGGAGCTTCTCGAAGCCCTCCTGGTCGATGAAGTCGCGGCGGACCGGGTCCTGGAGGTCCTTGGTCCAGTCGATGCGGATCGCGTTCTTGATGTGGTTCTTCTCGTAGGCGGACGTGTCCTCGTCCACCTCGACGATGGCGATGGCCGGGTCGTCCAGGTGCTCCTGCAGCCAGTCTGCGTCGACCAGGACGTCGGTGCGGCTCATGCTCTTTCTCCTCCGGGGCAGTTGCGGCGGGGCGTGCGGGTACGGGGATGCGCGCGCTCGGGAACCGGGCGGCGCACGGGTGCCCTTCCAGCAGGGCGGCTGAGGGATGCGGAAGTCGGGGACTTTCGCTCAGAAGGGGCGACAGAGCATGGCGGCAACGCGGCACAGGTCCACTGCCCGCCGCTTCGTGAGATCCGCCTGTCGCTTCATGGGCTCGATCGTAGGGACGTCCGGGTGGGCGTGTCACCGGCATGTCATATGACGAGACACGATCGTCCGTATGGCGGGATGAGAAGAGCGCCCGCACCGTCGCGGGACGGTTCGCAGGCGCTCGTGGGGCCGACTGGATCTACGGTACGGACGTGACCGTCTCGCCAGTCGGACGAGGTTGGTCCACCGCCGGTCCACCCGGCGGTCTTCCTACCCCGCCAGCTTGACGTCCGAACCCTTCACGCTGACCTGCACACCGTCCTGCGCGGCCTGCACCTTGTCCAGCTCGATGCCGCCCGGGAGGTGGTCGATGGCCTGCTGGAAGTCGGTGATGTTGCGGACGCGGTTCTCGGCCAGGGAGATCGCGGCCAGCTTGGGCAGCGAGTCCGCGTGCACCTCGACCTTGTCGTGCACGACGGTCACCGTGCTGAGCACGGACACCGTCCGGTCGATCGGCACGGTCAGGAAGCTGCCGGTCACCCGGACCGCGACCTTGATCTTGCCGTTGCCCCCGTCGGACAGGCCCACGACCCGGGCCTTGACCCCGGGCGCCACCTCGGTCGGCTCCGACTTGGCGGTCCTCAGCAGCTCGGCGTAGGAGATCGTCGCGGTGCCGGTGGCGCTGGCCGCGGTGGCGGAGCTGTAGTCGCCGGAGAAGGAGACGCCCTTCATGTCGGCCTTCAGGTCGTCGATCCGGATCGTCTTCCCGGCGGTGCCGGTCGCGGCCTCGTAGTCCTTGATCCCCACCTCGACGTCGTCGAGCGACCCGCCCGCGACCTGGGTGAGGAAGGGGAACCCCTTGATGTTCACGTCCGGCGTCGAGGCCAGGTTCTCCGTCGACTTCAGCTTGTCGGCGGCCTCGCCCTCGGCGAAGTGCACGGCCACCCGGTCCGCGATCACGAACAGCCCACCCAGGATCACGACGAGGATGAGGAGTATTCGCAGGGCGCGCATGTGGTGTTCCCCCGGAGCGAGAGCGGTCTTCGGTACGCCACGGTAACCCTGCGGGCGCTGCCCGGTCGCCGATTGTCGATCAGTTGTGACAGGTACGGCCCGTCCTACCCTGTACTTATGTACGCACGGCGGCGTCACATCTACTTCGCCATGATGGGGACCTGCATCGGGCTCTTCGTCCTGGCCTGGGGAGTCGTGCGTATCTGGTCGGTCCCGGCCGCCGTCGGCATGTGCATCGTGGCCATGGTCATCCCGCCGGTCGCCGCGATGATCGCCAACCGGCGGGGCCCGGAGGACCGCTGGTGGGACGACCCCTCCGGCGATCCCCAGTCCGACGAGTGGTGGGACGAGCTGGACGGCAAGAATCCGCCGAGGCGCTGAGCCGTCAGTAGACGAGCGCCTGGGCGCCGTCGGCCAGCGCCTCCTGCACGAAGACCTGCGCGCCCGCGATGCGCACGCCCTCGATGACGTCCTTCTCGGTGATCTCCCGCCGGGCCGCGCACTGGGTGCACAGCGTGATGCGGCCGGCCGCCAGGACCGACTCGAGCAGATCCGGCAGCGGGGCGGCGTGCGGCAGCTCGAACTCCGCCGCCCGCCCCGGCAGCGCGAACCAGGACGACTCCCCGGTCAGCCACAGCGAGACCTCGACGCCACTGGCCACGGCCACCGCCGCCACGGTGAACGCCTGCGAGCAGCGCTCGGGCGCGTCGGCCCCGGCCGTCACCTTGATCACGAGCTTCTTGGTCATACCGGCAGCGTAGCCGTGAGCACGACCGTCGCGATCAGCATGGCCACGCAGAAGGCGGTGAGCACGCCGCTGACCGTGGCCCCGTCGACCGGCCGCCGCGAGCGCCGCCGCTCCCGTGCCCGCTCGGCGAAGTACAGGTGGAAGGGCGGGAGCGCGTACCCCGGGGAGACCGGCGTCCGCTCGCGCGGCTCGCACGGCGGGGCCTGCTCCTGCTGTCGCCGGCATTCCTCGTACGGCAGTCCCTCGCCCCTCATGCGCGGTGCTCCTGCCGCTGGTGCTGGCGCAGCAGCACGTTGGCGTCCGTCTCCGCGCTCCGTTCGTACGCCGCCCGCGCCGCGTCCCGCCGCTCGGCGAGCGCCAGACAGGCCGGGCAGCCCGGGACGGGCCGGGGCGGCCGGCTCAGGTCCTCGGGATCGGGCGGCATGGCCTGGGCGCGCTGGTTCGCGGCGCGGACGTCGGCGCGGAGGCGTGCGGGGTCGTACAACGGGGTGGCCGGATCCGTTCCCATGAGGTTTGTTCCCTTCTACCAATATCTGTACGGAATGCGAAAGTTGCACTACTCTGCGTGCTCCTGCGCTGATACGAGGATGGTCCAGCGCGGAGGCGGATACGAGCGGAACGGCCGCAAGTTCCACAGCGGGCGCTCCAAATTCCACAAATTCCACAGCCTGGGGAGGGTGCGGTGCCGCAGCGGAGGGCGATCACGGGGCGGAGCCAGGAGCCGAGGGCTCGTTTCGCCGAGGAGCTGCGGTTACTGCGGGCCGAACGAGGGGTGAGCCTGCGGGCCCTGGCGGAGGTGGCGGGCTGGGACGCGTCCCTGTTCGGCAAGCTGGAGAACGGCCAGACACTGGGCGGCCCGGAGGTGGTGCAGGCGCTGGACCAGTACTACGGCACGAACGGAATGCTGCTCACGCTGTGGGAGTTGGCCGTCGCCGACCCGACGCAGTTCAAGGAGCGGTACCGGCGGTACACGGTGTTGGAGGCCGAGGCGGTGAGCCTCTGGCAGTACTCGGTGAGTCGACCACCGGGGTTGCTTCAATCGGCTGGGTACGCACGAGAAGCACTCGCCGCAGGCGGGCTCAGCGGGGAGGAGCTGGATCAACAGGTCGGTGCGCGCATCGGGCGGCGCCACGTGCTGGAGGGGGACTGTGCACCGCCATTTCGCGTCATCCTCTGGGCGGCTGTGCTGCGCAACTCGCTGCGTGACCCCGACGAGTGGCGCGAGCAACTGGCGTACCTCGCGGAGGCAGCGGAGCGCCCGAACATCACCCTCTATGTACTGCCGTTCGGCGTCGGCCTGCACGGCATGGACAGCACCGACACCATGTTCCTCCGGCTCCCGGACGGACGTACCGTGGCTTACGCGGAGAACGACGTGCGGGGCGAACTCATCGAGGAAACAAGCAAGGTTGAGCGTCTGCAGCGCACCTATGATGACGTGCGCGATCTGGCATTGAGCCCCGCCGAGTCGCGGACGTTCATCTTGCGGATGTTGGAGGAAGCGCCATGCGAGTCATCGACCTGAGCACCGTGACGTGGCGCAAGAGCAGCTACAGCAACTCGGACGGCGGCAACTGCGTCGAGGTCTCCGACGACCTCCTCCGCGCCGCCGACTGGCGCAAGAGCTCGTACAGCAACCAGGACGGCGGCAACTGCCTGGAAGTCGCCGTCAACGCCCCCGCGCAGGGCCTCGTTCCCGTGCGGGACAGCAAGGACGTCACCCGTGGCCCCCTGCTGATCGGCGCGGGCGCCTGGGGCGCGTTCGTCGAAGGCGTCAGGCGCTGAATCGTGATCAACTGCGCCACAACTCCATGCGCATGCCATGAGTCTCCTGTGGGGCGCGGGTGACGGAACCCGCGCTTCCCGTTCTGTAGGGAGACGTCTTGGAATCACCTGAAAGACCGGGCCGGCGCCGGACCGCCGCGCTGATCGCGGGGGCCGCCGTGCTCGGTGTCGTCGCGGGTGTCTGCACCGGTTACGTCGTCCAGGCCGGCCGCCCGCCCACGAAGCTGCCCTCGCTGTCGCAGCCCGTCGTCGCCCAGGCCAAGGGACCCGTCGAGCCGCTGTCGGCGGCGTACGACCGCCGGGTGAAGACCGACGGCGACCTGCGCAAGCTGCTGCTGAGGCGGCCTGCGGGCGCGCGTGCCGACGACTTCGGGAGCTCCGACGGCTGGATGGACCTGGCTGGTTACGCGAGCACCTTCGAGCAGCCGAACGGGGCTTTCCGGTACCAGCTGGGGACCGAGTTCCGGCGCGCGGCCCGGACCGCCTGGCGGATCGGCACGTACGACGTCGAGATACGGCTCATCCAGTACCGCCAGGTGTTGGAGCCGGGCGCCGCCAAGCAGGTGGAGAGCCAGCGGAAGTGGGCCGAGCAGGTGCCGGACACCGGCAGCTCGCCCATCCCCGGGACCGGCGACGGCATGGTGTACGTGCACCGGACGCCCGAGACGAAGAGCGGCTATCTGCCGGTGTACCTGGCCGAGGCGATCGCCTCACGCGGTGACGTCTTCATGGACATATGGATCAGCGACACTCGGCCGATCCCCGAGAACAAGATCATGGATCTGGCGAAGCGGCAGGTGGCCCAGCTGTGAACGAGGCTGTGAACGAGTCGCTCGCGGAAGACCCGCGTCTGCCGGAGACCACCGAGCCCGGGGAGCCGGCCGCAGCGGCCCCCGGTCGGCGGCCCGTGGGCCGGATCGTCGCCGTCGCGCTGCTGGCCCTCGCCGTCGTCGGCGGCGTCGGGTCCACCGCGGTGACGGTC
This sequence comes from Streptomyces puniciscabiei, assembly GCF_006715785.1. Taxonomy (NCBI): domain Bacteria; kingdom Bacillati; phylum Actinomycetota; class Actinomycetes; order Kitasatosporales; family Streptomycetaceae; genus Streptomyces; species Streptomyces puniciscabiei. The sequence goes on from NZ_VFNX01000001.1 coordinate 3,424,841, forward strand.
GCAGGGGCCGACCGGGATGCCGGGGACCCCGTCTGGAAGTTCCCCAAGGCCGCCAAGGCGGACCGGAGCGGCCAGGACGAGCAGCAGGGCACGGACGTCTCGGGACTGCGCGGCCTGCTGATGCCGTACGACAGGCCCGGGTCCCAGGGCTACGTCCAGGGGCCGGACATCGGCGAGTTCGGCTCCGACGTCGCGCTCGACGGGCGCGAAGCCAGCGCTCTGCGCAAGCGGGAGATCATCGGCCTGCCGTCGGCGACCCGGCAGGCGATGGACCGTGTGATCGACAAGGAGCACATCCAGGGCCTGGCGATGCGCAGCTACGCCCCGTTCAACGGCTACGGAGGTTCCGACAAGTCCTTCACGCTCAGCTTCGAGCTGGTCCGGATGGCGAACCGCGAGTCCGTGCGCGAGCTCTCCGCCGGCCGGGACGAGATCTTCAAGGCCCTCGGGGTCTTTCCCAAGGGGCCGGAGATACCGGGCCACAAGGAAGCGGCCTGCTTCCGGATGCCCAAGGCGAGCGACGAGAAGATCGACCGCATGGTCTGCTCCGCCTCCGTCGGTGACGTGCTCGTCACCGTCAACGCGGCCGGGTCCCGCCCGCTCGACACCGGCGCCATCGCCGTCTTCGTCGGCAGACAGCTCGACCGCATCAAGGACAAGGACCCGGGGAAGGCCGTATGAGCGAGCAGCAGATTCCCGTCGACCCCGCGCTGCCCGTGCCGGAGCCCCAGCCGGAGCCGTTGGCGGAGCCTCAGCCTCAGCCGGAGCCGGAGCCGGAGCCGGAGCCGGAGCCGGAGCCGGAGGCCGCGATGCCCACGGCGCCCACGGCGACCGCGACGCCCACGGAGCCCCCGGTGCCCACGGTCAAGGACCGCCGGGTCCTGCGGGCCGTCCTGCGCTGGACCGCGGCCCTCGCGGTCTTCGCGGTGGCCGGCACCGCGACGGCGTACGGCATCACCCGGATGCAGCGCACCGACCTCCCCGGCCTCGCCACGCGCCCGGACGGTCGCTGGGACTACCCGCGGATCGTCCGTCCGCCGCTGCCCGCCGGCCGGCCGGCCCCCTTCGCCCCCGGCAATGCGGCCGACATCCACTACGCCGACCTGCGCAAACTGGTGCTGCCCGCGCCGAAGGGCGCCAAGGCCGACCCCGCGCTCGCCGGTGACCACGGATGGACGGCGCCGAAGGTGCTCCTCGCGGAGTACGCGAACAAGGACGACCGGGACGCCCTCCAGGGCGAGCTCACCGACCACGGCCTGCGGCACATCGCCGCCCGCGGCTGGACCATGCCGGACGGCACCCGGACCCGGATCTACCTGCTGCAGTTCGAGACCGGCCTGATCGCCGGCGAGGTCCAGCAGGACGAGTTCGCCGGCTACCAGGACCCGGGGCTGGCCCTGCGCGGGACTGCCTCCAACGTGATGGACGAGTCGTTCCCGGAGGCGGCCAGTGCCGACGGGAACGGCCTGGTGGAGGAGTACGCCGAGAAGCAGCCGTACGGCGCCGAGCAGGTCCGGCAGGCCTACATCTCCTCCGGTGACGTCATCGCGCTCGTCGTGCAGTCCCGCCCGGGCGGCGCGAAGGAGATCCCCTTCCAGCAGACGGTGGTCCTGCAGCAGCAGCTGCTCGGCTGAGCCCGCCGGGGTCATGTCGTTACGGACCACCTCGCAAGGAGAGCCTGCGCCCGGCCGCGTAAGCTGGGCCCCGGCTCTGTCGTATGCCCACCCTCGCTCAAGGAGCACCCGTGGAGATCTTCTTCGAAACCCTGCTGGTCCTGGTCTGCGTCGGCGTGCTCGCCTTCGCCGGTCTGACCGTGAAGAAGCTGTACCAGGGCCAGCGCTGACCACTCCCACCCAGGAACCGCCCCTCATGATCGAGATCCCGTCCGACCTGCACAAGGACCTCGTCCCGCTCGCCTTCCTGCTCGGCAACTGGGCCGGCGCGGGCGTACACGACTTCCCCGGCTCTCAGAAGTGCAACTTCGGCCAGGAGGTCAGCTTCACCCACGACGGCCGGGACTTCCTGGAGTACCACTCCCAGACCTGGGTGCTGGACAACGACGGCAACAAGGTCCGCCCGCTGGAGTCGGAGCACGGCTTCTGGCGGATCGACGCCGACCGCAAGGTCGAGGTGACGATGACCCGCGACGACGGCGTCATCGAGATCTGGTACGGCGAGATGGCCGACAAGAAGCCGCAGATCGACCTGGTCACGGACGCCGTCGCCCGGACGGCCGCCTCGCAGCCGTACAGCGGTGGCAAGCGGCTCTACGGCTACGTCAAGAGCGACCTCATGTGGGTCGGCGAGAAGCAGACCCCCGAGGTCGAGCTGCGCCCCTACATGTCGGCCCACCTGAAGAAGGTCGTCACCCCGGAGGACGTCGAGCGCTGGGCCAAGGCCCTCCCGGACGACCTGCCGGACGACGGCATCGCCTTCTTCAAGTAAGCCTTCCCCGCCCGTAGCCCTAGACTCGTCGGTGTGGTGAGCACCGACTGGAAGAGCGACCTCAGGCAGCGCGGCTACCGGCTGACGCCGCAGCGCGAGCTTGTCCTCGAAGCCGTGGACACCCTTGAGCACGCGACCCCCGACGCCATCCTCACGGAAGTGAAGAAGACGGCGTCGGGGGTCAACATTTCCACGGTCTACCGCACTCTGGAGCTGCTGGAGGAGCTGGGCCTGGTCAGCCACGCCCACCTCGGGCACGGTGCGCCGACGTACCACCTCGCCGACCGCCACCACCATCTGCACCTGGTGTGCCGCGACTGCGAGAACGTGATCGAGGCCGACGTGGACGTGGCCGCCGAGTTCACCGCCAAGCTGCGGCAGCAGTTCGGGTTCGACACCGACATGAAGCACTTCGCGATCTTCGGCCGGTGCAAGGACTGTTCGCTGAAGAGTTCAACTACCACGTCGTAGGCTTGCCATATGAAGAGCCCCCTGCTGTCCCTGCCCGGCGCCGTCCCCGCCGAGGGCGTGGACGAAGGCGTCGCCGCCCACTACGGCGACCTGTTCCGCGAGCAGCGCGCCCTCGCCGACGGCACCGGTTTCGTCGACCTGTCCCATCGCGGTGTCGTCACCGTCAGTGGTGAGGACCGGCTGAGCTGGCTGCACCTGCTGCTCACCCAGCACGTCAGCGAGCTGCCGGCCGGTGAGGCCACCGAGGCGCTGATCCTCTCCGCGCACGGGCACATCGAGCACGCGCTGTACCTGGTGGACGACGGCAGCACCGTCTGGGCGCACGTGGAGCCCGGCACGCAGGACGCGCTGATCGCGTACCTGGAGTCGATGAAGTTCTTCTACCGCGTCGAGGTCGCCGACCGCACGGCCGACTTCGCGGTCGTCCACCTGCCCGCCGGGTCCATCGCCGAGGTGCCGGAGGGCGTCGTCGTACGCGAGACGCCGTACGGCCGTGACCTCTTCCTTCCGCGCGAGGACCTGGAGTCCTTCGCGGCCGAGCACGGGCCGGCCGCCGGCCTCCTCGCCCACGAGGCGCTGCGCGTCGAGCAGCACCGGCCCCGGCTCGGCTTCGAGACCGACCACCGCACGATCCCGCACGAGCTGGGGTGGATCGGTACGGCCGTGCACCTCCAGAAGGGCTGCTACCGGGGCCAGGAGACGGTCGCCCGCGTCCAGAACCTGGGCAAGCCGCCGCGCCGCCTGGTCTTCCTCCACCTCGACGGCAGCGAGGTCCACCTCCCGGTCCCGGGCACGGAGATCCGGCTCGCCGACGAGGGCCCGGAGGGCCGCAAGATCGGCTTCGTGACGACCTCCGCACGGCACCACGAGCTGGGCCCGGTGGCCCTGGCCCTGGTCAAGCGCAACGTCCCCCTCGACGCGAGGCTCCTGGCCGGAGAGACGGCGGCGGCGCAGGAAGTGGTTGTCGAGCCGTAGTCATGCGGCTGCGGGTGCGTGGTGGTGCTCGCGCAGTTCCCCGCGCCCCTTACGGGGCGCTGCAGGGCCGGCGCACTCGAAAACACCGCCGCCGCTGCGGGCAGTCGTGCCGCTGGGGCGGCACGGGTGGGCGCAGCGGCACCCCGCACGCGCGGCAAGCCGCCAGCCCCGGCCGACCCGCGCCTAGATCTCCAGCAGCACCGTAAAAGGCCCGTCGTTCGTCAAAGACACCCGCATCTTCGCGCCGAACCGGCCGGTGGCGACCGTCGCGCCCAGCGCCCTCAGCTGGGCCACCACCTCGTCCACCAGCGGCTCGGCGATGTCGCCGGGGGCGGCGGCGTTCCAGGTGGGGCGGCGGCCCTTGCGGGCGTCGCCGTAGAGCGTGAACTGGCTGATGACGAGCAGCGGGGCGTCGATGTCGCTGCACGACTTCTCGTCCTGCAGCATGCGGATCGACCAGAGCTTGCGGGCCAGCTGCGCCGCCTTCTCCTTGGTGTCCTCATGGGTCACCCCGACCAGGACGCACAGCCCCTCGCCCTCGATCGCGCCGACCGTCTCCCCGTCCACGACGACGCTCGCGCCGTCCACTCTCTGCACCACCGCACGCATGCGGACCATCCTGCCGGGTGGGCCGGCACGTGGGCAGAGAGAATCAATCATAGATCCCTTATAGATCTCTAACCCCCCATCTGGGGCCGTTCGGGGGCACTCGGTCACATAGCGGCCGGTTGGGGTGGCACGATGCTTCCACACGCCGGTCGAGGGGACGGTCACAAGCACATGAGCACACCGAGTACGAGCGGGTGGCTGGGGACACAGGGGACGTACCGGCCGCCCGCCCAGCGCGCTGACGCTCCGGCGGTCCCGCCGGGTCCCACGCTGCCCGCCGAGCCGCCCGAACCCGAGCTGGCCCGGCTGAGCCTGCCCGAGCTGCGCACGCTGCGCCGCGACGCCCAGCGCGACGAGGCGGACCTCAGCTATGTGCGGCGGCTGCTGCAGGGGCGGATCGACATCCTGCGGGCGGAGCTGTGCCGGCGCGGCCGCGCCTCCCTTCCGGCGCCGGCGGACGCCTCCGTGGTCGACCGGCTCCCGGAGATCCTCAAGGACGCCCCGGCCCGGCACCGCTCCTCGGCCCGCCATGTCACGCTCGGCACCCCGCACAACGAGGAGTACCGGCAACTGGCCGCCGAGATGCTCGCCGAGGTCGAGCTGTCGGACCTCCAGGCGCGGACGGACCTCGAACTGACCGCGGCCATGGGGCGCCTGGTCCGGTACGAGCAGGAGGTCTCCGGGCGCCGCCAGCTCCTGCAGCGTACGACCGACGACTGCAGCGCGGAGATCGCCCGCCGGTACCGGGAGGGCGAGGCACAGGTGGACGACCTGCTGCTCTGACGACGGCACACCGAAAACGGGAGGACACCCGGCGGGGCGCCCGCCTACCGTGGGCCCATGAGCGACGTCCGGATCGTCACCGAGGCCGATTTCGAGGACTGGCAGCGCGCGCTGGCCACCGGCTTTCTGCAGCCACCCGTCCTGACCCCCGAGGAACTCGACGCCCGCCGCCTGCAGTTCGTGCCGGGCCGGCTGCTCGGGGCCTTCGACGGCGGCCGGTGCGTCGCCACCTTCCGTTCCTTCACGCAGGAGCTCACGGCGGTGGGCGGCGGCCTGGTCCCGGCGGACGCGATCAGCAACGTCACCGTCAGCCCCACCCACCGCCGCCGTGGCCTGCTCACGCAGATGATGAACCGGGACCTCGCGGCGGCGAAGGAGCGCGGTGACGTGGTCGCCACGCTGATCGCCGCCGAGTACCCCATCTACGGCCGCTACGGCTTCGGCCCGGCCACCTGGACGACCGAGTGGACCGTCGAGGTACCCCGGGCCGGTCTCGATCCGCGCTGGCCGGGCCCGGACGACGGGGGCCGTATCGAGCTCGTGGACGGGGCGGAGGTCCGCAAGCTGGGCCCGGAGTTCCACGAGCGGTTCCGTCGCATCCAGCCCGGCGCGGTCAGCCGGAACGAGCTGTGGTGGCAGTTCAACACCGGAGCCGTCCGGCTCGGCTCCGACTGGACCGAGCCGTTCTACGCCGTCCACCGCGCGGCCGACGGCGAGGTCCAGGGCCTGGTGGCGTACAAGTCCGACGAGACCTGGACCGGCAAGCAGCCGGACCAGACCGCCAGCGTGCTCAGGCTCACCGCCACCACCACGGCGGCCGAGCGCGCCCTGTGGCACTACCTGTGTTCGATCGACTGGATCACCAAGGTCAAGAGCGGCTACCGCGGCCCCGACGACCTGCTGCCCCACTACCTCCCCGATCCGCGCGCCGCCCGGATCACCGAGCACGCGGACTGGCTGTGGGTGCGGATCCTGGACGTCGTACGGGCCCTTCAGGCGCGGACGTACGACGGGACGGGCACGCTGGTCCTGGAGGTCGTGGACCGTGCCGGTCTGGCCGGGGGGAGGTTCCGGCTTCAGGCCTCGCCGGAGGGGGCGTCCTGCGCGCCCACCGGGGAGAGTGCCGATCTCACGCTCGACGTCGCCGAGTTGGCCTCGGTCTGGCTCGGCGGTGAGTCCGTGCTGCGGCTCGCGGCGCTCGGGCGGGTCGGGGAAGAACGTGAGGGCGCCGCCCGGAAGGCCGACGCCCTGTTCCGCTCGTCCGGGCGTCCTTGGTGCCCGGACATCTTCTGATCGCTCCCTTCTCCCGGTGGCTTTCGACTGTGCATCCGTAGCGAGCTGTTCAGTTGTGGCTGTGCTGGCGGTGTTCAGTTGTGGCTGTGCCCTGTCGTGTTCAGTTGTGACTGTGCGCTTCGCCGGCCGTCCCCTGCCCGGGCTCCCGGCTCCCCTCCGGAAGGGAGCCCGATCGGCCAACCACTGGAAAGCTTGACCATGTCGTGCAAGTTGGCAGCCAACTTCACCGTACTTATGTCCGTTGGGAAGCGGCTCATAACCAGCTGTCGCTGAACTGCCGTAAGTTGGCGGGAAGTTGTAGTGTTTGTCCGTGGACCTGGAGCACGTCTCCGCCAGTGGACGGACGAGGTCACACCGGCCCCACCCGTCCCACCGCGACATCGCCGACGAACTGCGCAGCCGGATCAGGACCGGTGTGCTGCGGCCGGGCCAGCGCATGCCCACGCAGGCGGAGCTGGCCGTCGAGTTCGGCGTGGAACGCGCGGCCGTGCGCCAGGCCCTGCGCATCCTGCATGCGGAGCACCTGCTCACCAACGTGTCCAAGGGCAGTCCGGCCACCGTGGCGGCGGCACCGGGACGGGTCCGGCTGCCGACCGGGCCGGGCGCGCCGCCGCAGCCCACCATGGTCGGGCTCGCGCCCCGGATAGCGGAGGCCTTCGCCGTCCCCCACGTGCGGATCGACGCGCTGTGCCTGACCTCGGTCTCGCTCACCCTGGCCGTCGGCGAGCCGCTGCGGGAGATCCACGCGGGACGACTGGAACCGGCCAAGATCGACGTCCGGGTGCTGCTGCCCAGCCGCGACATCGACCTCGCCTTCCCGGCCCCGGTGCACGCCGACGACCACGGTCTGCTGCACCGGCGCTGGCTGGCCCAGCGCAACGCCCAGGGCATGGTGCTGCGGCAGAACCTGCTGGCCCTGCGCACCACGCACGACATCGACGTCCAGGTCTCCTTCCGCGCCCTGCCGTTCACCCCGCCGGTCAAGCTGTACCTGCTCAACGGGGTGGAGGCGCTGTTCGCGTACTACACACTCAAGCGCCGGGAGCGGGAGATCGAGCACGAGCAGCTCCAGCTGTACGACGCCGACGGCACCCGCTCGATGCTGTTCGCCTTCGAGCGGTGTGCCGGGGAGCGCGACGCCGCGTTCGTGGAGCAGTCGCGGCGGTGGTTCGACGCGCTGTGGGAGACGATCAGTTCGGAGCTCCTGCTCAGCTCCTAGAACGCGTGCGGCTTCACAGCGCCGGGCCCGCGAGGAGCACGGCGAGCAGGACGGCGCCGGCGGAGAGGGCCTTGTGGCTCCTGGTCTCGATACCGACGGAGATGAGCAGCAGGCCGACGGCGCCTGCGACACCGTACTTCCACTGGACGAGTTGCTCGACGAGGAGAGCGAGTGCGGGCATGGCGGTTCCCCCTTCCGAAGGTTGGCCAACTTGGAAAAGATCGTAGAAGTTGGCAACCAACTCCAACTAAGTTGTCCCCACTTGGTCCGAGTTCATAAACAACTTCTCGGCAACTCCCCAAAGATGGATCAGAGTTGTAGCGTTTGGTCGTGACTCAGGAGCATGTGGCAGTGAACGGCAGCAGGAGGCTCACGCCCCAGGAGATCGCCGAGACCCTGCGCGAGCGCATCCGCAGCGGTGAGCTGCAGCCGGGCGAGCGGCTGCCCACCCAGGCCGAGCTGGCCGGGGAGTTCGGCGTCGAGCGGGGTGCCGTACGCCAGGCGCTGCGGATGCTCCAGGCGGACGGCCTGCTCGCCGACGTCAGCAAGGGCAGCCCCCCGCGGGTCGCCGAGCCACGGCTCACGCGGGGCGAGCCGCAGCCGACCATGGTGGCGCTCGCGCCCCGCCTGACCGAGGCGTTCGCGGCGCCGCACGTGCGCATCGACGCCGTCTGCCTGACCGCGCAGAGCCTGATCCCCGCGCTCGGCGAGCCGCTGCGCCTGGTCCACGAGGGCCGGCTGCGCCCGGAGCGGATCGACGCCCGCATCCTGCTGCCGTCCCGCGACATCAACCTCGCCTTCCCGGTCTCCGTCGACGCCGGCAGCGAGGAGGACGACGCCGTCCACCAGCGCTGGCTGGCCATGCGCAACGCCCAGGGCCAGGTGCTGCAGTACAACCTCCAGGCGCTGCGCGCCACCCACGACATCGACGTCCAGGTCACCTTCCGGGCGTTGCCGTTCACCCCGCCGGTCAAGCTGTACCTGCTCAACGGGGTGGAGGCGCTCTTCGCGCACTACATGATCACGCGGCGCGAGGAGCCCACCGACAGCGGCACACTGGAGATGTACGACACCCTCGGCTCCGAGTCCCTGCTGTTCTCGTTCGAGCAGCGGGCAGGACAGCGGGACGCGGCGTTCGTGGAGCAATCGCAGAAGTGGTTCGACGCCCTCTGGGAAACCATCACCACGGACCTGACACTCTCCTAGTGACTTCTGATGCGACGCAGACTGAGACGCAGACTGAAACGGCGCAGTCCGAACAGACGGCGAACGAGATCGAGAAGCTACGGGTTCTGATCGAGAGTGCCCAGGTGGTCCTCTGGGACTTCGACGGACCGATCTGCCGTCTGTTCGCGCGGCACCGGGCGGAACGGGTGGCGGCCGAGCTGGTGGACTGGCTGGCCGGGCGCGGGCTGCACAACCTGCTCAGCGACTCCGAACGCGACTCGCTGGACCCGCATGTGGTGCTGCGCGCCGTGGACCGCCGGCACCCCGGCAGCGACCTCGTGACCGAGCTGGAGGAACGTCTCACCCAGGAGGAGCTGCGGGCCGCCGGTTCCGCCCTGCCCACCCCCTACGCCGACCCCCTGATACGCACCTGGACCGCGGTCGGCTCCCGCCTGGCCATCACCACCAACAACTCCCCCAGAGTGGTCCGCGCCTATCTGCAGGGCCGCGAGCTCACCGGCTGCTTCGCCCCGCACATCTACGGACGCACGACCGACCTGCACCTCCTCAAACCCGACCCGCACTGTCTGAACCGGGCGCTGGCCGCGACGGGCTCCGCCCCCTCGGCGGCCCTGATGATCGGCGACTCGCCCTCCGACCTCGCCGCCGCGAACGACGCCGGTGTGCCCTTCCTCGGCTACGCGCGTAACGAACGGAAGGGGAAGCTTTTGCGGGAGGCCGGAGCCGGGTTCGTGGTCGCGTCGCTGGAGCCGCTGCTGCGCGTGTTGCGTCGCCGCCGGTGACAGCGGGCCGCGCGGCACCCGGAACCCCGGCCCGCGACCGGTGCCGTACCCGCTTGCGGATCCAGGCCGTCAGCGACACCAGCAGTCCCGCGCCCCACAGGACGAGCTGACCGAGGTCGTCGACCTGCACGTCGAACCCGAGCACATGGATCGTCACGGCTTCCACCCCCCGTCGCGCCCCGGCAACCGGTCAACCCCTCAAGTCGCCACTGTTGACTGGTGAAGTTGACTGCTTGTGGCAGCATGCCCGGTCAACTAGATCCAGTAACCGGCCAGTTGACTTGACTGGTTGCCTGGCGGCCGGAGTTTGCCGCCGGTGCGGGGGAGGTACGAACCGGGTGTGACGGTGGAGCGGGAGGACCGGGCCGACGAGGCGGGCGGGCACGAGTTCCTCCGGGTCGCGGACGAGCTGCGGGCGCGGATGGCCGACGGCTTCTACCCGGTGGACACCTATCTGCCCCCGCAGAGAACGCTGGCGGAGGAGTTCGGGATCTCCCGGGACACCGTGCAGCGGGCCCTGCAGGCACTGCGCGGCGAGGGCTGGATCCAGTCCCGGCAGGGCAAGGGCTCACGGGTGCTGCGCAACCAGCGCATCCAGTCCTCGACGCCCCGGGCCAGCCGCTCGCGCCGCCAGCTGACCCTCGGCCCGCTGATCGCCGAGGCCTTCGAGCAGCCCGAAGTCACCCTGGACATCTACACGTTGACCTCGGAGAGCCTGGACACCCACATCCACCTGCAGGCGGAGCGGATCCGTGCCGGGATCATCGCGCCCGAGCGCATCGCCCTGCGCCTGATCCTGCCGTCCGCGATCGACGCCCTGCCGTATCCGCGGGGAGTGGACCGGCGGGACGACAAGCGGCTGCGGGAACGGCTGCGGCGCATCGCCGACACCCACATCGCCTCCCTCGGCAAGGTCCTCGGGGAACTGCACACGGAGAAGCTCGTCCCGAAGGTGTCGTACGAGTTCCGCCATGCCCCCTTCGCACCCACGTTCAAGCTGTACGTCATCAACCGCTCCGAGGTGCTGCACGGTCCCTACATACCGCTCGTCCGGCCGGTGATGCTCGACGTCCACGAAGAGGTCCGGGCGGTGGACGTCCTGGGCTTCGGCGCGACCCTCACCCATCACGTCCGGGACGGCCGCACCGACTCGCCGGGGTCGACCTTCGTGGACGGCATGACGGCGTGGTTCGACGCGATGTGGGAGCTGCTGACGGACGAGTCCGCCGCCGGGTGAGCACAGCCCCGCTGATCGAGGGCCGGTCGAGCGGTGTGCTGTAGCATGCGCGCACCGAGTGAGCAACCGCTCCCGTTCGTACGTACGGGACGGCAATCGTGCCGACCCGAAAAGAACCTGACGCAGACGAGCGCCGAACACACCCGTTGAGGCTAGTCGGCCACGGTTCCGCTCGTGCGGACAGACACCCGCGTTTACCGTTTGCCATACTTTCCACCAGCGCGAGCAATTCGGAGCGGCCAGTGGGCGCACCTCCCGTTTCCCACCTCTTGCGTGGGGAACGCGCCGGACCCGGCGCAGTGCATGCGCTGAACGAAGGATTCGTCGACCTCGCCACGCGTCAGGGCGAGGTGAGCAGCGGCCACCACAACGACAACTACCGGATCCCGCTCCCGCTGCCCCTGGCACAGCTCCTGGGCCGCGAGGCGGGCACCTCGGTGACCGTGCGGATCCGGCGGCCGAAGGTGCTGCCGGTGGTGATCAGGACCTGGCACAACGAGGCGGAGATCCTCCGGGCGGTCAGGAGCGTCCTGCCGCACGCGCCGGAGTGCCTGGCGGAGGGGGACGGGTTCGCCGTCCACAGCTATGTGGAAGGCGTGCCGCTCTCCAGCGTCTGCGGCAACGGCAAGCCCGTCGACGCGCTGCTGATCAAGGCCCTCGCCGGGCTGCTCGCCCAGATGGCCCAGGTGCGCCGGGGTGCGCTGCCACCGCTGCCGGCCGGCTGGCCCAGCAACGACCAGGACAGCCAGGGCTTTCTGCAGACGCTCGCGCGCCTGGCCGACCAGCAGATCCGCCGGCCCAACTGGAGGGCGTTCGGCGGTCTGTTCGCGGCGCTGGGCATTCCGGAGGACGCGCTCGTCCGGCTGGCCGAGCGGGTGCCGCCGATGGCGCGCCGGCCGTACAGCCTGCTCCACGCCGACCTGCACCGCGACAACCTGATCATGACGTACGCCGGGGAACCCCCGCTGATCTGCGTCGACTGGGAGCTGGCGACGTACGGCGACCCGCTCCACGACCTGGCGACCCATCTGGTGCGCATGCGGTACCCGAGGCACCAGTGGTCCGAGGTGATCGACGCCTGGGCCGAGGCCATGGGGCGGGTCCGCCCGGCGGCGGTCAACGGGCTGGCCAAGGACCTGCGCCACTACATCGCCTTCGAGCAGGCGCAGTCGGTGTACCCGGACGTCATGCGCGCCGCGATCTCCCTGGACGAGACGTTCGACCAGAAGGGGCTGGACCACGCCACGGGGAAGGTGCGCCGCGCCCTGGAGGCGGCCCGGGCACCGCTGAACCTGCGCGCTCTGCCCGGCGAGGCGGAGATCGAGCGGATCCTGTTCCGCTGGCGCATCTCTCGCGGAAAGGCACGCAAGGGCCTGTTCTCCACCTTTGTCTCCCCCTCCTGGACCCCGGACAGAAGGGTGCCCGAGCACCGGGACTTCCCTTACTCGGCCGTGCACGCGGCGCTGCACGCGGAAGGTGCCGCTCCGGCCGGCCGGGTGTTCAAGGGAACGGCCCATCTGAATTCCGTGGTGCGGGTCCCCGGTGTCGACTTCCCGGTGGTGGTACGGCGGAAGGTGGCGAAGGTCTGCCGCCGTGAACGCAGCTTTCTCAGCGAGCACGCGGTGCTGCGGGCCATCGAGGACTCGGGTGTTCCGGTGGCGGCGCCGAGGATTCTCGCCCTGGGCGAGAGCTATCCGGGGCAATTCCGTAAGGACAGTTTCGCCATCCACACCTACGAGGGGCCGCTCGACACCCAACGGCCGCCCGACCACCCGGTGCACGGGCTGCTCCCGCACGAGGCGGACCGGCTCGTCGACCAGCTCTGCGCGCTGAAGGACGTGGACTACACGAAGCTCGACCCCGCGGCGGGCGAGCGGGACTTCCGCTTCTACGGCTGGCTGGCGGACCAGCTCGTGGCCCTGGTCGGCGGTCTGCCCAAGCAGTCCCAGCACCTGGCCCGGCTGCTCGGTCTGCCCGAGGCCGGCCGGCTGCGGCAGATACTGGCCCGGCACGACGTGAGCCACCGGAAGCCGACCCTGCTGCACGGCGACCTGAATCCGTGGAACCTCGTACGCCGCGACGACGACCTGGCGCTGACCCTCATCGACTGGGAGCTGGCGGCCTTCGGCGATCCCCTGTACGACCTTGTCAGGCACATGCACCTGACGCCGACCCGGCCGGAGATCCGGGACCGGATGTTCCGCCGCTGGGAGTCCCTGATGCCCGCGGAGTACACCCGTGACTGGCAGCAGGACTGGCGGGTCTACCGGTGGATCGAGATCGTCCGCTCGGCCTATGTGGACCTCGACCGGCTGGTCACCGGCGCCAGTCTGGACGCTCCCAACGTCCGCCGTGCCGTGGACTCGTACGCCATGACCCTGGCGGCGGCCAAGGGCTCACTCGGCCTGCCGGCCCGCCCGACGGCGAATCCCTATCTGGCTCGTGCCCTGGCGTAGCGTGCGTAGGCTCGGCGGTATGGGTGAGGAGATCGGCCTGCGTGAGCGCAAGAAGCGGCGGATGTACCAGGAGGTGTCGGACATCGCCGTACGGCTGTTCCTGGAGCGGGGCTTCGACGCGGTGTCCGTGGCCGAGGTCGCGGCGGCGGCCGGGATCTCCAAGCCGACGCTCTTCCGGTACTTCCCGGCGAAGGAGGACCTGGTCCTGCACCGGATCGCGGACCACGAGACGGAGGCCGCGCGGGTGGTCGCCCAGGCGGCCGACCCGGTGGACGCGCTGCGCCGGCACTTCCTCGCCGGTCTCGAACGGCGCGATCCGGTCACCGGGCTGAACGACCACCCCCAGGTGCTCGCCTTCCACACCCTGCTCTACGGCACCCCGGCCCTGGTGGCGCGGGCGCACTCCCATCTGGAGCGGTCGGAGGCGGCGCTCGCCGAGGCGCTCGGCGGCGGACTGGACGCACGGCTGGCCGCCGGGCAGATCATCGCCGTGCAGCGCATCCTCGCCCAGGAGAACTGGCGGCGGGTCGCGGCGGGGGAGCGGATCGAACAGGTGGCGCCGGACGCCGTACGGGCGGCGGAGCGGGCGTTCCGGCGGCTGGCGGAGGGGCTGCCGGAGCTGAGGCGTGACGCATGAGACTCGGTTAAAAATGTAACTCGGTAACGTTATCGCGTTACCCTGGCGCCATGACGTCACCCCGCCCCGCCCTCACGGACACCCTGCACACCGAGCGCGCCCACCACGACACCTGCCGTGCCGCCCTCGCCGCGATGGTCGAGGGCGCCGCCGAGCAGGTCGTCATCGGCGAGGACGTCTCCGCCTCCGGGGCCGACGCCGAAGTGCTCGGCCGCCGACTGCGCAGCCAGGCCAAGGCGCTGCGCGAACTGCCGCCCGGACCGCTGTTCTTCGGCCGCCTGGACTTCGCCGCCACCGACCCCGAGCACGGCGGGCAGCACTACCACGTCGGCAGGCTCCGCATCACCGAGGACCCGGCCGCCCCACCCCTCGTGGTGGACTGGCGGGCCCCGGTCTCCCGCGCCTTCTACCAGGCGAGCGCCCGGGACCCCCGGGGCGTCGAGGTACGGCGCCGGTTCGGCTGGGCGCCCGGCAGCCGGGGCGACTCCGCCGACCTCACCGGCCTGGAGGACGAGCACCTCGGCCGGGGCGAGTCCCGGACCAGCGACATCCTCGCCCGCGAGATCGAGCGGCCCCGCGTCGGACCCATGCGGGACATCGCCGCCACCATCCAGCCCGAACAGGACGACCTCGTCCGCGCCGCCCTCACCGAGTCGGTGTGCGTCCAGGGCGCGCCCGGCACCGGCAAGACGGCGGTGGGCCTGCACCGCGCCGCGTACCTGCTCTACACCCACCCCAAGCGGCTCCAGCGCGCCGGACTGCTGATCCTCGGCCCCAACCGCACCTTCCTGTCGTACATCGCCGAGGTACTGCCCTCGCTCGGCGAGACGGGTGTGCGCCAGTCGACCCTCCTGGAGGAGATCGCCCGCCACCCGGTCACCGGCACCGACCCGGCGCACACGGCGGCGCTCAAGCACGACCCCCGCATGGCCGAGGTGCTGCGCCGGGCGCTGTACGGCCGGATCACCACCGACGGCGTGACCGACCTCGTCGTGAAGGACGGCTCCAGCCGGTGGCGGGTGCCCGCCGCGGAACTGGCCGACATCGTCGAGGCGGTGCGCACCGAGGAGCCGCCGTACGCCATCGGCCGCGAGCGGGTGCGCACCCGGGTGGTGCGGCGGTTGCGTGAGCGGGCCGAACGGCGCGCCGGGGTGCTGCCCGCCTCCTGGGTGCGCCGCATGGAGCGGGCCCGCCCGCTCACCGAGCATCTCGACCTGGTCTGGCCCAGGGTCCGCCCGGAGGAGGTGCTGACCCAACTCCTCGCCCATCCCGGGGAGTTGTCGCTTTCGGCCGAAGGCCTGCTGGACCCGGACGAGCAGGCGGCACTGCTGTGGCCCCGCCCGCCGCGCTCGTACAAGTCGGCCCGCTGGTCGGCCGCCGACCTGGTCCTGCTGGACGAACTCGCCGGCCTGATCGAACACCCCGAGGGCTACGGCCACCTCGTGGTCGACGAGGCCCAGGACCTGTCTCCCATGGAGTGCCGGGCCATCGCCCGCCGGGCGGCCTTCGGCTCGCTCACCGTCCTCGGCGACCTCGCCCAGGGCACCACTCCGTGGGCCGCCCGCGACTGGTCCGTCCAGCTGCGCCACCTGGGCCGCGCCGAGGCCGCCGTGGTCCCGCTGACCACCGGGTTCCGGGCCCCGGCGGCCGTCGTGGCGCTGGCCAACCGCCTGCTGCCCCGCCTGGACGTCTCGGTGCCCCCGGCCCACTCCCTGCGCGCCGACGGCGAGTTGAGGATGCGCCCGACCGACGACGTGCCGGGCACGACCGTGACCGCGGTGCGCGAGGCGCTGGTCCACGAGGGCTCGGTGGGCGTCGTGGCGGCCGACGTGGACGTGGCCGCCGTACGGCAGGCCCTCACGGCGGCGGGCCTCGCCCCGGCCGGCCCGGACGAGCTCGGCGCCCGCCTGACACTCGTCCCCGCGACCCTGGCCAAGGGCCTGGAGTACGACCATGTGATCGCCGTGGAACCGGCGGCGGTGGCGGAGGCGGAGGAGCGGGGCGCGCACCGGCTGTACGTCGTGCTGACAAGGGCGGTCTCCCGCCTGGACGTGGTCCACGCCCGTCCGCTCCCGTTCTGACGGGGGAAGCGGGTGAAGCGTCGGCTTGGGCCGGTGGAGGGAAACCGAGGATTGACCGGCCCGCCGCGGCCGCCGGATGATCGGCAGGTCGATGTCCCCCGGGCCGATGGACGGAGGAGACCCGTGTCGGACCCCCAGGCCGCCGCGGTCGCGTTCCTGCGCGAGCGGGGTGCCGCCCGTCTCGCGCATCCGGGCGGCACCCTCCTCGCGCATCTCCGGCGCGTCGAACGGCAGCTGGCGGAGTGGGGCGCGCGCCCGGCCCTCCGGCTCGCCGGCCTGTGCCACGCCTGCTACGGCACCGACGGCTTTCCCGAGCCCCTGCTGCCGCCCGGCCGACGGGCCGAACTGGCGGCCGTCATCGGTGCCGAGGCCGAGGCCCTCGTGTACCTGTACGGCTCCTGCGACCGCAAGGCCACCTATCCGGCGCTCGCCGAGGACGACGGGCTCTTCCAGGACCGGTTCACCGGTCGCGCCCATGTCCCCGGGGCCGGCCCGCGCCGGGACTTCGCCGAGCTGACCGCCGCCAACGAACTCGACCTGGCCCGCCGGGACCCCGCCTTCCGCGGCCGATGGGGTCCGGACCTCCTCGCTCTCCTCACCCGCGTCCGGCCCCTGCTGAGCCCGTCGGCCTGGTCGGCCTGCGAGACGGTACTGGCCGGCTGACCCGGCCGGCCCGCCCCCTCACGCGCCGACGTACTCCGCCAGGTGCTCACCGGTGAGGGTGGAGCGGGTCTTCACCAGCTCCGCCGGGGTGCCCTCGAAGACCACGCGGCCGCCGTCGTGGCCGGCGCCGGGGCCCAGGTCGATGATCCAGTCGGCGTGGGCCATGACGGCCTGGTGGTGTTCGACGACGACGACCGACTTGCCGGAGTCGACCAGACGGTCCAGCAGGGCGAGGAGCTGTTCGACGTCGGCCAGGTGGAGGCCGGTCGTCGGCTCGTCCAGGACGTAGATCCCGCCCTTGTCGGCCATGTGCGTGGCCAGTTTCAGGCGCTGGCGTTCCCCGCCGGAGAGCGTGGTGAGCGGCTGGCCCAGGGTGAGGTAGCCGAGGCCGACGTCCGACATCCGCTCGAGGATCTTGTGGGCGGCCGGGGTGCGCGCCTCGCCCGCGGCGAAGAACTCCTCCGCCTCGGTCACCGACATCGCCAGCACCTCCGCGATGTCCCGCCCGCCGAAGGTGTACTCCAGCACCGAGGCCTGGAAGCGTTTGCCCTCGCACTCCTCGCAGGTCGTGGCGACACCGGCCATCATCGCCAGGTCGGTGTAGACGACACCGGCGCCGTTGCAGGTGGGGCAGGCGCCCTCGGAGTTGGCGCTGAACAACGCCGGCTTCACACCGTTGGCCTTGGCGAACGCCTTGCGGATCGGCTCCAGCAGCCCGGTGTACGTCGCCGGGTTGCTGCGCCGCGAGCCGCGGATCGGGGTCTGGTCGATCGACACGACGTCCGCGCCCGCGGGCATCGAGCCGTGCACCAGCGAGCTCTTGCCGGAGCCCGCGACACCCGTGACGACACAGAGCACGCCCAGCGGGACGTCCACGTCGACGTTCCGCAGGTTGTGCGTGTTCGCGCCCCTGATCTCCAGCGATCCGGTGGGCTTGCGCACGGTGTCCTTGACGCGGGCCCGGTCGTCCAGGTGCCGGCCGGTGAGGGTGCCGCTGGCCCGCAGCCCCTCCACGGTGCCCTCGAAACAGACGGTGCCGCCCGCCGTACCGGCGCCGGGACCGAGGTCGACGACATGGTCGGCGATCGCGATCGCCTCCGGCTTGTGCTCCACGACCAGCACGGTGTTGCCCTTGTCCCGCAGGCGCAGCAGGAGCTCGTTCATCCGCTGGATGTCGTGCGGGTGCAGGCCGATGGTCGGCTCGTCGAAGACGTACGTGACGTCGGTGAGGGACGAGCCGAGGTGGCGGATCATCTTCACGCGCTGGGCCTCGCCGCCCGACAGCGTGCCCGCCGGCCGGTCGAGCGAGAGATAGCCGAGGCCGATCTCCACGAACGAGTCCAGGGTGTGCCGCAGGGATGCCAGCAGCGGTGCCACCGTCGGCTCGTCCAGCCCGCGTACCCACTCGGCCAGGTCGCTGATCTGCATCGCGCACGCGTCGGCGATGCTGACGCCGTCGATCTTCGAGGAGCGGGCCGCGGCGGTGAGCCGGGTGCCCTCGCACTCGGGGCAGACGGTGAAGGTGACCGCGCGGTCCACGAACGCCCGGATGTGCGGCTGCATGCCCTCCTTGTCCTTGGCGAGCATCGACTTCTGGATCCGCGGGACCAGACCCTCGTAGGTCATGTTGATGCCCGCGATCTTCATCCGGGTCGGTTCCTTGTACAGGAAGTCCTGCAGCTCCCGCTTGGTGAACTTCCGGATCGGCTTGTCCGGGTCGTACAGGCCGGACTCGGTGTAGAGGCGGTAGTTCCAGCCGCCCGTCTTGTAGCCGGGGACCGTCAGCGCGCCCTCGTTGAGGGACAGGGAGTCGTCGAAGAGCTGGGTGAGGTCGAGGTCGGTGACCGTGCCCCGGCCCTCGCAGCGCGGGCACATGCCGCCGGTGATGCTGAAGCTGCGCCGCTCCTTCACCTGCTGTCCGCCGCGCTCCACGGTGACCGCGCCGGCCCCGCTGATCGAGGCGACGTTGAAGGAGTACGCCTTGGGCGAGCCGATGTGCGGCTTGCCGAGCCGGCTGAACAGGATGCGGAGCATCGCGTTGGCGTCGGTGGCGGTGCCGACGGTGGAGCGGGGGTCGGCGCCCATCCGCTGCTGGTCCACGATGATCGCGGTGGTGAGCCCGTCGAGGACGTCGACCTCGGGGCGCGCGAGCGTCGGCATGAAGCCCTGCACGAACGCGCTGTACGTCTCGTTGATCAGCCGCTGCGACTCCGCGGCGATCGTGTCGAACACCAGCGAGCTCTTGCCGGAGCCGGACACGCCGGTGAACACGGTCAGCCGGCGCTTGGGGAGCTCCACGCTGACGTCCTTGAGGTTGTTCTCCCGGGCGCCGTGCACACGGATCAGGTCGTGGCTGTCGGCTGTGTGCGGTGCGGTGGCGTCGTCCATGGCGGTCACGGTAGCGGGGCGGGGCCGCCCGCCGCTTCTCGAATCCTGACCACCCTTGCGACCTGCCGCCGGGCCCGGTGTCACACCCGCAAGCCCGGCGGTGTCTTCATGGCGAACCGGTCAGAACCGGTCGGTACCCGAGGAGGACACCATGACCCTGCGCGTTCCGAAGGCAGAACTGCCCGCCGAGCTGAGGGAGGCCCTGCTGAAGCAGCTCGGTGCCGTGCCCGAGCCCGACGAGGTGCTGTGGAACCACCCGGAACTCGCCATGGCCTGCCGGGAGTTCGCCATGAAGGTCGGCGCGTGCGAGGCGGTCGACGCGGACCTCAAGACCTTCGCGCACATGGCCGTGGCGGCACAGGTCGGCTGCAGCTGGTGCCTCGACATCAACTACTTCCTCGCGCTGAACCAGAACCTGGACCTGACCAAGGCGAGCCAGGTGCCGCGCTGGCGGGAGTCGGAGGTGTTCACGCCGCTGGAGCGGGACGTGCTGGAGTACGCCGAGGCCATGACGAACACCCCGACGACCGTCACCGACGAGCTGTCGGCACGGCTGCTCGACCGGCTCGGCCCGGCGGCGCTGGTCGAACTCACCGTGGTCATCGGCTTCGCCAACTTCGCGAGTCGCTGCAACACGGCCCAGGGGATCACCTCGCAGGGCTACTCCGAGTCCTGCGAGATCCCGCTGGCCGCGCGTCCGGAGCAGCCGGCTCGATGACCGAGGATCCCTTCGTCGCCCACCGCAGCCTGCTCTTCACGGTCGCCTACGAGATGCTCGGCTCGGCGGCCGACGCCGAGGACGTGCTGCAGGAGTCCTGGCTGCGGTGGGCCGGCGTCGAGCGGGCCGAGGTGCGTGACGCCCGGGCGTACCTGGTGCGGATCGTCACCCGGCAGGCGCTCAACCGGCTGCGCGCCCTGTCCCGCCGCCGCGAGGAGTACGTCGGCGAGTGGCTGCCGGAACCCCTGCTGACCAGCCCCGATGTCGCCGAGGACGTCGAACTCGCGGAGAGCGTGTCGATCGCGATGCTGACGGTCCTGGAAACCCTGGGACCGACCGAGCGCGTGGTGTTCGTGCTCCGCGAGGTCTTCGAGCTGCCGTACGGGGAGATCGGGGAGGCGGTCGGGAAGACGGCGGCCACGGTACGGCAGATCGCGCGGCGCGCCCGTGAGCACGTGGCGGCCCGGCGGCCGCGCGTGCGGGTGAGCCGCGCCGAGCAGCAGGCCGTGGTGGAACGCTTCCTGGCCGCACTGCGCACCGGGCAGCTGGCGGAGCTGCTGCAGCTCATGGCCCCGGACGTGGTCATGGTCACCGACGGGGGCGGGGTGGTGGCCGCCGCCGTGACGCCGTTCCACGGGGCCGCAGCGGTCGCGGAGGTGCTCGTGCGCGCGCACCGGCTGGTGGACACGCTGGAGGTGACGTCGGTGTGGCTCAACGGCGCCCCGGCCGGCCGCATGGACGTCGACGGCGAACCGAGCGCGCTGAGCCTGACGGTGGAGGACGGCCGGATCACCCGGATCCACGTGGTGCGCAACCCGCACAAGCTGACCCGCCTGAACGAGCCGGCCGAACTCGCCCGGTAGGTCCGGCGCCCCTCCCTCGCCGCGGACTGCGACAGACTTTTGCAAGCGGGTGCTTGCAATTGTTAGCGAGGGTGGGGCAAGGTGGAGGCATGGCATCGCTGAACGTCGGCAACCTCGGTGAGTACCTGCGCGAGCAGCGGCGGAACGCACAGCTGTCGCTGCGGCAGCTCGCCGACGCCGCCGGGGTGTCCAATCCCTACCTGAGCCAGATCGAGCGCGGGCTGCGCAAGCCGAGCGCGGAG
The DNA here is from genome assembly GCF_006715785.1 of Streptomyces puniciscabiei. Lineage (NCBI taxonomy): Bacteria > Bacillati > Actinomycetota > Actinomycetes > Kitasatosporales > Streptomycetaceae > Streptomyces > Streptomyces puniciscabiei. The sequence goes on from NZ_VFNX01000001.1 coordinate 3,445,891, forward strand.
GTGCTCCAGCAGGTCGCCAAGGCCCTGCGCATCTCCGCCGAGACGCTGTACGTCCGCGCCGGGATCCTCGACGCCGAGCGGGACCGGGATGAAGTGGAGACCAGGGCGGTCATCCTCGCCGATCCCTCGCTCAACGAGCGGCAGAAGCAGGTGCTGCTCCAGATCTACGAGTCCTTCCGCAAAGAGAACGGATTCGGGATCGGCGAGCCCGCCGGCGACGAGGACGGCGCACAGGGAGCGGACACCGACGGCACCGCCGTGCCCGGCACCGGCACGGCCGGCGGACACGATGCCGATGCAGGCCCGCGGCGGACGGCCGGGTAACCGGACCAGGGCGCCGGCTCCCACCGCGGGACCACACCAACCTCAGCCGAACGCGAATCCGGGAGGACCAGATCACCATGGCCATCACCGACGACCTGCGCAAGACCCTCAGCGACCCCACCCCGCTCTACTTCGCCGCCGGCACCGCCGACCTCGCCCTCCAGCAGGCCAAGAAGGTGCCCGCCCTGGTCGAGCAGCTGCGCACCGAGGCCCCGGCCCGCATCGAGAAGGTGCGCAACACCGACCCGAAGGCCGTGCAGGAGAAGGCCGCCGCCCGGGCCAAGGAGGCGCAGGAGACCCTCCAGACCAAGGTCAACGAGTTCCTCGGCACCCTCGACGTCGACCTGAAGAAGCTCGGCGAGCAGGCCCAGGACCTTGCGCTGCGCGGGGTCGGCGTCGCCGCCGAGTACGCCGTCAAGGCCCGCGAGACCTACGAGAAGGTCGCCGAGCACGGCGAGCAGGCCGTGAAGAACTGGCGCGGCGAGGCCGCCGAGGAGATCGAGGACCTCGCGATCGCCGTCGAGGGCAAGCCCGAGCCGGCCGCGGCGGAGCCGAAGCCGGCCGAGGCCGCCGCGGAGCCGGCCGAGGAGAAGAAGCCGGCGGCGAAGAAGGCGCCGGCCGCGCGCAAGGCCACCACCGCGAAGAAGACGACGCCGCCGGCCAAGTGACCGGCAGCGGCGGGATCACGACGGAATGACAGCGGGCCGGGCACCTTGGGGGTGTCCGGCCCGTTGTACGGGTACGGTGGCTGTACGGACGACTCGACTCGGGTGGTGGGCATTGTGCTGACGACGGCAATCGGCGGAGTGATGTGGCTGATCTCCACCGCGATGCTGGCGCTCGCCATCGTGGCCTTCGTGATGGCCGCGATCTTCCGCCAAGACGCGTACCGCGCCGCGGACAAGCAGAACAAGGGCTTCTGGCTGATCATCCTCGGCCTCGCGGTCGCCGTGAACTTCATCCCGGTGTCGATGCTGTTCCTGCAGCTCGCGGGCCTGGTCGCCTCGATCGTCTTCTTCGTGGACGTACGCCCCGCCCTGCAGCAGGTCTCCGGCGGGAAGGGTTTCCGTCGCCGGGGGCGCGGGAGCAGCAGCGATGGTCCTTACGGGCCGTGGAACGGCGGCCGCTAGGAGCTGGGCGAGCTGCAACTCCCCAGGGGCGCGGGGAACTGCGCGTGCGACCCACCACACACCCGCACCCGGCGATGGCGAGGAACCCCCTACGGCGAGACCCCGACCACTACGCCGTCCGGTCCAGCAACACAACCGCCACGTCGTCCGTCAGCTCCCCCCCATTGAGCTCCCGCACCTCACTGACCGCGGCCCGCAACAACTCCTCCCCCCGCAGACCCTCGGAGAGCTGGCGGCGGATCATCGACACCATCCCGTCCTGCCCCAGCCGCTCGCCGTCCTCGCCGACCCGGCCCTCGATCAGGCCGTCGGTGTAGAGCATCAGGCTCCACTCGGAACCCAGCTCCACCTGCATCCGCGGCCAGCGGGCGCCCGGCAGCAGGCCGAGCGCGGGGCCGTTGTTGTCGTAGGGCAGCAGCCGGGCCTGCCGGCCGGGGCGGGCGAGCAGCGGGGCCGGGTGACCGGCCAGGCACAGGCCCGCGCGGCGGCCGTCGGGCGCGATGTCCACCGTGCACAGGGTCGCGAAGATCTCCTCGTCGGCCCGCTCGTGCTCCAGCACCTGCTGCAGCGTGCCGAGCAGCTCGTCGCCGCACAGGCCCGCCAGTGTCAGCGCCCGCCAGGCGATGCGCAGCTCCACGCCGAGCGCGGCCTCGTCCGGGCCGTGGCCGCAGACGTCGCCGATCATGGCGTGCACGGTGCCGTCGGGGGTGCGGACGGCGTCGTAGAAGTCACCGCCGAGCAGCGCGCGGGAGCGGCCTGGGCGGTAGCGGGCGGCGAAGCGCAGGGAGGAGCCCTCCAGCAGGGGCGTGGGCAGCAGCCCGCGCTCCAGGCGCCGGTTCTCCTGTGCGCGCAGCCGGCCCTCGGCCAGCCGCCGCTCGGCCGTGTCGGAACGTTTCCGCTCCACCGCGTAGCGGATGGCGCGGCTGAGCAGCCGGCCGTCCAGCTCGTCCCGGAAGAGGTAGTCCTGCGCGCCCACGCGCACGGCCTCGGCACCGCGCTCGGCGTCGCCGGAGGCGGTCAGCGCGAGCACGGCATGCCGGGGCGCGAGCTGGAGCACGTGCTTGAGCACGGCCAGCTCGTCGTCGCTGTCGGTGCCGCCCGGCGCCGGAAGGGCCAGGTCCAGCAGGATGCAGTGGACGTCCTCGGTGAGCAGCCGCTCGGCCTCGGTGAGGTTCCGGGCGGTACGGACACGGATCGGCTTGCCGGCCGGGTCCAGCAGGTCGGGCACGATCGGCGAACCGGCCGGATCGTCCTCGATCAGCAGCAGGGTGAGCGGGGCGGCGTTCGCGCCGCCCGCGGTGGTGGCGTTGCGGTGCGCCTCTTCCTTGAGGGGGCCGCCTTGCGACGCGGCCTGCGCCTGACCACTCTCCACGGCCGGGATCGCTCTCTGCCGCGGTACGGGTACGGGCATCGTTCCGGGTTCCTTCCCTCCCCCCGAGGGCATGGGCGGCGCCGAGGGTCTCGAAGCCACCGACGGGGACCATAGCGGGTGTTCCCGTCCCGATGGAATGGTGTGAGCCGCGTCGCTCACGCGCAGGCCGCTGTCATATGCCGCGTTCCGTACGACAGTTGGACAGGGCGCCCCGGCTCCGGGGATGACGAAGCTCACGTCCGGCCCGGGTTTGGGCGGGGGTTGGGGGTGTGGTGGGTCACGTGGCGTGGGTCACGAGGATCCGCCGCCCGCCCGCGCGCCGCGGCCGCATACCTACGCGTCCGGTCGTACGACCCCCAGGATCGGCATCGAGCCGGCGCCCGCGACCGTCACCGTCCGCCCGGGACGAGGGGCCTGGATGATCGCGCCGTCGCCGACGTAGAGGGCGACATGGCTGGCGTCGTCGAAGTAGATGATGAGGTCGCCGGGGCGCATGTCCTTGATGTCGACGTGCTGGAGCTGCTTCCACTGCTCCTGCGAGGTGCGCGGGATGGGGTGGCCGGCCGCCGCCCAGGCCTGGGAGGTCAGGCCGGAGCAGTCGTAGGACTTCGGGCCCTCGGCGCCCCACACATAGGGCTTGCCGAGCTGGGCGGTGGCGAACGCGATCGCCTTCTCGCCCTGCGCGGAGGCCTTGCCGTGGATCTTCTTGAGGATGCCGGTGTCCAGCCAGTCCGTCTGCGCCTTCAGCGCGGCCTGGTCCTCCAGCTTGGCGAGCCGCTCCCGGTCCCGCTTCTCCAGCTCGGACTCCAGCTTCTGGGCGGCGGCGATCTGCTGCTCGATCTTCTTCTTGGCCGTGGCCTTGGCCTGGCGCTCGGCGTCGAGCTTCTTCCACTGCGCGGCGGCGTCGTCGGCGTACGCCTGCAACTGCTTCTGGGTGCTGGTCACTTCGCTCATCAGCGACTTCGTCGCACGCTGGCCCTGGAGCACCAGTCCGGCCCCGTCCAGCACCTGTCCGGGGTCGTCGCTGAGCAGGAACTGGGCGGTGGGCGGGATCCCGCCGGTGCGGTACTGCTCGCGGGCGGCCGCGCCCGCCTGGTCCTTGAGCCTGGCGAGCTTCTGCTGGCCCTCGTCGATCTTCTTGGCCAACGCGACGATCTGGGCGGACTGCTGCTTCGTCTGCTCCTCGGCCGCGTTGTAGGCGTCGGTGGCGACGGCCGCGTCGTGGTACAGCCGGTCGAGCTGCTCGCGGACCTTCTCCAGATCCTTGCTCGGCGGGGGAGTCGGGGACGTGCTCGGAGTGGGAGCCGGGGTCGTGCCCGGCGTGGGTGCCGGGGTGGCGAAGGCCGTGCCGGGCGCTGCCAGCACGGTCACCGCGCAGACCACGGTCACGGCGGCCGAGAGGATGCTGCGCCTGCCCCAGCCCATCACACTTGCCCCCAAAGTTGATTTACCGTCAGTAACTTATGGTGTCTGGGGGATGGTGCCACGTTGTGCCGCAAAACGACAGAGGCCGGTGACTCGGTGAGGTGTTCCCCCGCGTCCGCCCCCGCATGACCATCTCCCCGCCGGTGTGACGAACGGCGCACGAGGATCGTTCCGTCTCACCGGTCCCGAACGGGTGATGTCAGCTTCGGGGCGCCAACGCTCCCCACGGGAGCGTCACTTCACCCTGCCGCCAGCGCGCCGGACCGTCCGTCACCGGCCAGTCGGCCGTCAGGTCCCGTACCGCGCGCAGCCAGCGCTGCCGGGCGCCGTAGGAGGCGTAGGGCGCGGCGGCGGCCCAGGCGCGGTCGAAGTCGCGCAGGAACGCGTGCACCGGCTCGCCGGGCACGTTCCGGTGGATCAGCGCCTTCGGCAGCCGCTCGGCGAGGTCGGAGGGCCGCTCCAGCGAGCCCAGCCGGGTGGCGAAGGTGACGGTCCGCGGCCCCTCCGGGCCGAGCGCCACCCACACGTGCCGCCGCCCGATCTCGTCGCACGTGCCCTCGACCAGCAGCCCGCCGCGCGAGCCGCCGTGGGCCGGGGCGAGCCGCGCGCACAGCCGCTCCCAGACGGCGGCGACCTCGGCCTCGCCGTACTGGCGCAGCACATTGGCGGCCCGGATGAGCATCGGCCGCCCGGACACCGGCACCTCGAAGCCGCCGTGCCGGAAGTCCAGCCCCTCCCGCTCGTAGGCCCTCGCCGCCGCGACCCGCTCCGGTTCGATCTCGATGCCGACCACGCGCGCGCGGGGCGCGACCGTCCGCAGCCGGCCGAGCAGTTCGACGGCGGTCCAGGGGGCGGCGCCGTAGCCGAGGTCGATCGCCAGCGGGTCCCCGGCGCGCCGCAGCTCGGCGCCGTGCGTCGCCGCGATCCAGCGGTCCATACGGCGCAGCCGGTTGGGATTGGTCGTCCCGCGCGTCACGTTTCCCACGGGTCGGGACGTTGCGCGGGCATGCATGCCTACGAGGGTAAGGGCAGCCGATGGTAATGATTGAGTAAAGCGCCTTGATCGGGAAATGGCGCGACCCCCTCCGCTGTTGGACCTCCTGGGAGGGCGAGGTCGGTCCTCCGTCCGGCATGCCCGCAGCAAGGAGAGGACCGCCAGGTGAGCCAGTACGTCAGCAGGCTCGGGCGACGCTCCCCGTCGGCCGCCGCACGGCTACGACTGCACCGCAGGCCCCGCCGCGTCGCCATGCTCTCCGTGCACACCTCCCCGCTCCACCAGCCCGGCACCGGCGACGCCGGCGGCATGAACGTCTACATCGTGGAGCTGGCCCAGCGGCTCGCCGCCATCAACATCGAGGTCGAGATCTTCACCCGGGCCACGGCGGGCGGCCTGCCGCCCACGGTCGAGCTGGCCCCCGGCGTCCTCGTCCGGCACGTCGACGCCGGCCCCTACGAGGGCCTCGCCAAGGAGGACCTCCCCGCCCAGCTGTGCGCCTTCACACACGGCGTGATGCAGGCCTGGGCCGGTCACCGCCCCGGCTACTACGACCTCGTCCACTCCCACTACTGGCTCTCCGGCCACGTCGGCTGGCTGGCCGCCCAGCGCTGGGGCGTCCCCCTGGTGCACGCCATGCACACCATGGCCAAGGTCAAGAACGCCAACCTGGCCGACGGCGACACCCCCGAGCCCGCCGCCCGCGTCATCGGCGAGACCCAGATCGTGGCCGCAGCCGACCGGCTCATCGCCAACACGACGGAGGAGGCCGACGAGCTGGTGCGGCACTACGCCGCCGACCCCGCGAAGGTCGCCGTCGTCCACCCCGGCGTCAACCTCGACCGCTTCCGCCCCGCCGACGGCCGCGCCGCCGCCCGCGCCCGCCTCGGCCTCCCGCAGGACGCCCTGATCCCGCTCTTCGCGGGCCGCATCCAGCCCCTGAAGGCCCCGGACGTCCTGCTGCGCGCGGTGGCGGTGCTGCTGGAGGAGCGCCCGGAGCTCCGCTCCCGCATCCTCGTGCCGGTCGTGGGCGGCCCGAGCGGCAGCGGGCTCGCCAAGCCGGAAGGGCTGCAGAAGCTCGCCGCCCGGCTCGGCATCGCGGACGTCGTACGGTTCCGCCCGCCGGTCGGCCAGGAGCAGCTCGCGGACTGGTTCCGGGCCGCGTCCGTGCTGGTCATGCCGTCCTACAGCGAGTCCTTCGGGCTGGTCGCCATAGAGGCGCAGGCGGCCGGCACGCCGGTGCTCGCGGCCTGTGTCGGCGGACTGCCGGTGGCCGTGCGCGACGGCGAGACCGGCTTCCTGGTCCACGGCCACCGTCCCGCCGACTACGCGCGCGTGCTGCGCCGTTTCGCCGACGAGCCCTCCCTCCCGGCGAGCATGGGCCGGGCCGCCGCCCGGCACGCACAGGGCTTCGGCTGGGACCGGGCGGCCGCCGAGACCGCCGACGTCTACACGGCCGCGACCCAGTCCCACCGCCGTCGCGTACGCTCCCACCATGGGTGATGGTGCGAAGTCGGCCGGGCAGGTCCTGGAAGGTGTCCTGAAGGACGCCGAGCTGGAGTGGGAGAGCCCCGAGCCCGGAAACTACGTGGTCAAGCTCCCCGGCACCCGCAAGCTCTCCACGACGGTCTCCTTCCTCCTGGGCCGCCACTCCCTCTCCCTGAACGCCTTCGTCATCCGCCACCCCGACGAGAACGAGGCGGGCGTCCACCGCTGGCTCCTGGAGCGCAACCTCAAGCTGTACGGCGTGAGTTACGCCGTCGACCGCCTCGGCGACATCTACGTCACCGCCCGCCTGCCCCTCGCCTCCGTGACCCCCGACGAGATCGACCGCCTCCTCGGCCAGGTCCTGGAAGCGGCCGACGGCGCCTTCAACACCCTGCTGGAGCTGGGCTTCGCCTCCTCGATCCGCAAGGAGTACGCCTGGCGGGTGTCCCGGGGCGAATCCACGCGCAATCTGGACGCGTTCAGGCACCTGATCGAGCGCCCCGCCGACTGACTTGCCGTAGGACCCCTTCCCCCTCCCGCCGGGGAGTGGCATGCTCACCGCCGACGCGATACTGAACAGCGTTCATATGAGTGAACATGAAGGGGCGGGTGGACATGAGCGGCACGCACCTCACGAGACGGACCCTGCTCGCGGGCGCCACGGCCGCGGCGCTCGGGGCGACGGCCGGCACCGCGCGGGCGGCCGAGGCCTCGCCCCCCGGACAAGTCCCGGACATCTGGCGCGAGTTCACGCGCGCCCCCCTCACGCACCCCCAGATCCCCTACGTCGGCCGCGCCGGCTACCGCGGCGGAGCGTCCCGCTTCCCCCGCCCCCGCCACTTCGCCGACGTCACCGACTACGGCGCCGTACCCGACGGCACCACCGACTGCGCCCCCGCGATCAACCGTGCCGTCGCCGCCGCCGGACGGGCCGGCGGTGGCACGGTCACCGTCCCGCCCGGCACCTTCCGCATCGACGACGTGATCCGCATCGGTGATTCGGGCGTGGTCCTGCGCGGCGCCGGCAGCGGCCGTACGACGCTGTACGCGACGAAGTCCCTCACCGAGCTGATCGGCGTCTACGGCTCCCGCTACGGCGGGGACAAGTCGGCCTGGTCCTGGGCGGGCGGGCTCATCTGGCTGGCGCCCGGAGCCCGATGGGACTCCCTCGTGGCCGCCATCAGGTCCCGCGCCTGGCCGTTCGAGGGCTGGACCGGCAACAAGCGGGACGAGTGGGCGCCGCTGACGGCGGTGGAACCGGCCCGGCAGGGCTCGTGGACGGTCACCGTCGCCGATCCCGAAGGGCTGCATCCCGGCCGGCTCGTCCTCCTCCGCCTCGCCGACGACCCCGCGCACACCCTCCTCCAGCACATGGCCGGCGGCGGCCCGGGCCCGGCGTCGTACTCCTGGGACGACAAGACCAAGCTGCTGTCGTACGTCCCCTACGAGTGGCCGGTGCGCATCACCCGGGTCCGGGGCCGCCGGATCACCCTCGAACGCCCCCTCCCGCTCGACATCCGTCCCGAGTGGAACCCGCAACTGACCAGTCATGTATCCGAGTTGACCGGGTCGGCGGTCGAGGGCCTGACCCTGGAGGCGGTCGAGACCCCGCAGTCCCCGCACCTGCTCGACAAGGGCCACAACGGCGTGGTCCTCCAATGTGCCTACGACTGCTGGGTGGACGACGTCACGGTGACGAACGTGGACAACGGCTTCGGCCTGGTCGCCGCCTCCGCCTGCACCCTGCGCCGCACCCGGGTGGCCGGACGCGGCTCGCACCACCCGTACTTCTGCCGCGAGGGCTCCCACGACAATCTGGTCGAGGACTTCGCCATCGAACAGCGCACGGTCCCGGCCCCGCCGAACACCCAGCTCCACGGCATCAACGTCGAGGGACTGTCCTCCCACAACGTTTGGTCGCGCGGCCGGATGGAGATGGGCACCTTCGACAGCCACCGCGGCCTGCCCTTCGCAGACGTCCGCACGGACATCACGGTGAACAACAACGGCCGCCACGGCGGGGACGCCAACGCCGGCCCGCTGTTCGGCGCCCGCTTCACCCACTGGAACATCAGGGTCACCAACGGCCGCGCGGGCCTGATGAAGATCGACGGCCTGGCCCCGTACTCGGCGACCGTCGGCCTCAACACGGTGACCGAGTCCGACCAGATCGACGTCCCCGACTTCACCGGCGACCTGCACTCCCGCCTGGAGCTGTACGGCACCACGGACGCCGTACGCCCGCGCAATCTGTACGACGCTCAGCGCGAGCTGCTGCGATAGCGCCCCGGGGTCACCCCGACCAGCCTCTTGAAGTGCCGGGTGAGATGGGCCTGGTCGTAGAAGCCGGTGGCCGAGGCCACCTCGCCCGGAGCCAGCCCGTCCAGCAGCAGCCGCCGGGCCCGCCCGACCCGGCGCGACATCAGGTACTGGTGCGGGGCGATGCCGTACGCCCCGCTGAACGCCCGCACCAGATGGGCGGGATGCGCGTGCAGCAGGCGCCCGGCCTCCTCCAGCGAGACGCCGTCGGCCACCCGGGCGTCGAGCAGTTCCCGCAGCCGCCGGCCGAGGACCGGATCCGGGCGGGGCACCGGTGCGTCGGTCCGCCCTCGCAGATGGTCCCGCAGCCGCTCCCCGACCAGGGTCAGCCTGCTCTCCGCCTCCAGTTCGTCGCCGGGCCCGGCGAGGGCGGAGTGCACCTGCCCGACGCGCCGCCGCAGCAGCGGATCCCGCAGGCCGGGTGTGTCGACGGCGCGCCCGATGAGCTCCTCGCCGAGCCGGCTGCTGTCGAGGTAGACGACCCGTTTGCGGAAGCCGTCCGGGGTGGCGGGGGAGCCGTTGTGCGGCACGTGCGGCGGCAGCAGGGTGACGGTGTCGTGCGGGGTGCCGTGCTCGTGCCGGTCGAGCTCGTACCGTACGGCCCCGTCGTCCACGATGAGCAGCGTCCAGGCGTCGTGGACGTGCATCGGGTAGGCGTACTCGGTGAAGTGGGCGTGGAAGACCTCCACGACACCCGGGACGCGCGGGCGCCAGGCGGAGACTTCGGGCTGGTCGGCGGCCACGCAAAGAACGTACAAGACGTCGTCGTACGGCGGTCGGCAGTCTCATTCCATGAGCGCTGAACCCATCCGTTTCGACACGAAGATCGCCGTGCTGCTGCGCGCGGACCTGGAGCCCTGGCAGCGGCTCAACGTCACCGCGTTCCTGGTCAGCGGCCTGGGCGCGACGGTCCCCGAGGTGATCGGCGAGCCGTACGAGGACGCCGACGAGGTGGCGTACCTGCCCATGTTCCGCCAGCCGGTGCTGGTCTTCGAGGGCTCGAAGGAGACCCTCAAGGCGGCCCACGGCAGGGCGCTGAGCCGCGCCCTGCCCCGTGCCGTCTTCACCTCGGACCTGTTCGCCACGGGCAACGACCGCGACAACCGCGCGGCGGTGCGGGCCGTACCGACGGCCGAGCTGGACCTGGTCGGGCTGGCGGTGTACGGCCCGCGCAACGCTGTGGACAAGGTCCTCAAGGGCGCACGGATGCACCCCTGAGGTGCGTGCCGCGGGTCAGCCGAACATGCCGGGCCGGTAGTCGCCGGCGGGCTGCCGGACGATGACGTTGACGCGGTTGTAGGCGTTGATCAGGGCGATCAGCGCCACGAGCGCGGCGAGCTGGTCCTCGTCGTAGTGCTTGGCGGCGTTCGCCCAGACCTCGTCCGGGACGCCACCGGCCGCGTCGGCGATGCGGGTGCCCTGCTCGGTCAGCTCCAGCGCGGCCCGCTCGGCCTCGCTGAACACCTCGGCCTCCCGCCAGGTCGCGACCAGGTGCAGCCGCTGCGCCGTCTCCCCGGCGGCGGTCGCGTCCTTGGTGTGCATGTCGGTGCACATCGCGCACCCGTTGATCTGACTGGCCCGGATCTTCACCAGCTCCTGTGTCGCGGCCGGCAGGGGGGAGTCCGTGACCACCTTCCCCGCCGAGTTGATGTGCTTGAGGAACGTGCCGGTCACGGCGTTGGCGAAGAGGTTGAGGCGTGCGTCCATGGTGTGCTCCCGTGTGGTTTTTCGTGGGCTGCACCTTCCTGACGGATCCGGCCGTGGAGATGTGACGAGGTCGAGCGTGACCCGGGTCACGGGTGTCCGGGCCGCGGATCCGTCCGTGAACGGAATCTGCACAGGGCTTACGCAAGCGGGGGCCGGGCGGGTTCGCTTGGTGCGGAGATGTCCTGGTCGGTGTGGCGGTGGCAAGAGCTGTGGCCTGCCTGTGCGGCGCGGCATGTGGAGGTACTGGCCCCAACCCGTGACCGTGTCCGCACCGATGGGTCATCCGGCGCGCTCAACTGACGGGGTGCGGCTGGCGGTTGACTGGCTGCCCGGCACGCTCCGTGGTTTGATCGCTCGCACCGCCGGGATCGCGCCAGGTGTCCTGAAAGGGATGGCGCACGCCCGCGGTCGCGGCCCACCATCTGTCCCCAGCGGGCCGCTTCCCCTTGGACCTTGTGGACCATCCATGCGAAGGGCAGTTTCACCATGAACGCCGCTCACCAGATCCAGACCCTCGAGATCTCCGACGCCGAGCTCGACACCGTCTCCGGTGGCCTGGCCCCCGAGGCCAGCCTCTCCGCCGACTCCACCACCCTGAGCAGCGCCGACGCGCTGTCCCAGCTCGGCGCCGTCCAGGGCGAGGTGCTGGGCGCCCTGGCCCAGCCCCACCAGATCGGCGTCAACCTCACCGTCTGATCACCCAGATCGCCGTACCCCAGCCCCCTGCCGGTGGAGAACTCCCGGGCGGGGGGCTCGGTCATGGCGGCGGACAGGGCCATGTGCGCCGCCTTTTCGGGTGCTTTGTGCACCTCGACGCTTCTCGCCCGCGGGGCGACGGCATACCTGTGGCGACCACACACCGACCGAAGGAGACGCTTATGCGTGCACCTGCCGTGCTGGCTGCCATCGCTCTTGCCGGAACCGTTCTGCTGGGTGGTGCGGCCCAGGCCCTCGCCGACGACAACGACGACATGGGCATGGGCAGCGTCATGGGCAACGCCGGAGGTGATTTCGGGAGCACCTCTCTGGCCAAGCCCGATTCCGGCAAGGACGCGTCCGGTCTCGGCCAGGGCCAGGGTGCGTCCGGTTTCGGCAAAGCCGGGTCGATCTTCGACCGGACCACCGGCTGACGGCCGGGCCGACCCCTGCAATCCCCGCCCGGCACCGGGATGTTCTCGGTGCGGGGCGGGGACTTTCCGCGGAGGGGAGGGGGTTGGCGGGGGTTTGCCGTGGGCGGCGGGCGGCGCGATCGCCTCGGCGGGGGGCGATTTTCTCGGCGGGGGGTGCGATTTCCTCGGCGTTCTCGGATGCTCGGTGCTCGGCGTGCTCGGAGTTCTCGGGTGCTCGGCGTCCTCGCGCCTCCTCGGCGTCCTCGTGCCTCCTCGTGCCTCCTCGTGCCTCCTCGTGCCTCCTTGGCCTCCTCGTGCCTCCTGGGGCCTACTCCGCCTCCTCGGCGTCCTCACGACTCCTGGCTGCTCGCGCCTCCTGGGGCTGCTCGCGCCTCCTGGGCCTGCTCCCGCCTCCTGGGCCTCCTCCGCATCCCCGGCTGACGTCAGGAGGTTCGGCGCCCCGGGTCTGCCCGAATCCCTCAGGCGGCCTGCTCGGACGCCCGCGGCTGCGCTTCCGGCGCAGGGGCCGCCGGGCTCTCCTTCGGCAGCCCCCGCATGAGCACCCCGTACCCCACCCCCGCGACCGTCCCCACCACGGCGCACATGCCCCACAGCCACTGTGCGCCCAGCCGGTCGATGACGGCGCCGGACATCAGCGGTGCGACCAGCGCGGCGACGGACCAGGACAGCGTGTACACGCCCTGGTAGCGGCCGCGTCCGTGGACCGGGGACAGCCGGACGACGAGTCCGGTCTGGGTCGGCGCGTTGACGATCTCGGCGAGGGTCCAGACGCACACGGTGACCATGAAGACGCCGACCGATCCGGCGAAGGCGGTGAGCCCGAAGCCGTAGCCGGCGAGCAGTGAGGAGACGACCAGCAGGGTGCGAGGGTCGCGGTGCTCGATGAACCGGGTGACCGGGATCTGCAGGGCGACGATCAGGATGCCGTTGACGGCGATGGCGACGCCGTAGTCGGCGGGCGAGAACCCGGCCCGGCCCATGGCCACCGGCAGTCCCACCGACCCCTGCTGGAAGACGAGGGCGACCAGGAAGGACAGCCCGACGACGGCCATGTACCGCCCGTCCCGCAGCACGGTGCCGAGGCTGACGGCGCCGTCCTTCTCCTTCACGTGTGCCGTCGGCCGGGACTCGGGCAGCTTGAGGAAGACGACGAGCGCGCAGGCCAGGGTCATCCCGGCCTCGATGAGGAAGCCGGCGCGATAGCTGACCTCGGCGATGAACCCGGCGGCCGTGGAGGAGACGGCGAACCCGAGGTTGATGGCCCAGTAGTTGAGGGAGAACGCGCGGACGCGGTCCTCGGGGCGGACGATGTCGGCCATCATCGCCTGTACCGCCGGCCGGGAGGCGTTGGAGGCCATGCCGACGAGGAAGGCGACGGCGGCGATGGCGACGGGGTCCGTCATGAAGCCGAGCAGCGCGACGGAGGCGGCCGTGGCCGACTGGGCGAGGAGCAGTGTCGGCCGCCTGCCGAGCCGGTCGGCCATCACCCCGCCCCCGAGCGAGGAGACGACCCCGCCCAGCCCGTGCAGCGAGGCGACGAGACCGGCGTACGAGGCGGAGTAGCCGCGGTCGAGGGTGAGGTACAGGGCCATGAAGGTGGCCACGAACGCGCCGAGCCGGTTGACGAGGGTGCTGGTCCACAGCCACCAGAACGCACGGGGCAGCCCGGAGACGCTCTCCCGGGCGGCACGTCGGAGACGGGTGGCGGACATGACAAGACCCCCCAGAGGTTTGCGGCTCAAGCGGTAAGCGGCTCATGCGGTAAGCACAACTTACATAGGAGGTCTGCCGGGGGCCACTCGATTAACAGATCCCGTCAACGGTCCACCCACCGGTCGGCCGGGGCGATGCCCCGAACGCGTGGATTACGCTCTGACGCATGGCCGACGCACCGTACAAGCTGATCCTCCTCCGCCACGGCGAGAGCGAGTGGAACGCGAAGAACCTGTTCACCGGCTGGGTGGACGTCAACCTCAACGAGAAGGGCGAGAAGGAGGCAGTCCGCGGTGGCGAGCTCCTGAAGGACGCCGACCTTCTCCCCGACGTGGTCCACACGTCCCTCCAGAAGCGCGCGATCCGCACGGCCCAGCTGGCCCTGGAGGCCGCGGACCGCCACTGGATCCCCGTCCACCGCAGCTGGCGCCTGAACGAGCGCCACTACGGCGCGCTCCAGGGCAAGGACAAGGCGGCCACCCTGGCCGAGTTCGGCGAGGAGCAGTTCATGCTCTGGCGCCGCTCCTACGACACCCCGCCGCCGCCGCTCGCCGACGACTCCGAGTTCTCCCAGTTCGACGACCCGCGCTACGCCACGCTCCCGCCGGAGCTGCGCCCGAAGACGGAGTGCCTGAAGGACGTCGTCCACCGGATGCTTCCGTACTGGTTCGACGCGATCGTCCCCGACCTCCTGACCGGCCGCACGGTCCTGGTCGCGGCCCACGGCAACTCGCTGCGCGCCCTGGTCAAGCACCTGGACGGCATCTCCGACGCCGACATCGCGGGCCTGAACATCCCGACGGGCATCCCGCTCGTCTACGAACTCGACGCCGACTTCAAGCCGGTCACCCCCGGCGGCAAGTACCTCGACCCCGAGGCGGCCGCGGCGGCGATCGAGGCGGTCAAGAACCAGGGCAAGAAGAAGTAGGTTCCGTGATCATGCCCCTGAGCTGGGCCTTCTGCGCAGGTCAGGGGCATTCTCGCGGTCTGGGCCCGCTCCGGGGCTCAGGCCCCGGGTCCGCTGTGCGGCCTATCCGAAATTCTTGACCTCGGCGCCGCCTGCTGCGGGCTTCGCGACCTGGAACGTCTTGGCGTACGTATGCTGCTCGTTGTCGCTGTCCAGGCAGACAACCTTGGCGGTTGCCTGCGTGCCGTTCTTCGGAATTCCCGTGAGGAGGACCGAGTACGACTCGGTCGCGTTGTCACCGGGAAGCTCGTCCGAGTCGGCTATTCCCTTCTTGGGCGTTACCGTCACCGTATCCGGTGTCGAGTCCCCGAATCTCGCACAGCTCACTGTTCCCAGTGAGGCCACGACCGCGACGGAGCCGAGTGTCTTCCCTTTCTGCTGCTGAAATTCCGCATTTCAGCCTCCCACGTTCAGACGGATTTGCCGGGTGCCGGCTGTCCAGGGCGCATGGGGGAGCCGGTCGATTCCGGCTTCGGACGCCAACTCCCTTGCGCTGAGCACTTCTACGGGTGTGACGCCTCTTTCGACACTAGCGAGCAGCGGGTGAGTCGTATAGCTCGAAGTCGCCCAAGAAATGGGCGACTTCCGACCCGCACATCGAGATGCACGCGTTTCTTGGCGGCCTTCCCCTCGGGGACGCGGCGCTCAGGTTCTGTGCAGTCGAAGGTGACCTGGACCACATGGCCTTCCCGCGATCACGCCCCCGACTTGCGCGTATCGCGCGGATCGGGGGCGTGTTCACGTGGAGGTGCTGTCACGCGGGAGACGCTCAGCCTCCGGTCGGTGCCTCGGTGGCCGCGCCACCGGTGTCTGAGCCGCCGGTGTTGGCGCCACCGGTGTCTGAGCCGCCGGTGTTCGCGGCGCCGGTGTTGGCGCCGCCGGTCTCAGCCGCGCCGGTGTTCGCGCCTCCGGTCTCCGGTGCGGTGGGGGCCCCGGTGCCGCCGCCACCGGTGTCCGTCGCGGTGGGCGCCCCGGTTTCCGTGGTGCCGCCGGTCGGGGACCCGGTGGTCGGTGCGCCGGTGGTCGGCTTGGCGGAGCCCGTGGTGGGGCTCGGCGACGGCGACGTGGTGCCCGCCGTGGGCGACGCCGAGGTCGGCTTCGGTGGGGTCGTGGTCGGTGCCGGTGACGTCGTGGTCGGCTTCGGCAGCGACGGTACGACGATGACCTGTGGGGGATTCTTCGGGGTGGGAACCTGCACCAGGATGATCACGATGACGTCGCGGCCGTTGTGGTGCTCGTGCCGCTTCTTGACCTGGTAGCAGACTATTTTCTTCGGATTCTTGTGTGTGCGGTAGCACTTGATGACCTTGGCGGTCGGCGTGAGTGAGGGCGTCTTCGACGTCGCACCGGCGTCCGTCGCCGAAATGGCCCAGGCGCCTGCCGCCAGGCAGGAAGAGGCCGTCACCGCGACACAGATTTTCCTGAGGTTGTTGTCCATTTTCCCAACCCTGGTTGCGTTTCACACGGGACGTACTCGAGGATCGCTGCCGGGCCGCGCAAGCTCCAGAGGCAGAACAACCCAGGCGGTGTGGGCAGAACTACCCCTCCTCGGCGGGCTCCGCAGCCGCCACTCCCCGCTGCAGCGCGAGCCGCGTGAGATCGGCCCGGCGGCGGTAACCCGTCTTGCTGTACAGCCGGTCCAGATGGGAATGCACGGTGTGCTCGCTGATATTCAATTCAGCGGCGATTTCCCGGTCCGTGGCACCGTTCGCGACCAGTCGCAGAATCTGCTGCTCCCGGTCGGTGATCCGGGGTGAATTCTTCTGCACGTCGAGGTCACCGAAAAAGCTGGTGGAGAAATAGCTGCGGCCGGAGGCGACGGTACGCAGTGCGGCCAGCAGTTCCTTCTCGCCCGCCCACTGACTCACATGGCCCCGGGCCCCGGCCTCGATGAGCAGCACGAGGTCGGTCTGTGTCGCGGCGGCCGACAGCACGAGCACCCGGCGGCCCTTCTCGTGCAGCCGGGCCACCTGATCGCAGATCTCCCGGACGGAGACGCGCAGATTGAGCAGGACCACGTCCCCCTCGCCGACCTCGTGCGGCACCACGGCGTTGCCGCCCGCCCCGAGCAGCCGCCGCAGCTCCGGCGCACTGTCGACGACGTGGATCAGTCCGTGCAGAAGGAGCGGGCAGTCGGAGACGACCGCCACGTTCGTCGGTTCTCTGCTCATCCGGCTCCCCCTGGTCGGGGGCCGGCCACGGCCGGGCGCCGGCTGGGCGACCAGGTGGCAGGCCACAGTCATCCCAGCATCCCGGGCCGGGATCGTCCGCGCCCGCCGGACTGACCCAACCGGAGGCCTCCGTCAGGCTTCGGGGCGCGAAGTCCGGCACGGGCGGGAGGGAGAACCAGGTGAGTTCCCCTGGGGGTGGGAACCCGGAGGCTGAAGCATTCGATCCGGGGGGTCGGACGGATACGGGTGGGTCATGTGTGCAGACGGCGCGCCGCGTCGGGGGTGCTGATCATGGCGCCCGAGCGGTCGCGGAAGCCGGCCGGTGGCGGTGTGCCGCCGGAGGTGACGGCACGGCTGCGGGTCAGTGAGACGCTGGCCGCCGCCGCGTGGGGGGCCCACGACCCGAAGGCGGTGCCGGGCGCGCTGTGCGAGGCGTGCGCACGGCTGCTGCCGGTCAGCGGTTCGTCGGTGTCGATCTCCGGCGGGAGGGACGTACGGGTCGTCTGGTGCGCCAGCGACCGGGTCGCCGCCCGGCTCGCCGAGCTGCAGTACACCGTGGGAGACGGGCCCTGCCAGACCGCTCTCGACGAGGGCGCCCCCGTCGTCGCGGCCGACCTCACGGGGTGCGACGCCCGCCGCTGGCCGATCTTCGCCCACGAGGCCGTGGCCCTCGGCGTCCGCGCGGTCTTCTCGCTGCCGCTCGGTGTCGGCGGTGCCGCGATCGGCACCCTCGACCTGTACAGCGAACACGCCGGCGGGCTGACCCAGCAGGACATGCGGACCGCGCTGTGGGTGCGGGACGCGCTCACCCACGCGCTGCTGAGCCTGCCGACAGCGGGCCGCGACCTCGCCGAGGAGGACACGGAGGACGAGGTGGCGTCCTGGGTGGCGGCCTCCGCGGCCGACCACAGCGAGGTCCACCGGGCGGTCGGCATGGTGATGGTGCAGCTGGACGCGGACTCCGGACAGGCCCTGGCCCGGCTGCGGGCCCACGCGTACGCCGAGGGCCGCACGGTCAGCCAGGTGGCCCGCGAGGTCCTGGCCCGCAGGCTCCACTTCCAGAATGAGCCGGAGGGCGGACGACGGCGCGGAACGAAGGGATTACGCGGACGGGAAGGGCCGGTGTGAAGCGGGTTCACACCGGCCCTACGACACAGGTTCCCTTCAGCCGCACTGGCAGGGGGCGCCCGACTGGCACCCGCAGCCGCAGCCCGAGCCGCAGCCGCACGCACCGATCAGCGGGAGGCTCCTGGTCTCGGCGGGCTGGTCGGTCTCACGCCGCTGCGTGGGGTCGGAGGTGGTGCTGGGGGATTCGGCCATGGGTCCCTCCTAGACGCTGGGGCAGGGGTGCCCTCGGCTATTTCATGCCCGCTTCCCCGGGCGCATCAACGGCGCACGGAGGCGCCCACGCGCCCCCGCAGCCCGGCCCCGACGCGGTTACGCGCCCTCGACCCCGGTCACCGGCTGGATGTCCGCCTGGAGCTCGTCCGCGTGCTCGCCCGTGACCAGGTACACGACCCGCTTGGCGACGGCCACGGCGTGGTCGGCGTACCGCTCGTAGTAGCGGCCGAGGAGCGTGACGTCCACCGCCGTCTCGATGCCGTGCTTCCAGCGCTCGTCGATCAGGTGCTGGAACAGGGTGCGGTGCAGCAGGTCCATCTCGTCGTCGTCCTGCTCCAGCTGCAGCGCGAGGTCGACGTCCTTGGTGATGATCACCTCGGCCGCCTTCGCCATCAGGCGCTGCGCGAGCTGGCCCATCTCCAGGATCGTGGCGTGCAGGTCGCGCGGCACCGCGCGCTCGGGGAAGCGCAGCCGGGCCAGCTTCGCCACGTGCTGGGCGAGGTCGCCGGACCGCTCCAGGTCGGCGGACATGCGCAGCGAGGTGACGACGATCCGCAGGTCGGTCGCCACCGGCTGCTGCCGGGCGAGCAGGGCTATGGCCCGGGCCTCCAGGTCGTGCTGGAGCTCGTCGACCTTCTGGTCGGCCTCGATCACGCTCTCGGCCAGCTTCAGGTCGGCGTCCAGCATGGCGGTCGTGGCGCGCCCGATCGCCGACCCGACCAGCCGGGCCATCTCCACCAGACCGTCGCCGATCGAGTCAAGTTCCTCGTGGTACGCGTCCCGCATCAGGGTTCCCTCTCATAGGTGTGCTTGGTCCCCACGCTCCCACGTTCTGCCCCGCACGCGTCCGTTTCCGCCACCCCAAATGAACCAATACTGGCTCCCAGGTGAACTCTGGGCGACGAGTGTCCGAGGTCCCACCTCGACGGCTGTGGTCATGTCGTAGGGCCTGCTTAACCTGGATGCATGGACGTGAACGCGGCGGTCGCCGCAGCGGCAGCGATCGCCGGAGTGCTCACCGGCGTCATCGCCATGCTGGCGTTCCGTTGGAGCGAACGCGACCAGAAGCGACCGACCAGGACTTCTTTGCACACCGATCCCGTACTCCCGCCCGGCGTGGACACCGTACTGTCCGTGCTCCGCTCCTCGGCCGTCGTCCTCGACGAGGGCGACACCGTGGTCAAGGCAAGCTCCGCCGCCTACGCCCTCGGGCTGGTCCGCGGCGGCAAGCTCGCCGTAGAACCCATGCTGCAGATGGCCAGGGACACCAGACGCGACGGCGAGATACGCCAGGTCGAGCTGGACCTGCCCCGGCGCGGCACCGGACGCGGCGAGGCCCTCGCGGTCTCCGCGCGCGTGGCCCCGCTCGGCTCCCGCCTGGTCCTGCTGCTGGTCGAGGACCTGACCGAGGCCAGGAGGATCGAGGCCGTACGACGCGACTTCGTGGCGAACGTCAGCCATGAGCTGAAGACGCCCGTCGGCGCGCTCTCCCTCCTCTCCGAGGCGGTCATGGACGCCTCCGACGACCCCGAGGCCGTGCAGCGCTTCGCGGGCCGCATGCAGATCGAGGCGACCCGGCTGACCAACCTGGTCCAGGAGCTGATCGACCTCTCCCGGGTGCAGAACGACGACCCGCTGGAGGACGCCGAGCCCGTCCGCGTGGACGAGCTGGTCGCCGAGGCCATCGACCGCTGCCGCCACCAGGCCGGCACCAAGCAGATCACCATCGCCGCCGGTGGCACGGCCGACCTGCACGTCTGGGGCAACCGCGGCCAGCTCGCCGCCGCCCTCGGCAACCTGGTCGAGAACGCCGTGAACTACTCCCCGGCCCGCACCCGCGTCGGCATAGCCGCCCGCAGGATCAACGCACCCGGCGGCGACATGATCGAGCTCGCCGTGACGGACCAGGGCATCGGCATCTCCGACAAGGACAAGGAGCGCATCTTCGAGCGCTTCTACCGCGTCGACCCGGCCCGCTCACGGGCCACCGGGGGCACCGGTCTGGGTCTCGCGATCGTCAAGCACGTGGTCGCCTCGCACGGCGGGGAGGTCACGGTCTGGAGCGCCGAAGGCCAGGGCTCCACATTCACCCTCAGGCTGCCGGAGGCGGGCGCGGCCCGCGACCGCGCGCAACAGCACCCCGACCTCGACGAAGACGACGAGGACGGCGGCGCCCCCGACTCATCCCCGTACGAACCGCTTCCCGCCCCGGAGGTCCTTCCGTGACCCGAGTGCTCGTCGTCGAGGACGAGGAGTCCTTCTCCGACGCCCTGTCGTACATGCTCCGCAAGGAGGGCTTCGAGGTGGCCGTGGCGGCCACCGGCCCCGACGGACTCGACGAGTTCGAGCGCAACGGCGCCGACCTCGTCCTCCTCGACCTGATGCTGCCGGGGCTGCCCGGCACGGAGGTGTGCCGCCAGCTGCGCGGCCGCTCCAACGTCCCCGTGATCATGGTGACGGCCAAGGACAGCGAGATCGACAAGGTCGTCGGCCTGGAGATAGGAGCCGACGACTACGTCACCAAGCCCTTCTCCTCCCGTGAGCTGGTCGCCCGCATCCGCGCCGTCCTGCGCCGCCGCGGCGAGCCGGAGGAGGTCACCCCGGCCGCGCTGGAGGCGGGCCCGGTCCGCATGGACGTCGACCGCCACGTGGTCACCGTCTCCGGCTCCAAGGTCGACCTCCCCCTGAAGGAGTTCGACCTGCTGGAGATGCTCCTGCGCAACGCCGGCCGCGTCCTGACCCGCATGCAGCTCATCGACCGCGTCTGGGGCGCCGACTACGTGGGCGACACCAAGACGCTCGACGTCCACGTCAAGCGCCTGCGCGCCAAGATCGAACCGGACCCCGGGGCGCCGCGGTACCTGGTGACGGTGCGGGGGCTGGGCTACAAGTTCGAGCCGTAGGCCGTACCCGCCGGCCGCACCGGCCGTACGACGCCGCAATGGCCGTACGACGGAGGGCGGCACCCCGCCACGGGGTGCCGCCCTCCGTCGTACGGCTGCTCAGTGGCTGCTCACTGCCCGGCGACCGACTGGGAGGCGGAGTCGCTGGGGGTCGCGCCCGCACCCGTGGTCGCGGTGTTGCTCGCGGTCGCCGACGGGGTCGCCTTGCCCTTGCCGTGCTTGCCCGGCTTGGCGCTGCCGGAGGCGGTGGCGCCCGGGGCCGGGGAGGCCGTCGCCGGGCCGGACGGGATCTGCGACGGGCCCCACTTGTCGAAGTAGCTGGTGGCCGGCACCACGAAGGCGCGCAGGCTCACGTCACCGGTCTTGCTGAAGGTGAAGGTGATCTTCTGGGCGTTGCCGTCCTGGACGGCCTGACGGCCGTTCGGGATCTCGGCGGAGCTGTTGCCCTTGCCGCCGAGGATCAGGGAGCCGTGCGCCGGGACGGTCAGGCTGCCGCCCTTGGCCGCGGTCAGCTGCACGCTCTCGGTGCTGCCCGGAATGGCGATCGACTGCAGGGTCTCGTCCGTGGTGCCCGCGTTGAACAGGGTCGCGGAGATCACGGCCGGACCCGTCGACTTCAGGTCGGGCTGGGTGATGACCGTGGCGTTCTGGACCTTGATGTTGCCGACCGTGGTCGCGGCGTTGTCCGGCTTGACCTCCAGGGTCTGCGAGCCGTTGCCGGCACCACATGCGGCGAGCGAGGCGATCGAGAATGCGATGGCGGAGGCGGCGAGGGCGCCGCGTCGAAGGCTGCTGCTCACGGCGGCGGCAACTCCTTGAACGCGCGGGCGGCTCCCCTTATAAAGCCGCCCTAAGTGTCTGTCAGCGGGCTTAGGTTACCGAGCCGTTCCTGGGCCATCGCACCCGACCCTCCCCAAGCGTCCGGCTTCCCACCGGCTGGGGGTACCGCGAACACCCTCGTCACTCCAGTCACACGTGACTCTCCGGTCACTTTGCCTGGCGCTCGTCCGTCATTCACATAAGCGCTCGCAAAATTTCCGTGAAGGAATGCGCACCCCCTCGATATTGATCACGCTCGACCCCTGCCGGCGGCCGTTGATCAATTCCGGAATCGGCCCTGGATCGGCCCCGGACCACCGAACGGAGTAGCGGAAGTCGTACGCTTGGAAGCGGACAAAACGGGACGTTCGTCCACTTGGAGAGGGCTCCGGGAGTGTGTAACGTACGCGTTTCACTCCGCCCGAAGAGCCCCTCCGACCTGCGAATTCCCGCTTCCGCAGGCCTCTCGCAGCACGTTCCTGTCGCAGTTGTCAAGCCCCGAGATATGCCCTGACCTGCGAAAACGCCATTCAGAAGACGCCGTATCCGTGTTACCCTGGATAGCCACGGAAGGGGTACCTGTCACATGACGTTCAAGGTTGGCGACACCGTGGTCTATCCCCATCACGGGGCCGCGCTGATCGAGGCCATCGAAACTCGCCAGATCAAAGGCGTGGACAAGACCTACTTGGTGCTGAAGGTCGCCCAGGGTGACCTGACGGTACGTGTGCCAGCGGACAATGCTGAGTTCGTGGGCGTGCGTGATGTGGTCGGTCAGGACGGGCTGGACCGGGTCTTCGAGGTGCTGCGCGCGCCGTATGCCGAGGAGCCCACGAACTGGTCCCGTCGTTACAAGGCAAACCTGGAGAAGCTCGCCTCCGGCGATGTCATCAAGGTCGCGGAAGTCGTGCGTGACCTGTGGCGTCGCGAGCGCGAGCGAGGGCTCTCCGCCGGTGAGAAGCGCATGCTCGCCAAGGCCCGCCAGATCCTGGTGAGCGAGCTGGCGCTCGCGGAGAACACGAACGAGGACAAGGCCGAGGCCCTGCTCGACGAGGTGCTCGCCTCCTGACGCGCCACGGCGGCGAACCCTCGCTTCCGGCACGCTCAGCACGTTCAGCACAGTGAAATGCCGCGGTGCCCGATGACACAGACCATGTCGCCGGGCGCTGCGGCATGTTCATACCCGCAGGCGGTGTTCGGCGGGGAAGCCGGTGGCCCAGCCCCCCGATACTTGACGTGCCGGGCCCGGGCGGATGGCTCGACCAGGGTCACGGAAAGGGTCCGGTCAAGGCGTCGCGCCCGGCACTCCTCCAGGCCATACCCACCTAGGTCGAGCACACAAACCTGACAGGAACCGATGTCTGACGAATCGCGCCCTTCGCCCGCGCAGACCCCCACCGAACCCCGCGTCGCCGCCGTGATTCCCGCCGCCGGCCGGGGCGTGCGCCTCGGTCCCGGCGCCCCCAAGGCGCTCCGCGCGCTGAACGGCACGCCCATGCTCATCCACGCGCTCCGCGCGCTCGCCGCGTCCCGCCATGTCTCCCTGGTGATCGTCGTGGCCCCGCCGGACGGCGCCGCCGAGGTCAAGTCCCTGCTCGACGCGCACGCCCTGCCCGACCGCACCGACTTCCTGGTCGTCCCCGGCGGCGACAGCCGGCAGGAATCGGTCAGGCTCGGCCTCGCCGCGCTTCCCCCCGAGTACGGCATCGTCCTGGTGCACGACGCGGCCCGCCCGCTCGTCCCCGTCGACACGGTCGACGCCGTCATCGAGGCCGTACGCGCGGGCGCCCCCGCCGTCGTCCCCGCCCTGCCGCTCGCCGACACCGTCAAGGAGGTCGAGCCCGCGGCCGCCCCCGGCGACCCGGAGCCGGTGGTCGCCACCCCCGAACGCGCCCGCCTCCGCGCCGTCCAGACACCCCAGGGCTTCGACCGGGCCACCCTGATCCGCGCCCACGAGAGCGTCACCGACAACGTCACGGACGACGCGAGCATGGTCGAGCAGCTCGGTCTGCCCGTCGTGACCGTCCCCGGGCACGAGGAGGCCTTCAAGGTCACCCGCCCCCTCGACCTGGTCCTCGCCGAGGCGGTCCTGGCCCGCAGGAGGCTCAACGATGGCTTCTGAGGCACCCCTGCTCCCGCAGGTCGGCATCGGTACCGACATCCACGCCTTCGAGGAGGGCCGCGAGCTGTGGTGCGCGGGCCTGAAGTGGGAGGGCGAGGGACCGGGCCTGGCCGGGCACTCCGACGCGGACGTGGTCGCGCACGCCGCCTGCAACGCCCTCTTCTCCGCCGCCTGCCTCGG
Organism: Streptomyces puniciscabiei; assembly: GCF_006715785.1. NCBI lineage: Bacteria > Bacillati > Actinomycetota > Actinomycetes > Kitasatosporales > Streptomycetaceae > Streptomyces > Streptomyces puniciscabiei. The sequence continues at coordinate 3,469,996 of NZ_VFNX01000001.1, forward strand.
TGACCTGGGCCGGCACTTCGGCACCGGCCGCCCCGAGTGGTCCGGCGCCTCCGGGGTGGCCCTCCTCACCGAGGCCGCCCGGATCGTCCGCGAGGCCGGCTTCACCATCGGCAACATCGCCGTCCAGGTGGTCGGCCCCCGCCCGAAGATCGGCAAGCGCCGGGACGAGGCCCAGAAGATCCTCTCCGAGGCGGCCGGCGCGCCCGTCTCCGTCTCCGGCGCCACGACGGACGGCCTCGGCTTCCCGGGCCGCGAGGAGGGCCTGATGGCGGTGGCGACGGCACTGGTGGTCCGTACGGGCTGAGGCCGCAGCGATGGCGCTCGTGGTGCGGGTGAGCGGAGAGCGTGCGAGGGTACCCGGAGAGTCACTGCCGACTTGAGGAGGTACCACCATGCCCGCCACCCTGCCCGACCGGCTCAAGTCCCTGCTCGACGGTCCCGTCTTCATCGTGGTCGGCACGATCCAGCCGGACGGCCGCCCGCAGCTGTCCCCGGTGTGGGTGAAACGGGACGGTGACCAGATCCTGTTCTCCACCACCGTCGACCGCCGCAAGAAGAAGAACCTCGACCGCGACCCCCGGGTGAGCGTCGTCGTCCAGGACCCCGAGATGCCGTACACCTACGCCGAGATCCGCGGCACCGCCGAACTCGACACCCAGGGCGCCCAGGAACTCATCGACGAACTGTCCCTGAAGTACACCGGCAAGAAGTACGCCGAGTTCAACCCGGCGTCCGCCAATGACGCCGACCGCGTGATCGTCAGGATCTCGCCGGAGAAGGTCGTGGGCATGTTCTGAGGCATGCGGCACTGGGCACCACCCCGCGCCCACTACTCTGGAGTGGTGACCATTCGCCTGTACGACACCAGCGCCCGGCAGATCCGTGACTTCACCCCGCTCAAGCCGGGCTGCGTCTCGATCTACCTGTGTGGCGCCACCGTGCAGGCGGCACCGCACATCGGGCACATCCGGTCGGGCCTCAACTTCGACATCATGCGCCGCTGGTTCGAGTACCGCGGGTACGAGGTGACGTTCGTCAGGAACGTCACGGACATCGACGACAAGATCATCGCCAAGGCGCATGAGCAGGGCCGGCCGTGGTGGTCGATCGGGTACGAGAACGAACGCGCCTTCAACGAGGGCTACACCGCCCTCGGCTGCCTGCCGCCGACCTACGAGCCGCGCGCGACCGGCCACGTCACCGAGATGGTCGAGATGATGCAGCGCCTCATCGACCGCGGTCACGCCTACGCGGCCGACGGCAACGTCTACTTCGACGTGCGGTCCTTCCCGTCCTACCTGCAGCTGTCGAGGCAGGAGCTGGACAACCTGCTCCAGCCGTCCGGCGAGGGCGAGACCGGCAAGCGGGACGCGCGCGACTTCGCCATGTGGAAGGCGGCGAAGCCGGGTGAGCCGACCTGGCCGACCCCGTGGGGAGAGGGCCGCCCCGGCTGGCACCTGGAGTGCTCGGCCATGGCGCACAAGTACCTGGGCACCGCCTTCGACATCCACGGCGGCGGCCTGGACCTGATCTTCCCGCACCACGAGAACGAGATCGCCCAGGCCAAGGCCTACGGCGACGAGTTCGCGCAGTACTGGGTGCACAACGCCTGGGTGACCATGGCCGGCGACAAGATGTCCAAGTCGCTCGGCAACAGCGTGCTCGTGTCCGAGATGGTCAGGAAGTGGCGGCCCATCGTGCTCCGCTACTACCTCGGCACCCCCCACTACCGCTCGATGATCGAGTACAGCGAGGAGTCGCTGCGCGAGGCCGAGTCGGCGTTCGCGCGGATCGAGGGCTTCGTGCAGCGGGTCACCGAGCTGGCCGGCAAGACCGTGGAGCCGGCCGCCGAGGTCCCGCCCGCCTTCGCCGAGGCGATGGACGACGACCTGGGCGTTCCGCAGGCCCTGGCCGTGGTGCACACCACCGTCCGGCAGGGCAACAGCGCGCTGGCCGCCGACGACAAGGACGCCGCCGTCGCCCGCCTCGCCGAGGTGCGGGCCATGCTCGGTGTCCTGGGCCTGGACCCGCTCGACGAGCAGTGGGCGGCCGAGTCCGACCAGGGCGAGGACCTGCACGGCGTGGTCGACAGCCTCGTACGCCTCGTCCTGGACCAGCGCGAGTCCGCCCGCGCCCGCAAGGACTGGGCCACCGCCGACGCCATCCGCGACCAGCTGAACCAGTCGGGTCTGGTCATCGAGGACAGCCCGCAGGGCCCGCGCTGGACCCTGGGGTCCCGGTAGTCACCGACCCTTGATCGATTGTGCCGCCCGGCCCCCCGGGCGGCACACTGCATAGACGTACGCACACTTTTCCCGCAGAGAACGCAGAGAACAGGTAGGTCATGGCCGCGAACAACCGCCGCATGTCCGGCAAGAAGGGCGCGCAGGTCGGCAGCGGCGGGCAGCGGCGCCGGGGCCTGGAGGGCAAGGGCCCGACCCCGCCCGCCGAGATGCGCAAGGGCCACGCCAAGCAGCGCGCCGCCGCGGCCAAGGCCCGCCGCGCCCAGGGCCGCACGCAGCAGCGCCGGGGCGGCGGCAGGTCCTCCTCCGAGCTGGTCGTCGGCCGTAACCCGGTGGTCGAGGCGCTCCGCGAGGGCGTCCCCGCCTCCACCCTCTACGTCCAGCAGTTCATCGACAACGACGAGCGCGTCCGCGAGGCCCTCCAGCTCGCCGCCGAGCGCGGCGGCATCAACCTGATGGAGGCCCCGCGTCCCGAGCTGGACCGGATGACGAACGGCCTGAACCACCAGGGCCTCGTCCTGCAGGTCCCGCCGTACGAGTACGCGCACCCCGAGGACCTCACCGAAGCCGCCTACGACGAGTCCGAGGACCCGCTGATCGTCGCCCTCGACGGCGTCACCGACCCGCGCAACCTCGGCGCCGTCGTCCGCTCCGTCTCCGCCTTCGGCGGCCACGGCGTCGTCGTGCCCGAGCGCCGCTCGGCCGGCATGACCGCCGGCGCCTGGAAGACCTCCGCCGGCACGGCCGCCCGCACCCCGGTCGCCCGCGCCACCAACCTCACGCGCACCCTGGAGGCGTACAAGAAGGCCGGCATCACGGTCGTGGGCCTGGCGGCGGACGGCGAGGTCGAACTCGGCGAGCTCGAGGCCCTGGACGGCCCGGTCGTCATCGTCGTCGGCAGCGAGGGCAAGGGCCTGTCCCGTCTGGTCGGCGAGACCTGCGACTTCCGCGTCCGCATCCCCATGCCCGGTGGCGCGGAGTCCCTCAACGCCGGTGTGGCGGCGGGCATCGTCCTGTACGAGGCGGCGCGCCGCCGCCGCTGACGTGACGGCGCGCCGGCAGGACCGACGTGACGGCGCGCCGACGTGACTGAACACCCGTCCGGAATTTCACCCATGCGGGGTATTTCTGGCGTCCATGCGGCGTTCGAGGCCGCTTTGACGGGGTCCGGACACATCCGCCCGGTCAAAGCAGTGTCCTAACACCACGTCGCTCGGTTAGATGAGTGTGGACACCAGAACACCCCGCACACCCACGGGGGGACGCTCGTCGGGATTCCAGCCCGGACCCGACGACGCTCCCGCGCTGAGCATGGTGAAGGTGCCGAGCGATCCGGCGCAGGTCATCGTCAATCACGCCAGCTTCCGCGTGCAGCTGGGCGCATCGGCGAAGCGCACCCAATCCCCGCGGATCGCCCGGCATCTGAGCGCCGCCCAGGACACCGCCCGGATGCCCGTCATGGGCACCGCCGGCCGGCCGGGCGCCGCCGCCGGCCGCCGCCGCCCCGTCGTGTGGAGCGGCAAGTCCGCCCCCGACGACACCGGCGCCCACCGGCTCCTCCAGGCCGTGCGGGGCAGCAGCGTCCGCCACGCCGACGAGCCCGAGCCGGGCGCCACCCAGGTCATCCCACGCGTCGGGACCGACTACGCCGACGCCTACGACGCCCTGGAACAGACGGTCGAGACCCCGGTCCTGGGCCACCAGCGCACGGCCCCCGACGCCGCCGACGGCACCCGCCTGCTGCCGCACATGCGCCCGGCCGGCGGCGCCTACGACGAACCCCCCTACCCCGGCCCCGGCTTCGAGCCGTACGACGGCCAGGACAGCCGCGACGGCCACTACGACGACTACGACGACTACGCCGACCCCTCCGACCCCGACGCCCCGCGCCCCGCCCGGCGAGGCGGCGACGACCCGGCCCGGCACGCCTACTACCCCGGCCGCCGGATGAACCTCGGCGTCGTCCTCCTCCCCCTGCGCATCTTCCTCGGCTTCATCTCCATCTACGCCGGCATGGGCAAGCTGTGCGACCCGCTCTACTTCGACGGCGGCAAGCGCGGCTCCATGGTCAAGTGGCTGGACACCCTGCACCCCTGGGAAGTCGCCGAGCCACTGCGCCAGTTCGCCCTGCACCACCCCGTCGGCTCCGGACTGGTCATCGCCTTCCTCCAGGTGGTCGTCGGCGTCCTGACCGTCCTCGGCTGCTGGCAGCGCGTCGCCGCGGTCCTGGGCGCCCTGCTGTCCGCCGCCCTGATCGTCACCGTCAGCTGGAAGACGGTTCCCGCCTACGACGCCCCCGACATCATCTACATGGCCGCCTGGTCCCCGCTGATCATCGCCGGCGCCCCCGTCTACTCGGTGGACGGCCGCCTCGCCGCGGGCGCCTGGCGCCGCCTCGGCCCCCGCGCCGACATCTGGGACCTGCGCCGCTACGTCCTGCGCCGCGGCGTCCTGATCACGGCCGTCACCGCCGGCGTCACCCTGCTCGTCGGCTCCCTGCTCGGCGGCGCCGTACGCGACTCCAGCCGCGTCGTCGTCCCCGGACCGGGCGAGGCCCCCCGCAACAACCTCCCCGGCTCCCCGCTCCCGCAGGGACCCGGCAAGCGGCACCAGAAGACCCCGGCGGCGTCCAGCTCGCCCACGGGCGGTGCCACGGCCGGCGTGAGCCCCTCCGCGACGGCCCCGACCCGTACCGCCGGCGGTACGACCACGACCCCCAGTCAGACCCAGGGCACCCTGGGCCAGACCCCGCCCCGCCAGTCCTCCCCGACGGGCGGCGCCCCGAGCACGACGGCGGGCCCGACCAGCACCGGCGGCACATCGACCGGCGGCTCCTCCTCGGGTGGCGGCAGCAGCTCCGGCGGCTCCTCGTCCTCGGGCCAGTCGGGCCTGGTGGGCGGCCTGCTCGGGTAACCGCGCCTGCACCAAGGGCCCCGTACCGGTGCAGGTACGGGGCCCTTTCGGCATGCGGTACGGCCGGGCGGTATGCGGTAAGGCCGGCCGGCATGCGGTACGGCCGGGCTCACCGCCCCAGGGCCGCCAGCTCCTTGGCCGCTTCCGTCAGATCCTTCGCCGTGTCGATGGCCCGCCAGTACGCCCCCTGCGGGATCGGATACCCGAACAGCCGCCGCTCCCGGGCCAGCCCGGGAAACGTGGTCCGTTCGTGATCCCCCCGCTCGGGCAGCAATTCCGCGAACTCGGGCGAGAAGACGTACACGCCCGCGTTGATCTCGAACGTCGACGGCGGGGCTTCGATGAAGTCGGTGATGTGCCCGAACCCGTCGGTCTTCACCGCACCCCAGGGGATCCGCGGCCGGGCCAGGGCCAGGGTCGCGACGGCATCCCGCTCGGTGTGGAAGTCGGCCATGTCCCGCAGGGAGAAGCGGGTCCAGATGTCGCCGTTGGTGGCGTACCAGGGCCGGTCGGGGCGGGGAAGGCGCGCGGCGGCGTACTTGAGGCCGCCGCCACGGCCGAGGGGCTCGGTCTCCACGACGGTGGTGACGGAGACGGGCAGGTCGGCGGAGTCCAGCCACTTCTGCAGGACCTCGGCGAGATGGCCGCAGGAGACCACCACGTCGGTCACGCCTTCCTCGGCGAGCCAGGTCAGCTGATGGCCGATGATCGGAGTGCCCGTGCCCGGGATCTCGACCATCGGCTTGGGCCGGTCGTCGGTGTAGGGACGCAGCCGGGAGCCCTGGCCACCGGCCAGGACCACGGCTTGAGTGGGGCGCGACGCGGCGTTGGGATGGGTCATGACCGCACTGTACGGGGCGCCCTGCCAGGTCCGGCCGACAGCGACGCGCCCCTTGGGGAGCCGTTACCTTCGCGGTTCCTCCGGGGTGAGGAACCGGAACCCCAAGGAGCGGTCACCGGCGTCCCGGCGCACCCGGCGTTCAGCTGTGCGCGGCGGCGAGCACGCCCGAGGCGTACGACGTGTCGCACACCGGGCGGGCGTAGGACTGGGCGCGCGTGGCGCCGTAGATCCGCTCCGCGGCCTGGCCCACCGCGCGGGCGATGGAGGTGCAGTGCCGGGCCAGCGAGGGGCGTCCGTTGACCGCCTGCTGGAGGTGGGTGAGGACGACCCCGGGGTTCTTGTTCTGCAGCTCGGCGATCAGCTGGTCGCGGAGCACGTCCTGCGGGGCGCGGGAGACCGACTTGGTGGAGACCTGCGCCGCGGAGACGTCAGAGGCGGTCAGCGCCGAGCTGGAGGGGCTCCCCGTCCAGTTCACCCGGGTCACCGCGAGGGTTCCGGAGAGCACCAGGACGACGGGCAGGACGAGGGCGAGAGTGCGGCCGATCCGGCGGGCAGGGCCGCCCCGGTGGCCGCGTCGCGTCTGTGGGGTGGTGGAGTGCTTCACGCGTGTGAGGGTAGCGCGGGGTAATGATTTGGCGACATTTAGTCACCCCTTCGGGGGACGGGACGGTGCCAATTTCTGGGTAAGAGGTTGACGTCTCCCGCCCGGAATGATCGCTGTGCCGGGTATCTCCCGACGCGCACACCACACGAAAGGGGCCCCGCGGCACTCCGCGGGGCCCCTTTCGTCAACCTCGGTACAAACGCGCTGCTCAGTCGGAGAGACGCTCACCCGTGGACGTCGAGAACACGTGGGTCTCGCCCGGCCGCGGCACCACGTGCAGCGTCGAGCCCTTCTCCGGGACCTGGCGGCCGTTCACGCGGACGACCAGGTCCTTGACCTCGCCGCCGACCTCGGCCGTGCCGTAGACGTAGCCGTCGGCGCCCAGCTCCTCGACCACGTTCACGGAGACGGCCAGACCGGCCGGCGCGTCCGCGCTGTCCTTCGTCAGGGCGGTGGCCGCACCGCCGCCGAGCTCGACCACGTCGAAGTGCTCGGGCCGGACGCCCACGGTCACCGTACGGTCACCCTTGTCGGAGGCCGCCTTCAGCGCCTCCCGGTTGACCGGGACCACGCTGTTGCCGAACTTCACGCCGCCGTCGGCGATCGGGACCTCGACCAGGTTCATCGCCGGGGAGCCGATGAAGCCGGCGACGAAGAGGTTCGCGGGCTTGTCGTACATGTTCCGCGGCGAGTCCACCTGCTGCAGGATGCCGTCCTTGAGCACGGCCACCCGGTCGCCCATCGTCATGGCCTCGACCTGGTCGTGCGTGACGTAGACGGTGGTGATGCCGAGCCGGCGCTGCAGCGACGCGATCTGCGTACGGGTGCTCACCCGGAGCTTGGCGTCGAGGTTGGACAGCGGCTCGTCCATGAGGAAGACCTGGGGCTCACGCACGATGGCGCGGCCCATGGCGACACGCTGGCGCTGACCACCGGAGAGCGCCTTCGGCTTGCGGTCCAGGTACTCGGTGAGGTCGAGGATCTTCGCGGCCTCCTCGACCTTCTGCCGGATCTCCGCCTTGTTGACACCGGCGATCTTGAGCGCGAAGCCCATGTTGTCGGCGACCGTCATGTGCGGGTAGAGGGCGTAGTTCTGGAACACCATGGCGATGTCCCGGTCCTTGGGCGGCAGGTGCGTGACGTCGCGGTCACCGATGCGGATCGCGCCGCCGTTGACGTCCTCCAGGCCCGCGAGCATCCGCAGCGAGGTGGACTTTCCGCAACCCGACGGGCCGACCAGGACGAGGAACTCGCCGTCCTCGATCGCGATGTCGAGCGAGTCGACGGCGGGCTTGGTGGAACCCGGGTAGATCCGGGTCGCCTTGTCGAACGTGACAGTGGCCATGGTGAATGGGCCCCCTTCTACCGGCAGGAACGTGCCGGACGATCCGTTGTAGGAAGGTGGTTGGTGTAGTCCACACAGGTGAACCGCGCGAACTGGCTCAGGACGCTACCTGGCGTCCATGTGGTCTGTCAGTACCTGGGCCACTGTGAACTTCGCGGAAATTTTCGACGGGAGTCGGCCGAGACCTGGGTACACTGCACGGGCGCCCACGCGCACGCCTCCTTAGCTCAGCTGGTCAGAGCGCCGCTCTTGTAAAGCGAAGGTCGTCGGTTCGAATCCGACAGGGGGCTCTCATCCTGAGCAGCACGAACGCCCCGGCCGATGATCGGTCCGGGGCGTTCGGCATGCCGAAGCGGTCCGGCGGCCCCTGACCGCCGGGCCGCTATGAGTAGATCAAGATCCGAAGGTGAGGATGTACACCGGGCTGTTGGAGCTGCCCTCGTTGTGCACTACCGGACAGGACGTCTTCTGCGCGGTGTTGTTGGTCTTGACCTGAACTCCGCAGAAGGGCGAATCGTCCCAGTTCAACTGGTTGATGTTGCTGAGCACGGGGATGTTGTCCCCCCGCCGTTGTCCTGGGCGCAAGCGCTGGCCACCCCGATGCCGGCGAAGAGGATCCCGCAGGTGGCCGCGGCCACCCCTGCGATCTTCCGGACGGTCCTCATGCGTTCTTCTCCGCTGCTGTGCCCCGAATCGGGAAGATACCTGGAGAACGATGTGCAAAAAGAATCAGAGCGTAACGTCGTTCATGTTTTGATCACTCCGACGGCCGTACACATCACGAAGCTGCTGGACGAACTGAGCGGCCCATAGGCCTCGTTGCCCGTCGCGCCCCCGACGGACCCTGAAAAAAGGCCGCCGGCCTGGGGATTCCCCAGGCCGGCGGCTTTTGTGCGCGGTGTGGGCGGTCGGTCAGCCGATGGTTGTGATGCCGTCGGTGGTCACAGTCGGGCGGCCGGAGGTGCCGACCACGACGATCTTCAGGGTGTGTTTGGCGGAGCTGGACCAGGTCTTGGTCCAGATCGCCTGGCGGTAGAGGGTGGTGGAGGACTTCAGGTCCACCGTGGTGACCTTGGTGCCGTCGACGTAGACGTACGCCTGGCCGGAGGTGGAGGCGCGGGAGACGATCCAGGCCACCGAGCGTCCGGTGAAGGTCCAGCTGATCGAGGCGCCGGCGGAGGAGGAGCTGTAGGAGTAGCCGCCCAGGTAGCTGGTGCTGCTGCGGTGGGTCCAGGCGCCGGTGCGGGTGGTGGAGGTCTCCTGGATGATCGACGGTGTCCGGTTGACGGAGGCGCCCGCGGTGTTGCCGGCCGCGTCGTACGCCTTGAGGGCGAACAGGTCCGAGGTGCCGGGCTTCGCGGTGGTGTTCCAGGTGGTCGTGGTCGGGCCGAAGGCGGCCGAGGACGGCGAGGTCGCCAGGACCTTGGCGAGGGCCGCGTTGTCGGCGGCCTTCCAGGTCACGGTGACGGGGACCGCCGTCGCACTCACGGTGCCGGTGCGCGTCTGCACGGCCGGGGTGGTCGGGAAGGTGGGCGCGGTGGTGTCGCCGACCAGGGTGGCCGAACCGGACAGTGTGGTGGCGCCGCGGACGTGGGTGGCGCGGACCTGGACGGTGTGGCTGCCCGTGGCGACCGAGACCGCGGCGGAGCGGGCGGAGCCGGCGGTGTGTGCCACGGCCTTGCCGTCGACCAGGACGTCGAAGCCGGAGATCACGGCGGACGGTGTGGCGGTGCTCCAGCTCACCGTGGCCGCGCCCTTGGTGTAGTAGCTCGCCCCGGACTTGGTCGCCCCGCCGGACATGCCGGTGACGGTGACGGCGCCGACCGGGCCGGCCGCGTAGGAGCGGATGGTGCTCAGGGCGTTGTAGAGCTGGTTGCCGGGGCAGTCGGTGGCGTAGCCGTTGCGGTGCCCGGAGACGACGTTGAAGTTGTAGCTGTTGCCCAGGGTGAAGCCGTGGCTGTCGGAGGCGCCCTCGGGCAGGGAGGCGGTGCCGGTGCCCGGGTTCACGCCGGTCATGCCGAACTTCCAGGCCGCGATGCGGGCGATGGAGGCGAGCATGGCCTGGCTCGGGGTGGCGCCGGGGAAGGTGCTGGCGGTGGAGTCGCCGCCGCTGAGGTCGGTGTAGGTGCCGATGGCGGCGACGCCCATGCTGTTGGTGTTGAACCCGTACGTCTGGGCGCCCACGACCGGCAGTGCCATCCCGCCGAAGCGGCCCTCGAAGATGGTGCCGCACTTGTCGACGAGGAAGTTGTACCCGAGGTCGCGCCAGCCCTGGTTGAGGTGCTCGGCGTAGATGCCGCGCACGATCGCCGGGGAGTCGGCGCAGGAGTAGTTGTTGGTGGTGTCCGTGTGGTGGACGAACATCACCTTCACCGCCGAGCCGTACGACGGGTAACCGGACTCCCGCGCGCACTCGTCCGCGCCCCAGCCGGCCCGGGTGACGACGGTGGGCGGTGCCACCGTGGAGGTGGTCGCGGCCGGCATCGGGTCGGGCGGGGTCGGCGACGAGGACGGGGAGGGGCTTGCCGAGGAGGCCGGGCAGGACGGGTACGCCTGGTCCATGGTCGGCAGCTGGCTCGGCCAGGACGTCGGCGACGCGCTCGGCGACGCACTCGGCGAGGCGGGTGCGGAGGCGGAGGTGGACGCGGAGGCGGAGGCGGAGTCGGAGGCTGAGGTCCCGGTGGACGGCGTGGCCGATGCCGAGTCCGTGGCGGTGGCGGTGGCGGTGTCCGTGGGCGCGGCGGAGTCCGTCGCGGTCGGGGTGCCGGAGGCGTCCGCCGCGGTGTCGGTCGGTGCCGCGCTGTCCGTCGGGGTCGCGGTGTCGGTGGCCGTCGCGTCCATGGCGTACGCCGCCGGGTCCATGCCGGAGTCCTGCGTCGTGCCGGTGGCGGGCTTGCCCGGGTCGACCAGGTCCACCCGCAGCCCGGCGGGCAGTGCGGTCGTCCGGCCGGTGCCGCTCGCGCGGACCTGGATTCCGTTCGACGGCCCCGACCACATGGGGGACATGCCGCCGCGCACCCCGGGACGGTTCAGTTCGGCGGCGTCGGGGACGTCGTCCGGCTGCTGCATCTTCAGCCACGGCGTCCAGTGGCCGCTGACGGCGGATCGGGTCCGCACCTCCACCGTGCCGCGCAGCGTGGCGTGCGCGCCGTTCCAGGTGACACCCACCATGCTGAAGGGAGCCGTGGACCGGGCTCCCAGCGCCTTGAGCGACGCGCTGCTCCCGGTGAGGGAGAGCGAGTGGACATGTGTCTTGATCGGTCCCGACGCGGCAGAGGCTCCGCCGTGGCCTGCCGACCCGGCCATGGCGACGGTCGCCACGGTCACGCCGGCACCGGCGACGAGCGCGCCCAGCGCGATCCAGGTGCGCTTCTTCGGGCCGACTCGACGGCGGCCGCGCCGTACTCTCTGTTCAGTTCTCATGCCCACCCTGAAGCCCCGTTGTCGTTGTCATCACAGGCACTGCGAGGCACAGCCGTCACAGGAGTGCCCGGAAGTACCAGCGCACCGGGACGTTGAAGCATCACATATCCCGGGGAGGGCGTGGCGAAAATGCCGCCGGCCCGGGGGTTTCCCCGGGCCGGCGGGACGTTCAGGTGGTGTGCGTCAGGGCACGTACGACCGGGTGTTGCTCGCCCACAGAGCGCCGCCCTTGCCCGTTCCGCCGGTGGAGGTGTACACGACGAAGTTGCCGTCGTTCTGCATCACGGCGTACGCGCCGGAGTGGCCGTTGGTGTGGGTGGACCACAGGGCGGTGCCGGTGCTCGAGTAGACGACGAGGTTGCCGTCGGTCTGCATGTACGCGTAGGCGCCGGAGTGGCCGGAGGTGCCGGTGGACCAGATGGCCTTGCCGTCGTGCTTGCGGTACATCACGAGGTTGCCGTCGGGCTGCATCACGAGGCGGGTGTACGTGGCCTGGGCCCACCAGCCGCCCTTGAGCTTCTGGCCGGAGCCGATGGTCGCCGAGTGCACGTAGGTGCCGTCCGACCACAGCGAGCCGCCGGTGCTCGGGCCGCCGCCGGAGCCGTAGACCACCAGGTTGCCGTCGTCCTGGACCAGGAAGTAGGCGCCGCTGTGGCCGTTGGTGTGGGTGGACCACAGGGCGGTGCCGGTGCTCGAGTAGACGACGAGGTTGCCGTCGGTCTGCATGTACGCGTAGGCGCCGGAGTGGCCGGAGGTGCCGGTGGACCAGATCGCCGGGCCGCTGCCGCTGGTGCCGTTCGTCTTGAGGTAGGCGACCAGGTTGCCGTCGCTGCCCATGGTCAGCGTGATGTTCCCGCTGCTCAGCTTGTGGCCGGAGGTCAGCTTCTGGCCGGGCTGGAGCGAGTTGACGCTGTTGGCGCCGGGGGCGAAGGCGGCGGTGCCGTTCGGGGTGCCGAGGCCGGTCGGGCCGTCGTAGCCGGTGCCCGCGGTGCACAGGTAGGCCGGGGAGCAGGTGCCGTTGCTGCCCGTGCTGACGTCGTTCAGCGCGGAGGTGCGGCCGTAGGGGTAGGACGACGGGTAGCTGTTCGCGGTCGGGGTGCCGGCGAGGGCGTAGGTGGCCGCGACGATCGGCGCGGAGGCGCTGGTGCCGCCGTAGACGTCCCAGCCGGAGGCGCCGTAGGTGTCGTAGACGGCGACGCCGGTGTTCGGGTCGGCGACCGCGGAGACGTCCGCGACGGTACGGCGGGAGCAGCCGCTGTCGGTCTGCCAGGTGGGCTTGGCCTCGTCGGCGGAGCAGCCGGAGCCGGTGCCGTCGGTGGCGTCGTTGGACCACACCGACTCGGTCCAGCCGCGGGTGTTGCTCGCGCGGTTGAGCGAGGTGCCGCCGACCGCGGTGACGTAGGGGGAGGAGGCCGGGTACTCAACGCCGTAGCCGCTGTCGCCCGCGCTGACGGTGACGGCGACGCCGGGGTGGTTGAAGTACTGGACGTCGGCGGTGGTCTCGGTCGGGTCCTCGGTGCCGCCGAAGGAGTTGGAGACGTACTTGGCGCCGAGGGCGACGGCCTCGTTCTCGGCGGTGCCGATGTCGGTCATGCTCGCGGAGGAGGCCTCGACGAGCGTGATGTGGCACTGCGGGCAGACGGCGCTGACCATGTCGAGGTCGAGGGAGATCTCGCCGGCCCAGCCCGAGTCGGGGCTCGGGTAGGTGGTGCCGCCGGTCTGGTTCACCTTGTGGAAGCAGCCGTTGGCGGTGGTGCAGGCGGGGAGGCCGTACTGGGACCGGTAGGCGGCCAGGTCGGACTCGGCGTTCGGGTCGTCCATGGCGTCGACGATGGCGACGGTCCGGCCCGAACCGGCCGTCGCGGACGGCAGGTTGTAGGCGCTCTGGAGGTCCGAGGGGCCGTATCCGGACGGTGTGGCGTCCGGGCTGACGGTCAGGTGCTGGACGATGTCGGTGCGGGCCTCGGCGAGGCACGCGACATGGCCCGGCGTGGTGGTGTGGGCACACAGATGCTTGATGTGGGCCGCCGCGTGGGACGGCGGTGCCGCGAAGGCGGTCGCCGTGAGCCATCCGGTGGACATTCCGGCGGATATGAGTGCCGTGGTGGACAGCAGAGCGGCGGTGGATGCCGCCCGGTGTCTCCCTGAGAGCAAGGAAGTGCCCTTCTGGTGTGGTGGTGTTGGGGAGGCCGAGTGGTCTGCCCGTGACAGTCGAATGCTGTCGATGCATTTCGGCCAGGGGCAACGAGAAACAAGTAAGAGATTGATCGGAATCAGGTGCGGAGCTTGCGCGCCAGTTCGAGCTGCCGCTCCTCGACGGGCCGGCCGTCCTCCACGTCCCACAGGGCGTTCTGCAGCAGCCGGCCCAGCGTCCAGGCACGCGCCCGCTCCCGGTCCAGCCCGAGAACCTCGGTCATCGCGTCGAAGCGCCGGCGCACCTCGGCCGCCTCGAACCGGTTGTCCAGCGCCGGCCACAGCTCGAAACCCGGATCGCCCGCGAGCGGCTTCGGGTCGATGGCCAGCCAGTCCGCGCGGCCGGCGGCCAGCACGTTCTCGAAGTGCAGGTCCCAGTGCAGCAGCCGGTCACCGGGCTCGGCGACGACCTCACGCACGGCGGCCGCGCAGTCGGCGACGAGGCGCCGGGCCGCGAGATCCGGGATGCGCCCCAGCGCCCACGGGGTCTGTTCCAGCATGGCCCCGGCGATGTCACCGAGCCGGCGCATACCCGGCGGCGCCGGGAAGGACGTCAGATGGGCCAGCAGCCGCGCGACGACCACGACGGCCTCGCGCGTGTCGGCCACGGCGGTGAGCATCCGCGTCTCGTCCAGCCGCTCCAGGAGCATGGTGCCGGTCGCCGGATCATGGTCGAGGAGCCGTACGGCCCCGTCGCCGTCCCACACCCGCAGCGCGACCGGTTCCCCCTCGCTCTCCTCGTCCGGCAGCTGGAGCTTGAGGACGGCGCGGGTGCCGTCGGCGCGGGTGACCGGCAGGACCAGGGCGCTGACGCCGTTCATGGAGGGACCGTCGAGCCGCAGCCGCCATCGGTCGAGGAAGGCCGCCGCGAGGTCCGGCAGCCCGGCGACGAACGCCCGCCCCGCCGCGCCGTTGTACCTCGCCTGGGCCTCCGCGAGCTCGCCGGGGATGTCAATCACGGGCCGGACGATACCGGCGTGCGTGAATCGGCTCATGCGAATCATCCGGGGCCTCGGCGGCGTATGGGCGTACATCCGCAGTGCTCCCGGCACGTATGTGTGGCTGGGTGTCCTGTTCGTCACGACCGTCGCGCTGCACCAGATGTCGCCGGAGTTCGAGGAGCACTTCCTGCGGCAGCGGTCGACCAACATCCACGAGCTGTCGCGCAACCCGGTGCGGGTCCTCGTGGCCAGCGCGCTGTGGATCGACAGCGGCCGCTGGCTGCCGTACATCCTGCTGTACACCGTGTTCCACGCGCCGGTGGAGCGCTGGCTCGGCACCGCCCGCTGGCTCGCCGTGTGTGCGCTGGCGCATGTGCTCGCCACGCTGATCAGCGAGGGCGCGCTGCTCAAGGCGATCCGCGACGGCATGGCACCGCACTCGGCGGTCAACACCCTGGACGTGGGCGTGAGTTACGCCCTGGCCGGGGTCATCGCCGTGCTCGCCTACCGGATCGCGCCGCCCTGGCGGTACGCGTATCTGCTGGTGGTCCTCGGGGTCTTCGCGCTGCCGCTGACCGAGGGATCGACCTTCACCGACCTCGGCCACTTCGTCTCGGCACTGATCGGACTGGCCTGCTCCCCCCTGACCAGAGGCCGCGGAAAAGCATGGAATCCGAAGGAGACACTGGCCGCTCCGAGGGGTTAACGTCCCGGCCATGAGCAGCTCGGCAAGCAGTGTCGTCAACGGCGGGATCTCCTTCTGGTACGCGGACGACGGCCTCCCCGCGGTACGCGAGCCACTGCCCGGGGACGCGACCGCCGACGTCGCGATCGTCGGCGGCGGCTACACCGGCCTGTGGACCGCGTACTACCTGAAGAAGGCCGCCCCCTTCCTCCGCGTCACCGTCCTGGAGCAGAAGTTCTGCGGCTACGGCGCCTCCGGCCGCAACGGCGGCTGGCTCTACAACGGCATCGCCGGCCGCGACCGCTACGCGAAACTGCACGGCCGCGAGGCCGCCGTACGCCTGCAGAAGGCGATGAACGACACCGTCGCCGAGGTGATCGCGGTGGCCGGGGCCGAGGGCATCGACGCCGACATCCACCAGGGCGGCGTCCTCGAAGTGGCCACCACCCCCGCCCAGCTGGCCCGTCTGAAGGCCTTCCACGAGCACGAGCTGTCGTACGGCGAGAAGGACCGGGAACTCTACGGCGCCCGCCAGACCGCCGAACGCATCCGGATCGCCGACGCGGTCGGCTCCACCTGGACCCCGCACGGCGCCCGGCTGCACCCCGTGAAGCTGGTCAAGGGCCTCGCGGCGGCGGTGGAGGCCCTCGGCGTCACGATCCACGAGTCGACCCCGGTGACCGAGATCCGCCCCAAGCACGCCGTCACCCCCTACGGCACGGTCCGCGCCCCCTACGTCCTGCGCTGCACCGAGGGCTTCACCGCGTCCCTGAGGGGCCAGCGGCGCACCTGGCTCCCCATGAACTCCTCCATGATCGCCACCGAGCCGCTGACCGAGGAACAGTGGGGGGCCATCGGCTGGGAGGGCCGCGAGACCCTCGGCGACATGGCCCACGCCTACATGTACGCCCAGCGCACCGCCGACGGCCGGATCGCACTCGGCGGCCGCGGGATCCCCTACCGCTTCGGTTCGCGCACGGACAACGACGGCCGCACCCAGGCGGCGACGATCGAGGCCCTGCACGAGATCCTGACCCGCTTGTTCCCGGCGCTGGCCGGGGTGCGGGTGGAACACGCCTGGTCGGGCGTCCTGGGTGTGCCGCGCGACTGGTGTGCCACGGTGACCCTCGACCGCTCGACGGGTCTCGGCTGGGCCGGCGGGTACGTCGGCTCCGGCGTCGCCACCACCAACCTGGCCGCCCGCACCCTGCGCGACCTGGTCCAGCAGGACTCCGGCCAGGGCGGCCGCACCGAGCTCACGGACCTGCCCTGGGTCGGTCACAAGGTCCGCAAGTGGGAGCCGGAACCCTTCCGCTGGCTCGGCGTCCACGGCATGTACGCCACCTACCGCACCGCCGACCAGCGCGAACGCCTCCACCCGGGCACGGAGTCCTCGCGGCTGGCGAGGCTGGCGGACCGGGTGGCGGGGCGGCACTGAGCGGGTGGTGACCCCCATTAGTCTCGCCGCATGATTCGTACCGCGATACCCGCCGACATCCCCGTCATCCATGCCCTGATCCGTGAGCTGGCCGAGTACGAGAAGGCGCCGCAGGAGGCGCGGGCGACCCAGGAGCAGCTCCGCGAGGCGCTGTTCGGGGAGCGGCCGGCGGCGTTCGCGCACCTGGCGGTGGACGACGCCACCGGGGAGGCCGTGGGCTTCGCGCTGTGGTTCCTGAACTTCTCCACCTGGCGCGGGGTGCACGGGATCCACCTGGAGGACCTGTACGTCCGGCCGGGCGCGCGGGGCGGCGGACACGGGCGGGCGCTGCTGACGGAGCTGGCGCGGATCTGCGTCGAGCGCGGGTACGGGCGGCTGGAGTGGTCGGTGCTGGACTGGAACCGGCCCGCGATCGGCTTCTACGAGGCGCTGGGCGCCCGTCCGCAGGACGAGTGGACGGTGTACCGGCTGACGGACGGGGCGCTGGCGGCGCTGGGCTCAGGTCACTGATCGCTCGGGTCACCGATTGCTCAGGTCACTGATTCCGGTACCGGGGCCTCGGCCGCTCCCTCGTGTTTCGGGGCCCTGGCCGTGACCATCAGGCCGGCGGTCAGGCCCGCCAGGAGCATCACGCCGGCCGCCCACCAGATGGCGATGGTGCAGCCGTGGACGATGCCCGCCGGGATCGTGAGGGCCTCGGGCGTGCCGGTGCGAAGGTGGGCGGTGAGTCCGGCGAACCCGCCGCCGATGACGGTGATGCGGGGCTTGGGGCGGTGCAGGGGGCGGTGCATGGGCGGGCCCTCTCTCGGATCCGGACACCTGGTCCGTGCGTACGACTGTCGGTCCGACAAGAGGACCGTTCGGCGCGCCGGAATGTGACATCGACCGGGTTTGCCCAGGTCAGGGGGATTGTCAGTGGTGGGGTGCAGCATGGGGGCATGGCGAGGAGAGCGACGGGCGGCCGTGCGGCGGGCCGGACAGGAGTGCAGGGCGCGCGACGGCCGGAGCTGCGCCTGCCGCCCCTACGGCCGTGGCCGCAGGGCGAGTTGGAGCCGGACGGGGACTATGACGGCCTGGACTTCCAGGACGCCGACCTGACCGGGCAGGACGGCGTGGGCGCCCGGTTCATGGACTGCGCGCTGACCGGCTGCGTGCTGGACGACACGGCGCTGGGCCGGGCCAGAGTGCTCGACTCGGTCCTGACCGGCCTGCGCGGGGTGGGCACACATCTGGCCGAGTCCACGTTCCGGGACGTCGAGCTGATCGACGCCCGGCTGGGCGGCACGCAGCTGCACGGCGCCGTCCTGGAGCGGGTCGTGGTCCGCGGCGGCAAGATCGACTACCTCAATGTGCGGGAGGCCCGCCTGAAGGACGTCGTCTTCGAGTCCTGCGTCCTGGTCGAGCCGGACTTCGCCGGTGCGACGCTGGAGCGCGTGGAGTTCGTCGACTGCGCCCTGAGAGAGGCCGACTTCGGCAGCGCGACCCTGAAGGACGTGGACCTGCGCGGGGCGGCTCCGCTGGAGATCGTGCGGGGGCTGGACCGGCTGTCGGGGGCGGTGATCAGCACCGGGCAACTGCTGGACCTGGCACCGCTGTTGGCGGCGGAGCTGGGGATCCGGGTGGAGTAGGGCCTACGGCAGTCCCTCGGCGCCCTACGACACCCGGGGAAAGCGGGCCTGGAGCGTCCAGATCGCCGGGTTCTCCGCCAGGTCCTCATGGAGGTCGGTCAGGTCGGCGATCAGGTCGTGCAGGAAGTCGCGGGCCTCGCGGCGCAGGTCGGCGTGGGAGAAGGACAGCGGGGACTCCTCGGCCGGCACCCAGTCGGCGGTGATGTCGACCCAGCCGAAGCGGCGCTCGAACAGCATCCGGTCGGTGGACTCGGTGAAGTCCAGCTCCGCGCGCTGCGGCCGGGCGGCGCGGGAGCCCATCGGATCCCGGTCCAGCCGCTCCACGATGTCGCACAGCGCCCACGCGAAGTCCAGCACCGGCACCCATCCCCAGGCTGTGGACAGCTCCCGGTCCGTCTTCGTGTCCGCGAGATACACGTCACCGCAGAACAGGTCGTGCCGCAGCGCGTGGACGTCCGCGCGGCGGTAGTCGGTCTGCGGGGGGTCCGGGAACCGGTTGGAGAGGGCGTAGCCGATGTCGAGCACGTCAGAGATGGTGTCACGCCCCGGCAGGAGCCCGACGACACCCGGACCCCCTCGAACACCGCCGCTTAAGATCGCTGACATGTCCAGATCCGTGCGCCTGGTGCCGGCCACCGCCGCCCTGCTCGCCCTCGCCCTCACCGGCACCGCGTGCGACGCCGGTGTCCACGGCACCCCGGGCGGCTCCGGCGTACGCGACCCCTTCTTCCCGAAGGCCGGCAACGGCGGCTACGACGTCGGGCACTACGACCTCACCCTCGACTACACCCCCGCCACCCGTCATCTCACCGGCACGGCGGTCATCACCGCCCGCGCCACAAAGGATCTGTCCGCCTTCGACCTCGACCTCGCCGGGCTGCACGTCGACTCGGTCGACGTCGAGGGCAAGCAGGCCCGCTTCAACCGGGCCGGCCAGGAACTCACCGTCCGCCCGCACGACGACCTGAGCAGGGGCGAGACCTTCCGCACCACGGTCCACTACTCGGGCACCCCGCAGACCCTCACCGACCCCGACGGCTCGAAGGAGGGCTGGCTGCCCACCGCCGACGGCGCCCTCGGCCTCGGCGAGCCCGTCGGCTCCATGGCCTGGTTCCCGGGCAACCACCATCCCTCCGACAAGGCCTCCTACGACATCACCGTCACCGTCCCCCAGGGCCTCCAGGCCGTCTCCAACGGCGAGTTGGCGGAGCAGTCCACCAAGGGCGGCCGCACGAGCTGGCACTGGCACACCGCCCAGCCCATGGCGAGCTACCTGGCCGCCGTCGCCGTCGGCCACTTCGACATCGCCCGCACCACGGGCCCGCACGGACTGCCGATCCTCACCGCCGTCGACCCCACCCAGGCGAAGGCGAGCGAGCAGGCGCTCGCGCAGCTCCCCGAGGTCATCAAGTGGGAGGAGACCAACTTCGGGCCGTACCCCTTCTCCTCCACCGGCGCGATCGTCGACCGCCCCGACGACGCCGGCTACGCCCTGGAGACCCAGAACCGGCCCTTCTTCCCCGGCGCCCCGGACACCGGCACCCTCGTGCACGAACTCGCCCACCAGTGGTACGGCGACTCGGTCACCCCCAGGTCCTGGCAGGACATGTGGCTCAACGAGGGCTTCGCCACCTACGCGGAGTGGCTGTGGCAGGAGGACCACGGCGGCAAGAGCGCCCAGCAGACCTTCATGGACTACTACAACGGTGACGACGAGGCCGTCTGGGCCTACCCGCCCGCGAAGCCGCCGAGCGCCGCCCACATCTCCGACAGCCCCGTCTACCAGCGCGGCGCGATGGTCCTGCAGAAGATCCGGCAGAAGGTCGGCGACGACACCTTCTACGACATCGTCCAGGGCTGGGCCGCCACCCACCGCCACGGCAGCGCGAGCACCGCCGACTTCACCGCGTACGTGGAGAAGAAGGCCCCGCACAAGGACTTCACCGGGATCTGGAAGGACTGGCTGTACGGAGACGGCAAGCCGGCCCACCCGTGACCCGGCGGCGGGGCCGGGATGTCCCGCGGCGGCGGAAGCCCTGGGCCGCGTCCGCGCCCGGGCTTCCGCTCGCTGTGGCCGTCTCTCAGACGTTGACGCCGAAGTCCTGGGCGATGCCGACCAGGCCCGAGGCGTAACCCTGGCCCACCGCACGGAACTTCCACTCCGCGCCGTTGCGGTACAGCTCGCCGAAGACCATGGCCGTCTCGGTGGCGGCGTCCTCGGAGAGGTCGTAGCGGGCGATCTCGGCGCCGCCGGCCTGGTTGATGATGCGGATGTAGGCGTTGCGGACCTGGCCGAAGTTCTGGCCGCGGTTCTCGGCGTCGTAGATGGAGACCGGGAAGACGACCTTGTCGATGTCGGCCGGGAGCGCGGCCAGGTTGACGTTGATCGACTCGTCGTCGCCGGCACCCTCGCCGGTGCGGTTGTCGCCGGTGTGGACGATGGAGTTGTCCGGGGTCTGCTTGTTGTTGAAGAAGACGAAGTGCGCGTCCGAGTAGACCTTGCCCTGGCCGTTGACCGCGATGGCGGAGGCGTCCAGGTCGAAGTCCGTGCCGGTGGTGGTGCGGACGTCCCAGCCGAGGCCCACGGTGACGGCGGTCAGGCCCGGAGCCTCCTTGGTGAGCGAGACGTTGCCACCCTTGGACAGGCTTACAGCCATGTTGGGAGTCCTTTCCTTGGACAAGTGTGGTGCAGTGCCGTTGAAGCTACCGTCACCGGGAAGAACGTCGAGGGGGGTCCCGGTGGTTCCGGATGCCTTTACCTTTTTTACCGAGCATTCTTCGTGCCGAGTGTGAGGTCCGGCCCGGAAATCCAGGTGACGTGGACCGGGCACGGCCGGGAACATGGAGGGCATGTCCGGTCCTTACGTCATCCGTGGCTCCGTCTCGCTCCCCGAGGCCGAGCTGATGTGGCGTTTCTCCAGGTCGTCCGGGCCCGGCGGACAACACGTCAACACCAGTGACTCCCAGGTGGAGCTGCGCTTCGACCTCGCCCGCACCGAGGCGCTGCCCGCGGTCTGGAAGGAGCGGGCGCTGCAGCGGCTCGCGGGCCGGCTCGTGGACGGCGTGGTGACCGTACGGGCCTCCGAGCACCGCTCCCAGTGGCGCAACCGCGAGGCCGCCGCCGTACGCCTCGCCGCCCTCCTCGCGGAGGCGAGCGCGCCCCCGCCCAAGCCGCGCAGGCCGACCCGCATCCCGCGCGGCATCAATGAGCGCCGGCTGCGGGAGAAGAAGCAGCGCGCGGAGACGAAGCGGGGCCGCTCGGGCCGCGACTGGGCGTGAGCCCGGCCGGGCGCAGCACGGCACTCGTCCCCCGCACGGCCTGCCCTATCCGGTGAGCTGTCCCCCGCACGGCCTGTCCTGATCCGGTGAGCCGTCACATCCGGCGCCTGCCGTTCGTCAGTGAGGTGGCGGACCACCAGGGCGACGGAAAGGCCGGGCATCCCGATGAGCGAGCGCGAGCGGCAGTACCGTGACGACGAGTTTCTCGCCGAGCGGTTCGAGGGGTACCGGGGGCACCTGCGGGCCGTCGCCTACCGGATGCTGGGCTCGGCCGCCGAGGCCGAGGACGCGGTGCAGGAGGCGTGGTTCCGGCTGAGCCGGTCCGACACGCGTGAGGTGGGCAACCTCGGGGGCTGGCTGACGACCGTCGTCGGCCGGGTCTGCCTGGACATGCTCCGCTCCCGCCGCTCGCGGGGCGAGGAGCCCCTGGACACCTGGCGTCCCGGAGCCTCCGCCGAGCCGGACCCCGCGCAGGACGCGGTGCTCGCGGACTCGGTCGGGGTGGCCCTGCTGGTCGTCCTCGACACGCTCTCGCCGCCCGAGCGGCTGGCGTTCGTGCTGCACGACCTGTTCGGGGTGCCCTTCGACGAGGTCGGCGGGATTCTCGGCCGCAGCCCGGCCGCGGCACGGCAGCTGGCCAGCCGGGCGCGGCGCCGGGTGCGGGGCGCGGACGCGCCGGAGACCGACCTGGTGCGGCAGCGGGAGGTGGTCGACGCGTTCCTGGCGGCCGCGCGGGAGGGGGACTTCGACGGCTTGCTGGAGGTGCTCGACCCGGACGTGCTGGCGCGCGGCGAGGCCGGTACGGCCATCGGTGCGGCCGGCGTCGCCTCCGGCGCGAAGAGCTTCGCCCACCTGGCCCGGGTGGCGCGTCCCGCGCTGGTCGACGGGGCGACGGGGCTGGTGGTGTACGCCGACGGCCGCGTCGAGCGGGTCCTGACGTTCACCTTCGTCGCGGACCGCATCACGACCATCGACATCATGACGAACCGGGAAGTCCTGTCCGAGCTGACCATTGAGCCGGTGTAGCCGAGCCGGTCACAGATGCGGCACCCCCACCGTCTCGCCCCCGGCGGACGGAAGCCCGGGCCCGGACAGAAGGCCTCCGGGCCGTCCGCGCCGGGGTGCCGGCAGACGTACATCCCGGTGTCGCCGCGGCGGCGGAGCAGGTCGGCGACGGCGTCGACGGCGAGCCGGCCGTACCCCCGCCCCTGCGCGTCGGCCGCGATGCTGAGGCGCCACAGGCCCGAGCGGCGCACGCTGCCGTCGCCGTACCCGTCGATGTCGAGGAAGGCCGTCAGGAAGCCGACCGGGCGGTCGTCGTCGACGATCAGCCGGGGCCGGGCGAGGCCGGCGGGGTGGACGTACGCCTCGGCCAGGGACCGTACGACCGGCTGGACCGCGTGTTCCTGGCCGGGGCAGATCCGGATGCCGATCGCGGCGTCGAAGTTCGCGGGGGTGACTTCTTCCGGACGAGGGGTCATCCGTGCACCCCGGGCGGGCGGTTCACCCCTCGGCGACGCACTATCGGGCTCAGCCCAACTGCCGGTACCGGCCCCGGAAATAGAGCAGCGGGCCGCCCTCGGCGCTCGGGACCCGTGCGGTCAGGACGCGGCCGATGACGAGGGTGTGGTCGCCGGCCGTCACCCGTTGCTCGGTGCGGCACTCCAGCGTGGCCAGCGCGCCGCCCACCAGCGGGGCGCCGGTGGCCTCGCCGCGGACGTAGGGGATGTCCTCGAAGAGCAGACGGTCGCTGATCCGGCCCTTCATGGCGAAGCGGCCCGCGATGTGCCGCTGGCTCTCGGTGAGGACCGACACCGCCCACAGGGGCTGTTCGTCGAGCAGGTCGTCCATGCGGGCGCCCGTGCGCAGGCTCACCAGGACCAGCGGCGGGTCGAGGGAGACGGACAGGAAGGCGGTGGCGGTCATGCCGACGTCCTCCATGCCCGGCGCGTCCGGGTCGTCCGGGTCCAGCGGCGGCTCCTGCGCGGTCACCAGGACCACTCCGGCGGCCAGTCGGGACATCGCGGCCCGGAACTCGTCGTTGCTCACCCCCTCAGCATGCCCGGAAGCGGCGGTGGCGGTGGGTGAGGGACTCTTCAGCACGTCGGAAACGCTAGTCTCCGCCCCGCGGGGGCCGCATCGGGCCTCGGTCCGAGCCTGGTCCTAGGACCAGGGGAGGACCGCTGTGTGCATCATGTGAACCGAGCCCAAAAGTTTGCGTTCAGTAAACGCACGGGGAAAACGCAGAAACTCCACTCAATTGTTCACGTTCATCTGTGACTTGAGTCACAAGGGGCAGGAATTGTTGACCCTGTGTACCGAGTGGGCAGCGCGCTGTGATTCAGTGGCTGGGAAACTGAGACGCACCGTAAGAGGCACCCTTAAGAAGCGCCGAAGACAACCCTTGATTCGCTGCGAGGTCTCGGGGGGAGGGCGAGCATGGAGACCGAGTCGGAGCCGTATGTCCGTCTTGCGTCCCTGCGGCAGCTGCACCAGGTCATGGCCGACATGAACACGGCACGCAGCCTGGCGGACACACTGCAGACCGTCGCCGACGGCGTGGTCAACGCCCTCGGGTACGAGATGGCGTGCGTGAACCTCGTACGCCCCGACGGCGATCTCGTCGTCGCCGCGTTCTCCGGGAACTCCGCCGCCGAGGCCCTGATCACCGGCCGGGTCGGCTCCCGCGAGTCCTGGGAGCGGCGGCTGAACATGGGCGAGCGCTGGGGCGACCTGGTCTTCATACCGCACACCGAGGGCTGGGTCCTCGACGACGACGACGTCCCCCAGTGGTACACGGACGGCCCGGCCCCTCGCTTCGAGGACGAGTGGCACCCCTCCGACCGCCTCTTCGCCCCCATGTACACGCCCGGCGCGCAGGGCGCCACCTGCGGCGAGCTGCTCGGGGTCATCTCCGTCGACCGGCCGCGCAACGGCCGCCACCCCGGCGCCTGGGGCCGCGAGGCCCTGCAGATGTACGCCTTCCAGGCCGCCATCGCGATCAGCAACGCGCGTCTACGTGCGAACATGCAGCGCGCCCTGGTCCGCCTGGAGCGCGAGCAGCAGGCCCTGCGGGCGAGCGAGGAAAGCTTCAGGCAGGCCTTCGAGTACGCCCCCTCGGGCATGGCCATCGCCGAGATGGGCGGCGACCAGCACGGCCGCATCCTGCGCACCAACGACGCCCTGTGCCGCCTGCTCGGCCGCCCGGCCTCCGCGATGCGCCGCTACTCCTTCTCCGACCTGGTGCACCCCGAGGACATCGGCACGCTGCTCAGGACCTCGGCGGAGGGCGGCCGTGCGGAACTCCGCCTGGGGCGCCGCGACGGCACCTACGTCTGGGTGTCCCTGCGCAACTCCGTCGTGGCCGACGCCGCCGACGGCCCCCGCTTCCTCCTCACCCACGTCGAGGACATAGAGGAACGCAAGCGCCGCGAGCTGCAGCTCGCCCACCGCGCCTCCCACGACTCGCTCACCGGTCTGCCCAACTCCGCCGAGCTGCGCGCCCGCCTCGCGGCCCGGCTGTGCCGGCGCCCGGCCCACACCGGCGAACTGGAGTCCCTGGACGCGGCCTACGGCCACCCCGCCTTCGACGCCCCCGTGGCCCACGGCTTCGACTTCCGGCCGGGCGCGGAGGCGTTCGACAGCTTCGACCACCATGTCCACACCGTCGCTCCCGAGGACGGCCGCGACGACGGCACCAAGGGCCTCGCGGTCCTCTTCTGCGACCTCGACGGCTTCAAGTCGATCAACGACCGCTTCGGGCACAACGCGGGCGACGCGGTCCTCATCGAGGTGGCGAGGCGGCTCTCCCGCGGGGTCCGCGACGGCGACACGGTCGCCCGCCTCGGCGGCGACGAGTTCGTGATCCTCGCCGACGGCCTCGGCCGGGCCGACGCCCAGGACCTCGCCGTACGGCTGCGCAACGAGATCATCCAGCCGATCCGGGCCGAGGGCCGGGCCGTCCGGGTGGGCGCGAGCTTCGGCATCGGCTGGGCGCACTGCGGCATGACGGCGGACGAAGTGTTGAAGTCAGCCGACGAGCGTATGTACGTAGAGAAACGATCTCGTCCCAAACAGCACCGACGCGCCGGGTGATGCGCAGGTCAGGGACTTGATGCGATTCGAGTCACCCGTTTGGCCCAGCCGGACCGGGTAGGCTCCCCTTTCCAGACCTGTATCGCATCCACCCGCACCCGCTGAGGAGACCAAGGGATGACGCCCGGCGAAAACGGCCCGAGCACGCCCGAGGACGACGACCCGTTCGGCTACCTGTACGCCGACGGCCAGGCCAGAGGGGCCCAGCCGCCGTCCGGGGGTTACGGCTACCCGAACTCGGTCAGCAGGGTGCGGGCGGTCGGCGAGCGCCAGTACGGCCAGCAGCAGGCCGGGTACGGCCAGCAGCAGGCCACCTATGGCCAGCAGCCCGGCGTCCCGCAGCAGCCGGGCGCCTACGGCCAGCCGAACGCCCACTACCAGGCCCCCGAGACCCTCCCCGGCGGCGCCCCGACCACCCGTCAGCCCGCGCACCCCGCACCGGGCCGCCGCGGCCCCAACACCAAGGGCCTGCTGATCGGCGCGATCGCGGTGGTCGCCGCGGTGGTCATCGGCATCGGCGTGGCGATGCTCAACGACAACTCGGACGACAAGACCAACAACCAGGCGGGCACCACCCCGACCCAGTCCCAGAGCCAGTCCTCGAGCCCGTCGAGCAGCAACTCGGCGGCGCCGGGGGAACTGCCGAAGACGGACGCGAGCGCGCTGCAGCTCGGGCCCGGTGTGACGACAGCGTCGAGCATCAAGGGGTCGAAGGCCAAGGGTGGCAGCTACGTGACGGGCTTCAATCACGTGGGTGCGACCGTCACGTGGACCGTCAACGACGTTCAAGAGGCCGGCTCCTATCGCCTGTACGTGCGGTACGGCATCCCGGGCGTCGACGCCAACGCGACTCTGGTGGTCAACGGCAAGGCCGACTCACGGCCCCTGAACATGAAGAACTTCGGCAATCTGCCGCAGGGCGACTGGGAGAAGGGCTGGCAGACCACCTGGGCCAACGTGAACCTCAACCAGGGCACGAACACGATCCAGATCGCCTGCAACGACGGCAACCAGTGCAACGCCGTCTTGGACCAGCTCTACATCACCAAGTAGAGGCCGATGCGGTCCGTCAAGCGCGACAGCCGCCGGAGGTGTTGATTCCCGGCGGCTGTCGCGCATTGTGAACTTCAGGTTGAGTGCTTGTGGCGCACCTCAGCCGTAAATCTCAACGGAGTTGGCGCTGTCAACGTTGTCCGAGTAGGTGCCCGGCTTCAGAGTGACCAACTTGGTGCCGGTGGCACAGCCGAGGGTGGCCTTCCAAAAAACCAGAGTGTAAGAAGTCTGGTTCGAGACGGACCGGGCGATGCGGTCGAGAGGGATACAGCCGGGCTTTTCGGAGTAGACCGTCCGAGTTCCGGTCCTGTGTGTCCCCGACCACCCGCAGAACTTGCCCTTTGGACAGGTGTTGGGATCGGCTGCCGCGGCCGGCGTGGCAAAGGTGCCACCGAGCAACGCGCCGGCGACAGCTGCTGTCGTCAGGCCCTTCTTGAGCATGTTCATATGGGGTCCCCTATGTCTATCGCCACTGGTCAACGTGGCGAACAAGTGATCATCTGATCATCCCGTATACGTTGAGGGAAAGGCCGTTTTTCGGCCAACCGCCAGGCGGGCATGTCCGGTGGTGGGTTGCACAGCTTTCACGCCGCCGTCACCGACACGCATGCCAGGGGTCTCTCGTAGGCTGCGTGGTCGAACTCGCCCGCTGTTGCGGACCGTACGGCGGCTGCCACCAGGGCGACCGCCCGGGTGAGGCGGTTCGGCCAGGGAGTCGGTCCAGCAGGCCGGACAAGAGGCCGACGCCGGCCGAGTCGCCAGCGCCGGTGGGTCGTCTTGCTCAGGGGCGGGCAGGACTGCGCGCCAGCGGCCCTCGGACGACGACCGCGTGGGCGCCGCGGCGGCGGGCGTCCTGGGCGGCGCGTAGGGTTTTGTGTGAGCCGGTGAGTTCGGCCAGTTCGTCGGAGTTCGGCTTGATGAGGTCGGGGCGGGCGGCGCCGCCTCGGGCAGGGGTTCGGCGCCGGTGTCCAGTCTGGATCCTCGTCCGCTTCTCGACGGCCAGCTGGCCACTGCCGACCCGAAGAAGCTCCGCTACCGGCTGCTGCACGGGAGAAACGAACTGGCCACGGACTTCCTCACCTCGCCGCACTGCCCCGCCCTGGCGGCTGACCGGCAATCCTCTCCGCCGCGATCCGAAGGACCCAGGGGAGATCGACTACGGCGGAACTCCACGATGTCCGAAGACCGAAATCGCCTCGGTGCCCAACAGTTGACTCTCAGCGTCATCTCATCGCCCCAACTGAAGTGCGTAGGTTAGGAATCAGCCACGAGCTGTAGTTGGAGGTCCAGGCAGCGAAGGTGCCAGGAGCACCTGACTGCACAAGTAATGGGACCGCTCCGCGCCGGAGCTCTCATTGCGGAGTACGTAAATGTCCGTTCTGAGTCCACAGATCGGACAACAGCATTTTTCAGACAAGCCGTTCAGTCCCCCTTC
The DNA here is from genome assembly GCF_006715785.1 of Streptomyces puniciscabiei. Taxonomy (NCBI): domain Bacteria; kingdom Bacillati; phylum Actinomycetota; class Actinomycetes; order Kitasatosporales; family Streptomycetaceae; genus Streptomyces; species Streptomyces puniciscabiei. The sequence continues at coordinate 3,498,112 of NZ_VFNX01000001.1, forward strand.
ACTGGAAGGCCTCGATCTGTACAAGATCCCTCTGCGACTCCCACACGGGGAATCAGGGAGGGGTACTCCATGAAGGTTTTCGGCAGATGCATGGCTTTCGCCTTTGCGGGCGCAGGCCTTGCTGCCGGCGTCCTCACGACACCGGCCACCGCAGACGCTGATCAGACCCGCACCCTCAGCGCCACCGTCACCATTCACACTCGCGGGGACGGCACCCAGCCGCCTGCAGAGCTGGGCAACCCCAAGGAATGGGGTGTGGTGAAGCTCACGATGGACGATTCGGCGGGAAGTATTACGCCGAAGACCATCGTCGAGGTCGGCGGCGGAAAGTGGAGCTTCGGCTGGAACGCCGTCACGGACGGCAAGGACTGCTATTCGAACTACTACCACCCGAAGGTGGGTCATAGTTCCACCGCGAAGATCGCTGGCGGCTCGGACTATGACTGGTCTCGTGCTAACCAGACCTCCAGCGCCCACGTCACCGGAGGCGGCGCCTACACGTGCTATGCATACTGGTCTAAGGACAAGGACTAGGTTCCCACGCCCCTGCCCCTGGCAGTGATGCCGGGCAGGGCGCGCAAGTCCGCATCGTCTGGGGTGTCTATGCGGGCGCCCACATAGACACCCCAGACGGGCGTCATTCCGTATGAGAAAATTACCACAGAATAGGGCAAGTGAAATCGTAAGCTTTCTGCGCGCTCACGTCATTCCTGCCGTGGTAGCTCTAGGGGTGGGCGCGATAATTGGTGCAATTGGGCCACTGGCGGGTAAATTTGATAACCCGATTAGTCATGTTGTGAATCTTGCATTTTCCGGCGGGTGGTCGTGGGCATGTTTTGCCTTTATTGTCGGCTATTTGCGGCGGTCTAAGATTGAGTCAACGCTGCTGGCCTCTTCGGCTTTGGCAATCGGTGTGGTCGTGTACTACCTCTTTAAATATCTAAGCCCCACTGCTCCGATTGGACGGGTTATCTCTGGCGGGCCTGGAGAGGGCCTCTTGTCCAGAATCTTGCTCTGGGGAATAGCAGCGTTCGTCCTCGGGGCGCCTGTGGGGGTCTTGGGGAACCTTGCGCGGACGCCCGGCGTCGGCGGCCTCCCATTCCGTCTGCTTGTTCCGTTGATCGCATTCTTCGAGACCTCTCAGCGGCTCGCCGTCGAGGCGAACTTGCAAGGCTCGGTTGCCAACATGACCTGGAATGCCATTCGCCTCACCGCGGTGGTGGTTGCCGTCGTGCTTGTGGGACACACAGCCTGGGGCTGGTGGCGTGCTCGGCGAAGCGGACCCGGGGGGACCGCAACTGGGGCGTCGACGAAGCGTCTCTGATACAGCGCATGCCCGCCCGCGAGTGGCGGTTGTCGCCTCGTGCCGTCTCGCCGGCCGGGAGGCACTAGAGATCTTTAACGGCTGAGGTGACGGCGGTTGGAAGTCGAGCCCGGTCTTGGCGATGAGACCCTGTATGAGGCTGGGCCGGTACTGCATGCGTTTCAGCCGCGTCCTCACCCACGCGGTGAGCTGGTCCAGGCTGTGTTTGGTGAGGTTGGCCAGCGACCTCTTCAGGTGCGACCACACGCCCTCGACGGGATTGAGCTCGGGAGCGTACGGCGGCAGCTGGTAGACGGTCAGCCATAATCGGGCGGCGATCAACTCCCGCATGGTCCAGCCCGCCAGGGTGTACTCGACACCGAACTGGCGGCGCACGACCTCGGCGATCCGCGCCAGCGTCCAGCACTGGTCAGGCCAGCCAGAGGCGGCCGGGCCGGCATCCAACACCGTCTGCAGTAGTCGCAGTTGCCCTGAGTCGAGCTTGCAGCGAGCACCGCCGAGGCCCTTGGAGGCCAGGGCCTGCCGACCTCCTGAGGCCAAGGCCCGCCGCCAGCGGGTCGCCGACATCCGGGTCACCCTGAACCGCCGGGCCACCTCCCGGTCACTGGCCCCGGCCTCGATCAGATCGGCGGCCGCGAGCCGGGCTTGCTCACTCCGAGCCCGTTCCTCAGCCGTCAAGCCGCCGCAATCGGGATACCTCATCCTCCCGGCATAGCGCGGCCCACGACAGCCGTCACGACCCGCCGTAACCCGCACCGTTAAAGATCTCTAGCGGTAGTTCGTTAAGTTCGGAGGTAGAGGTCAATGCCCTCTCCGGTGGTGACCGCGTCGATGAGGGCCTGCAGCTCGGCGGGTGGGTCCGTGTCCGTCCATGCTCGCCACCACTGGGTATGGCTGAGGGCGGGGGTGAGTCAGGAGCGGATGGCCGTAAGGCCCTGGGCCAGCAAGGCGGTTGGGGCTGGTGGGGTAAGACTGGGCCCCTCTCTTCTCTGCCCCCTCGTCGGGGCGCGGGTCCGGCGCGGTGGCATCCAGGGGTCAGGGTGGGGCGAACCATTGGTCCCAGCAGAAGGAGAAGGCGCAGTTGACCAGGGTCTGGTGGCGGCGGATGGCGCGGTCGGAGCGGACTTGGAAGTCGGCCCAGCCGAGTTCGTCCTTGATCTGCTTGCAGCTCTGCTCGATCCATGGCCGCAGGCCGTAGAGGCGGACGATCTCGGCGAGGTCGGCCGGCGGGTGTGGGCTGGTGGTGGCGTGGGGTGCGTCGGGGTGGGGAATCACGCCGCGCCGGCCACCCCGGTCACCGCCACCCGCCCCCACAGTTCCTCGTACACCGCGGGGTCGAACTCACCGGCGGCCGGGGCCCGTACGGTCGCCGCCGACAGCGCGACCGCGCGGGCCAGCCGGTCCGGCCAGGGGAGTTGTTCCACGAGCCCCGACAGCAGGCCCGCCACCGCCGAGTCGCCCGCGCCCGTCGGGTTGCCGTGGAGGTGGGTCGGTGGGGTGGCGTGCCAGTGGCCCTCGGGGGTGACGGCGAGCAGGCCCTGTGCGCCGAGGGAGGCCACCACCGACTGTGCCCCACGCCGTCGCGCGTCCTGGGTGGCGCGCAACGGCTCGTGGGAGCCGGTCAGTTCGGCCAGTTCGTCGGCGTTCGGTTTGATGAGGTCGGGGCGGGCGGCCACTCCCCGGCGCAGGGGTTCGCCGCTGGTGTCCAGCAGGACGGGGACTCCGGCGGCGCGGGCGGCCCGGACGAGGTTCGCGTACGCCCCCACCGGCACGCCCGGCGGCAGGCTGCCGCACAGGGCCACCGCCGAGACGGACGGCAGCAGTTCCTCGTAGCGGTCCAGGAACGCGCCCCACTCGGCCGGCGCGATGTGCGGGCCCGGCTCGTTCAACTGGGTCGTGTCGCCGGAGACTTCGTCGACGATCGCGATCGTGCGCCGGGTCGTCCCGGCGACCGGCACCAGCGCGTCCGTGAGCCGGGGCACGCCGGCGAGCAGGTCGCGTATCGCGCGTCCCGTGCCGCCGCCCGCGAACCCCGTGACCGTCACCTCGTGTCCGAGCGCGGCCAGCACCCGGGCCGCGTTCACGCCCTTGCCGCCGGGCCGTTCGATGACCTCCGAGACCCGGTGCGAGGTGTGCGGGCGCAGCGACCGTACCCGGTAAGTCAGGTCGAGAGCGGTGTTCAGCGTGACCGTGAGGATCACCCGGGCCGACCTCCCTCGAAGTCCCTGCGGCGCGTCATCGCGCCCGACATCGGTTTCCGGGGCCACGATCATGCCAAAGAGACGGCGGTCCGCCCAGTCACGAGTCGGCCGCCGTCCAGGGAAAAGAAGGGCAGATCAGGCCAGTTGGGGCGGGACCACCACCCACTCGCCCCGCCGCATCACACCCTTGAGGCCGAAGTCCGCGTCCAGCACCAGCAGATCGGCGTCCTTGCCGGGCTCCAGCGAGCCGATGCGGTCGTAGAGCCCCAGGAGGCGGGCCGGGTTGGCGGACAGGGCCTGTACGGCGTCCTCGACCGGCAGCCTGTCGACCGTCACCGCCCGCTTGAACGCGCGGTCCAGGGTGAGCGTGGAGCCGGCGATCGAGCCGCCCTCCACCAGCCGGGCCACCCCCTCGCTGACCTCGACCTCCAGCGGGCCCAGCATGTAGCGGCCGTCGCCGATGCCGGCCGCGTCCATCGCGTCCGTGATGAAGGCGACGCGGGAGGCGCCCGCCCGGTGGAAGGCCAGTTCCAGGGCGGCGGGGTGGAGGTGTACGCCGTCGTTGATCAGCTCGACCGTGACCCGCTCGTCCTCCAGCAGGGCGGCGATGGGGCCGGGCGCCCGGTGGTTCAGGGCCGGCATCGCGTTGAACAGGTGGGTGGCGACCGTGGCGCCCGCGTCGATGGCCTCGACCGTCTGCTCGTACGTGGCGTCCGTGTGCCCGATCGCCGCGATGACGCCGTGCTCGGCGAGCAGCCGTACGGAGTCGATGCCGCCCGGCAGCTCGGTCGCGAGGGTGACCATCTTCGCCCTGCCGCGCGCCGCGTCGATCAGCTTGCGGACCTCGGCCGGGTCCGGGTCGCGCAGCAGTGACTCGGAGTGCGCGCCCTTGCGGCACGGCGAGATGAACGGTCCCTCGAAGTGGATGCCGGCGATCTCGCCCTGCTCGGCCAGCTCGCTCAGCAGCCCGGCCTGGCGGACCAGCAGGTCCATCTCGTCGGTGACGGTGGAGGCCACCAGGGTGGTGGTGCCGTGCGCGCGGTGCGTGGCGACGGCCTTCATGATCTGGTCCGGGGTGCCGGAGAAGGAGGCTCCGCCGCCGCCGTGGTTGTGGATGTCGACGAACCCCGGTACCAGCCAGTGGCCGCTCACGTCGAGTACCTCGGCGTTCTCGGGAGCGGCAGCCGCGATCCGCGTGTCCTCGACGACCACGCACCCGTCGTCCAGGACCCCGCCGGGCAGCACCACCCGAGCACCTGTGAGAACCAAGCTGGGAGCCATCAGGCGCTTACCTCCGGAGTCGTAGAAGTGGTGGTCAGTAGGTCCTGCGCGAGCAGTCCGGCGCCCAGGCAGCCGGCCGTGTCCCCCAGCGCCGCCGGGACGATCGCCGGCAGTTTCTGGAAGGTGACCCGCCGCCGGACGGCGTCCCGCAGCGGCTGGAACAACACTTCCCCCGCCTCGGCGAGACCGCCACCGATGATCAGGGTGCGCGGGTCCAGCAGGGTGAGCGCGGTGACCAGGCCGTCGGCGAGTGCGTCGACCGCCTCCTGCCAGGCCCGAACGGCGTTCGGGTCGCCGGACGCGACGGCCTTGGCGCAGTCGGCGGCGTCCGCGTCCGGGTCGCCGCAGACCGCCGCCCACGCCTCGCTGACGGCGGACGCGGAGGCGTACCGCTCCAGGCAGCCGAGCTGCCCGCAGGGACACGGGATCCCGCCGGGCCGTACGACGACATGGCCGATCTCGCCCGCGAAGCCGTGCGCGCCCGCCTCCACCCGGCCGTCGATGCCGATCGCGCCCGCGATGCCGGTGCCGAGCGGCACGAAGAGGAACCGGTCGGCGCCCCTGCCCGCGCCGATCCGGCCCTCGGCGAGGCCGCCGGTGCGCACGTCGTGGCCGAGGGCGACGGGGATGCCGAGCCGCCGCGCGAGCAGCGCGCGCAGCGGTACGTCCCGCCAGCCGAGGTTGGCCGCGTAGGCGGCGATGCCCTGCTCCTCGTCGACGATGCCGGGGACCGCGATGCCGGCAGCGGCGGCGGCCTCGCCGTGGTGCCGCACGCCGTACGCGTGCAGCTCGGCGGCGAAGTCGAGGATCGCCCCGACCACCGCGTCCGGTCCGCGCTCGCGGCCGGTGGCGCGGCGGGCGCGGTGGAGCAGTTCGCCGTCGTCGCCGACGAGGGCGGCCTTCATCCCGGTACCGCCCACGTCCAGGGCGATGACATGTCTTACCACGGGCCCTAGTGTGACCCCCTACCCGCGAGAGGTCTAGTCCACTCACGTGGTGTAGACCTTATGTGTCCATATATTGAACGGTCAGACAGCAGGGTTGGGGCTTTGAGCGTGCGTCGGCGTACGGCAGGAACGATCGCGATGATGTCCGCACTGGGCATGACGGCGGTCCTCGGCGGCTGCGGGAGCACGGGCTCCTCCGACGTGACGCTGAGACTCGTCGCCGCCGACTACGGCGACTCTCCCGCCAACAGCTCCCAGAAGTACTGGGACACCCTGGTCAAGGAGTACGAGTCGAAGCACCCCGGGGTGAAGATCGACGTCAGCGTGTACTCCTGGAACGACGTCGACGCCAAGGTCAAGGAGATGGTCGCCGCCGGCCACGCGCCCGACCTGGCCCAGATCGGCGCCTACGCCGACTACGCGGCCGCGGGCAAGCTCTACCCGGTCTCCGACCTGCTCTCCATACCCACCCAGGCCGACTTCCTCTCCCCGCTCTCCGAGGCCGGGCAGTGGAACCACACGCAGTACGGCATCCCCTTCGCGGCCTCCACGCGCGTGCTCTTCTACAACAAGACCCTGTTCGCCAAGGCCGGCATCACCACCGCGCCCACGACCTGGGACCAGTTGGCCGCCGACGCCCAGGCGCTCAAGGACAAGGGTGTGAAGTACCCCTTCGCCCTGCCGCTCGGCCCCGAGGAGGCCCAGGCCGAGACCATGCAGTGGCTGCTCAGCGGCAGCGACCCCGGCAACGGCGGCAACGGCTACACCGACGAGATCGGCACCTACACCATCGACTCGGCGCAGAACGTCCAGACGTTCACCTGGCTCAAGGACGACCTGGTCGGCAAGGGCCTGACCGGGCCGGTCGCGCCCGGCAGGCTCAACCGCGCGACCGCCTTCGCCGCCTTCGCCGACGGCCAGGTGGGCATGCTCAACGGACACCCCACACTCATCCAGCAGGCCGAGAAGAAGGGCGTGCAGTTCGGCATGGTGCCGATGCCGGGGCACACCGGCAGGGCCAGGGCCTCCATGGGCGTCGCCGACTGGATGATGGCCTTCAAGCAGAACGGGCACCGCGACCGGATGGGCGACTTCCTCAACTTCGTCTACAGCAAGAAGAACGTCCTGGACTTCTCCCGCGAGTACGGCCTGCTGCCGGTCACCGGCTCCGCCTCCACCGCCATGGGCGAGTCGGACTCCGCCCCCGACAAGGCCCTGCACCCCTTCCTCGACGAGCTGCCCACCTCCGAGCTGTACCCCGTCGGCAAGACCTCCTGGGCCTCGGTCAGCGCGGCCGTGAAGCAGAACATCGGCCAGGCCGTCTCCCCCGGCGGCGACCCCGCCGGCGTCCTCGGCCGCCTCCAGGCGACGGCGTCGGCGGCGGACAGCAGCGCCAGGAACTGAGCGGGCTCTGTCAGTCCCCACCGCTACGGTGACTGCATGGAACTCGCCCCCCGCGAACAAGCGATCCTCGCCCTGGAGCGCCGCGGCTTCCCCGGCCCCGGCGCCAAGGAACGGGCGATACGCGAGGAACTGGGCCTGTCCCCGGTCCGCTACTACCAGCTGCTGAACGCGTTGCTGGACGACGAGCGGGCGCTGGCGCACGACCCGGTGACGGTGAACCGCCTGCGCCGGGTACGGGAGACCCGGCGCTCGGAGCGCTGAAGCCGGCCTGGGTGGGCGTGACGGCGGTCCGGGCTGGATAGTGTCGCTGTATGGACGCTCTGCCCACCCCGCAGACCCACCCCGGCCGGGCCGGACTCGCCGCGCTGCTCGCCAGGCCGGCCGCAGCGCTCGTCGGGCTGGACTTCGACGGCACCCTCGCCCCCATCGTCGCCGACCCCGAACAGGCCCGCGCCCACCCCGGCGCCGTACCGGCTCTCGCCCTCCTCGCCCCGAAGGTCGCCTCCGTCGCCGTGATCACCGGCCGCCCCGCCGGGGTCGCGGTCCGCCACGGCGGCTTCGCCGGCGTCCCGGGCCTGGAGCACCTGACCGTCCTCGGCCACTACGGCGCCGAACGCTGGGACGCGGTCACCGGCACCGTCACCGCCCCGCCCCCGCACCCCGGCGTCGCGGCGGTGCGCGCCGAGCTGCCGGGCGTGCTGGACCGCGCCGGCGCCTGGCACGGCACCTGGATCGAGGAGAAGGGCCGCGCCGTCGCGGTGCACACCCGCCGCGCCGACGACCCGCAGGCCGCGTTCGAGGCCCTGCGCGGCCCCCTCACCGACCTCGCCACCCGCCACGGCCTGATCGTCGAACCCGGCCGTATGGTCCTGGAACTGCGCCCGCCGGGCATGGACAAGGGCGTGGCCCTCGCCGACCACGTCCGCAGGACCGGCGCCGAGTCCGTCCTCTACGCCGGCGACGACCTCGGCGACCTCCCCGCCTTCGCCGCCGTCGAGAAACTCCGCTCCGACGGCGTCCCCGGCCTCCTGGTCTGCAGCGGCAGCACCGAGGTCACCGAACTGGCGGAACGCGCGGACGTGGTGGTCGACGGCCCCGCGGGTGTCGTACAGCTGCTGCGGACCCTCGCCGCTCAGCTGGACCGAAGCTCCTCGAGCGCCTGAAGCTGCTGAAGGAACCACTGAGCGGGCGGCAACGCGGTGGCGGCCGCGGCCAGCCGCTTCGACCGCTCCGCCCGCTCGCCCGCCGGCATGCTCAACGCGGAGTGCAACGCGTCGGCCGTGCCCCCGATGTCGTACGGGTTCACCACGAGCGCGTCGGAGCCCAGCTCCTCGTACGCTCCCGCCTCCCGTGACAGCACCAGCGCACAGCCCTCGTCGGAGACGACCGGCACCTCCTTGGCGACCAGGTTCATGCCGTCCCGGATGGGGTTGACCAGCGCCACGTCGGCGAGCCGGTACGCGGCCAGGGAGCGCGCGAAGTCGTCCTTGACGTGAAGCACGACCGGCGTCCAATCGGGTGTGCCCCAGGCCGAATTGATCTCCTCGGCCACCCGCTGGACCTCGGCGGTGTAGTCGCGGTACACGGCGAGATCCTGGCGGGACGGGTACGCGAAGGCGAGGTGGACGACCTTCTCGCGCCACTCGGGGTGGTCGACCAGCAGCTGCCGGTACGCGAGCAGCCCGCGCACGATGTTCTTGGACAGCTCGGTGCGGTCGACGCGCACGATGGTCCTGCGGCCCTCGCCGATCTCCTCGCGCAGCGCCGCCATCCGCTCGTCCACATCGGGCTCGTGGGCCCGCTTGCGCAGGAAGTCGGCGTCCGCGCCGAGCCCGTGCACACCGACCCGCACGGCCGGGGCCCCGGATCCCAGTACCGCGTGACAGCACTCCGTGAACGCGTCCGCCCAGCGCCTGGTCAGGAACGCCGCCCGGTCCGCGCCCAGGATGCCGCCCAGCAGCTCGGCGGCGATGTCGTCCGGCAGCAGCCGGAAGTACTCCGGCGGCGCCCACGGGGTGTGCGAGAAGTGCCCGATCCGCAGGTCGGGGCGGAGCTCGCGGAGCATGCCGGGCACCAGGCACAGGTGGTAGTCCTGCACCAGCACCGCCGCCCCCTCGGCCGCCGCCCCGGCCAGCGCCTCGGCGAACGCCCGGTTGTAGGCCTCGTACGACGCCCACTGCCGCCGGAACTCCGCGTCGAAGACCGGTTCCAGCGGGGTCTGGTACAGCATGTGGTGCACGAACCACAGCACCGAGTTGGCGATCCCGTTGTAGGCGTCCGAGTGCACCTGGGCGTCGATGTCCAGCATCCGCACCCGTTGCCCGCCGGTGTCCTCCTCCGGCAGCAGTCCGCCGCCCGCGCGCCGTACCGCCTCCCGGTCGCCGTCGCCGAGCGCCGCGCACACCCACAGCGAGTCCGCGTCCGGCCCGATGGCCGACAGCCCCGAGACCAGCCCGCCGCCGCCCCGCCTGGCGCGCGGCGAGCCGCTCTCGTCCACCGTGTACGACACCGGGCCGCGGTTGGACGCGACCAGTACCTGAGCCTTCTCGGAAGCATCCTGCGTGGAAGCCATGGTCCTCAACCTAGCCCGGCCCGGAAACGCTCAAACGTACGGCCGCGCCCGGCACGCCGCCGTATACGACCCCCGCGGCCGGTTTCACGCCACCCGGCGCTCGGCGTACTCGGCGATCTCCACCATGGGCGGTCGTTCCTCGGTGTCGACCGAGTAGGTGCGTGGCTCGAAGCCGTCCTCCCCGCGCTCGAACTGGGTGAGGGAGGGCCGGATCAGATGGCCGCGGGCCAGCCTCAGCTGGGCCGTGCGGTAGATCGCCGCGGCCATCCGGCCGAGCGCCTGCCCGTCCTGGTGGCGGTGCTTGCGCACACCCACGTCGACCTGCCCCAGCGCGTTCAGCCCCACCAGGTGCAGGGCGTCCACCAGCATGCCCAGCTCCACGCCGTACCCGACCGGGAAGGGGAGCTGTTCCAGCAGGCTGCGCCGGGCCGCGTACTCGCCGCCCAGCGGCTGCACGAATCCGGCCAGCTGCGGCCAGTGCATGTTCAGCAGCGGGCGGGCCATCAGCTCGGTGACCCGGCCGCCCTGGCCCGCGGACCCGGCGAGCGGGCGGTCGTACATCGCCTTGACCAGGTCCACGCCCGGCTCGGTGAGCAGCGGGCCGACGATCCCGGAGACGAAGTCGGAGGAGAAGTCGCGCAGGTCGGCGTCGATGAAACAGACGATGTCCCCGGTGGTGACCAGGAGCGAGCGCCACAGCACCTCACCCTTCCCGGGGACGGCGGGGACGCGGGGCAGGATCTCGTCCCGGTGAACGACCCGCGCGCCCGCGGCGGCGGCGACCGCGGAGGTACGGTCGGTGGAGCCGGAGTCGACCACCACGATCTCGTCGACGAGCGGTACCTGCTCCACGAGGTCGTGGCGGATGACCGCGACGATGTCGCCGACCGTCTCCTCCTCGTTGAGCGCGGGCAGCACGACGGAGACCGACTGGCCCGTGCGCTGCTTGGCCGCCAGGATCTTGTGCAGCGGGCGATCGGTCACGGACCAGGAGCGGGTGGCCAGCCAGCGCTCGACTTCTTCCAGCACAGTCAGCGGCTCCTCACGTGTCTCGCGGTTCGGACGACTATCTCAACTGTCCTGGCCTTCGGTTACAGTCTTGAACAACGCCGGTGACCATCGCATGTCGGGGTCGACCGCGCGCTCACAACTGCATACCGCTCATCCAGAGGGGCAGAGGGACACGGCCCGATGAAGCCCCGGCAACCCCCCTGAGCCGAACTCGTCTCCGCGAGGCTCCAGGCCAGGGAAGGTGCCAAATCCGTCTCACGGCGAGGTGCGTCGTGAGGAAGATGAGGAGAAAGGGCCTCGCCTCCATGGCTGTGCAGACAGTTGCAAGCTCCACCGATTCCACCGTCGACCTCGGTCCCGCCGCGGCCCTGAGCTGTCGCGAGTGCGGTCACCGTGTTCCGCTCGGCCCGGTGTTCGCCTGCGAGGAGTGTTTCGGCCCGCTGGAGATCGCCTACGACTTCTCCGGCTACGACACCGAAGAGCTGCGCCGCCGTATCGAGGCCGGCCCCGCCAACATCTGGCGGTACGCCCCGCTGCTTCCGGTCCCGGCCGACGTGGCCGACAAGCCGAACCTGAACCCGGGCTGGACCAAGCTCGTCAAGGCCGACAACCTCGCCGCCGAACTCGGAGTCACCGGCGGCCTGTTCGTCAAGGACGACTCCGGCAACCCGACGCACTCCTTCAAGGACCGCGTGGTCGCCCAGGCCCTGGAGGCCGCCCGCGCCTTCGGCTTCACCACCCTGTCCTGCTCCTCCACCGGCAACCTCGCCGGTGCCGTCGGCGCCGCCGCCGCCCGGGCCGGCTTCCGCTCGTGCGTGTTCATCCCGCACGACCTGGAGCAGGGCAAGGTCGTCATGGCCGCGATCTACGGCGGCGAGCTCGTCGGCATCGAGGGCAACTACGACGACGTGAACCGCTTCTGCTCGGAGCTGATCGGCGACCCGGCCGGCGAGGGCTGGGGCTTCGTCAACGTCAACCTGCGGCCGTACTACGCGGAGGGCTCCAAGACCCTGGCGTACGAGATCTGCGAGCAGCTCGGCTGGCGGCTGCCCGACCAGATCGTGGTCCCGATCGCCTCCGGCTCCCAGCTCACGAAGATCGACAAGGGTCTGCGGGAGCTGATCGAGCTGGGGCTCGTCGAGGACAAGCCGTACAAGGTCTTCGGCGCCCAGGCCGAGGGCTGCTCGCCGGTGTCGACCGCCTTCAAGGCCGGTCACGACGTCGTACGGCCGCAGAAGCCGAACACCATCGCCAAGTCCCTCGCCATCGGCAACCCGGCCGACGGTCCGTACGTCCTGGACATCGCCCGCCGCACCGGCGGTGCCGTGGAGGACGTGACGGACGAGGAGGTCGTGGACGCCATCAAGCTGCTGGCCCGCACCGAGGGCATCTTCGCCGAGACGGCGGGCGGCGTGACCGTCGGCGTCACCCGCAAGCTGCTCAAGGACGGCGTCCTGGACCCGACGAAGACCACGGTGGTCCTCAACACCGGCGACGGCCTGAAGACCCTGGACGCGGTGGCCGGCACCGGCCTGACCGCCACCATCCGCCCGACCCTGGACTCCTTCCGAGAGGCTGGCCTCGCATGAGCGTGACCGTTCGCATCCCCACCATCCTGCGCACCTACACCGGTGGCCGGGCGGAGGTCAGCGCCGAGGGCGCGACCCTCTCCGAGGTCATCGCCGACCTGGAGAAGAACCACACCGGGATCGCCGCCCGGGTGCTGGACGACCAGGGCAAGCTGCGCCGGTTCGTCAACGTGTACGTCAACGACGACGACGTGCGCTTCGAACAGGGCCTGGACACCGCCACCCCGGACGGCGCCGGCGTGTCCATCATTCCGGCCGTCGCCGGCGGCTGATCGTTACCTTAGGTAACTTCGGTTACGCATTGTTCATCGAATTGCCTCCTCCGTGAGAGAAGCGGAGGGGGCAATTCTGTGTGATTGAGCGCGATAGAGTTGGGGAACGCGCTCTCGGTCGGACCGGTCGGGGGCCCTGAATTCATGCCGCACACCCGATGAGAAGTAGCCAAAGTACGCAGGTTTTATGCGGCTTTTGTGGCGGTTTGTGGGGTCCGACTTGCCCCGAAGTCGGCTGAATTCTCGCCACATTCCGGACGGTTCCCGTCCAGAATTCTCGTCCGATTGACCTGTTGCAGACGGCAGTTGGACAGATACATTCAGCCGCGGTCGACGCGTTCCGGCGCACGCCCCCGTCCGATGGGGGGTGAGGTCTGACCCGGGTCCGCGAAGTGTGGATCTGTGCAAGGGCCAGTAATAGGGGAGTTAGGCATGGCTCAGGGCACCGTCAAGTGGTTCAACGCGGAGAAGGGGTACGGCTTCATCGCGGTCGACGGTGGTGCGGACGTCTTCGTCCACTACAGCGCGATTCAGATGGACGGCTACCGCACCCTGGAAGAGGGTCAGCGGGTCGAGTTCGAGATCTCGCAGGGCCAGAAGGGTCCGCAGGCCGACATGGTTCGCGTCACCGCCTGAACGTTTCTTGCACGAAGGGCCCGCACCTCGCACAGGGTGCGGGCCCTTCGCCATGCCCGGGCTGCCCCGTTCGCCCCGGGCTGATCCGGCTGAGCCGCTTGCACTCGACCATGCCGAGTGCTAATCATTGGCGTTAGCACTCTGAAGGTGAGAGTGACAAAGAAGGACCGGGTCGGTGAGGCCCGCAGGCCAAGTGGGGCAAGGAACCACGGGTCGGCGAGCCGTCCGTCGCGGGCGCGGGCGCGGTCCGAAGGAATCACCCCCAGTCCTGGAGGGACCACTTCACATGGCCAAGATCATCGCGTTCGACGAGGAGGCGCGGCGCGGCCTCGAGCGCGGCATGAACCAGCTCGCGGACGCCGTGAAGGTGACGCTCGGCCCCAAGGGCCGCAACGTCGTCCTCGAGAAGAAGTGGGGCGCCCCCACGATCACCAACGATGGTGTCTCCATCGCCAAGGAGATCGAGCTCGAGGACCCGTACGAGAAGATCGGCGCCGAGCTGGTCAAGGAAGTCGCCAAGAAGACGGACGACGTCGCCGGTGACGGTACGACCACCGCGACCGTGCTCGCCCAGGCCCTGGTCAAGGAGGGCCTGCGCAACGTCGCCGCCGGTGCCAACCCGATGGCCCTGAAGCGCGGTATCGAGAAGGCCGTCGAGGCCGTCTCCGCCGCCCTGCTGGAGCAGGCGAAGGACGTCGAGACCAAGGAGCAGATCGCCTCCACCGCGTCCATCTCCGCCGCCGACACCCAGATCGGCGAGCTGATCGCCGAGGCCATGGACAAGGTCGGCAAGGAAGGCGTCATCACCGTCGAGGAGAGCAACACCTTCGGCCTGGAGCTCGAGCTCACCGAGGGCATGCGCTTCGACAAGGGCTACATCTCCGCCTACTTCGCGACCGACATGGAGCGCATGGAGGCGGTGCTCGAGGACCCGTACATCCTCATCGCCAACTCCAAGATCTCCTCGGTCAAGGACCTGCTCCCGCTGCTGGAGAAGGTCATGCAGTCCGGCAAGCCGCTGCTGATCATCGCCGAGGACGTCGAGGGCGAGGCCCTGTCGACCCTGGTCGTCAACAAGATCCGCGGCACCTTCAAGTCCGTCGCCGTCAAGGCCCCGGGCTTCGGTGACCGCCGCAAGGCCATGCTCGGCGACATCGCCATCCTCACGGGCGGCGAGGTCATCTCCGAGGAGGTCGGCCTCAAGCTGGAGAACGCGACCCTGGACCTCCTGGGCCGCGCCCGCAAGGTCGTCATCACCAAGGACGAGACCACCATCGTCGACGGTGCCGGCTCCTCCGAGCAGGTCAACGGTCGCGTCAACCAGATCCGCGCCGAGATCGAGAACAGCGACTCCGACTACGACCGCGAGAAGCTGCAGGAGCGCCTGGCGAAGCTCGCCGGCGGTGTCGCGGTCATCAAGGCCGGTGCCGCCACCGAGGTGGAGCTCAAGGAGCGCAAGCACCGCATCGAGGACGCCGTCCGCAACGCCAAGGCGGCCGTCGAGGAGGGCATCGTCGCCGGTGGTGGCGTGGCCCTGCTGCAGGCCTCCCAGGTCTTCGAGAAGCTGGAGCTCGAGGGTGACGAGGCGACCGGCGCCAACGCCGTGCGCATCGCGCTCGAGGCCCCGCTGAAGCAGATCGCCGTCAACGCCGGCCTCGAGGGCGGCGTCGTGGTGGAGAAGGTGCGCAACCTGACCCCGGGCCACGGCCTGAACGCCGCGACCGGCGAGTACGTCGACCTGGTCGCCGAGGGCATCATCGACCCGGCGAAGGTGACCCGTTCCGCGCTGCAGAACGCCGCCTCCATCGCCGCGCTGTTCCTCACCACCGAGGCCGTCATCGCCGACAAGCCGGAGAAGGCCGCCGCGCCGGCCGGCGGCGGCATGCCGGGCGGTGACATGGACTTCTGATCGACCTGAGGGTTGATCGCCTGTCCTTTCGGACCGAGGGCGGTGCTTCCAGCTTCCGGCTGGGAGTGCCGCCCTCGGGCGTTTTCGGGTTCCGGGCTCAGTCGGCGTAGTCCTTGAGGTCCTCCGTGTTCAGGGTGATGCCGACCGGAGGCGGCAGTTCGACGGTCGCCCCCCAGGGGCGGGTGGAGCACTGGAGGTAACGCCCCTCCTTCGGCTCGCTGTACACGCTGACGGTGGCGCTGTCGCGGTCGATGAGCAGATAGACGGGGATCCCGGCCGCCGCGTAGCCCACGGGCTTGTCGATGCGGTCGCGCTGGTCGGTGTCGCGGTCGTGGGAGGTGATCTCCACGGCCATGAGCGCGCCGTCGGTGTCGGACCAGTTTCCGTGGCCCTTGAAGTGGCCCACGGGAGCGAGGAAGCCGTCGGTGATGGCGCGGCCCTTCCGGTAGGCCTCGGCCTTGACGCCCCTCTCGGGCATGAGGTTCAGCTCGGGGCGCTGCTGCATGCACTGACGTAGCAGCCACATGAAGATCTCGCCGTGGTTGCCATCCGGCATGGCCTTGACGACTACCTTTCCGTTGACGTACTCAAGCCGCACGGTTTCGGGGGCGGCCGCGGCCAGTTCCTCGAACTCCTCCACGTCGAGCGGCCCGTGCCGGATGCACAGCCTTCCGCCCAGGAACTCGAGCCGGTACCGCAGCTCCCTGGGGGCCCTGCGGACGAGTTCCTCGAAGTCCTCGACGGACATCTGCGGGCGTTCTTCGGTGTCAGGGGTCATGGCGTCGCCTCCTCCCCTCCATCGTGCCCCTAGGTGGTCATGTCGGACCGTGGAAGCCGTCATACGGGTGTCCTTTCCTCTCGTTTGAGAGCCATCGCAGCGCGGATCCCCGCTGCTCGGGACTGGATCGCCGAGGGAGCCAGGGGCGCGTTGGAGCGTGTAGGTGCGCGCCCGTCTCGGCAGCCCGCACACACGCCCCCCGGCAGCGCCTCCGGCCGCCCCGGCAGCCCGCATTCCGCGCACTCCAGCAGCCGCCGGGGCGCCGGACGGGGGACCGGTTCCGGCGGCAGCTTGTCGATGAGGCGGCGGCGGACCAGCGCGGCCGGATGGTGGACGGGCGAGGGGAGCCCGTCGGTCAGGGCACGCAGTACGGCCTCGTCGGTCGCCCCGCGCGCGAACCACTCCGTGAGCAGCGGCGCGAGTACGGCGCAGTCGGCGGCGGACAGCGACAGCACGGGTGCCGTACGGCCCAGGGCGGCGAGCAGGATGTGGGCACGGGACCGGGTGGGGCGGGGCGACGGCTCGGTCGGCTCCTCCGGTACGTCGCCGCGCGAGAACGCCGCCCACCAGGCGTCGTCGCGCGCGGTACGGGACCACCACGATCGGGTGATCCACCGCGTGCCGCCGGAATCCGTCTCCAGCCGCTCCCGGCCGCGCCGCAAGTGCCCCGCCGCCTGAAGGCGGTTGAGGATGGTCCGCAGCGCGCACTGGCCGTACGGGAGCTGCTTGGCCAGCGTTTTCACCGAGATGTCGGCGCCTTCGGGGAGGCGGTCGAGGTACCCGGCGACGGCCGCCTCACGGGGCGGGAGATGCGAGAAGTCGTGGTGGGTGCGCGGGCATTGGTCCGGCACGGAGCGCTTGCCGTAGCCCGGATTGGCCATCGGGTGCGGGGTCGCGTGCGGGGTCGCGTGCGCGGGCAGGGAGGCAGGGCTAAAGTGGGTGTCAGCCACGGGATCGCCTACTCCGATCTCGTCGGTCAAGCCCCCGCAGGTGTTGGTAGCACCTGACGGGGGCTGTTCGTTATGCGGGCACGCTAGAGCCTTGTGACCGTGCGTGGCAAGTCGAGCGCGTTGCGTCAACTCGCGGGGTGGGTGGGTGGGTTGGGCCCTCCACCTGTTCCTTGGAAAGAGGTCTCGAACCTCAGGGCTTGAGCCCCGAGACGAACGCTGACCAGGCCTCGGCCGGGAACGCCAGCTTCGGGCCGTCGGGGTTGCGCTGCAATGTCAAGGTGGCCTCGCGGCCGGCGGCCGCGCTGAACCGTGCGTGCGAGTACGCCGTCGACGCGCGCAGGGGCGGGCCGGTGAGGTGATGGGGCGCGTGGGCGGCCGGGTGCAGCTGCGTCCCCTCGGCGGCGGGCGGGAGTGGGACTGTCCGCCGGGGTCGGTCGAGCCGGCGCCGCCGGACGCCGTGCTGCGGGAGCGGGTGCGGCAGTTGAACCGGGCCAGTGTGAGTGGCGTCACGTGAAGGCTTCGGCGGGAGCGGGAATGTGGGCCGGCGCACAGCCCGTTACTTCAGAAGCTGCAACAATGCGTGCACACATACCGCCCGGTCAGCAGAGTTATTCACCAGGAGCCCCCGTGACCGTCACGACCCCCGCCTCCCGCGCGGCCCAGATCCTGTCCCGCCCGATCGCGCTCAACGGTCTCACGGTTCCCAACCGGATCGTGATGGCGCCGATGACCCGCATGTTCTCCCCGGGCGGCGTCCCCGGCGAGGACGTGCGCTCGTACTACGCCCGCCGCGCCGCCGCCGGCGTCGGCCTCATCGTCACCGAGGGCACGTACGTGGGCCACGAGTCGGCGGGGCAGAGCGACCGGGTGCCGAGGTTCCACGGGGAGGAGCAGCTCGCGGGCTGGGCGAAGGTCGCCGAGGACGTGCACGCGGCGGGCGGCACCATCGTCCCGCAGCTGTGGCATATCGGCATGGTTCGCAAGGACGGCGACGCGCCGTACCCGGACGCCCCCGCGATGGGCCCGTCCGGCCTGGTCACGGCCGGTGCCGAGCCCACCGGCAAGGCGATGACCCAGAAGGACCTGGACGACGTCGTCGCCGCGTTCGCCCAGGCGGCCGCCGACGCCGAGCGCATCGGCTTCGACGGCGTGGAGATCCACGGCGCCCACGGCTACCTCGTCGACCAGTTCCTGTGGGAGGGCACCAACCGCCGTACCGACGCCTACGGCGGCGACCCGGTGTCCCGCACCCGGTTCGCCGCGGAGATCGTCGCCGCGGTCCGTGAGCAGGTCTCGGCCGACTTCCCGGTCATCTTCCGCTACTCGCAGTGGAAGCAGCAGGACTACACCGCCCGGCTCGCCGAGACGCCCGAGGAGCTGGAGGCGATCCTCACCCCGCTGGCGGCGGCCGGCGTCGATGTCTTCCACGCCTCCACCCGCCGCTACTGGCTGCCGGAGTTCGACGGCTCGGACCTGAACCTGGCCGGCTGGACCAAGAAGCTCACCGGCAAGCAGGTCATCAGCGTCGGCTCGGTCGGCCTCGACGGCGAGTTCCTGGGCGCCTTCCAGGGCCAGGGCTCCGAGGTCAAGGGCATCGACAACCTCCTCGACCGCCTGGAGTCCGACGAGTTCGACATGGTCGCCGTCGGCCGCGCGCTGCTCCAGGACCCTCAGTGGGCGGCCAAGGTGCTCTCCGACCGCTTCGACGAGCTGAAGCCGTACGACGCCGCGTCCCTGAAGACGCTCAGCTGAACCGGCCCCGCGGGGGTGCCTACAGCGGGCCGTTCAGCGGCTCGATGTCGACGCGCACGGGGGTGCCCCACACCCGCAGCACCTCGTAGTCGGTGAACTCGTGCACGAGCCGGTAGGCCATGGCGGGCCGGGACCCGCGCCGCTGGGCGCTGAGATAGGCCTCGGCCTCCTGCCGGTCGCGCCGCGGGGTCCCGCACAGTTGCCACTCCTGCCCGTTCCAGGCCTCCGGCAGCCAGCGCTGCTGGGGCTGGGGCCGGTCACCGCGCACCCCGTACCGGGAGGGCGCGGTGGCCACGGGCTCGGCGGCGGCCGGCCGGCCCTGGAACTCCGAGCGGCGGGCCGCCCGGCGCCGGGTCTCGCAGAGCAGACACAGATCGGGCGCGCTCTCGTCCACGGGACCCTGGGGGTGCTCGGGGCAGCGGGTGCTGGGCGCGCTGCTCCCGGTGCTCTCGTCCACCAGGTCGAGTGCCCGGCGCAGATCCGCCTTGATCTCATGCAGCCGGGCGTCCGGGGTGTCGGCGGTCAGGGCCTCCCCGTGCTCCCCGAGCACCCTCAGGGCCCTTCCCAGGGCGGCGAGCTGGGCGTGGTTCATGGTCCCCAAGGGTACGAGGGCGGGGAGGGTGAACCGGAGCGTCGTAGGGTGTGCGGGTGTTGCCGAGTCGAGTGGTCGACGCCCTCCAGCGGTTCAATGCCGCCCATCCCTGGGATCACAACGCGCACTACCACCCCTGGTTGCTACGGCAGTTGCCCCGGCGGTTCGGCAGGGCCCTGGACGTGGGCTGCGGGAGCGGGGACCTGGTGCGGTTGCTGGCCGGGCGGGGGGAGCGGGTCCAGGGGGTCGACTCGGATCCGGGGATTCTTCGGCGGGCCCGGGAGCTGACCGGGTCCGCCGCGCCCGTCGGTTACCTTCTCGCCGAAGCCCCGGAGGGCGTCCCCGGCGGGCCGTACGACGTCATCACCTGCGTCGCCGTGCTTCACCATCTGCCCTTCGCCGGGACTCTCGACCGGCTCAAGAGGGAGCTGGCTCCCGGGGGAACCCTGGTCGTCGTCGGCTGTGCGCGGGCCGCCGGTCCGCTCGATCACCTGCTCGGGCTCGTCGCCGTACCGCTCAACGCGCTGACGGGATGGGTGAAGAACCGCGGGCGGGTGGCCTCGCAGCGGCCCGTCTCCATGACCGCGCCGGTCCGTGAGCCCGAGATGACCTTCGAGGAGATCGCCCGGGAGGCGCGCCGGCTGCTCCCCGGAGCCCGGCTCCGGAGGCGGCTGTTCTGGCGGTACACCCTTGTCTGGCGCGCCCCTGGCGGTCCGGCAGGCCACTGAGGGCCCGCGTCGGTGGTCAGCCGGCGATGCGGTCGAGGGCGCTCTGCGCCCCGCAGGCGGGGGCGGCGGCGAGGGCGCCGGCCGCCAGCGACAGCGGTGAGACCGGACTGAACGCGGGCAGCAGGGCGAGGTTCTCGACACACCTCGCGGCATCGGTGTCGGAGAGGCGGGTGTCGGCGTGGGCGGGGGCGGCCAGGGCCGCGGCGGAGGCCGTGAGGACGGCGGTGACCAGGAGCTTCTTCATCATGCCCGGGGCAACGACGTGCCCCGGCCCGGCGTCACGCCGGTGCCGCCACACGGGGGCCGCGGGGGAAGCCGAACAGGTACGTCGCCGTGAAGCCGACCACGTAACCGGTGAGCAGACCGCCCGCGTAGACCGCCGCCGCCGTCCCCACCCCCCTGTTCCCCGTCAGCAGCGGGAAAAGGGCCCAGCCGGAGGGGCCGATCGCCGTCGCGCCCACCTTGGTGCCGAGCATCGCGAAGAAGCCGACGAACGCCCCGCCCGCCGCCCCGCCCGCGCAGGCGGTCAGGAACGGCCGGCCCAGCGGCAGGGACACCCCGTAGATCAGCGGCTCGCCCACGCCCAGCAGGCCCGCCGGGAGCGCCGAGCGGATCGTCGTACGCAACGCCGTGTCGTGCCGCAGGCGGACGTACACCGCCAGCGCCGCGCCCACCTGGCCCGCGCCCGCCATGGCCAGCAGGGGGAGCAGGACGGTGTAGCCCTGCTGCTCGATGAGGGTGGTGTGGATGGGGATGAGGGCCTGGTGCAGGCCCACCATGACCAGGGGCAGGAAGAGGCCCCCGAGGAGCAGGCCGGCGACCGCGCCGGCGGTGGCCAGCAGCCAGTTCGCCGCTGTGCCGATCGCGGTCGCCACCGCACCGGCCGCGTACATCAGGCCGTACAGCGTCACCAAGCCCGGGACGAGGACGGTGACCGTGGGCGTGAGAAGGACGTCGAGCGCGCCCGGCACCCGGCCCCGGACCCACTTCTCCACGCGGGTCGCCAGCAGCGCCGCCGCGAGCGCGCCGAGCACTCCGCCCTGGCCGGGGGCGAGGTGGGTCCCGAACACGGTCACCTTCGCGACGCCGGGGTGGACGACCACGGCCGCGACCGCGCCGCCCAGTACGGGTGTCCCGCCGAACTCCTTCGCCGTGTTGTGGCCGACGAACACCGCGATCAGCGCCAGGAAGGCGGAGGCGATGGCGGTCAGGGCCGGGGTGAGGGCCGGGAGCCGGCCGGTGTTCAGCAGCAGGCCGTTGACGCCGGACAGGATGCCGCAGCCGATCAGGGCGGGGATGAGCGGGACGAAGACGTTCGCCACCCGGCGCAGGGAGGCCTTGAGGGCCGTACGCTCCGCCGGTGCGGCGGCGGAGGGCACGGGGCGCCCGGCGTCGACCCGTGCCGCCACCTCCGCGGTGACCTCGTCGACCACCCCGGGCCCGAGCACGATCTGCCAGGTGGGTCCGTCGGAGACCACCCCCAGCACACCGGGCAGGGCCCGCAGTTCCTCCTCGTCGGCCGATGCCGGGTCGGTGAGGGTCAGCCGGAGGCGGGTCATGCAGTGGGCCGCGGAGGTGACGTTGGCCGGGCCGCCGACCCGGTGGAGGATGGCGGTCGCGGTGGAGGCGGGGTCGTTGCGCACGCCCCGAGCGTGCGGGTCAGCCGGCCGCGTGCGCCAGCGCGGCACGCAGATGTCCGCCGGACTCCTCCAGAAGGCGGGCGGCCGTCGGGCCGTCGACGCCGGCGAGGAGGGCGAGGATCGCGTTCTTCACCTCGCCGCCGGACTCGGTGAGGGCCTTCTCGATCTCCGCGTCGGAGGCGCCGGTGGCCAGGGACACGATCCGCCGGGAGCGGGCCCGGAGCTTGTCGTTGGACGCCCGCACGTCGACCATCAGGTTCCCGTAGGTCTTGCCGAGCCGGATCATCGTGATGGTCGAGAGCATGTTGAGGACCAGCTTCTGGGCCGTGCCCGCCTTCAGACGGGTGGAGCCGGTGATCAGCTCGGGGCCCACGACGACCTCGATGCCGTGCTCGGCGGCGGCCGCGAGCGCGCTGTGCTCGTTGCAGGCCAGGCCGACGGTCAGCGCGCCCAGGGCGCGGGCGTGTTCGACGGCGCCGATCGCGTAGGGGGTGCGCCCGGAGGCGGAGACGCCGACGACGGTGTCGTCGGGGACGAGCCCCAGCGCGTCCAGGTCCCGGCGGGCCAGCTCCCCGGAGTCCTCGGCGCCCTCGACGGAGGTCACCATCGCCTCCGGGCCGCCCGCGATCAGGCCGACGACCTGCGCCGGGTCGGTGTTGAAGGTGGGCGGGCACTCGGAGGCGTCCAGCACGCCGAGCCGGCCCGCGGTGCCGGCACCGGCGTAGACCAGCCGTCCGCCGCGCGCCATGCGCTCGGCCACGGCGTCGATGGCGGCGGCGATCCGGGGCAACTGCTTCGCCACGGCGGCGGGCACGCCCGCGTCCTCACCGTTCATCAGGCGGGCGATGTCGAGGGTGGGCAGGCGGTCGATGTCGGCGAGCTCGGGGCGGAAGGCTTCGGTGGTCAGGGAAGCCAACTGATGACGCAGGTCGTGCGAGGTCATGGGGGGTGGCTCTCTCCAGTGCGGGGGTGTGCGATTCCCTGCGGTCTAGCGCGAAGAACTCCGGTGCCGGTGCGCCAGCGCCTCGTACGACGCGGCCAGCGCGGGCGCCGCCGTCTCGTAGGTCCGCTGGGCCACTCCCACGAACAGGCAGTCCACCACGAGCAGTTGACTCGTCCGCGAGGACATCGCGGCCGGTCGCAGCTCGCTCTCCCGTGAGGTGGACGTGGTCAGTACGTGGTCGGCGTACTGGGTGACCGGCGAGTCCGGCCGGCCGGTGATGGCCACGGTCGTGGCCCCGTGCTCGAAGGCGACCCGCAGCGGCTCGATGACGTCCCCCGTCGAGCCGGAGTGGGTGATGGCGATCGCCACGTCACCCGAACGGAGCTGCACCGCGTTGGTCACGGCGAGGTGCGGATCGCTGTGGGCGTGGGCTATCAGGCCTATGCGCAGGAGCTTCTGGGTGAGGTCCTGGGCGACGAGACCGGAGGCCCCTATGCCGTACACATCGGTGCGCCGGGCGGTGGCCAGGGCACTCACGGCCGCGCCGAGCTGGGCGGTGTCGAGCCCGGCGGCCGTGTCGGCGAGGGTCTGCTGCTCCTCGTAGGCGAGCTTGGTGACGACGTCGGCGATGGGGTCGTCCACCGCGATGTCGGTCGTGATCGCGGGCGCCCGGCCCGACTGCGCTTGCGCGGCGAGGCCCGCGAGGGCCAGGCGCAGGTCCCGGTAACCCGGGTAGCCGAGGATGCGGGCGGTGCGGACGACCGTGGCCTCGCTGGTGCCGGTGAGTTCGGCGAGGCCGGTGACCGTCAGGGCGGCGCAGCCGGCCGGGTCGCTCGCGACGGCCTCCGCGACGCGCTGCATGGAGCGGGTCATGGAGGGGGCGAGGGTGCGCACCTTGGCGGCGAGGGACCCGCCCGGGCTGCCGAAACTTTCCTTCACGTCCTGGGTCACACATGAAAGATATTTTCGGTTCGGCGTCGGGGTCAAGAGTGCGCACAATGGGTGCCATGGAGCCCATCAGTCCCCTTGAGCAGGCCCTGCACGCCGCCCGGGCCCTCGTGCTCGCCGATCTGATCGCGGGTGAGGTCGCGGAGGCGGACGTGGTCTCGCTCGTCGAGGACTCCGTCGCCGAGCGCCGCTGGTGGGTCGAACAGTGGCCGGACGGCGCCTCCTATGTCGCCGGGCTGATCGCCCAGGACGTACAGGACGCGCTGCTCGACCGGTACGGCCGCTGGCCCCTGTGCCCGGTCTGCGGCTCCGGGGACCCGCACGCCCTGGACGTGGAGCCCGAACTGGGCCCCGACCCGCACTGGGTGTGCCACAAGGCGGGCGTGAAGGTCGCGGCCGTGGGCTCACTGGGCTCCGCCACGGGCGGAACGACCTCCTCGTGACGCTGTACATCGACCCGCCCGCCTGGCCCGGACACGGCCGCATGTGGTCGCACGTGGTCAGCGACGAGTCGTACGACGAACTCCACGCGTTCGCCGAGAGGCTGGGCGTGCCGAGGCGCGCCTTCGAACGCGACCACTACGACCTTCCGTCGCACCGGTACGCGGACGCGGTGGCCGCCGGCGCGGTCGAGGTCAGCAGCCGCGAGGTGGTGCGGCTGCTGCACGCCTCGGGCCTGCGCCGGCGCAAGCGCAAAGGGGCTCAGACCCGGCGGATGTAGAGCTGCAGCCCCTCGTCCATGCCGTGCTCGTCGCGGGCGACGCGCTCCTCCTCCACGGTCGCCCGGGTGAACCCGGCCCGGGACGCCACGTGCTGGGAAGGGACGTTGGCGTGCTCGATGGTCGCGAACACCATCTGGACGTCGTCGCGGGCCAGCGCCCAGTCCGTGAGGGTGCGCAGCGCCTCGGTGGCGTATCCCTGGCCCCGGGCGCCTTCGACGAGGTCGTAGCCGACCTCCACCCAGCCGTGCTCGTCCGGGGCGCCGTGGAAGCCGATGCCGCCGACCGCGCGGCCGTCCTCGTGCCGGACCAGCGCGAAGACCCCGAACTCGGGCCGGTGCCGGCCCGCTTCGTACGCCTTGACCAGGAAGCCGGAAGCCACCCGGGTGCCCTCGTACGGGCCGCCGTCGAGCCAGGTGAAGCCGCCGTCGCCGCCCAGGCGCAGATCGTGGGCGGCGGCCGGGCGGACGCCGGTCAGGGCGACGCGCTCGGCCGGGATGACGAGGTTGTTGTTCCAGCGCCACTCGGTGACCGGGGCGCGGCCGGGCAGCTCGCCGCGGCCGGTGGCCCACAGCAGGGTCGGCCAGGGGGCGGGGCCGGGCTGGACGTGCGGGAAGAGGCAGGCCAGGACGGAGGCGACGAGCTCGGCCGGCGGCTCGTAGGGGATGCCCAGCCCCTCGGCCATGTCATGCGTGTGCAGCAGCACTTCGGCGATGCCCATGGCGGCGAAGCCCTCGGCGTCGGCGCTGCGGAAGGGGTAGGGGTGGAAGGCGCGGACGCCGGGCGGGGCGGTGCGGACGGCGGCGGCGAGCAGGGCGCCCGTCGTCTCGATGACGTGCAGCAGGCCCGCGTTGCCGGTGCCCTCGTCCAGGAAGGACAGCTCGAAGGGGACGTAGGCGTCCTGCGCGCGTCCGGCCAGGTTGCCGGCGTAGGCGATGAGGTCGTCGGCGACGTGGACGGCGGTGGCGTGGCAGTCCCACTCCAGCCGCCCGGCCCGTACGGCCTTCCAGTCCCGGTCCACCGCCGCGCGCAGTGCCGCCGTGGAGCCGGCCACGGCCTTCGTCACATCGTCCCCGTTTATCGGTCGCATGGGGCGAACCCTAGGGGGCCGCGTTCCTCAGGTCGAAAGCATTTCCAGTTCGGAGGCGAGGTTGTAGCGGGCGGTGGACTCCCAGTGCTGCTGGCCGTAGGGGGTGTGGAACAGCCTCGGCAGATCCAGGAGTTGGCGCAGAATGGCCGAACGGCCCGCCCTGAAGGCGTCGTTCGGCACGAAGTGGTACTCCTCGCGCACCTCGGCGGTGTAGACGGCGTACGCCGACGGGGGCGCGGCCAGGATCGCGAGGTCGGCGTCGCACAGCACCTGGCCGTCGCGGTCGTCGTCGGCCGGGTCGTGTGTGACGGTGAGCCGGACCAGGCGGGCCACCTCGGCGGTCTTGGCGTCCGGCACACCGGCCTCCGGCAGGGCGCGCTCGGCGAGCCGCGCCGACCGCTCCTCGTTCTCGGACCGCTCCGGGAGGTACACGGCGTCGTGGAACCAGGCGGCCAGGCGTACGACGTCCGGGTCGGCGGCGTACTCCTCGAGTGCGTCGACGTGGTCGAGGACCGCGGTGAGGTGGGCCACCGTGTGGTACCGGCGCTGCGGCTCCTGCCAGCGGGCGAGCAGGTTGTCGGCGTACGGCGCGGGATCGGGACCGCCGCCGGGGGCACGGGCGGCTTCCAGCGCAGCGGCGAAACGGAGGCGCAGGGCATCGAGGTCGGCCATGGGCCCATTCTTCCGCGCCGCGCGCCGTCGTCCGAGGTAGGTCTCGCCCGACGGTGGTGCGGCGCCCCGAAGGGGCGCGGGGCTGTATCGATGTGCGGCTCCGCCGCGTGACCAGCCGCGACCGGCCCGCAGCCGGGAGGCGGCCGCAAGCGCCACGGCGGCACTCCGGCCCGGGGGCGGGCAGGAGCCGGCCGGGGCGCGGGAGGGGGGAACTCGACGTCTTCGGGTGAAGGGCACCCCCGCACGGGCGTAGTCTTGGAATTGGACTAGACCTGTAGCGGCCGACGGACGATTGGGGTGCCATGAGCAAGCGTGCAGTCCTGGAGGTGATCGCCCTCGACGTCGAGGACGCGGTCGCCGCCCAGGCCGGAGGCGCGGACCGCCTGGAGCTGGTCACCGACATGGCGGCCGACGGGCTCAGCCCGGCGCCCGCCACCGTCGCCGGGATCCGGGCCGCCGTCGACATCGACCTGCGCGTGATGCTCCGCCTCGCGGACGGGTTCGCGGCCGGCGACGTGGACCGTCTGGTCCGGGTGGCCGGTGACCTGCGCGAGGCCGGCGCCGACCAGTTCGTCCTCGGCTTCCTCGACGGGGACGGCGCGGTGGACCTGGCCGCCGTCGAGCGGGTGGTCGGCATGCTGGACGGCTGCGCCTGGACGTTCCACCGGGCGATCGACCGCGCCGCGGACCGCGACGCCCTGCGCAAGCAGCTCGCCGACCTGCCCGGCCTGGACACCTACCTCACCGCGGGCTCCGCCGACGGGGTGGACGAGGGCGTGCCGACGCTGGTCGCCGAGGCGCGGCGGCGCGGGCAGCCGGGGTACGAGCAGACGGTGCTCGTCGGCGGCGGGCTGCGGCTGGATCATGTGCGGCCGCTGCGCGACGCCGGGATCGACGCCTTCCACATCGGCGGCGCGGCCCGGCCCTCCGGGTGGGAGGGGCCGGTTTCCGAGGGGGCCGTGCGGGAGTGGCGCAGGGTGCTGGACGGGGCGTAGGACGGGCCCCGTCCAGCGTGGTCACGCGGTCGCGAGGACGACCAGGACGAAGAGGAACGACAGGCAGAAGCCGGTGAGCGGGACCAGGCCGATCATCCCGGCCGGGCGCCGCAGGACCGGGAGGCCCGGGTCCAGGCCGGGGCCGAAGGCGGCCGTCGGCGCCGGGAGCTTCCGGATCCTGGACAGGGTGAAGAGGTTGATCAGCAGCGTGATGGGCGTGATGATCACCGACATCGGACCCCACCAGCCCTGCACCATCGTGTCCGACTGCATCTTCCGGAAGACGGCGAGCGCGCAGGTCTGGCAGAAGGTGCCCTTCCGCCAGAGGTTCCGCATCACGATCAGCATGCCCTGGTGGCCGCGGACCGTCACCCGCGCGGCGGGCCCGGCTCCGCACACGTCGCACCCCGGGCCGGCGGGTGCGGGGGCGGCGGGCGACGGGTGGGCGCCGGGGGCCTGCTGCTGGTACGGGGCGGCCTGGCCGTAGCCGGCGGGCGCCGGCTGGGGCGCGTACGGCGCCGGAGCCTGCTGGTACGGCCCGGGTGCCGGCTGCTGGTACGGACCCGGCTGCGGCGTGTACGGCCCAGGAGCCTGCTGGTACGGGCCCGGCTGCGGCGCGTACGGCCCAGGAGTCTGCGGGTAGCCGGGATGCGGGGACGGCGGTGTGCTCAACGGAGGCCTTTCCAGGGGGACGAGGCGGAACGGAGCAGCACCCTACTCACCGTTGCTCTCAGCCAGTTGCGCAGGCACCGGGGCCGAGTGCGTCACGATCAGGCCCGACACCGCACGCGTCAGCGCCACGTACAGCCGCCGCAGGCCGGTGCGTTCGTCCGGCTCGCCGTCCACCACCGCCTGGGGCTCGTCCAGGACGACGTAGTCGTACTCCAGGCCCTTGGCGAGGGATGCCGGGACCAGGGTGAGGCGGGTCTCGCGGGTGGTCTCCTCGCCGGGGGCGAGGTACGGGATCCCCGCCGCCGTCAGGGCCTCGGCCAGGGCCGGTACGCGGGCGTCGGCGGCGATCAGACCGGTCGAGCCCTCGTTGCCCAGCAACTCCTCGCAGGCGGCGACGACTTCGGACGCGTCCGTGATGGTACGCACCTCGAAGAAGCCGGGGTTCTCCCGGACGGAGGCCACCGGGGTGAGGCCGGGGGCGATGTGGGGGAGGAGGCGGGAGGCGTAGGTGATGACGTCCGTGGGGACGCGGAAACCGGCCGTCAGTTCTTCGATGATCCCGTCCCGCTTGCCGAGGTGGGCCAGCGCCTCCTCCCAGCTGCGGGTCGCCCAGGGGGTCGTACCCTGCGCCAGGTCGCCCAGGACCGTCGCACTGCCCGTGGTGCAGCGGCGGCCGACGGCCCGGTACTGCATGGGGGACAGGTCCTGCGCCTCGTCCAGGACGACGTGACCCAGCGAGTGGGTGCGCTGGATCAGATCGGCCGCCTCGTCGACCAGCACCGCGTCCGCCGCCGACCACTTGGCCGACTTCACACTGCGCACCGGCCCGGCCCACAGGATGGTCTTCTGCTCGTCCTCGTCCAGGACCCCGGCGGCGTGCTCGGCGAGGAAGTCGGCGTCCGTCAGCAGGCGCAGGACCAGCTTCGCCGGGTCCACCTGCGGCCAGATCGCCTTCACCGCCGCCTTCACCGCGCTGTTGCGGGCCACCGCGTCCTGCACCCGGTCGTCCGGCGCCTCGCCCGAGCGCTCCATCTGCACCAGCACCGCGTGCGCGATCCGCTGCGGCAGGGCCTCGCGGGCGGCGCCGTAACGGATGTCCCGCTCCAGCAACTGCCGGACGATCTCCTCCAGTTCGTACGCCGGCACCCGCCAGCGCCGTGAGCCGCGCACCACCACGACGGCATCCGCCGGCATGGTCACGTGGGAGTACAGGGCCCGGCGCAGCACCTCGGCCATCCTGGCGTCACCCTTGATCACGGCCGCGGCCGCGTCGTCCGTGCCGCGCACCTCGACATGGGCGACCAGGTCGTCCACGGTGGCCTGCTGGACGGTCAACTCGCCCAGCGCGGGCAGGACCTGCTCGATGTAGTGCAGGAAGGACCGGTTCGGCCCGATGACCAGCGTGCCGGTGCGGGCCAGGCGCTCCCGGTGCGCGTAGAGGAGGTAGGCGACCCGGTGCAGGCCGACGGCGGTCTTTCCGGTGCCTGGGCCTCCCTGCACGCACACGGTGCCGCCCAGCCCGCTGCGGACGATCTCGTCCTGCTCGGGCTGGATGGTGGCGACGATGTCCCGCATGGGGCCGACACGCGGCCGCTCGATCTCCTGCTGGAGCAGTTTGCTGGTGGCGGCCGCCTCGGCCGGGTCGGAGAGGTGCTCGTCCTCGTACGCGGTCAGGTCGCCGCCGGTGTAGCCGAAGCGGCGGCGCAGCCCGACGTCCATCGGGTCCTTCTTGGAGGCGCGGTAGAACGGCTGCGAGACCGGTGCGCGCCAGTCGATGACCATGGGGTCGCCGCCGGCGTCGTGGACGTGCCGCCGCCCGATGTAGAACCGCTCCCCTTCCGCTCCCTCGGCCCGGTCCGCGCCCGGTGCGTGCAGGTAGTCGAGGCGGCCGAAGAACAGCGGGGTGTCGCTGAGGTCGGCCAGTGCCCTGATCCGCTCGTCGATCTGGCGGGACAGCACCTCGGCGTTGACCCAGTTCGCGGTGACGTCCCGGATGTCCAGCGACTCCACGTCCTCGCGCATGGCGCGCAGCGCGGCACGGGAGGCGGCGAGGTGGGAGCGCTCTCGGGTGAGGGGGTCGGTGTGGGGGTCGTCGAGTGGTTCGTGGGCGGGCGCGGACAAGGGGAGTGCCTCCGGATCTGCTCTTTCATGGCTGGGGCATGACTGAGCCGCCCGGTTTCCGTCCGGGCGGCGGCTCTCCGTGAAGGGAGGCGGGCAAGAGCGGAGATTTTAGAGCAGGCCCTCAGGGGCGGGCCAGCGAATTGTTCACGGGCACGCCCGCCGGCCGGACCATCTGTGCCGCCGCCGGCCGCCGTTACACCGGACTGGTGGTGAGTAGTTCCTCATGACGGCCGCGGGCGGTGACCCGGCCCTGGTCCATCACGACGATCCGGTCCGCGTGCTGAACGGTGGAGAGCCGGTGGGCGATGACGAGGACCGCGCACTCCTCGGTGACGTCCTTCAGGGCCGCGGTGAGCGCGGCTTCGTTGAGGGCGTCGAGGTGGGAGGTGGGTTCGTCGAGGAGAGCCACCTCCTCCAGGCGGGCCGGCTTCAGGGCCCGGTGCACCTCGTCCTCCGTGGCGTCCGGGCGGCCGTAGACGATGTTGTCGCCCGGCCCGGCAGGCGTCGCGACCGGGTTCCGCGGCGGGGCGCCCGTGGAAGCGGAGCCGGCCCGCGTCGGGTTCGTAGAACCGGGCGATCAGCGCGAACACGGTGCTCTTGCCCGCGCCGGAGAGCCCGGCCAGGGCGACCTGCCGGCGTTGCGGCACGGTGAAGGAGACCCCGCGCAGTACCGGCCGCTCGGGCCGGTGGGCGAAATGGACGTCCCGCAGTTCGAGGGCCGGTCTGCACATTCTGTCCGGAACCGGCGCGGGCGGGGGCGGGAGGGTGCACTCCGGTTCCGGCCGTGATTCCGGATGAGGACCCCTAGGGGGCGAGGCCGCCCGGCGTAGGGGGAGCACTCCACCCGGAGGGGTACGCGCGGGCGGAGGAGATTGGCTCTGGAGATTGATGCCGGTCACACCGAGCGAGAGCGACTATGAAGGCATGAGCGCAGCAACCATCTCCCCAGGCCCTGTCCGACCACCGACCGGCGCCACGGCCGTGGACGGCCCGCATCACCACTGGCTCGGCAACGCCCTGCGCGCCCTCAAGGTGTTCGCTCAGGCGGCGTTCGGCGTCGTCATCCTCGGCGAGTACGGCGAGGAGGCGGGCATACGCCGTAAGTGACCGGACAGGGGTCGCGGGCAACGCGCTCCTGCTCGCCGCCCCGAGCCCCTCGCCGTCCGCTCAGCTCTCCGCCAGGAGTTCGTCGGCGTCCATGATCCGGTAGGCGTAGCCCTGTTCGGCCAGGAAGCGCTGGCGGTGGGCGGCGAAGTCCTGGTCGATCGTGTCGCGGGCGACGACCGAGTAGAAGTGCGCCTGGTGGCCGTCGGCCTTGGGGCGCAGGACGCGACCGAGGCGCTGGGCCTCCTCCTGGCGGGAACCGAAGGTGCCGGACACCTGGATGGCGACGGTCGCCTCCGGCAGGTCGATGGAGAAGTTCGCGACCTTCGACACCACCAGCACGCTGATCTCGCCCTCCCGGAAGGCGTCGAAGAGCTTCTCGCGCTGGGCGTTGGAGGTCTCGCCCTTGATGACCGGGGCGTTCAAGTGCTCGCCCAGTTCGTCGAGTTGGTCGATGTACTGGCCGATCACCAGGATCTGCTGGCCGGCGAAACGGCGGACGATCGCCTCCGTCACCCTCCGCTTGGTGTCCGTCGTCGCACAGTAGCGGTACTTCTCCTCCGTCTCGGCCGTCGCGTACGCCAGCCGCTCGGAGTCGGTGAGGTTCACCCGGACCTCGACACAGTCCGCCGGGGCGATATAGCCCTGGGCCTCGATCTCCTTCCACGGCGCGTCGAACCGCTTCGGCCCGATGAGCGAGAACACGTCCGACTCGCGGCCGTCCTCGCGGACCAGGGTGGCCGTGAGACCCAGGCGGCGCCGGGCCTGGAGATCCGCCGTGAACTTGAAGACGGGCGCGGGCAGCAGATGCACCTCGTCGTAGACGATCAGACCCCAGTCCCGGGAGTCGAAGAGTTCCAGGTGCGGGTAGACGCCCTTCCGCCTGGTCGTCAGCACCTGGTAGGTCGCGATGGTGACCGGGCGGATCTCCTTCTTCGTCCCGCTGTACTCGCCGATCTCGTCCTCGGTCAGCGAGGTCCGCTTCACCAGCTCGTGCTTCCACTGCCGGGCCGAGACGGTGTTGGTGACCAGGATCAGGGTCGTGGACTTGGCCTGGGCCATCGACCCGGCGCCGACCAGCGTCTTCCCCGCACCACAGGGGAGCACGACCACACCGCTGCCGCCGTGCCAGAAGTTCTCCACGGCCTGCTTCTGGTACGGCCTGAGCGCCCAGCCGTCCTCCAGCAGCTCGATCGGGTGCGCCTCACCGTCGACGTACCCGGCGAGGTCCTCGGCCGGCCAGCCCAGCTTCAGCAGCACCTGCTTGATCTGCCCGCGCTCCGAGGGGTGCACGGCCACCGTGTCCGGGTCGATCCGGGCGCCGACCAGCGGGGCGATCCGCTTGGACTTCAGCACCTCCTCCAGCACCGGACGGTCGGTGGTGGTCAGCACGAGTCCGTGCGCGGGGTGCTTGCTGAGGGACAGGCGGCCGTAGCGGTCCATCGTCTCGGCGATGTCCACCAGCAGCGCGTGCGGCACCGGATACCGGCTGTACTGCACCAGCGCGTCCACGACCTGCTCGGCGTCGTGCCCGGCCGCGCGCGCGTTCCACAGCCCGAGCGGGGTGACCCGGTAGGTGTGGATGTGCTCCGGCGCCCGCTCCAGCTCGGCGAACGGCGCGATGGCACGCCGGCAGTCGTCGGCCCGCTCGTGGTCGACTTCCAGGAGCAGGGTCTTGTCGGACTGGACGATCAGCGGTCCGTTCACGTGCGGCACACACCCTTTCCACAACGGCCAAACGTCCAGTGTGCCCTAAACACCGGCGATCACCGTCAGTCCTCCGCCAGCTCCGCCACTCCGGTGATCCGGTGCAGCGGGTAGGTGCGCACCTCGTCCGCGGTGTGGTCGTACGCCGTGACGAAGCCGCCCTCCACCTTGACCGGGGCGATGACGCGCTGGCTGGCGGTGCCCTCGGCGTTGACGTAGCCGATCCAGAGGGAGTCGCCGGTCAGGACGGCGGCCTGCATGGTGGCCAGGGTCTCGGCGGAGGAGGTGCGGGGCAGTTCACCGGCCGCGAGCGGGGCCGCAGCACCGGTGGGCTTACGGGGGGTGGTGGCGGCCAGGTCACCCGCCCGGATCGCCCGGATCGCCGCCGCGAGCAGCGTGGCGTCGGGCGGTGGCGGGCCGTCCGGGACCGGCTCGGGGGCGGTGCGCGGCGGGGTGCGGCGGGCGTGGGCGCGGGCGATCAGCACATCGCCCTCGGCGGACTCGGCGGCGGGCGCGTACCCCATGGCGCGCAGGCCCTCGAGCAGCGTGGCCGGGTCGGACTGGGCGGCCAGCACGGTCGGGGCGAGCCGGCGCAGACGCAGGGCGGCGGCGCGCTTGTCGGCCAGGATCTCGTTCAGCACGGCGTCGTCGTCGCAGCGTACGTACGCCGAGGCGGCGCCGACCCGGAGGTGGCCGTGCTTGCGGGCCACGTCGTCGATCAGATACGCGAGCGGCTGCGGTACCGGGGTGCGGGAGTGCTCGGCGAGGAAGGCGTGCAGGTCGGCGGCGGCACGGCCGGCGTCCAGGGCCCGCCGCACCGAGGCCGGGGTGAAGCGGTACACGGTCGCGCCGCCCTTGGACTCGACGTCCGCGAGCACGTCCAGCAGATCGGCGAGGGGGCGCTTGAGCGGCCCCGGCGCCACCGCCGTCAGGTCGGCCTGGAGCAGGACGTGGTCCAGCGGCTCGGGCAGGAGCGGCGCGAGGAGCCGGGCGGCGGCGGCCGTCGCCACGGCCTGCTCGGCGGCGGAGAGCGGGGCCGGGGCGGCGGACGGCCGGTGGTGATGGTGGACGGGGAGCTTGTCGCCGGGGCCGACGGGTTCGGCGGGGCCGGTGGGCTCGGGCGAGCCGGACGCGGCGGGCGGGGTGCCCGCGGCGCCGAGCAGGGCCCGCCCGTGCGCCGACAGCGCGCCGCGCCCGGTGATGCCCAGCAGTTCCGCCTCGGACAGGGTCCAGCGGGCGAGCCGGGAGCGCAGGTCCTCGTCGCCGTCCCGCTGCTGGGCCCCGCGCAGCGGCCGCTCCCAGCGCAGCCGGGCCAGCAGCGACTCGGGGTCGGGGGCCGTGCCCGCCGGGAGCCCGGCCAGCAGCGTCAGCACCCGGTGCCGTACCTCCGGCGCGGCCGAGCGGTCCAGGCCCGGGCCCAGCGCGGCGAGCGTACGGTCCTTGGCGTCCCGCCCGCCGACCAGCCCCGGCGTCCGGGTGGCCGCCAGCCAGGCCTCCGCGAGCCGGGACCAGCGCTCGGCGGCGGGCCGCTCCAGCCACTCGTCGTAGGCGGGCGTGGCCGCGTACCGTTCGTTGGCCTCGCCGTCGGAGGCGATCAGCCCGGCCGCGTACGCCAGCTCCACCCAGAACGCGGCGACCGGCTCGGACACGTCCAGCGCGACGGCGGTCCGCTTCAGGTCACGCACGCTCAGGCCGCCGGCCCGCAGCACGGCCGGGCCGCCCTCGTCCCAGTCCTTCAGCAGCTCCTCGACCGTGGCGAGCGCGGTGTACGCCTGCCCGGCTGCCGTCGCGTCCACCGTCTGCGGACCGTGCGCCGCGGCCGGTTCCACCGCGGGCGGCAGCGGCTCGGGCGCGCGGTGCGCGCGGCCCTCGCGCAGGTGCAGGGCGACCTCACGCGGCAGGACGACCGTGCCCGGTGCGGTCGGCAGCAGCAGGCCGCGGTCGAGCAGCCAGCGCAGATGCGCCGCCGGGTCCGGGGTGACCTGCCCGTACGGCGGCCCCCACACCAGCCGTGCCAGCACCTCGCGGGCGGCCTCCGGGGCCCCGGCCAGCAGCCTGGCCATCTTCTTGCGGTCGTTGAACAGTGCGGTGAGCGCGGTCACGGCGGAGACCGAGTCGTGAGTCGAGGGCAGCCCGGCCGCCGTCACGATCTCCTGGATCCGGCCCGGCGACATGCCCGAGGTGGCCTCCTGCACCGAGGGCCCGAGGCCGGTCGGGGAGGGATGCTGCGGGGAGGGTGCGAGCAGCTCACGGGCGGTCCGCACCAGCCGCAGCCGCTCGTCGTCGCCCCACACCAGCGCCTGTTCGCGCAGGCCGCCGAGGGCGAGCGGCAGCGCGGCGGCGACCGTCTCGTCCCCGGCGTCCCCGGCCATCAGCGCGAGCAGCGTGTCGTACGACGCCGGGTCCGGGGCCACGGCCAGCGCCTCCGCCGTCTGCAGCGCGAACCGGTCCAGCCGCTCCAGCGCGCGCAGCACCGAGGCACGGGTGCCGGCGCGGGTGGCCAGCTGGGTCAGGTCGGTCGGGACGGGTGTGATGAGGTCGGGACGGCTGCGCAGCAGCGCGGCCAGGGAGACGTCGTCCCACGCGCGGAGCGCTTCCGCGAGGGAACGGGGGGCTGGGTGGGCCGCTTGGCTCATCTGACCCACAGTAGCCGGGGTCGGCGGGCGGAGCCCCCAGGGGCGGCAACACCAGCCCCGGGCAACCGAGAAGAAGCGGTACCGTCCTCACGGGGTTTCATCGCCACCGTCACCCCGGAGGGGTTTTCCGTTGGGGATCGAGAGCGACCAGGTCGTCTACGAGTACCTGAGCCGTGTCGGGGACATCGCGCAGCAACGGCAGCTGCCGTCGGCCACGCGGATGCGGCTCGTGTCGGAGCTGCGCAACGAGATCGACCGGCACCGGGCCAGGGCGACGGTCGACAGTCCCGCCGCGGTCCGCCGGATCCTGGACCGGCTGGGCACCCCGGACGAGGTCGTCGAGGCCGCGGGCGGCAGGTCCGGCGTGTCGGGTACGAGCAGTACGACCGGTGCGTCCGGCACCGGCCGGGTCGCGCAGCCGCCGGCCGCCGCCGTGCCCGTACAGCCGGTGCCGGCGGACGGGGACCGGGACAGGAACCGGAACGGGGAACGGCGCAAGGGCCTGCGCCGGGTCGTCCCCCGCCCACGCTCCGCCGCGACCGACGCCGCCACCCCGCGTGACGACGGCCCCTCCCCGCCGCATCTCGCCGGCGCGCACGAACTCGGGGACAGCGCCGTGCAGCCCGACTGGTGGCGGGTGGGCGGCGGTTCCTTCGGTGCCGCCGCCGAGACGGACTCGGTGCCGGGGTTCGTCGGCGGTGTGGAGATTCCGGAGCTGCTGAGGCGGCCGCCGAAGCCGACGGAGCGGAAGGCGGAGCCGGCCGCCGACCCCGCGGCCGAACCGGAAACGAAGACCACCGAGGCCGAGCCCGCGCCGCGCCGCCGCCTCGTCCCCCGCCCCGCCGCCGGCTGGACCAACCCGCTCCTGCTGCTGGCGGCCGCCGCGCTGGTCGCCGGTGCGGTGCTCGGGAACTGGTTCGCCCTGATCCTCGGCTGGGTGATCGCCTACGGCTCGCGGCGGCTGACCCCCGCGGAGACCAAGTGGGCGGTCATGGTGCTGCCGGGTACGGCGGTCGCCGGCGGGCTGGTGTGGCTGTGGGGAAGGGTCAACGGCCGCTGGGGCGCCCCGATCGCGCAGGGGCACATGAACGACGCGATCGCCGGGACGTGGCCGTGGGTGGTCAGGGCGGCGGCGGTGGCTTCGGCGCTGTTCCTGGTGTGGCGGTCACAGAGGCGAAGGTGAGCCCGCCGGTCACCCCCACGCCACTGACACAATGCCCCATATGACATTCACCGTCGGATTCGACCTCGACATGACCCTGATCGACTCCCGGCCCGGTATCCACGCCTGCTACCTGGCGCTGGCCGAGCGGACCGGGACGTTCATCGATGCCGACCTGGCGGTGACCCGGCTGGGCCCACCCCTCGTCGAGGAACTGATCAACTGGTTCCCCGAGGAGCAGGTGCCCGCGATGGCCACCCTGTACCGGGAGATGTACCCGGCGATCGCCATTGCCGCGACGCCCGCCATGGAGGGCGCCCGGGAGGCGATAGCCGCGGTGCGGGCGGCCGGTGGACGGACGATGGTGGTCACGGCGAAGTACGAGCCCAACGCCAAGCTGCACCTGAGCCACCTCGGCATCGAGCCGGACGTCGTCGTGGGCGACCTGTGGGCCGAGCAGAAGGCTCAGGCGCTGCGCGAGTACCGGGCCGGTGTGTACGTCGGCGATCACGTCGGGGACGTGCGCGGGGCCCGTACGGCGGGAGCGCTGTCGGTCGCCGTGGCGACCGGACCCTGCCCCGCCGGAGAACTGCACGCCGCCGGGGCGGACGTCGTCCTCGCGGACCTGTCCGCCTTCCCGGCGTGGCTGGCCGCCTACCGTGCGGCGCCGCGCGCCTGACGGCGGCCGGCGGCGATCGACCGCAGGACGCCCGCGCCGGCCACGAGGAAACCGACGGCCATGAGCATGCTCAGTCCGAACATGTACGTCGGAAAAGGCTTTGCGCCGAGGAAGAGCGGGGCCATCGTGACCAGAGTGGCCACGGCCCCGATGAAGAAGACGATCGCACCGGCGCGGATCAGCCGGTCACCGGGCGCGGCGGAATTCGTTTGGGTTTTGTCACGCACCGGACCAGGGTAGTTCCCAGCGCGAGAGAACAACCGGGGGACGTCTTGTCACCCGCCCCGAGACCATTACGCTTGGTAGCGGCGGGTCACGGTCGACCCGCTCTAGTGCTATCAAGAGCACTTTCGATGCAGTAGAAGCGCTAGCAGCAGTGGCAGTTTCCCCAACTAGCACGAGGACGAGGACAGACGGTGCCGACCGGGCGAGTCAAATGGTTCAACAGCGAGAAGGGCTTCGGCTTTCTCTCCCGCGACGACGGCGGTGACGTCTTCGTCCATTCCTCGGTTCTCCCCGCCGGAGTCGACGCGCTCAAGCCGGGACAGCGCGTGGAGTTCGGCGTCGTCGCCGGTCAGCGCGGTGACCAGGCGCTGTCGGTGACCGTGCTGGAGCCGACGCCGTCGGTGGCCGCGGCCCAGCGCAAGAAGCCGGACGAGCTGGCCTCCATCGTGCAGGACCTGACGACCCTTCTCGAGAACATCACGCCGATGCTCGAGAAGGGCCGGTACCCGGACAAGGCCTCCGGCAAGAAGATCGCCGGCCTGCTGCGAGCGGTCGCCGACCAGCTGGACGTGTAGCGAGCCGAGAAAAGGACCCGTCAGGGGAACGCGAGCACATCGCGGCCGAGGGGCGGCACCAGCCCCTCGGCCGCCGCACGTGTGAGCAGGCCGCGGATCGCCGCGGTGCTTTTGTCTGTGTTCGCTGTCGGTGTCAGGGGAACGCGAGCGCATCGGGTCCGAGTGCCGGCAGCAGTCCTTCGGCCGCCGCACGTGTGAGCAGGCCGCGGATCGCCGCGTAGCCGGCCTCGCCGAGGTCGGCGGTGAACTCGTTGACGTACAGGCCGATGTGCTGGTCCGCCACGGCCGGGTCCATCTCCTGGGCGTGTGCCATGACGTACGGCCGGGACGCCTCGGGGTCGTCCCAGGCGGCCCGTACGGAGGCGCGGACGGCGTCGGCGAGCCGGGTCAGGGCTCCGGTGCCCAGGGAGCGCTTGGCGATGATCGCGCCGAGCGGAATCGGCAGTCCCGTCGTCCGCTCCCAGTGCTCGCCCATGTCGGCGAGCTTGTGCAGCCCGTAGTTCTGGTAGGTGAACCGGGCCTCGTGGATGACCAGACCGGCGTCCACCTTGCCGTCCCGCACGGCCGGCATGATCTCGTGGAACGGCATGACGACGATCTCGCCGACCCCGCCCGGCAGGGTGTCCGCCGCCCACAGGCGGAAGAGCAGGTACGCCGTCGACTTCTCGCTCGGCACCGCGACCGTACGGCCCGTCAGATCGGTACCGGGCTCCCGCGTGAGCACCAGCGGCCCGCAGCCCCGCCCCAGCGCGCCGCCGCACGGCAGCAGCGCGTACTCGCCGAGGACGTACGGCAGCACGGCGTACGACACCTTCAGCAGGTCGAACTCGCCGCGCTCGGCCATGCCGTTGGTGATGTCGATGTCGGCGAAGGTCACGTCCAGCGCGGGCGCGTCCGGGACGCGGCCGTGGGCGAGGGCGTCGAAGACGAAGGTGTCGTTGGGGCAGGGGGAGTACGCGATCCGCAAGGGCTCATTCGTCATGTGGGTTCCAACTCTCCAGTACGGGGGCGAGCTTCCCGAAGGCCTCGGTGAGCGCGCCGAGGGCGTCGCCGATGCGCCAGGCGGCCCGGTCGCGCGGGCCGACCGGGTTGGAGACCGCACGGATCTCCAGCACCGGTACCCCGTGCGCGGCGGCGGCCTCCGCCACCCCGAAGCCCTCCATGCCCTCGGCGAGGGCGCGCGGGTGCCGGGCGCGCAGGGCGGCGGCGCGGGCGGCGGTGCCGGTGACGGTGGAGACGGTGAGGATCGTGCCGGTGCGGGCACCGGTCGCCTCGGCGGCGGCGCGTACGACCGGCCCGGGCGGCCGGTGGGTGACGGTCCCGAAGCCCAGCTCGGTGACCGGCAGGAAGCCGTCGGCGGTCTCGGCGCCCAGGTCGGCGACGGTGATCGCGTCGGCGACGACGAGCGAGCCGACGGGTGCCCCGGGCTGGAAACCACCGCCGATCCCGGCGCAGACCACCAGGTCGTACGGGCTGCCCTCGAGGGCGGCGGCGGTCAGCGCGCCGGCGGCGGAGGCGGCGGCCAGGGCCGGACCGACCCCGGCGGCCAGCAGGTCACAGCCGGTCGCGGTACGGCACAGGAGCGCGCCGGGGAGCCGTACCTCGGTCACGGCCGGGGGAAACGCCCGTGCCACCGCGTCCCGCTCGACGGGGACCGCGGTGGCCACGAGGACGCGCACGGCAGCCGTGATCAGGCGGCCTTCTTCAGCTTGAACGACCACATGCCCTGGTTGGCCTTCGAGCCCATCCGGATCGTGACCGTGTTGGTGTCGCCCTGGGTGCCGTACTGCTGGTTGAAGAACGCGCTGCCCGGGATGGTGCGGTAGGTCTTCTTGCTGACGTCGGTGAACTGCTGGCCGTTCACCAGCAGGACCCAGCCGGCGTCGGCGATCTTCGGGTCGACGCCGAAGCGGACCGTCTCGTCCTGGTCCACCTTGATCGACTTGGCGTTGCCGACGTTCTTCACGCACGTCGCCAGCGACTTGGCGTCCAGCGCGTTGCCGTCGTTGTAGCACATGGCCTCGGAGTTGACCGAGCTGTCGCCGACGGTGACCGTCGCGACGGGCGTCGGCTTCTCACAGGCCGAGAGAAGGAGCAGTCCGGCGGAAACGGCGCCGGCGGCGGCGACGGCGCGGCGGCGTCGCACAGCGGATTGCAGCGTGGTCATGGCCGAAGGCTATCGGGCGCTCCGAGGCGTCCGCCCACGCGGGGTGCGGCGTGCCCGCTTCGTTACGCCAGCCGTGCCCCAGGGCCGGCAAACCGTGTCCGCTTCGTTATGCCGGAGCAGATCGGGCATGGTCGGTCCCCGTGGGCCGGGGCGGGCACGTCAGGCCACCCGGGGCCCCGGGCGGCCGCCGTGGCGGGCCGAGGCGAGCAGGCCCTTGAGCGTGGCCAGCCAGCCGACCGCCACGAACGCCGCGCCGATCAGCAGGCCGACGGTGCCGTTGAGCGGCAGCACGATGCCGACGGCCCCGCCGAACACCCACGCCATCTGCAGCAGCGTCTCCGAGCGGGCGAACGCCGAGGTGCGCACCAGCTCCGGCACGTCCCGCTGGATCAACGCGTCCAGGGCCAGCTTGGCCAGCGCCTGGCCGAACCCGGCGACGGCCGCGAGGCAGGCCACCAGGAACGCCCCGAAGAACAGGGCGGCCACGATCGCCGTCCCCAGCACCACCGCGACGACGGTCACGATGATGATCTCCGGCGCGCGCGAGCGCAGCCAGGCGCCGACGGCCGTACCCAGCGCGTTGCCCGCCCCGGCGGCGACCCCGACGATCCCGAGCGAGACCGCCGCGCTCTCGCCGGTCAGCGGGTGCTCGCGCAGCAGGAAGGCGAGGAAGAAGATCAGGAAGCCGGACAGGCAGCGCAGGGCGGCGTTGGCGCCGAGCGCGTGCGTGACGGCGGGGCCCACGGTCCGCAGCCCCGGCCGCCGCACCTGCGCCTTCCGGCGCTGCGGCCCGTGCAGATGCTGCTCGTCGGCCGCGAGCAGCGCCACGTCCTCGCCCTTGGCCGAGTCCACCTTGGGCGGCAGGGAGAACGACAGGAACGTTCCCGCCACGAAGATCACGAAGGCGCCGTACAGCGGCCAGGGATCGCCGACCCTGTGCAGCCCCGCCGCGACCGGCGCGGCCACACCGGTGGCCAGCAGCCCCGCAAGGGTGACCCGCGAGTTGGCCTTCACCAGCGAGAACCGGGGCGGCAGCAGCCGCGGTACGACCGCACTGCGCACCACCCCGTACGCCTTGGACGCGACCAGCACCCCCAGCGCGGCGGGATACAGCTCCAGGCTGCCGCTCGCCACGGCGCCCGAGATGACCAGCGCGAGCAGGGCGCGGGCCAGCATGGCCCCGGCCATCGCGGCGCGCCGGCCGTGCGGCAGCCGGTCGAGGAGCGGGCCGATGACCGGGGCGAGGACGGTGAACGGCGCCATCGTGATGGCGAGGTAGAGCGCGACCCGCCCACGGGCCTCGTCGGTCGGCACGGAGAAGAACACCGTGGAGGCGAGCGCCACGGTGATCATCACGTCACCTGCGCCGTTGACGGCGTGCAGCTCGATCAGCTTGCCGAGCCCCGACTCGCCCGCCCCGTGCGCGTGCGTGGCCTTGCGGATCCCGCGTGCGGCACCGGTGACCGGGAGGTTCAGGGCACGCCCGACGGAACGGACGGCGCCACCGACCCGGCTCGCACCGCCACCCCGAACACCACGCCTGTCCGCGGTCGCCACGTGCTTCATAGTGCCCCGAGAAGCGGGCGGATAGTGCGGTACGGCACGGAAGAGACCGGCCGGCGGGCGGGAAGAGACGGGCGGGCGGCCGCGAAAGAAAGCCGCGTGGCGGCGAGGAATCTCGTTCGGTGTAGCGTGCGTGTCTCAGCCATAACGCAGAATGGATGGCAGAGGTGCGCCCAGCGCGCGGATGCAGACGTCGATGCGGTCCTCCGGTCCGCTCCGTCGGCAGCCCCGCCGTCAGGCAGCCGCACTCGACGAGACGGCGTAGGAGAGAAGCGATACCTGTGAGCGCAGCGACAACGCGAAGCCGCACCCCCGACCGCCTGTGCGCCGAGGCGGTCGACCTCGCCCGCGCCGCCGCCGAGGAGGCCGCCGCCCCCGGTGTGGTCGGAGAACACGTCGGTCTCGTCTCCGAGGGCGACCGCGTTGTCACGCACTTCTTCGAGTGCAAGGAGCTGGGCTACCGCGGCTGGCGCTGGGCGGCGACCGTGGCCCGCGCCTCCCGCGCCAAGATCGTCACGCTCGACGAGGTGGTCCTCCTCCCCGGCCCCGACGCCCTGCTCGCCCCCGAGTGGGTTCCCTGGAGCGAGCGGCTGCGCCCCGGCGACCTCGGCCCCGGCGACCTGCTCCCCACCGACCAGGACGACCTGCGCCTGGAGCCCGGCTACACCGGCGAGGAGGAGCCGCCGCCGAACTCGGTGGTCTCGCAGGAGATGGCGGAGCTGGCGGAGGCGGAGGACGCC
Organism: Streptomyces puniciscabiei; assembly: GCF_006715785.1. Lineage (NCBI taxonomy): Bacteria > Bacillati > Actinomycetota > Actinomycetes > Kitasatosporales > Streptomycetaceae > Streptomyces > Streptomyces puniciscabiei. The sequence continues at coordinate 3,540,416 of NZ_VFNX01000001.1, forward strand.
GACGTCACCCCGGGAGCCCCTGCCGTCCAGCCCACGGCGCCCTCCCGTGGCTCGATCGCCTCGGTGGCGGAGGAACTGGGCATGCGCCGCGCCCGCGTCCTGTCCCGCTACGGCCTGCACGTCGCCGCGGACCGCTGGGAGGAGTCGTACGGCCCGAAGACCGCGATGGCCCAGGCGGCCCCGGCCACCTGTATGAGCTGCGGCTTCCTGACCCCCATCGGCGGCTCGCTCGGCCAGGCCTTCGGTGTCTGCGCCAACGAGTTCTCCCCGGCCGACGGCCGTGTGGTCTCCCTCTCCTACGGCTGCGGCGGCCACTCGGAGGCGGCGGTCATGCCCAAGCCCCCGCAGCCGGCCCCGCCGGTCATCGACGAGACCCGGGTGGACCCCTTCCCCCTCCGCCCCGCCCGCGACTCGGGCTCGGTCCCGGAGACCGGCGACGAGGAGACGGCGGAACTGGGCCACTCCTGAGGGCCCTGCGGCCGTGCTCCAACGGGAGCCCGGCGCAGCCAAGTTGTTCTCCGCCGGGCAACCGCGCGAGACGGCTGCGGCCCGCCGCCGACCGGATGAAACCCGCTGCTCCATAAGGGGTGCCGCGCCCCGTCGTGGAACCCCGCGGGAACCCCGCTCCTTGACCATCGCCGGGTCGGCATTCGGCCGGCCGCGAGGCGAGGAGTGGCCCGATGGCGGATCGGTGGGTTTCCCGAAGGCGGTCGAACCGACGGCCCGGGAACCGGCGGTGCGGCAGGTGGGCCGCCGTCTGTGCGGGGCTCGCCCTGGCACTCGGCGCGGGGCAGGGCGCGGCGGCCGCGGCGGGCGATCCCGCGCCCCCGGCACCGAAGGGGAACATCCTCTCCGTCCCCCTGGCGGGGCTCGGCGGGCTCGTCCACCCGGACGCGCCGCCGCCCGGCGCCGACGACTGGAGCTGCAGGCCCACGCGTGAGCATCCGCGCCCGGTCGTCCTGCTGCACGGGACCTGGGCGAACGCCTACGACGACTGGGGACTGATGTCCCCGTACCTCAAGTGGCTGGGCTACTGCGTCTTCGCCGCCGAGTACGGCGGGGCGCCCGGCAACCCGGTCAAGGCCACCGCGCACGTCCCGGACTCGGCTCGGCAGATCGCGGACTACGTCGACCGCGTGCTGAAGGCCACCGGTGCCCACCAGGTCGACCTCGTCGGGCACTCCCAGGGCGGCGGCCTGACGCCCCGCTGGTATCTGCGCTTCGACGGCGGCACGGATCCCGGGCATCCGGAACGGAACAAGGTGCACAGCCTCATCGGCCTGGCGCCGTCCAACCACGGCACGACCGGCTCCGGCCTCGGCACCCTGACCACGAAGCTGGGCCTCGACCCGGCCGTGTCCCTCCTCGCCGGACAGGCGTACTCGGACCAGATGGTCGGCTCCGAGGTGAACACGACACTGGACCGGGACGGCGACACCCGGCCAGGGGTCGCCTACACCGTCATCGCCACCGGACTGGACGAGGTCGTCACCCCCTACACCCGCCAGTTCCTGACCGCGGGACCGGGCGCGACCGTCAAGAACATCACGATCCAGGACATCTGCCGCGAGGACGCCTCCGAGCACCTCTCGATCGCCTACGACGCCAACGCCGCCCAACTCGTCCGCAACGCCCTCGATCCCGCCCACGCGGAACCCGTCCGCTGCGGCGTCTCCCTGCCCGTCCTCGGCGGCTGACCGGGGTCCGTCGCCCGGCCGCCCGGTTCCCCGTCACACGAACGAACCCCCGTACGTCCCCCGGCCGATACGTCTCTGCGGCTGCGTCTCCTTCCTCGCCGTTCACCCGACCGACCCGCGGTCGCTCCACCGCCGCCCACCTGTCGAAGTTGCGGTCCTCCCACGGCGCGGTACCTTCAGTCGTCGTCGACGAGGAGAGGGAACGTGAGCAGCAAGTACGTGCGGCCGGCGGCCGAGGGTGCCGATCCCTTCGGGACGGCCCGGCTGCGCCGTGGTGTCCTCGACGCCTGGGCCACCAGCCCCGCCCGGTTCCGGGAGGACGCCAACGCCGAGGAGGACCTGGTCCTCGGCGGCTACCGGGACCGGCTCGTGGTCGAGCTGGCCCAGAACGCCGCCGACGCCGCCGCGCGGGCCGGGACACCCGGCCGACTGTGGCTCACCCTCCACGGCGGGGTCCTCGTCGCCGCCAACACCGGTGCCCCGCTGGACGCGGCCGGAGTCGAGTCGCTGTCCACGCTGCGCGCCTCCGCCAAGCGGGACGCCGAGACCACCCAGGGGGCCGTCGGGCGGTTCGGGGTGGGGTTCGCCGCCGTCCTCGCGGTGACCGACGAACCCGCGATCGTGGGCCGGCACGGTGGCGTGCGGTGGTCACTCGGCGAGGCGCGGGAGCTGGCCGGTGAGATCGCCCGGCACAGCCCGGGCCTCGGGGACGAGGTCCGGCGCCGGGACGGGCATGTGCCGCTGCTCCGGCTGCCGCTCGCCGCCGAGGGCACCGCCCCGGACCCGTACGACACCGCCGTCATCCTGCCCCTCAGGGACGCGGCCGCCGCCGATCTCGCCGAGCGGCTGCTGAACGCCGTCGACGACGCGCTGCTCCTCGCCCTGCCGGGCCTGGCGGAGGTGGTGATCGAGGTCAACGGCGAACAGCCGCGCACGCTGCGGCGCCGCAGCGAGGGCGCCGTCGTCGTCGTGGAGGACTCGCGGGAGGGGACCACGCGGTGGCGTACCGCCTCCGCCCATGGGCCACTCACCCCGGACCTGCTGGCCGACCGGCCGGTGGAGGAGCGGCTGCGGCCCCACTGGTCGGTGACCTGGGCCGTACCGGAGGACGGCCGGGGGCGGCCCGTCCGGCCCCGGACCACGCCCGTCGTGCACGCCCCCACTCCGAGCGACGAACCCCTCGGCGTGCCCGCCCTCCTCATCGCCTCCTTCCCCCTCGACACCACCCGGCGGCACACGGCCCCCGGCCCGCTCACCGACTTCCTGGTGCAGCGCGCCGCCGACCTCTACGCCGAACTGCTCGCCGACTGGCGGCCGGTGACGGACGGCGTCATCGACCTCGTCCCGGGACCGCTCGGCAAGGGCGAGCTGGACGGCGCGCTGCGGCAGGCCGTGCTGGAGCGGCTGCCCCGGACGGCCTTCCTGCCGCCCGCCGTGCAGCCCGTGGACCACGACACCGACCTCCCCGAGGCCCTGCGGCCCCGGGACGCCGAGGTCGTGGAGGGCGCCGGGGCGGACACCGTACGGGTGCTCGCCGAGGTGCTGCCCACGCTGCTGCCCGCCGGTCTGGAGCGGCGCGTCGAGCTGCGCACCCTCGGCGTCGCCCGGCTGCGGCTCGCCGACGCCATCGACCGGCTCGCCGGTCTGGAGAAGGACCCCGGCTGGTGGTGGCGGCTCTACGACAGTCTGGCCGGGGTGGACCCGGACCGGCTGTCCGGGCTTCCGGTGCCGCTCGCCGACGGGCGCACCACCATCGGCCCCCGGCAGGTGCTCCTCCCCACCCCGGACGCCGCCCGGATCGACGCGGACGTCCTCGGCCGGCTCGGGCTGAAGGTGGCCCACGAGGATGCCGCGCACCCGCTGCTGGAGAAGCTGGGCGCGCTGCCCGCCACCCCGCGCGCGGTGCTCACCACCCCGCAGGTGCGGGCCGCCGTGGCCGCCTCGCTGGAGGACGAGGGGATCGGCTGGGAGGAGGACGCGCCGGACGCCGAGGAACTGGCCGACACCGTCCTGGCGTTGGTCCGGGACGCGGGCCTGGAGCCCGGCGACGAGCCCTGGCTGGGCGCCCTCGCCCTGCCCGACGAGGACGGGGAACCGGCCCCCGCGGGCGAACTCGTCCTCCCCGGCAGCCCGTTCGCGCGCGTGATCCGCGAGGGCGAACTGGCCGCCGTGGACCACGACCTGGCCGAGAAGTGGGGCGAGCAGCCGCTGACCGCCTGTGGCGTGCTCGCGAACTTCGCGCTGGTCCGCGCCACCGACGTGGTCCTCGACCCGGATGAACTGGAACCCCGGGAGGGCGACTTCGCCGAGCCCGACGACGCCGGGCTGCTCGACGCGGTCGACGTGTGGTGCGAGGACATCCTCGACCGCTTCCCGGACAGCCCGGTGCCCCCGGTCGCCACCGAGCTGGTCGCCGTGCGCGATCTGGACCTGGTGGATGACGACCACTGGCCGGAGGCCCTGGCCCTGCTCGCGCAGCCCCCGCTGCGGGACGCCCTCACCCAGCCCGTCCGCATCCTGCTGCACGACGGCACGCACGAGGTCGTACGGCCGTACACCGCGTGGTGGCTGCGCGGACACCCCGTGCTCGACGGGCGCCGGCCCGCCGGTCTCCTCGCCGCCGGCGGGGACCCGCTGCTCGGCGGCCTGTACGACGAGGCCGACGCGACCGGGTTCGAGGACGAGCAGGTGCTGCGGGCCCTGGGCGTACGGACCTCCGTCGCGGCCCTGCTGGACGAGCCGGGCGGCGCCGCCGAGCTGCTGGACCGGCTCGCCGACCCCGAGCGCCCGGTCACCTCGGCCCAACTGCACGGGCTGTACGGGGCGTTGGCGGAGCTGGACCCCGAGCAGGTGACCCTGCCGGACGAGCTGCGGGCCGTGGTCGACGGCCGGGTGGAGGTGGTGGACGCGGCCGAGGCGGTCGTGGTCGACTCGCCCGACCTGCTCCCGTTCACCTCCGGGGTGCCGCTGCTGCCCGTCCGGCCGGCCCGGTCCGCCGAGCTGGCGGAGCTGTTCCAGGTGCGGCGGCTGAGCGAGTCCGTCACCGGTGAGGTGCACTCCGAGGGAACCGAGCACGAGGTGCCGGGCCCGGTGCGGGTGCTGCTCGGACCGCGGACGCCCGAGACCTATGTCGAGCACGAGGAACTGGTCGTGGACGGCGTGGAGATCGACTGGCGGCTCACCGACGACGGGGTGCTGCACGCGGCCACACTGGAGGGCGTCGCGGCGGGGCTGGCCTGGGCGGCCGGTCAGTGGCCGCGGCGCTTCGAGGTGGCGGCCCTGCTGGAGGACCCCTCGCGGACGGAGGAGCTGGCCAGGGACCGCTGGTTCGACTGACCCCGCGATCCGCTCGGCCGCGCGAGGCACACGCCTCCGCAACCCTCTTGCTAAAAAATTCAACTTCCGTACAACCGTTCCCCTGCGTGTCAGGTCTGACCAGCGAGTCACCAGACTCACCGATCACTCTGCACGCAGGGGAACACATGCGTATTCGTGCCACCGTGGCCGCCGTCTCCGGCGCCCTGGCCCTCTCCGCCTTCGTCGTGCCGGCCGCCCAGGCCGCCGGCTCGGCCCCGTCGTACCAGACGGCGGCCGCGAAGGCGCTCCACGCCTCCGGCGTGTCCGCGTTCAGCACGGCCGAGGGCGCGGACCTCGGTGTGACCTTCTCGAACCTCAAGATCGGCTCGGCGATCAAGGTCGGTACGACCAACCACGTCTCCGCCACGGTCTCCTACAAGCTGACCCACGGCGCGAACTACGACGTCTCGTCGGACGACTTCGCCACCGGCCCCTTCCTCTACAAGGGTTCCTCGCCCCGCACCGCGAGCAACGTCCTGTTCGGCGACGCCCCGGCCAAGTGCACCGCCACCTCGTCGACGACCGCCAACTGCACGGGCCTGATCGACATCTACCCCGCCGACGACGAGCTGCTCAACTCCGACGCGGGCACCTGGAACGCCGGCGCGCTGGCGCTGCAGTACAGCACCGGGGACAGCTCCGTGCAGGGCGGCCTGGGCACCACCAAGGTCCAGCGCTACTCCAGGCTGACGGTCAACGCGGGCCCCGAGCCGGTCGCCAAGGGCAAGACCCTCACGGTCACCGGCAAGCTCTCCCGGGCCAACTGGGAGGACCACCAGTACCACGGCTACACCAAGCAGCCGGTCAAGCTGCAGTTCCGCAAGTACGGCACCAGCACGTACAGCACCGTCAAGACGGTGTACACGGACTCGTACGGCAACCTGAAGACCACCACCACCGCCGGCTACGACGGCTACTGGCGCTTCTCCTTCGCGGGCACCACGACCACCCCGGCGGTCAACGCCACGGGTGACTTCGTCGACGTGAAGTAATGGATCAGTAAGCCCGGGACAAATCCGGTCCGCGGGGGCAACGGCCGTACAACCAGCGGCATCCCCCGCGGATCTGATCGCGTGAGTCGACCGACTCCACGATCACTTCTCCCTCCAGGGGAAACGCACATGCGCATACGTGCCACCGTGGCCGCCGTCTCCGGCGCCCTGGCCCTCACCGCCCTCGCAGTCCCGGCCGCGCAGGCCACCACCGACTCGGGCACCCCGTACACGCTGAACGCGAGCTTCTCGAACGTCTCGATCGCCAAGGCGATCAAGGTCGGCACCACCAACGAGGTCAGCGTCTCGTACTCGTACACGCTGACGCACGGCTCGGACGTGAACATCACCGCGAGCGACTTCTACACGGACGCCTTCCTCTACCACGGCACCTACAGCGACACCGCCCCCGAGCTGTACGGCGACAACCCGGCGACCTGCACCGCCACCTCCGCGACGACGGCCACCTGCAAGGGCTCCGTCAACATCTACCCGGCCAACTCCTCCTCCGAGGGCGGCCTGCTGAACTCCTGGGCCGGCGGCTGGAGCGTGGCCGCCGAGGCCGTCGCCTTCAACGGCCAGGACCAGCAGAACCCCGACATGAGCAAGGTCGGCTACAAGGACCAGAGCGGCCTGGGCACCACCCTGGTCCAGCGCTACTCCAAGCTGACGACCACCGTCAGCTCGACGTCCGTCTACAAGGGCAAGACGTTCACGGTGTCGGGCAAGCTGTCCCGGGCCAACTGGGAGGACCACCAGTACCACGGCTACACCGGCCAGCCGGTCCAGCTCCAGTTCCGCAAGGCGGGCACCAGCACCTACACCACGGTCAAGACGGTGAACACCGACTCCTACGGCAACCTGAAGACCACGGCCACCGCGAACTACAGCGGCTACTGGCGCTACAGCTTCGCCGGCACGTCGACGACCCCGGCGGTCAGCGCGACGGGTGTGTACGTGGGCGTGAAGTAGGCCCCGCCTAGTCGGGAAAGCGGCGGTCGACCCACTTCCAGATCCATTCCAGGGCGGCCGCCGCCACCGCCGCGATGCCGACGGCGGTCCACGGCATCGTGACCCCCACCAGCTTCAACGCGAAGAACCCCTGCAGCGCCGGGACGGCCAGGACCAGCAGGAACGCCACTGCCATCGCGGCCACCAGGGCCAGGCGCCACCAGGTGTAGGGGCGGGCGATGATCGCCAGGATCCACATGGAGACCAGGAACAGGGTCAGGGTGGCCGCGCTGGTCTCCGCGTCCAGCTCGCCGGGCCCGGTGTAGTAGTCGCGGGCGATCAGGTACGTCACGAAGGTCGCCACCCCCGCCACCACGCCGCCCGGGACCGAGTACCGCATGACCCTGCGCACGAAGTGCGGTTTCGCCCGCTCCCTGTTGGGCGCCAGGGCCAGGAAGAACGCCGGGACGCCGATGGTCAGGGTGGACAGCAGGGTCAGATGCCGGGGCAGGAACGGATACTCCACCTGCCCGCACACCACCAGGACGGCCAGCAGCACCGAGTAGACGGTCTTCACCAGGAAGAGCGTCGCGACCCGCGTGATGTTGCCGATCACCCGGCGGCCCTCGCCGACCACCGACGGCAGACCGGCGAAGCTGTTGTCCAGCAGCACGATCTGCGCCACCGCCCGCGTCGCCTCCGAGCCGGAGCCCATGGCGACCCCGATGTCGGCGTCCTTCAGGGCGAGCACGTCGTTCACGCCGTCGCCGGTCATCGCGACCATGTGCCCGTGCGACTGCAGCGCCCCGACCATGTCCCGCTTCTGCCGCGGGGTGACCCGCCCGAAGACCGTCCCCCGGTCCAGCGCCCGCGCCATCCCCGCCCGGTCGCCGGGCAGGTGCCGCGCGTCCAGCGTCTGCCCCTCCAGGCCCAGCTTGGCGGCGACCGCGCCGACCGAGACCGCGTTGTCGCCGGAGATGACCTTGGCGCGGACGTTCTGGTCCGCGAAGTAGCGCAGGGTGTCGGCGGCGTCCGGGCGCAGCCGCTGCTCCAGGACGACGAGGGCGGTGGGGCGGGCCCCGAGGGCCGGCTCGGCGTCGTCCAGATCGCGGCTCGCCCGGGTCAGCAGCAGCACCCGCAGACCCTGCTCGTTGAGGCGCTCGGTTTCGGCCAGGGCCGGGTCGCCGTCGGCGAGGAGGACATCGGGAGCGCCCAGCAGCCACGTGCTGATCTCGCCGTCCGCCTCGCTGAACGCGGCCCCGCTGTACTTGCGGGCCGAGGAGAAGGGCAGCGACTCCACGCAGCGCCAGTCCTCGCTGTCCGGGTAGGCGTCGATGATCGCCTTCAGGGAGGCGTTGGGGCGCGGGTCGGACTCGCCGAGGGCGCCGAGCACCTTGCGCACGTGATCCTCGTCGGCCCCGCCGAGCGGCCGTAGCTCGGTGACGTCCATGCCCCCCTCGGTGAGCGTGCCGGTCTTGTCCAGGCAGACGGTGTCGACGCGGGCCAGCCCCTCGATCGCCGGCAGCTCCTGCACCAGGCACTGCTTGCGGCCGAGCCGGATGACCCCGATGGCGAACGCGACCGAGGTGAGCAGGACCAGCCCCTCGGGGACCATCGGGACGATGCCGCCGACCGTGCGGGCGATGGAGTCCTTGACGTCGTTGCTCTGGACGACGAGCTGGGTGATGACGAGTCCGACGGCCGCCGGGACCATCATCCAGGTGACGTACTTGAGGATCGTGGAGATGCCGGTGCGCAGCTCGGAGTGGACCAGGGTGAAGCGGGAGGCCTCGTCGGCGAGCTGGGCGGCATAGGCCTCGCGGCCGACCCTGGTCGCCTGGAAGGCGCCGCCGCCCGCGACGACGAAGCTGCCGGACATGACCGCGTCGCCGGGGCGTTTGACGACGGGGTCGGCCTCGCCGGTGAGCAGCGACTCGTCGATCTCCAGCCCGTCGGCCTCGACGCAGACCCCGTCCACCACGACCTTGTCCCCGGGTCCGATCTCCAGCAGGTCGTCGAGGACGATCTCATGGGTGGCGACCTCGACGGCCGTCCCGTCCCTGCGTACCGTCGGCCGGGCCTCTCCGACGACCGCGAGCGAGTCGAGGGTCTGCTTGGCCCGCCACTCCTGGACGATGCCGATGCCGGTGTTGGCGAGGATCACGAAGCCGAACAGGCTGTCCTGGATCGGCGCCACGAACAGCGTGATCAGCCAGAGCACGCCGATGATCGCGTTGAACCGGGTGAAGACGTTCGCCCGGACGATCTCGCCCAGCGAGCGGCTGCTGCGCACCGGTACGTCGTTGACCGATCCGCGGGTGACGCGTTCCGCGACCTCGGCACCGGTCAGCCCTGCCGACCTGGTCATCGGGAGGGCGACGGGATGCACGGGGTCGAGCTCCGCGCCCGCGTCTATGTGGGTCATGTCATCGACGGTACGTGCGGATGCGCCCACCCGCCCGCTTTCCGTCCGTGGCCTTTCCGCCCGCGGCCGCCGCGGCTATCGGGCCGACGTCGACTCCGGCTCGGCCGCCCGCTTGATCGCCGCGTCCCGCTTGCGGACGTACCAGATGCCGATCAGCCCCAGCCCGCCCCCGGCCAGGCAGGTCCACAGCCACCACAGGTGCCCGTGGTCCTCGAACCAGCCGTAGAAGGGCAGCTGGACGAGGAAGAGGACGAACCAGACGATCGTGCCGCCGGTGATGGTGGCGACCACGGGGCCCTCCAGGGGCTCGGGCGCCTCGTGCTTGGGGGTCCACTTGGCCATGGGGCACAGCTTACGAGGCGACCGCTTGCCTACCGCTTTCCGATCGTTCTACGCGCGGAGATAGCGTTCTCGGACTCATACGTTCATACTGAAACCGTTTGTCTGTGTCCACTTCTGCTCGTATGAAACTCCAACAGGGCTCGGGGGAACCCCGTTGGTGATGGAGACCCGCATGTCCACCTCGGCTCCCGCCAAGGTCCCCACCCCCGAAATTCCCGGCGGTGCGCCCGCCCAGGGCCCCCTCGACCGCTACTTCAGGATCTCCGAGCGCGGCAGCTCCGTCGCCCGCGAGATCCGTGGTGGTTTCGCCACCTTCTTTGCGATGGCGTACATCATCGTGCTGAATCCGATCATCCTCGGCAGCGCGAAGGACATGTACGGGCACCACCTGGACAACGGCCAGCTTGTGACGGCGACCGCGCTGACGGCCGCGTTCACCACGCTGCTGATGGGCGTCATCGGCAACGTCCCGATCGCGCTCGCCGCCGGCCTCGGCGTGAACTCGGTCGTCGCGCTCCAGCTGGCGCCCCGGATGTCCTGGCCGGACGCGATGGGCATGGTCGTCCTGGCCGGGTTCGTCGTCATGCTGCTGGTCGCCACGGGGCTGCGCGAGCGCGTGATGAACGCCGTGCCGTTCGGGCTGCGCAAGGCGATCTCGATCGGCATCGGCCTGTTCATCATGCTGATCGGCCTGGTCGACTCCGGTTTCATCACGCGGATGCCGGACGCCGCCCAGACCACCGTCCCGGTCCAGCTCGGCACCGGCGGCCATCTGCACGGCTGGCCGGTGCTGGTCTTCATCCTCGGCGTGCTGCTCACCTTCGCGCTGATCGTCCGCAAGGTGCCGGGCGCCATCCTGATCTCGATCGTCGGCATGACCGTCCTCGCGGTGATCCTCAACGCGGTCACCACGATCCCGTCCTGGGGCCTGACCGTCCCGAAATGGCCGGGCAACCCGGTCGCCACCCCCGACTTCGGCCTGGTCGGCCACGTCAGCCTGTTCGGCGGCTTCTCCAAGGTCGGCGTGCTGACCGGCGTCCTCTTCGTCTTCACGGTCCTGCTGTCGTGCTTCTTCGACGCGATGGGCACGATCATGGGCGTCAGTGACGAGGCCAAGCTGACCGACGCCGAGGGCTACATGCCGGGCATCAACAAGGTCCTCTTCATCGACGGCCTCGCGGTCGCGGCGGGCGGCGCCAGCTCCTCCTCGGCCACCACCGCGTTCGTGGAGTCCACGGCCGGCGTCGGCGAGGGCGCCCGCACGGGCCTCGCGAACGTCGTCACGGGCGGTCTGTTCGCCGTGGCGCTGTTCCTCACCCCGGTCGCCACGATGGTCCCGTCCCAGGCGGCGACCCCGGCGCTGATCGCGGTCGGCTTCCTGATCCTGTCGAACTCGATCAAGGAGATCGACTGGGCGGACTACACCATCGCGATCCCGGCGTTCGTGACGATGCTGATGATGCCGTTCACCTACTCGATCACCAACGGCATCGGCATGGGCTTCATCACCTTCACGGTGCTGCGCCTGGCCGCCGGCCGGTTCCGGGAGATCCCGGCCGCGATGTACGTCGTCTCGGCGGTCTTCGCCTTCTACTACCTGATGCCGGCCCTGGGCCTTACCTGAGCCCCGGCGCACCACGGCGTCAATTGACGCCGTAGAACCTCTCCGTCTCCTCGACGGCGGCCTGGAACCGCTCGTCGAAGTCGTCCCGGATGAGCGTGCGGACCACATAGTCCTGCACGCTCATTCCTCTTTTCGCCGCGTGGTGCCGGAGCCTTTCGAGCAGCTCCCCGTCTATCCGCAGGCTGAGCACGGTGGTCCCCATGCCTACGAGGGTCGCCACACCGGGCCACCCCGTGCGTCACTTTCCGGCACGGACTCACTCATATGAGTGATCGAAGCTTCAGTGGCGGGTATCACGGGCATTCGGGCGTGTCGGTGGTGGTCCTTAGCGAGAGTAATGAGTTACTCTAAGGAACATGCCGGACCTCACCCATGGCGACGACGCTGCCGCCGTGAACGCCCTCCGCTCCGCCGTGATGCGGTTGTCCCGTCGGCTCAAGCACCAGCGGGTCGACGAGTCGCTGAGCCCCACCGAGATGTCGGTGCTCGGCACCCTCGCCCGCTGCGGCTCGGCCACCCCGGGCGAGCTCGCCCGCAAGGAGCACGTCCAGCCGCCGTCGATGACCCGCATCGTCGCGCTGCTCGAGGCCAAGGGGCTGGTCCGGCTGGAGCCGCACCCCGAGGACCGGCGCCAGAAGGTCGTCACCCAGACCGAGCAGGCCGAGGCGATGCTCGAGGAGAGCCGCCGCAAGCGCAACGCGTTCCTGGCCGGCCTGGTCGAGGGCCTCGACGAGGACGAGTGGGCCAAGCTGCGCGCCGCCGCCCCCGTGCTGGAGAAGCTCGCACACCTGTAAGCCGTTTCAAGGAGGAGGCGAACCCTTTTGAGTACGGGACCCGGAAAAGATTCCGCCCCCGCACCGACCACCCCCACTACCCCCACCGCCCGCAAGGGCTCGATGTTCAGCTCGCTGAAGATCCGGAACTACCGCCTCTTCTTCGTCGGCCAGGTCGTCTCCAACACCGGCACCTGGATGCAGCGCATAGCCCAGGACTGGCTCGTCCTCAGCCTCACGGGCTCCTCCGCGGCCGTCGGCATCACGACGGCCCTGCAGTTCCTGCCGATGCTCCTCTTCGGCCTCTACGGCGGAGTCCTGGTCGACCGCCTCCCCAAGCGCCCGACGCTGCTGGTCACACAGACCGCCATGGCCGTGACGGGCCTGGCGCTCGCCTTTCTCACGCTCACCGGCCACGTCCAGGTCTGGCACGTCTACGTCGCCGCCTTCGCCGTCGGCCTCGCCACGGTGCTCGACAACCCGGCCCGCCAGTCCTTCGTCTCCGAGATGGTCGGCCCCGATCAGCTGCAGAACGCGGTCAGTCTGAACTCGGCGAACTTCCAGTCCGCCCGCCTGGTCGGCCCCGCCGTCGCCGGTCTGATGATCACCGGCGTGGGCACCGGCTGGGCGTTCCTCGCCAACGGCCTGTCCTTCGTCGCGCCCATCACCGGCCTGCTGCTGATGCGCGCCCGCGAACTGCACGTCGTCCGGCGTGCGCCGCGCGGGAAGGGCCAGCTGCGCGAAGGCCTGCGGTACGTGGCCGGCCGCCCGGAGCTGATCTGGCCGATCGTCCTCGTCGGCTTCATCGGCACCTTCGGCTTCAACTTCCCGGTGTGGCTGTCGGCCTACGCGAACGGCGTCTTCCACTCCGGCGCCGGCGCCTACAGCCTCTTCAACACCCTGATGGCCGTCGGCTCCCTGTGCGGCGCCCTGCTGGCCGCCCGCCGCGGCACGGCCCGGCTGCGCGTCCTGATCGCCGCCGCGCTGGCCTTCGGCGCGCTGGAGGTGGTGGCCGCGCTGGCCCCGTCGTACTGGCTGTTCGCGCTGCTCATGGTCCCGATCGGGGTCTGCGGCCTGACGGTCAACGTCACCGCGAACACCGCCGTGCAGATGGCGACCGACCCGGCCATGCGCGGCCGGGTGATGTCCCTGTTCATGATGGTGTTCATGGGCGGCACGCCGCTGGGCGCGCCGGTCGTCGGCTGGATAACCGACACGTACGGCCCCCGGGTCGGCTTCGCCCTCGGCGGTGTCATCTCCGCCGCGGCGGCTGCGGGTATCGGCCTGGTCCTGGCCCGCATCGGCGGACTGCGGGTGGCGGTGGGCTGGCACCACGGCCACCCCCGGCTCCGCTTCGTCCCGCGGGAGCGGGAGGAGCTGACGACGGCCGCGTAGCACTCGGAGAGAGGTCCGGTGCCGGGCGCGGTGGACCGCTCGCGTGGTCCCCCGCGCCCTCAGGCCGCTACAGCACCCGCCGGGCCAGCACCTGCCCCGGCCACTTGTCCTCGCCGACCGTGAAACGCTCGGTGCGGGTGAACCCCTGGCTCTCGTAGTACGCGACCAGCTTGCCGTCGTCGCCCGCGTAGCAGTCCACCCGCAGCAGCGAGATCCCGGCCCGCCGGGTCTCCTCGGCCGCGTGCGCGAGCAGCGCGGCACCGGCACCGAGGCCCTTGAAACGGCGGTCGGTGGCGAAGAGGTGGATGTACCGCTCGGGCTCGTCGGCGGGCTCCAGGTACGAGCCGGGGCGCTCGCTGAGCGTGAGGGTGGCCGCCGGGGCGCCGTCCACCTCGGCCAGGTACGGGGTGCCCGCGGCGGTGTACTGGTGCACCAGTTCCACGGCTCGCTCGTTCGTCGACCAGGGCTCGGTGCCCCACTGCCCGGTCCGGCCCTGTGAGACCAGCCACTCCACGGCGCTGTCGAGCATGCCGAGGATCAGGGGAGCGTCGTCCGGGCCGCCGGTGCGTATGGTGATCGTCATGGGTTCATCATGCCGATCCGCGTCTGCGAAGGTGACGTCATGAGACTCTTCGCCGCGGTGCTCCCGCCGGAGCGCGTCGTACACGAACTCGCCGTCGAGGTCGCCAAGTTGAAGGAACTGCCCGGCGCGGAGCGGCTGCGCTGGACGGGCCGCCCGGGCTGGCACTTCACCCTCGCCTTCTACGGCGAGGTCGCCGACGACCTCGTACCGGACCTGTCGGACCGCCTGGCCCGCGCGGCCCACCGTACGGCGCCCTTCGACCTGGCCCTGGTCGGCGGCGGCCAGTTCGGGCACGGCAAGGTCCTGTGGACCGGCGCCCACGGCGAGGTGGAGGCGCTGCGGCTGCTGGCCGACCGGGCGGAGTCGGCGGCGCGGAGAGCGGGCGTGCCGATGGGGGAGCACCGCCGGTACACGGCCCACCTGACGGTGGCGCGGGGCCGGGACTCGGTGGACGTACGGCCGTATGTCGAGCTGCTCCGTGAGTTCACCAGCCGGACCTGGACGGTGAACGAGCTGGTGCTGGTGCGGAGCAATCTGCCGCGCTCGGGAGTGGCGGGGGAGCAGCCGCGGTACGAGGCGGTTGCCCGCTGGGCGTTCGGCGGCGTTGGTTAGGCTCGGGTATGTGGACCCGAAAACCCGGAACCGGATCATGGCCGGTGTGCTTGTGCTGATGTTCGTGGTGGTGGCTGTCTCGGCGGCCATGAGGTAGGAGGACCGGGGAACTGCGGCCGGCTTTTCGGCTGCGGGCCGGGTGTGGCCGGTCGCGCAGTTCCCCGCGCCCCTACGGGGCCCCTACCAGGCGAAGGCCTCCGGGGACGGGCCCGTCCCCGGGAAGATCTCGTCCAGGCCCGCCAGCAGCTCCTCGCTCAGCTCCAGCTCCGAAGCCCTGATCGCGGACTGAAGCTGCTCGGCCGTACGCGGACCGACGATGGGCCCGGTCACACCCGGCCGGGTGAGCAGCCAGGCCAGGGCCACCTCGCCGGCTTCCAGGCCGTGCTTGTCGACCAGGTCCTCGTACGCCTGGATCTGGGCGCGGGCGGCCGGGTCCTTGAGGGTGTCGGCGGCCCGGCCGGTGGCTCGGCGCCCGCCCTGGACCTCCTTCTTGATGATCCCGCCGAGCAGACCGCCGTGCAGCGGCGACCAGGGGATGACCCCGAGGCCGTAGTCCTGCGCGGCCGGGATGACCTCCATCTCGGCGCGCCGCTCGGCGAGGTTGTAGAGGCACTGCTCGCTGACCAGGCCGATGGTGCCGCCGCGGCGGGCGGCGATCTCGTTGGCCTGGGCGATCTTGTAGCCGGGGAAGTTGGAGGAGCCGACGTAGAGGATCTTGCCCTGCTGGACCAGGGTGTCGATGGCCTGCCAGATCTCCTCGAACGGCGTGCTGCGGTCGATGTGGTGGAACTGGTAGAGGTCGATGTAGTCGGTCTGCAGCCGCTTCAGGCTGGCGTCCACGGCGCGGCGGATGTTCAGCGCGGAGAGCTTGTCGTGGTTGGGCCAGGCGGCCTCGCCGTCGGGGGCCATGTTGGCGTAGACCTTGGTGGCCAGGACGACCTTGTCGCGGCGGTCGCCGCCCTTGGCGAACCAGTTGCCGATGATCGTCTCGGTACGGCCCTTGTTCTCGCCCCAGCCGTACACGTTTGCGGTGTCGAAGAAGTTGATGCCCGCGTCCAGCGCCGCGTCCATGATGGCGTGGCTGTCGGCCTCTTCGGTGTGCGGCCCGAAGTTCATCGTCCCGAGGACGAGTCGGCTGACCTTGAGTCCCGTGCGTCCAAGCTGCGTGTACTTCATGGTCCTCAAGCCAACGGCTTGAAGTGCGCTCGAAGCAAGGGCTTTCGGCGGGGTGTTCCGGCTCAGAGACCGAGCCCGCCCGC
Source organism: Streptomyces puniciscabiei (assembly GCF_006715785.1). Lineage (NCBI taxonomy): Bacteria > Bacillati > Actinomycetota > Actinomycetes > Kitasatosporales > Streptomycetaceae > Streptomyces > Streptomyces puniciscabiei. The sequence continues at coordinate 3,556,426 of NZ_VFNX01000001.1, forward strand.
GATGGCCAGTTCCTGCTTGGTGAACTCGCCCGTGAGCAAGGGCATGGCCTTCCCGATCGCCGCCCGCGCCTGAGGCAGTTCCAGGGAGGCGTCGTGGTGCTCCTTGCTCCGCCAGACCTCGGTCACCCAGATCGTCACGTCGTCATCGTCGGCGAGCCCCACGACATAGGCGTCGCATCCGGCCGCGCGGAGGCCCTCGGCGGCACCGAGGAGGATGGCCACGACCTCGTCGCGGGAGCCGGGAGTTGTCTTCATGGAGGCGATGCAGCCGTAGGTCATGGGCGGCACTCTGCCATGGAGGGAGTGTCAGTCGCGGGGGAACTCGTCGGTCTTGAGGGTGAGGCCCAGAGCGGTGGTGGTCATGTCGACGTCCGTGCCGAAGGTGACCGTCAGTTCGCTGACATAGTCGCCGTCCTTCGGCTGGGTGTAGAGGTGGCACTTGCCCTGATAGGGGTCGGCGATGAGGTAGACCGGGACCTCGGCGGTGGCGTAGGCCGTCTTCTTCGGGCCGTAGTCGTTGTGTGCCGTGCCCCTTGAGATGACCTCCGCGACGAATTCGACGTCGTCACAGAGCCAGAGGCCCCTGGGCGTCTTCTCGGCGCCCTCGGCCACGAGCGTGACGTCGGATGCGAAGCCGTTGAGGTGGCCCGGATAGTCCACACGGACGTCCGACTTGACGCGGTTGCGTGGGTACTTGGTGCGCAACTGCTCGAAAATGCCGGCGATGATCTCCCAGTGAGTGTCCCGCTGCGGCGTCATATGGATGTTGCCCCCGACGATCTCGACCTTGTATCCCTCGGGGGTGATTCGCCCAAGCGACTCGAACAGCTTGTCCAGAGTCAGCTCGCCGCTCTCCTCGGCCATCTCGATCCTGTCTTCAAGGACGGTCATCGTGCCGTTCCTCCCCGGCTGCCCCACGCACCGGTGCAGCCGCGCAGTTCAACGATACGCACCGTGACCAGGAGAGGCCGGAAATCAGTCAACCTGTTCAGGCCGCGTACGCCCGTCCGACCCCCCACGCCTCCCACATCGCCCCCGCGAAGGCCCCCGCGATCCGGTGCTCGCCACTGGCGTTGGGATGCGTGCCGTCGTAGGTGTCGGAGTGGATGTCGTACCCCTCCGGCCGCGAGGCCAGCAGGACCGGCGACCGGGGCTCGTCCAGGTCGGCGACCGTCTTAGCCAGCAGGACGTTGAAGAGGTCCACCTGCGCGGCGAAGGGCGCGTCGGCCTCGGCCCGTATGTTCGGGATCACCGGCAGCAGCACCATGCGGATGCGCGGCCGGGCCTGGCGGGCACTCGCGACGAAGGCCCGCACGTTCTCCGCCGTCTGCTCGGGGTTGGTGTAGAAGCCCAGGTCGATCAGGCCGAGGGAGACCAGCAGCACGTCCGCCCGGTGCTCCCGTACCGCGTCGCCGATGAGCGGAGCCATGTGCAGCCAGCCCTCGCCCCAGCCGGCCAGGTGGCGGCGGGGGAAGTCGGGGTCGGCGTAGGCGTGGGACGTGGGCGCGTCGGTCGCCTTGTCGTAGAGCTCCTCGCGCGGGCCGACGAAGGTGAACGGGCCGTCGTACGTGTCGCGCAGATGCCGCCACAGCCGGTAGCGCCATGTGTGCTCGCCGGCGCTCCCGATCGTCATGGAGTCACCTACGGGCATGAACCTGAGCATCCGCTCATGATGGACGATCACGGCCGCCGGTGGGATGTGAGGCCCACCACGTCCGGCGAGCCCCGTCGGGCGGGCGCCCGGTGAACGCCCGGAGGGAGTGGCAGTCTTGGGGGCATGCGTCGATCGTCCGCCGTCCTCGCCGGGTTGCTGCTCGCCGGCGCCTGCGCGCTGCCCGCCTCCGCCGCCGGGAGCGCGGGCGGGGACGGCGACAACGGCTTCACCATCAAGGACCCGAGGATCGCCGAGTCCAGCGGGCTCGCCGCCTCCCGCCTCCACCCCGGCATCTACTGGACGCACAACGACAGCGGCGACGGGCCGTACGTCTACGCCGTGGACAGCCGGACCGGGAGGACCGTCGCCCGGATCACCCTGCGCGGCATCGGCGCCCCGCGCGACGTCGAGGCCATCTCCATCGGGCCGCACAACGAGATCTACCTGGGCGACATCGGCGACAACCTGGGCGGCACGTGGCCGTACGTGTGGATCTACCGGCTGCCCGAGCCGAAGGAGCTGAGGGACCAGACGGTCACCGCCACCCAGTACGTCGTGAAGTACGCGAACGGACCGCGCGACGCCGAGTCGCTGATCGTCCACCCGAAGACCGGGCGGGTCTACATCATCGACAAGAAGGAGGACGGCGGGCACCTGTACGAGGGCCCGGCCACCCTGTCCGCCTCCGGCACGAACGTCTTCCGGCCGATCGCCCCCGTCGACCTCTGGGCCACGGACGCGGCCTTCTCGCCGGACGGGCGGCAGCTCGCCGTACGCGGCTACCTGGGCGGGATCTACTACGACTGGAACGGCGGCCGGATCAAGCGCGAGGGTCAGCTCGACGTGCCCCTGCAGGGACAGGGGGAGGGCGTCTCGTACTCCGTGGACGGGACCAAGCTGCTGTACAGCAGTGAGGGGGCGGACAGCGAGGTCGTGGCGAAGGACGCGCCGGACCGGCCGGCCTCCGAGTCGCCGTCGCCGCACGGTGGTTCTGTCACGGCCGGGGGTGCGAGCGGTGGCGGTGGCAGTGGTCTGAAGGTCGGTGCGGCCGTCGCCGCCGGGCTGGCCGCCCTGTTCGGGTTGCGGTGGCTGCGGCGGCGGGGCTGACGAGGTCATTCGTCCTTGGTGAAGCAGGTCGTCGTCATGTCTCCATGGAGGCACCGCGGGCCGCGCCGCACAAGTGCGGGCCGTCCGTGCCTCGGCACCGGGGTGGAGCGGGGCCGGTGGCGGCGGTGGGGGCGGGACCGGCCCGTCTCGTCCGTGAGCTTCGGGTTCGGGGTGCGCCCGCCGCGAGTTCCGGGGACGGCCGTCCACCGACCATGATGTGGGCATGAAGATTCCCGACCGGCGGATCGAACTGTTCACCGGCACCGGCAGCGAGCAGCGGTTCAGCGGCCCCGCGACCGGTGACGAGCGGAACATGCTCGTGGCCGTGCTGGACGCCCAGCGTGCCACCCTGAAGCTGAAGTGCTCCGGTCTGGGGCCCGAGTTGGCCCGGCGGTCCGTGTCCCCGTCCTCGCTCTCCCTGCTCGGCCTCGTCCGGCACCTCGCCGACGTGGAACGCCGCTGGTTCCGGGCCGTGCTCGCCGGACAGGAGGTCGAGCTGCGCTTCTCCTCCACGGACGCCCCCGAGGGCGACTTCGACGGCGCCGATCCCGATCCCGGGGTCGTCGCGGAGTCCTGGGCGGCCTGGCACGACGAGGTGGCCTTCGCGGAGGCCTTCGTCGCCGAGGCGGCGCACCTCGACATCGAGGGCCACGACGCCTGGCGGGGGACCGTCTCCCTGCGCTGGGTGCTCGTCCACATGATCGAGGAGTACGCCCGGCACAACGGACACGCCGACCTGCTCCGCGAACGCATCGACGGCGCGGTCGGGGTGTGACCGGGCGCGCGCTGCCCGCACGGGCCCCGGACGCCGCAAGGGCGCCCCGCGGAACGTGCTCCGCAAGGCGCCCTTCACCGTCGTACCCGGGAGGTCAGAGCCTCTCGATCACGTAGTCCACGCACTTCGTCAGCGCCTCGACGTCCACCGGGTCGATCGCCGGGAACATCGCGATGCGCAGCTGGTTGCGGCCGAGCTTGCGGTACGGCTCGGTGTCGACGATGCCGTTGGCGCGCAGCACCTTGGCGACGGCGGCCGCGTCGATCTCCTCGGAGAAGTCGATCGTGCCGATGACCTGCGAGCGCTTGGCCGGGTCGGTGACGAACGGGGTGGCGTACTTGGACTCCTCCGCCCAGGAGTACAGGCGGGTCGAGGAGTCCTTGGTACGCGCCGTGGACCAGGCCAGGCCGCCCTGGCCGTTGAGCCACTCCAGCTGCTGGTTGAGGAGGAACAGGGTGGCGAGGGCCGGGGTGTTGTACGTCTGGTTCTTGCGGGAGTTGTCGATCGCCGTGGGGAGCGAGAAGAACTCCGGGACGTGGCGGCCGGAGGCGTGGACGCGCTCGGCGCGCTCGATGGCGGCCGGGGAGAAGACGCCGATCCACAGGCCGCCGTCGGAGGCGAAGGACTTCTGCGGGGCGAAGTAGTAGACGTCGGTCTCGGCGACGTCGACCGGGAGGCCGCCGGCGCCGCTCGTCGCGTCCACGAGGACGAGGGAACCGGAGTCCGCGCCCGAGACCCGCTTGATGGGCATCGCGACGCCCGTCGAGGTCTCGTTGTGGGTGAAGGCGTAGACGTCGACGCCCGCCTCCGCCTGCGCCTCGGGGTGGGTGCCGGGGTCGGCGGAGATGACGGTGGGCTCGGCCAGCCAGGGGGCCAGCTTGGCGGCCTTGGCGAACTTGGAGGAGAACTCGCCGAAGCTCAGGTGCTGGGACTTGTTCTCGATCAGGCCGTGGGTGGCGATGTCCCAGAAGGCGGTCGAGCCGCCGTTGCCGAGGATCACCTCGTAGCCCTCGGGGAGGGAGAACAGCTCGGAGATGCCCTCGCGGACCTTGCCGACCAGGTTCTTGACGGGCGCCTGGCGGTGGGAGGTGCCCATCAGGGACGTACCGGTCGCGGCGAGGGCGTCCAGCGCCTCTGTGCGCACCTTGGAGGGGCCCGCGCCGAAACGTCCGTCGGCGGGCTTGATGTCAGCGGGAATCTGGATGTCGGCCACGAGTCGGAGAGTATCGCGGTGGGCGAAACCGGGCAGAGCCTTGTCCGTCCGATGAGACAAGATCGTCGAGGCGTGGACTTGTGAATCAGTACGACGATATGCGCGGGCCTGTGGAAAACTTTCGGTGACTGTCCGTGAGCGGATGCATCCTGGACGCATGACGGATCACGCGGGTCTCGAAGGTCTCGAAGCGGAGCTGCGCGGCGCCGTCCGGGGCGAGGTCGGTTTCGACACCACCTCCCGGGCGCTGGTCACCATGGACGCGTCCAACTACCGGCGGGTGCCGGCGGGCGTCGTGGCGCCGAGAGACGCCGACGACGTGGCCGCCGTCCTGGAGGTCTGCCGGGCGCGCGGAGTACCGGTGGTGGCGCGCGGCGGGGGCACGTCGATCGCCGGGCAGGCGACCGGCACCGGCGTGGTGCTGGACTTCACCCGGCACATGAACGGCCTGCTGGAGCTCGACCCCGGCACCCGTACGGCCGTCGTCCAACCGGGGCTCGTCCTCGACCGGCTCCAGGAGGCCGCCGCGCCGCACGGTCTGCGCTTCGGCCCCGACCCCTCCACGCACAGCCGGTGCACGCTCGGCGGGATGATCGGCAACAACTCCTGCGGCTCCCACTCGGTCGCCTGGGGCACGACCGCCGACAGTGTGCGGGAGCTGTCCGTCGTCACCGTGCGCGGGCGCCGGCTGCGGCTCGGCCGGGACTGGGCCGGGGCACCGGACGGGCTGCGCGAGCTGGCGGAGGGCGAACTGGCGCGGCTGCGCACCGGCTTCCCGGAGCTGCCCCGCCGTATCTCCGGGTATGCGCTGGACGCGCTGCTGCCCGAGAAGGGCGCCGATGTCGCCCGCTCCTTCTGCGGATCCGAGGGCACCCTCGCCCTCCTCACCGAGGCCGTCGTCCAGCTGGTGCGGGCCCCACGCGCGCGTGCCCTGGCCGTGCTGGCGTACGGCGACGAGAGCGCCGCCGCCGAGGCCGCCGCCGGACTCCTGCCGCTCGGCCCGCTGACGGTGGAGGGCATGGCGGCCGACCTGGTGCGCACACCGGCCGGACTGCCCGAGGGGGGTGCCTGGCTGTTCGTGGAGACCGGAGGGGAGTCGGCGGCCGAGGCACGCGCCCGTGCCGAGGCGATCGTCCGCGCGGCCGACGTCGACGACTCCCTGGTGGTGACCGACCCGGCAGCCCAGCGGACCCTGTGGCGCATCCGCGAGGACGCGAGCGGCACGGCCACCCGTATGCCCGACGGCAGTGAGGCCTGGCCCGGTTGGGAGGACTGCGCGGTGCCGCCCGCCCGGCTCGGCGCCTATCTGCGGGACTTCCGCGCCCTGCTGTCGGCGCACGGCCTGCGCGGCACGCCGTACGGCCACTTCGGTGACGGCTGCATCCACGTCCGCATCGACTTCGACCTGCTCACCGGGCCCGGCATCGGCCGCTTCCGCCGCTTCTCCGAGGAACTGGCCGACCTGGTGGTGGCCCACGGCGGCTCCCTGTCCGGGGAGCACGGCGACGGGCAGGCCCGCGCGGAGCTGCTGCCGCGCATGTACGGCGCGGAGACGGTCCGGCTCTTCGAGCGGGCCAAGGCGGTCTGGGACCCCGACGACCTCCTCAACCCCGGCATGCTGGTCCGCCCGGCCCCGCTGGATGCGAACCTTCGCTTCTCCGTCCTGCCGGCGAAGCCCGTCGACGTGGCCTTCGGCTACCCGGCCGACGAAGGCGACTTCCGCGCCGCCGTCCGCCGCTGCGTCGGCGTCGCCAAGTGCCGTACGACGTCCGTGTCCGGCCCCGCCGTGATGTGCCCGTCCTTCCGTGCGACCGGCGAGGAGGAGCACTCCACGCGCGGCCGGGCCCGGCTGCTGCACGAGATGCTGGCCGGTGAACTGGTCACCGACGGCTGGCGCTCGACGGAGGTCCGTGACGCCCTCGACCTGTGTCTGTCCTGCAAGGGCTGCCGCTCGGACTGCCCGGTCGGCGTCGACATGGCCACCTACAAGGCCGAGTTCCTGCACCACCACTACGCCGGCCGGCGCCGTCCCGCCGCCCACCTCACCATGGGCCGGCTGCCGCAGTGGCTGCGCTGGGTCGCCCGCACCCGCACGGCCCCGCTGCTCAACGCCCTCGCCTCGGTACGCCCGTTGGCCCGGGCCGGCAAGCGTCTGGGCGGGATCGCGGCCGAGCGGGATATTCCCCGGCTGGCGGCGCGGACGTTCACCGGCTGGTGGCGCGGCGGGAGGCCGGTCCGCGGCGGTGCCGGGGAGCAGGTGCCGGGGGGCTCGGGCCCGGGGGACCTGGTCGTGCTCTGGCCGGACACCTTTACCGAGCATCTGTCGCCCTCCGTCGGCCGGGCCGCCGTGCGCGTACTGGAGGCCGCCGGGCTGCGGGTGGCCCTGCCGCCGACGCTGCTGCCGCGCGGGGCGAGGATCGGCGGGCGCGGGCTCGGCGACGGCCGGACCAGGTCGGCCGCCGCGCTGCTCACCGCCCGCCGGGCACGGGTCTGCTGCGGCCTCACCTACGTCTCCACCGGCCAGCTCGACCGCGCCCGTACGGTCCTGCGGCGCACGCTGGACCTGATGGAGCCGGTGCTGCGGGCCGGGGTCCCGGTCGTCGTCCTGGAGCCCAGCTGTGCCGCGGCCCTCCGCACCGACCTGCCCGAGCTGCTGCACGACGACCCGCGCGCGGCCCGGCTCGCCTCCGCCGTCGTCACCTTCGCCGAGGCCCTGCAGCGGCACGCCCCGCACTGGACCCCGCCCGCCGTGGACCGTCCGGTCGCCGGCCAGACCCACTGCCATCAGCACGCGGTGCTCGGCGACACCCCCGACCGCAGACTGCGCGAGTCCGCCGGGCTCACCGGCGAGCTGAGCGGCGGCTGCTGCGGCCTCGCGGGCAACTTCGGCTTCGAGAAGGGCCACTTCGAGGTGTCCAGGGCCTGCGCGGAGGAACAGCTCCTGCCCGCGGTCCGCGCAGCTCCCGAGCGGACGGTGATCCTGGCCGACGGCTTCTCCTGCCGCACCCAGCTGCAACAGCTGGCCGGGGTGCGGGGGCGGCACCTGGCGGAGGTACTGGCGCAGGCGCTGGATCAGGAGACCAGGGGCTCGGAGTGACCGTGCGGGCCGGTGTCCGGTGGAGGCGGTGCAAGCGAGAGACGGAGGCGCGAAGTGCCCGAGGAGGACGGCAGGTCGGCCGTGCCGTCCGGCATCCACGGCGTGCTGCCCGTCCTGGGAGCAGGGCGAGAGGGCGCTGTGGCCCCTGGGGAACCCTGCCGTCCGGTATCGGCGCGGTCGTGTGCGGCCACACCCACATGCCCTATGTCCGTCGGCGCAGGGCCGTCCGGTGGCCGCCCCCGGCAGTGTCGGCATGCCCTACGGCCGCCCCGGTGCCCACTGGCGCCTCCTGGGCCCCGGCACCGACCTGCGGGTGACGTCGTACGACATACCGGCGGCATGGGGACCGAAGCACGGGCGGGGTGGTTCGTAGGGTGAGGTGACCGGTTGATCTTGTGATTGCGAAGGAACGCGCATGTCCCTCACCCTGCGGACCATCTCCCCTGCCGAGCACCTCGCCTTCGTGGCGGGCCGCCCCTCCGTCAGTCATCTGCAGGTGCCGTCGTGGGGGGACGTGAAAGCGGAGTGGAAGGCGGAGAGCCTCGGGTGGTTCGAGCCGGACGGGCGGCTCGTCGGGGTCGGGCTGGTGCTGCTCAGGCCGCTGCCGAGGATCAGGCGCTACCTGGCCTATCTGCCGGAGGGGCCGGTCATCGACTGGGACACGCCCGAGCTGGAGCGCTGGCTGGAGCCGATGCTCGCCCATCTCAAGGGGCTGGGCGCGTTCTCGGTGAAGATGGGCCCGCCCGTGGTGACCCGGCGCTGGAGTCCCGAGGCGGTCAAGGCCGCGATCGCCGACCCGGACGCGCACCGGCTGCGGGACGTGCCGCCGACCTCGTCCGAGCAGCGCGGCGCCGACCTGGCCGAGCGGCTGCGCCGGATGGGCTGGCGGCAGTCGGAACCGGGCGGAGAGGAGGGCTTCGCCGCGGGCCAGCCCCGGTACGTCTGCCAAGTGCCGCTCGCCGGGCGGTCGTTGGACGACATCCAGCGGGGCCTCAACCAGCAGTGGCGGCGCAACATCAAGAAGGCGGAGAAGGCGGGGGTGAAGGTCGTCCGGGGCGGCTACGAGGACCTGCCGGTCTTCTACCGGCTGTACACCGAGACCGCCGAGCGCGACCGGTTCCTCCCGCGCCCGCTGTCGTACTTCCAGCGCATGTGGACCGCGCTCACCGCCGAGGACCCCGACCGGATGCGGCTGTACCTCGCCCACCACGACGGCGATGTCCTCGCCGCGGCCACGATGCTGACCGTCGGCGGGCACGTCTGGTATTCCTACGGCGCCTCCACCGCCCGCAAGCGCGAGGTGCAGCCGAACAACGCGATGCAGTGGCGGATGATGTGCGACGCCCACGAACTCGGCGCGCACGTCTACGACTTCCGGGGCATCACCGACACCCTGGAGGAGTCCGACCACCTCCTCGGCCTGCTGCGCTTCAAGGTGGGCGCGGGCGGCGAGGCCGTGGAGTACGTGGGCGAGTGGGACCTCCCGCTGAACCGCCTGCTGCACACGGCACTCGGCCTCTACCTGGCCCGGCGCTGATGCCGCCGTTAAAAGGCGGTCCTCAGGCTCATGAGAGAACTCTCAGCTTCGGGGGCCGTCCCTCAGGATTCACCAAGCTATTCACAGCGTCCCTTTGCCATTTTTGACCTCCGGCGGCCAGCTGCAGCGCCTGGCCATCGCCCGCGCCATCCTGCGCGACTCCCCCGTCCTGGTCCTGGACGAGCCGACGACGGGCCTGGACGCGCTGGCCGCCCGCCGCGTCGTCAAACCCCCGCGCCGCCTGATGACCGGCCGTACGACGATCATGATCACCCACGACCTCAACCCCGCCCCCGACGCCGACCGCATCCTCGTGGTCGACCGCGGCCGGATCGTGGAGACGGGCCGCCACGACGAACTCCTGGCCCGGGGCGGGCCCTACTGGCGGCTGCACCGCTCGCAGAACAACGCGGCGATGGACACCGGCGAGCTGCGCATGCCGCTGTGGGGGGAGCGGCAGACGCCGGGGCCGGTGTACGAGCCCGCGCCGGCGTACCAGCAGCCGTACGGTCACGGCCCCTACGCGCATGAACCCCACGCGCATGACCCCTACGCCCAGGACCCGTACGCCGCCCCCGTCCCCACCACTCTCCCCGACGGCCGCCCCCTCCTCCGTGACGAGGAGGCCTGGCCGGGCATCTGACTTCCAGCATCCGGGACAGTTCCTTAAAGGGTTCACGCACCTGTCAAAGTCCATTACCCTGGACCCAGTAGTACATCGAGCTGAACGAACCCGATCAAACACAGGACCGCCCGTGACCGCCACCTCCAGCACCGCAGCGCCCACCTCGGTCACCCCCCTCGGAAGGCAGAGCCGCTTCGGTTCGCTCGGCCCCGTGGGCCTGGTGCTGGCCGGCGGTATCTCGGTCCAGTTCGGCGGGGCCCTGGCGGTGACCCTGATGCCTCGCGCCGGTGCGCCGGGCGTGGTCACCCTCCGCCTCCTCGCCGCGGCGATCGTCCTCCTCCTGGTCTGCCGCCCCCGGCTGCGCGGCCACTCCCGCGCCGACTGGGGCACGGTGATCGCCTTCGGCATCGCCATGGGCGCGATGAACGGCCTCTTCTACGAGGCCGTCGCCCGCATCCCGCTGGGCCCGGCGGTCACCCTGGAGGTCCTGGGCCCCCTGACCCTCTCGGTCCTGGCCTCCCGCCGCGCGATCAACGCGCTGTGGGCGGCCCTGGCCCTGCTCGGCGTCTTCCTGCTGAGCGGCGGAGGCTTCGGCAGCCTCGACCCCACAGGTGTCGGATTCGCCCTGGGCGCCGGCGCCATGTGGGCGGTCTACATACTCTTCAGCGCCCGTACGGGCCGCCGCTTCCCCCAGGCGGACGGCCTGGCCCTGGCCATGGCCGTAGCGGCCGTCCTCTTCCTCCCGATCGGCATCGCCTCGGCGGGCTCCCGCCTCCTGAACCCCACCACCGTCGCCCTCGGTTCCGCCGTGGCCCTGCTCTCCTCGGTCCTCCCCTACACCCTCGAACTCCTGGCCCTGCGCCGCCTCCCCGCCTCCACCTTCGCGATCCTGATGAGCCTGGAACCGGCGATAGCGGCAACGGCCGGCTTGCTGATCCTCGGCCAGTCCCTCTCCCTGCCCCAGGCCGCCGCCATCGCGTTGGTCATCGCGGCGAGCATCGGCGCGGTCCGCACCCAGGTGGGGCGGGGCAAGGCCAGGGTCGAACCGGCCCCGGAGGCCTGACGGGCGCGTGACCTCGCCGCTCCCCGTGAGGGGCCGGTCGACGTGACGAGCATCGACCGGTTGACCCGCTCGCACGACCAGCGCATCGTCAGGGGGAGTCGCGATGCCTCTGCGGCGTGGTCGGGCGCCGTGCCGTGCGGCCCCGCTGTGCGGGCAGGCGCCGGGGGTTCTGTCAGTCCCGTGCCTCCGCTCTCGCCGTGGCCGCGGCAGCGACGGCCGGGGCAGGGGGCGCGGGCCGGGCCGGCCGAGGAACTCGGCGAGGTCCGGGGTGGTGGCGGGCAGGAAGCCGTGCCGGACGGCGGTGGCGATCGAGGTGAGCATGGGCGGCTGGAACGGCGGCAGTCCGGGGCCGTCGTCGAGGAGTCGGCGCCGGTGCTCGGCCGGGCTGATGGTGCGGTGCGCGACCCCCGGCCGACCGGCGACCTGCGCGGCGGTGATCGGCATGCCGACAAGGTCGTACACGCCCCGCGTGCCGGTCCGGATCCGCCGCGACGATCGCCGCCGCCCCGGCGAGATCCGCGCGCGACCGCGGCCAGGCGCCCTCGCCGAACGCGGACTCCACGACCCCCTCGGCCGCCCACCGGAGCAGGCCGCCGAAGAGCCCGGCGTGCAGGCCGTTGAGCAGAATCGTGCACGGCAGTCCGCTCTCCCGCACCAGGCGTTCGGTCGCCCGGTGCGCGAGCGCGAAACCGACCCGCCGCGCCTACGACGAGACCCACCCCGACCACGACATCCGCTGAGGACCGCCACCGTGCCGCGTACCACCCCGCCCCGCCCCCTCGACATAGAGGCGATCTTCCCCGAGCTCTCCGCGATGCGCCGGCCGGCCACACGGCTGCACCCCCGGCGCGGCACACCCACGGCCGGTGACAGCTCGGTCGGCGGCCCCATGCTGTGGCCCGCCGACGAGCCCTGGCCGGTGTGCACGGTGCCGCACAAGCGCCACAGCGGTTACCGGTACGCCGATGTGCTGCGTGAGCGGGAGATCCAGGAGCGGGCCCTGCGGCGCGATCCGCGGGGGACGACGCGCGAGGAGGACCAGGAGATCGCCGGGTTCAGGCGCGGCCGACACGCCCCGCAGCTCTCCGACACGGACCCCATCCCGCTGATCGCCGTCGCCCAGCTGTACCGGCGCGACGTCCCCGGCCTGCCCGACACCGGTGAGGGCGACCTGCTCCAGGTGTTCTGGTGCGGATACGAGAGACACGGCGACAGCCGCCATGAGCCGTACGTGCATGTGCGCCGGCGCCGCTCCCAGGACGTCGGCGCGGTCCTGACCGAGCAGCCGGTACCCGAGGTCGTCGGCCGCACCGAACTCGTCCCGGCCCCCTGCGTCCTGCACCCCGAGGAAATCACCGAGCTCCCCTGGTTCGAGGAGCTCGAACTCTCCCTGCAGGACCGCATCGCCGAGTGGGCGGGACCGGACGACGAGGGCGACGGGTACGTCTCCGATCTGTCCATCGCCCCCGGCTGGAAGGTCGGCGGCCACATCGCGTGGAACCTCACCGGCCCGACGGCCCTGAACTGTCCCACCTGCGGCGCGGAGCTCTTCCCGCTCCTCACCGCGGCGTCCTGCGAGTGGGACTCCAGCACGACGAGCTGGATCCCGTACGAGGACCGGCCGACGGCGGATGCCGGACGGGCCTGCGGCCCCACGGAGGTCTCGCCGGGGCGGGGCCGCCTGGTCGTCGCCGTATGCCCGGGCGACCCGCGACACCCGGTCCGGCTGATCAGTCAGTGACCGGACGAAGGCCGCCCGAGACCCGGCCTCACCAATTCATGCAAGCATGCTTGATTGTTTTTTGCTCCGCTGCCATGCTCCCCCCATGGCCGACCCGACGCCCGTCATCGACGACCTGCGTGCCGAGAGCGACGAACTGGACCGACTGATTGCCGAGTTGACGCCGGAGCAGTGGAGGCTCGCCACCCCCGCGCCCGGCTGGACCCTCGCCCACCAGATCGCCCACCTCGCCTGGACCGACCGCTCGGCCCTGCTGGCCGTCACCGATGCCCGTGCCTTCCAGGCGCTGGTCGAGAAGGCGCTCGCCGCCCCGGACTCCTTCGTGGACGAAGGCGCGGAGGACGGCGCCCGGCTCCCGCCCGGCGAGCTGCTGCGTACATGGCGCACCGGACGGGACGCCCTCGACCGGGCCCTGCGCACCGCACCACCCGGCGCCCGTTTCCCCTGGTACGGCCCGCCCATGTCCGCAGCCTCCATGGCCACGGCCCGTCTTATGGAGACCTGGGCCCACGGGCTGGACATCGCCGACGCCCTGGGTGTGGTGCGCCCACCCACCGACCGGCTCAGGCATGTGGCGCGGCTCGGGGTCCGTACCCGGGACTTCGCCCACACCGTCCACGGGCTCACCCCTCCGGTGGAGGAATTCCGGGTGGAACTGACGGCAGAAGACGGCGAGGTGTGGGCATACGGCCCCGAGGACGCCCCCCAGCGCGTCACCGGCCCCGCCCTCGACTTCTGCCTCCTGGTCACCCAGCGCGCCCACCGGTCCGACCTCGCCCTGAGCGCCGTCGGCCCGGACGCCGGCCGCTGGCTGGACATCGCACAGGCCTTCGCGGGCCCGCCCGGCAGCGGCCGCCCGTCGAAGGGGGACCCGGCATGACCGGCTTGCGCATCGGCAACTTCTCCGGCTTCTACGGCGACCGTTTCGACGCCCTGCGCGAGATGCTCACCGGCGGCGAGATCGACGTCCTCACCGGCGACTACCTCGCCGAACTCACCATGCTGATCCTCGCCCGCGACCGGCTGAAGGACCCCGGCGCCGGTTACGCCCGCACCTTCCCGCGCCAGCTGGAGGACTGCCTCGGCCTCGCCCACGAGCGCGGGGTGCGGATCGTCACCAACGCCGGGGGGCTCAATCCGGCCGGACTGGCCACCGCCGTGCGGGAGTTGGCCGACCGGCTCGGCATTCCGGTGCGCGTCGCCCACGTCGAGGGCGACGACCTCACCGCCTCCCACCCCGGCACCCTCGCCGCCCACGCCTACCTCGGCGGCTTCGGGATCGCCGAGTGTCTGCGGGCCGGTGCGGACATCGTCGTCACCGGGCGGGTGACCGACGCGGCCCTCGTCACCGGGCCGGCCGCCGCCCACTTCGGGTGGGGACGAACGGACCACGACCGGCTGGCGGGCGCCGTCGTCGCCGGGCATGTGCTGGAGTGCGGGACGCAGGCCACCGGCGGCAACTACGCGTTCTTCCGCGAGGGGGACGTACGCCGGCCCGGCTTCCCGCTCGCCGAGATCCACGCCGACGGCAGCAGCGTCATCACCAAGCACCCCGGCACCGGCGGCCTGGTCGACGTCGGCACGGTCACCGCGCAGCTGCTGTACGAGACCGGCGGCGGCCGGTACGCCGGGCCCGATGTCACCGCCCGGCTGGACACCGTACGGCTGAGCCAGGACGGGCCGGACCGGGTGCGGATCGAGGGGGTGCGGGGCGAGGCGCCGCCGCCGACCCTGAAAGCCGGGCTGAACCGGCTCGGCGGCTTCCGCAACGAGGTCGTCTTCGTCCTCACCGGACTCGACATCGAGGCCAAGGCCGCCCTCGTGCGGGAGCAGCTCTCCGACGCGCTCGCCAAGTCGCCGCCCGCCGAGGTCCGCTGGGAGCTGGTCCGCACCGACCGGGCCGACGCCGGCACCGAGGAGACCGCGAGCGCCCTGCTGCGGCTGGTCGTACGGGACGCGGACGAGCGGGTCGTCGGGCGGGCGCTCAGCGGGGCCGCCGTGGAGCTGGCGCTGGCCAGCTATCCGGGGTTCCATGTGCTGTCCCCACCGGGGAAGGGCTCGCCTTATGGGGTCTTCGAGGATGTGGCAGTACCCCATGGCGCCGTGGACCATATGGCGGTCCTCCACGACGGACGGCGCGTCCCCGTGCCGCCACCCCAGGAAACCCGGCCGCTGGAGGCCGTACCGGAGCCGGCCCTCCCCGACCCGCTCCCGCCCGGTCCGACGCGCCGCGCACCCCTCGGGCTGGTCGCCGGGGCCCGCAGCGGGGACAAGGGCGGGAACGCCAACGTCGGCGTCTGGACCCGCAGTGACGAGGCCTGGCGGTGGCTCGCGCACGAGCTGACCGCCGAGAGGTTCCGGCAGCTGATACCCGAGAGCCGGGACCTGCCCGTCACCCGGCACCTGCTGCCGAACCTCCGCGCGGTCAACTTCGTCGTCGAGGGCATCCTCGGCGCGGGCGTCGCCGCGCAGGCCCGCTTCGACCCGCAGGCCAAGGCCCTCGGCGAATGGCTGCGCTCCCGCCACCTGGACATCCCGGAGGTTCTGCTGTGACGGTTCTGCACACCTCCCTCGACACTGCGAGCCCCGAGCACCGGGCCAACCGCGAGGCCATGCTCGCCAAGCTCACCGAACTCGACGCCGAGCACGCCAAGGCCCTCGCGGGCGGCGGCGAGAAATACGTGCAACGGCACCGCAGGCGCGGCAAGCTGCTCGCACGGGAGCGGATCGAGCTGCTCCTCGACCCGGACACGCCCTTCCTGGAGCTGTCCCCGCTCGCCGCCTGGGGGAGCGACCACACCGTCGGCGCCTCGCTCGTCACCGGCATCGGCGTGGTCGAGGGCGTCGAGTGCCTGATCACCGCCAACGACCCGACCGTGCGCGGCGGCGCGAGCAACCCGTGGAGCCTGAAGAAGGCCCTGCGGGCGAACGACATCGCCCTCGCCAACCGGCTGCCCTGCATCTCCCTGGTGGAGTCCGGCGGCGCCGACCTGCCGTCCCAGAAGGAGATCTTCATCCCGGGCGGCGCCATCTTCCGCGACCTGACCCGGCTCTCCGCCGCCGGCATCCCGACCGTGGCGGTCGTCTTCGGCAACTCCACCGCCGGCGGCGCCTACGTCCCCGGCATGTCCGACCACGTGATCATGGTGAAGGAGCGGGCCAAGGTGTTCCTCGGCGGCCCGCCGCTGGTGAAGATGGCCACCGGCGAGGAGAGCGACGACGAGTCCCTGGGCGGCGCCGAGATGCACGCGCGTGTGTCGGGCCTCGCCGACCACTTCGCCGTGGACGAACCGGACGCGCTGCGGCAGGCGCGGCGGGTGGTGGCCCGCCTCAACCACCGCAAGGCCCACCCGGACCCCGGTCCCGCCGAGCCGCCCAAGTACGACCCGGAGGAGCTGCTGGGCATCGTCCCGGGCGACCTGAAGACCCCCTTCGACCCGCGCGAGGTCATCGCCCGGATCGTCGACGCCTCCGACTTCGACGAGTTCAAGCCGCTGTACGGGACCAGCCTGGTCACCGGCTGGGCCGCCCTGCACGGCTACCCGGTGGGCATCCTGGCCAACGCGCAGGGAGTGCTCTTCAGCGCCGAGTCGCAGAAGGCCGCCCAGTTCATCCAGCTCGCCAACCAGCGCGACATCCCGCTGCTCTTCCTGCACAACACCACCGGCTACATGGTCGGCAGGGAGTACGAACAGGGCGGGATCATCAAGCACGGCGCGATGATGATCAACGCGGTCAGCAACAGCCGGGTCCCGCACCTGTCCGTGCTCATGGGCGCGTCGTACGGCGCCGGGCACTACGGCATGTGCGGGCGGGCGTACGACCCCCGCTTCCTGTTCGCCTGGCCCAGCGCCAAGTCCGCCGTGATGGGCCCGCAGCAGCTCGCCGGGGTGCTGTCGATCGTCGCCCGGCAGTCCGCGGCGGCGAAGGGACAGCCGTACGACGAGGACGCGGACGCCGCCCTGCGCGCCATGGTGGAGCAGCAGATCGAGGCCGAGTCGCTGCCGATGTTCCTTTCCGGGCGGCTGTACGACGACGGCGTCATCGACCCGCGCGACACCCGTACCGTCCTCGGCCTGTGCCTGTCCGCCATCCACACCGCGCCCTACGAGGGCGCGCGCGGCGGCTTCGGCGTCTTCCGGATGTGACGGTCATGACGGATATGAGGGGTTCCGTGATTTCGACACTGCTCGTGGCCAACCGGGGCGAGATCGCCTGCCGGATCTTCCGCACCTGCCGTGAGCTGGGGATCCGGACGGTCGCCGTGCACTCGGACGCGGACGAGAACGCGCTCCACACGCGCGTGGCCGACACGGCGGTACGGCTGCCGGGCGCGGCGCCCGCCGAGACGTATCTGCGCGGCGACCTGGTCGTGAAGGCGGCCCTCGCCGCAGGCGCGGACGCCGTGCACCCCGGCTACGGCTTCCTCTCCGAGAACGCCGACTTCGCGCGTGCCGTCCTCGACGCCGGACTGGTGTGGATCGGGCCGCCCCCCGAGGCCATCGAGGCGATGGCGTCCAAGACCCGCGCCAAGGACCTGATGGGCATCGCGCCCCTCGACGCGGCCGACGTCACCGAGGCCGACCTGCCGGTGCTGGTGAAGGCGGCCGCCGGCGGCGGGGGGCGCGGCATGCGGGTCGTGCGCCGCCTGGAGGAGCTGAGCGCCGCACTGGAGGGCGCACGCGCCGAGGCCGCGAGCGCCTTCGGCGACGGCGAGGTCTTCGTCGAGCCCTACCTGGAGCGCGGCCGCCACGTCGAGGTGCAGATCCTCGCCGACACCCACGGCACCGTCCGGCCCCTCGGCACCCGCGACTGCTCCCTCCAGCGCCGCCACCAGAAGGTCATCGAGGAGGCCCCGGCACCCGGCCTCTCCGAGGGGCTCACCCAGGACCTGTACGCCCTGGCCGTACAGGCCGCGAGCGCCGTCGCCTACGTCGGCGCGGGAACCGTCGAGTTCCTGGTCGCCGACGGCCGCGCCCACTTCCTGGAGATGAACACCCGCCTCCAGGTCGAACACCCGGTGACGGAGGAGGTGTTCGGCGTCGACCTGGTGGCGGAACAGATCCGGATCGCCGAGGGCCACGCCCTCGCGGAGGACCCGCCACGCGCGCGTGGCCACGCGATCGAGGCCCGCCTGTACGCCGAGGACCCCGCCCACGACTGGGCCCCGCAGACCGGCACCCTGCACCACCTCGCCCTGCCGTCCGGCGTACGCCTGGACACCGGCTACACCGGCGGCGACACCATCGGCGTCCACTACGACCCGATGCTCGCCAAGGTCGTCGCCCACGCACCCACCCGCACGGAGGCGATCCGCCGGCTCGCCGGCGCACTGGAGCGCGCGGAGATCCACGGCCCGGTCACCAACCGCGACCTGCTCATCCGCTCCCTGCGCCACGAGGAGTTCGCGGCGGTCCGCATGGACACGGGCTTCTACGACCGCCACCTCGCCGCACTGACCGAGCCCACGCCCGACCCGTACGCCCCCCTGGCCGCCGCCCTCGCCGACACCCACGGCCGCTCCCGCTTCGGCGGCTGGCGCAACCTGCCCTCGGGGCCGCAGGTGAAGCGGTACGCGATGGCGGGGCAGGAGCACGAGGTCCGCTACCGGCACACCCGGCAGGGCCTCGCGGCCGACGGGGTGCGGGTCGTGCAGGCCGGGCCGCGCCTGGTCGTCCTCGAAGTGGACGGCGTGGAGCGCCGGTTCACGGTGGCGGCGTACGGCGACGAGGTCCACGTCAACACCACCCGGCTCACCGCCCTGCCCCGTTTCCCCGACCCCGCCACCCAGCTCGCCCCCGGTTCCCTGCTCGCGCCGATGCCGGGCACGGTCGTACGCATCGCCGACGGCCTGACCGAGGGGGCAACGGTCCAGGCCGGCCAGGGACTCATATGGGTGGAGGCGATGAAGATGCAGCACCAGATCTCGTCACCGGTCACCGGCGTGCTGGGCGCTTTGCACGCGGAGACCGGTCAGCAGGTGGAACCAGGAACGTTGCTCGCCGTAGTGCAGGAAACCTCTTCTTAGGAGCCTCATGTCTCCCGTCATCGAAACCGAAGAGCACAAAGCCCTCCGCTCCGCAGTGTCCGCCCTCGGCAACCGCTACGGCCGCGACTACCTCACCCGCACCATCGCCGAGGGCCGCCACCCCACCGAACTCTGGTCCGAAGCAGGCAAACTCGGCTACCTCGGCGTCAACCTTCCCGAGGAGTACGGAGGCGGAGGCGGCGGCGTCACCGAACTGTCCATCGTGCTGGAGGAACTGGGAGCGGCGGGATCCCCCCTGCTGATGCTCGTCGTCTCCCCGGCCATCTGCGGCACCGTGATCTCCCGCTTCGGCACCGAGGACCAGAAACGCGCCTGGCTCCCCGGCATCGCCGACGGCACCCGCCTCATGGCCTTCGGCATCACCGAACCCGACGCCGGCTCCAACTCCCACCGCATCACCACCACCGCCCGCCGGGACGGCACCGACTGGCTCCTGACCGGCCGCAAGGTGTTCGTGTCCGGCGTGGACCAGGCCGACGCCACCCTCATCGTCGGCCGCACCCACGACGCCCGCACCGGCTCCCTCAAACCCTGCCTCTTCATCGTCCCGCGCGACGCCGAAGGTTTCTCCCGGCGCCCCATCGACATGGAACTGAGCGCCGCGGAGAAGCAGTTCGAGCTGGTTCTGGACGACGTACGACTGCCCGCCGAAGCGCTCGTCGGCGACGAGGACGCCGGTCTGCTGCAGCTGTTCGCCGGACTGAACCCCGAGCGGATCATGACCGCCGCGTTCGCCATCGGGATGGGCCGCTACGCGCTCGCCAAGGCCGTCGAGTACGCCCGCGACCGCACCGTCTGGACGTCACCGATCGGCGCCCACCAGGCCATCGCCCACCCCCTGGCGCAGGCGCACATCGACCTGGAACTGGCCCGGCTGATGATGCAGAAGGCCGCCCACCTCTACGACGCCGGCGACGACACCGGCGCGGGCGAGGCCGCCAACATGGCCAAGTACGCGGCCGGTGAAGCCTGCGTGAAGGCGGTCGACCAGGCCGTGCACACCCTCGGCGGCAACGGCCTCACCCGCGAGTTCGGACTCGCCTCGCTGATAACGGCCGCACGCGTGTCTCGTATTGCCCCGGTGAGCCGGGAGATGATTCTCAACTACGTCTCCCACCAGACCCTCGGTCTGCCCAAGTCGTACTAGGCCGCCGCATCCGCCTGGAGGAACCGTGTTCCGCAGCGAGTACGCAGACGTCCCGCCCGTAAGCCTCCCCATCCACGAGGCCGTCCTGGGCCAGGCCGCCGCATACGGCGAGCGCCCCGCCCTCATCGACGGCACGGACGGCACCACGCTCACGTACGAGCAGGTGGACCGGTTCCACCGGCGCGTCGCCGCCGGACTCGCCGACGCGGGCGTCGGCAAGGGCGACGTCCTCGCCCTGCACAGCCCCAACACCATCGCCTTCCCCACCGCCTTCTACGCCGCCACGCGCGCCGGCGCCACCGTCACCACGGCACACCCGCTCGCCACGCCCGAGGAGTTCGCGAAACAGCTCGGCGACAGTGGCGCGCGCTGGATCGTCACCGTCTCGCCCCTGCTGCAGACGGCCCGCCGCGCCGCCGAACTCGCGGGCGGCATACGCGAGATCTTCGTGTGCGACAGCGCGCCCGGGCACCGGTCGCTCATCGACATGCTCGCCACCACCGCCCCCGAGCCCCGGCCCGCACTCGACCCCGCCGAGGACATCGCCGCGCTGCCGTACTCCTCCGGCACCACCGGCATCCCCAAGGGCGTGATGCTCACCCACCGGCAGATCGCCACCAACCTCGCCCAGCTGGAACCCGCCGTACCGGCCGGCCCCGGCGACCGCATCCTCGCCGTCCTGCCGTTCTTCCACATCTACGGCCTCACCGCCCTGATGAACGCGCCCCTGCGCAAGGGCGCCACGGTCGTCGTCCTGCCCCGCTTCGACCTCGAGACCTTCCTCGCCGCCATCGAGAACCACCGCATCACCGGCCTGTACGTCGCCCCGCCGATCGTCCTCGCCCTCGCCAAACACCCGGCCGTCGCCCGCTACGACCTGTCCTCCCTGAAGTACGTCATCAGCGCCGCGGCCCCGCTGGACGCCACCCTCGCCCGCGCCTGCTCCGAGCGGCTCGGCCTGCCACCGATCGGCCAGGCCTACGGCATGACGGAACTGTCCCCCGGCACCCACGTCGTCCCCCTCGACCGCCTCCACGACGCCCCCGCAGGCACCGTCGGCAGGCTCATCGCCGGCACCGAGATGCGGATCGTCTCCCTGGACGACCCCGACAAGGACCTCGGCACCGGCGAGGCGGGCGAGATCCTGATCCGCGGCCCCCAGGTGATGAAGGGCTACCTCGGCCGCCCCGACGCCACCGCCGCGATGATCGACACCGACGGCTGGCTGCACACCGGCGACGTCGGGCACGTGGACGAGGGCGGCTGGCTGTTCGTCGTCGACCGGGTCAAGGAACTCATCAAGTACAAGGGCTTCCAGGTGGCCCCCGCCGAACTGGAGGCCCTGCTGCTCACCCACCCCGGCATAGCCGACGCCGCCGTCATCGGCTCCTGCGACGACGACGGCAACGAGATCCCGCACGCCTTCGTCGTCCCCCGCGCGGATACCGCCGAGGAGCTGACGGAGAAAGAGATCATGCTGTACGTCGCGGAGCGCGTGGCACCCTACAAACGAATCCGCCGGGTCACCTTCATCGACACCGTCCCCCGCGCCGCCTCCGGCAAGATCCTGCGCCGCGAACTGAGGGAGCTGCCGTGACACTGATCAGCCGCACACGCGCGCGTGCCGTCGAAACCCTCAGCCTCGACGCCACCGCCACCCGCAACGCCCTCTCGGCGGCCCTCGTCTCCGAACTCGCCGGTGCCCTCACCGACTGCTGCAAGGACCCGGACGTACGCGCCGTCGTCCTCACCCACACCGGCTCCACCTTCTGCGCCGGCGCCGACCTGCGCGACCCGCCGCACCCCGACGCGCTCACCGGCCTGCTCCGCCAGATCCTCGAACTGCGCAAACCCGTCGTCGCCCGCGTCACCGGCCACGTCCGCGCCGGCGGCCTCGGCCTCCTCGCCGCCTGCGACATCACCGCCGCCTCCCTCGATGCCACCTTCGCCTTCACCGAGGTCCGCATCGGCGTCGCCCCCGCCGTGATCTCCCTCCCCGTGATCCCGCGCGCCGACCCCCGCGCCCTCGCCCGCTACTTCCTCACCGGCGAACGCTTCGACGCGCGAGAAGCCGTACGCGTCGGGCTCCTCACCGTCACCGGCGACGACGTGGACCACGCCCTCGCCCCGATCCTCGACGGCCTGCGCCGCTCCTCGCCCCAGGGCCTGGCCGAGACGAAACAGCTGCTCACAGCTAGGGTGCTGGAAACATTCGACCGGGACGCGGCGGACCTGACCGCGCTCTCGGCCCGGCTGTTCTCCTCCGCCCAGGCCCAGGAGGGGATGACGGCCTTCCTGGAAAGACGGGACGCGGCATGGGTGGTGTGACCGGATGAGCACGACGGCGGAAAGCGACCGCGCGACCAGGGAACGTGACCGGGCGCCCAAGCAGGACCGCAGCCGTGCCACCCGGCAGCGACTCCTGGAGGCCGCCGTGGCCTGCCTGGCCGAACACGGCTGGGCGGGCTCCACCGTCGCCGTCGTCGCCGAACGCGCCGGAGTCTCCCGCGGCGCCGCCCAGCACCACTTCCCGACCCGCGAGGACCTGTTCACCGCCGCCGTCGAATACGTCGCCGAAGAACGCTCCACCGCCCTGCGCGCACTCTTCCCGGCCGGCCCCGCCGACCGCCACGCCGTCGTCGCCGCCCTCGTCGACCTCTACACCGGCCCCCTCTTCCGCGCCGCCCTGCACCTGTGGGTCGCCGCCTCCAACGAGGACCAGCTGCGCACCCGCGTGACCGAGCTGGAGGCCCGCGTCGGCCGCGAGACCCACCGCATCGCCGTCGACCTCCTCGGCGCCGACGAGACCCGCCCCGGCGTCCGCGAAACCGTCCAGGGCCTCCTGGACATGGCCCGCGGCCTCGGCCTCGCCAACCTCCTCACCGACGACACCGCCCGCCGCGAGAAAGTCGTCGCCCAGTGGGCCGACCTGCTGGAACAGGCGCTTCCGGCCAAGTAAACCGCACCACAGGCGTTTCCCACGGCACCCAGTACCCTTGCCGCATGCCTCCGATGCTCGTCCGCCGCCGCCACGTGGACTACGTGCGCGTCACGAGCATGAGCTGTCGGCCTTCGGCCTGATTCAGCCTCTTTTCTCCTGCCTTCTTACGGCATCTTCTTACGGCATCCGGGGCGACGCCGCCCACACCCGCGGCGGCCTGCCCATGGCCCACACACCCCGTGGACGCACCATGACGACGCACACCGCATCGACGTACCAGCCCACGACGACCCCGTCGTACGACCAGCTTCCCGTCATCGACCTCTCGGCCGCCGACCACGGCCCCCAGGCCCGCGCCCTCCTGCACGCCCAGCTGCACAGCGCCGCCCACGACGTCGGCTTCTTCCAGCTCGTCGGCCACGGCGTGACCCGGACCGAGACCGACGCGCTGCTCACCGCCATGCGCGCCTTCTTCGCCCTCCCCGAAGCCGACCGCCTCGCCCTGGACAACATCAACTCGCCCCACTTCCGCGGCTACACCCGCACCGGCGACGAGCGCACCGCCGGCGCCCGCGACTGGCGCGACCAGCTCGACATAGGCGCCGAACGCCCCGCCCGCGTCCCCGCCCCCGGCGAACCCCCGTACTGGTGGCTCCAGGGCCCCAACCAGTGGCCCACCGCCCTGCCCGAACTGCGCACGGCCGCCCTGGCCTGGATCGACAAGCTCAGCACGGTGGCCGACCGCCTCCTGCACGAGCTCCTCGCCGCCATCGGCGCCCCCGCCGACTTCTACGACCCGATCTTCGGCACCCACGCCCACCCGCACCTCAAACTCGTCCGCTACCCCGGCAGCGCGGGCGACGGCACCGACCAGGGCGTCGGCGCCCACAAGGACTACGGCTTCCTGACCCTGCTCCTGCAGGACACCGTCGGCGGCCTCCAGGTCCAGCGCGAGGACGGCCTCTTCCACGACGTCCCGCCCATCGAGGGAGCCTTCGTCGTCAACCTCGGCGAACTCCTCGAGGTCGCCACCAACGGCTACCTCCTCGCCACCAACCACCGCGTGGTCAGCCCACCCGGAGCCACCGAACGCTTCTCCGTCCCGTTCTTCTACAACCCCCGCCTGGACGCCAGGGTCGAGCCCCTCCCCTTCCCCCACGCGTCGAAGGCCCCCGGCATCACCACCGACCCGGCGAACCCCCTGCACGCCGAGTACGGCTACAACGAGCTGAAGGGCAAGCTCAGGGCGCATCCGCTGGTGGCGGAGAGGCACCATGCGGAGTTGCTGACGCCTGCGTGAAAAAACTGGCCCGAAGGGCCGTTTTTTTCAGGGGCGCGGGGAACTGCGCGAGCAACCACACACGGCCCGCAGTCGCCACGCGCCCCTGGCCACCCCTCTCAGTGGGCGTCAGTGGGTGATCTCTCCGTACCCCTCGATGTCCTCCGGCCTTCGCGGCCCCGGCCCCACATACCGCGCAGAAGGCCGCACAAGCCGCCCCGTCCGCTTCTGCTCCAGAATGTGCGCCGACCACCCAGCCGTCCGCGCACACGTGAACATCGACGTGAACATGTGCGCCGGCACCTCGGCGAAGTCCAGCACGATCGCCGCCCAGAACTCCACGTTGGTGGCAAGCACCCGATCAGGCCGACGGTTGTGCAACTCCTCCAGCGCCGCCTTCTCCAACGCCTCGGCCACCTCGAACCGCGGCGCGCCCAGCTCCCGCGCCGTACGCCGCAGCACCCGCGCCCGCGGATCCTCCGCCCGGTACACCCGGTGCCCGAACCCCATCAGCCGCTCACCCCGGTCCAGGGCCTGCCTGACGTACGCCTCCGCGTCCCCCGTCCGCTCGATCTCCTCGATCATCCCCAGCACGCGCGAGGGCGCACCCCCGTGCAGCGGCCCGGACATCGCCCCCACCGCCCCCGACAACGCGGCGGCGACATCCGCACCCGTCGACGCGATCACCCGCGCCGTAAAAGTCGACGCATTCATGCCGTGCTCGGCGGCGGACGTCCAATACGCGTCCACAGCCGCCACATGCTTCGGATCCGGCTCACCCCGCCACCGGATCATGAACCGCTCCACCACCGACTTCGCCTTGTCGATCTCCCGCTGCGGCACCATCGGCAGCGTCTGCCCCCGCGCCGACTGCGCGACATACGACAGCGCCATCACCGCGGCCCGCGCCAGATCCGCCCGCGCCTGCCGCTCGTCGATGTCGAGCAACGGCTTCAGCCCCCACACCGGCGCCAGCATGGCGAGCGCCGACTGGACATCCACACGGATGTCACCGGAGTGCACCGGGATCGGGAACGGCTCGGCGGGCGGCAGCCCGGGATTGAAGGCCCCGTCGACCAGCAGCCCCCACACGTTCCCGAACGAGACATGACCGACCAGGTCCTCGATGTCGACGCCCCGGTAACGCAGGGCGCCGCCCTCCTTGTCCGGCTCGGCGATCTCCGTCTCGAACGCGACGACTCCCTCGAGTCCGGGTACGAAATCGGACATCAGGCGGCTCCTTGAGATGCTTCGGCGGCGGTCACCCCGGTGATGCCCCGTTCGACCGGTGGTCACCCAAACCGCAAGGGGACCTGCACGATAACTCCCGGTGCCAGACTTGGGGAGTCCACACGACACTGAGTGCCATCCGCGTTCGATACGGCAAGATGACCGCGTGACCGACCGCGACCCGCTCCTGGACCCCGCCATCGATCCCGCCGCCATGCGCAAGCAGTACCGGGCGGAAGGCCTCGCCGAACAGGATCTCGCCGCGCACCCCATGGACCAGTTCGCCCGCTGGTTCGAGGACGCAGCCCGGGCGGCACTGCACGGCACCATCTACGAACCCAACGCGATGGTCGTCTCCACCGCGGACGCGACAGGCCGCCCCAGCTCACGCACCGTCCTGATGAAGCAGTTCGACACCGAGGGCTTCGTCTTCTACACCAACTACGACTCCCGCAAGGCCCGCGAGCTCACGGAGAACCCGCACATCGCCCTGCTCTTCCCCTGGCACCCGCTGGCCCGCCAGGTCATCGTCACCGGCACCGCCCACCGCACCGGCCGCGACGAGACCGCCGCCTACTTCCGCACCCGCCCCCACGGCTCCCAGCTCGGCGCCTGGGCCAGCGCCCAGTCCTCGGTCATCGCCTCCCGCACCGAACTGGACACCGCCTACGCCGACCTTGAGTCCCGCCACCCCGAGGACGAACAGGTCCCGGTCCCCCCGCACTGGGGCGGCTTCCGCATCACCCCGGCGACCATCGAGTTCTGGCAGGGCCGGGTGAACCGCCTCCACGACCGCCTGCGCTACGTCGCCCAGCAGGGCGGACGCTGGCGGGTGGAGCGCCTCGCGCCCTGAGAGCGCCGGGAAACGCCGGGGAACCCCGGAAAACCCCGGGAGACGCCGAAAAACGCAGACGACCCGCGGGCTGGGTTCCTCAAGGAGGAGCCGGCCGGACGTACCGGCAGCCCGCGGGTCGGGTGACTGCGTTGGATTGGCCGGCTGCGTGTTTCGCACACACGCTGGTCCGGCACCGCACTGGGTGTGGTGGCGAGCCGCTAGCCCGCAGCCACCTCGCGCGTCCGGGTTTCACTCATGTACCGGATCACCTCCTTTCGTACGTGAGGCACAGCCTAAGAAGCGGTTGGAAGGAGCTCAACTGTTTTTCGGAGATCCTGGCGAAGGGGCTTCGGGACGGACGTCGTAGCCGTACCCGTCGCCCCGCTGGATCATCCGGGCGGTGGTAGGCGCCGTATTGACACCGCACTGGTCCAGACCGCACGGTGATCCGCGACACAGACGCTGCGAAGGGGCACCGCATGAGCGACGGCACGCCTGCCGACCTGTTCTTCGACGCCGCGATCGGCCTGCTGCAACGGGTCCGTGAGGAGGAGGCCGAGTCGATCGGGGCCGCCGGTGCCCTGCTCGCCGACACCGTCGCCGCCGGCGGCCGGCTGTTCGCGTTCGGCGCCGGGCACTCCTCGCTGGCCGCGCAGGACGTCGTCTACCGTGCCGGCGGTCTCGCCCTGATGAACCTGCTCGCCGTCCCCGGAGTCGTCGGTGTCGACGTCACCCCGGCCACCCTCGGCTCCGCCCTCGAACGCGTCGACGGCCTCGCGAGCGCCGTCCTCGACACCTCGCCGGTGCGGGCCGGCGACGCACTGGTGATCATCTCGCTGTCCGGCCGCAACGCCCTCCCCGTGGAGATGGCGCTGAACGCCCGCCGCCTCGGTGTGAAGGTCATCGGCGTCACCTCGGTGGCGTACGCCTCGCAGACCACGTCCCGGCATTCCTCCGGCACCTTCCTGAAGGACCACTGCGACATCGTCCTGGACTCGAAGATCGCCGTCGGAGACGCGGAGGTCACCCTGGACACCATTCCGGCGCCCTTCGCCCCCGCCTCCACGGTGGTCACCACCGCCCTGATGCAGGCCGTCATCGCGACCACCGCCGCCACCCTCGCCGACCGGGGCATCGAACCCCCGCTCCTGCGCTCCGGCAACGTCGACGGCGGACACGAGTGGAACGGCCGCGTGATGCGGGAGTACGGCGACCGGATCTTCTACCGGCACTGAGCCGCCGTGGCCCGCTCATCCGCCCCGCAGCGCGTCCGCCAGGTCCAGCGCAGCCGCGATGCGCACCGCCACGTCCTCCGCGTAGGCCGTGTCGAGCCGCTCGAAGCGGCTGCGGCCGGAGCCGCGCAGGAAGGTGACCACGCCCAGCGTCCGCCCCCGGCTGCGCAGCACCGCGCACAGGGCGTGCACGGCGTCTTCGGGCCACTGCCGGGCGAGCGCCCACTCCCGCGCCCGCTGGGCCGGGACCGACCCGGCGTCCGCGCGCACGAGTCCGGCCCGCTCCACGCACTGCAGCGCCGGGTGGCCGGGTTCGTAGCGCACGGGCAGCCCGGCCGCGCCGGTGAGCAGGCTCGGTCCCGGCGCTCCGGCGGGCGTCGCGGCGAGCCGTACCAGCCGTACGGGCGTCTCCTCGCCCTTCGAACCCTCCGCGGCCTCGGAGCCGGCCGGGCCCGCCGGGCCGGCCGAGCGCGGGGAAGGCACCGTGCGGTCGATCAGCGCGTGGTCGGCGAAGCCGGCGAGGGCGAAGTCCAGGTGGACGGTGGCAGCCTCGACCGGGTCCTCGCACTCGGCGGCGGCGCGCGCCGCGCGGTGCAGCTGGTTGGTGCGGAAGCGCAGCAGGGCCGCCTCCTGCTCGCCCTGCTTGGCCTCGGTGACGTCCTGGAACAGCCAGCCGACGCCGAGCGGCACCGGTTCCTCCGCGAGCGGTGAGGCCAGGCGCACGAAGCCGCTCCGCCAGCAGCGCCGCTGCTCGCCCTCCGGGGTGCGCACGGTCACCCACATCTCGGCGGGCGCGGGCGGCGCGCCCTCGGCCAGCACATGGGTGAGCGCGGCCTCCAGCTCCTCCACGCCCTGTGCGAGCAGTTCGCCGAGCGGCCTGCCCAGCGCGGACGTACGTCCGATGCCCAGGGCGCGGGCCGCGTGCGCGTTGACGACGGCGGGCCGCAGATCGGCGTCGATGAGTACGACTCCCCAGGCCGCGTCCTCGAACAGCGCCTCGCTCAGCGCGATCGACCGCTCCAGGTCGATCTGCGCGTGGACCTCACTGAAGGCGCAGTACACCCCGGCGGGCTTTCCGTCGGGTCCGCGCACGGCGGCGGACTGGGTCCGTACGAGCACCCGCCCGCCGCCCTTGGTGACCAGCGCGAACTCGTGCACCTGCCGCCCGGGCGCATGCATCGCCGACATCAGCCGGGCCTGCACCTCCTCGGCGTCGGCGCTGCGCACCGCCCAGCCGGCGAACCCGTGCCGCCCGACCGCCTCAGCGGCGGTCCACCCGAGGATCCGTTCGGCCTCCCGGTTCCAGTGCGTGACGATCCCGTCGGCGTCGAAGGCGCACAGGGCCGCGTCCATGCCGTCGAGCAGTGCGGCGAGCAGATCGGATCCACCCGACTCACCGGGCTCGTCCGGCCCCAGTTCGTCGGTGGTCCCACTCCGCCGGGAAGCACTCACCTGGACCCCCTGCAGGCTGCGTCGGCGCACGTACGGCGCACGGTTCGCTCAGTGGTCTTCATTCAACTGGAACGTGACCCAGCCCACATCCTGTTCCCGCAAGATTGATCCCACAAGATTGAGCCTCCCGAAGGGGTCGGGGCCGCACCACCGCCGCCCCGCGGCGGCCTCCCGTTTTCGGCGGGGCCCCCGCTTGTCAGTCGGATCCGGCAGAATTGGTGCCAGGGCCAGCGCACGCGCCGGGGTGCCGGCAGAGGTAATCGAGGGGCACGTATGTCCGGACTGATCGACACCACGGAGATGTATCTCCGCACCATCCTCGAGCTCGAAGAGGAAGGCGTCGTGCCCATGCGCGCCCGCATCGCGGAGCGGCTGGACCAGAGTGGGCCGACGGTGAGCCAGACGGTGGCGCGGATGGAGCGGGACGGGCTGGTCTCCGTGGCCAGTGACCGCCATCTGGAGCTGACGGACGAGGGCCGGCGGCTGGCCACGCGCGTGATGCGCAAGCACCGGCTGGCCGAGTGTCTCCTCGTCGATGTGATCGGCCTGGAGTGGGAGCAGGTGCACGCGGAGGCCTGCCGCTGGGAGCACGTGATGAGCGAGGCCGTCGAGCGGCGCGTGCTGGAGCTGCTGCGCCACCCGACCGAGTCGCCGTACGGCAATCCGATCCCGGGGCTGGAGGAGCTGGGCGAGAAGGACGGCGCGGACCCGTTCCTGGACGAGAGCATGGTCTCGCTGGCCGACCTGGACGCGGGCGCGGACGGCAAGACGGTGGTCGTCCGCCGGATCGGTGAGCCGATCCAGACGGACGCGCAGCTGATGTACACGCTGCGGCGGGCGGGGGTGCAGCCCGGTTCCGTGGTGAGCGTGACGGAGTCGGCCGGCGGTGTGCTGGTGGGCAGCGGCGGCGAGGCGGCCGAGCTGGAGGCGGACGTCGCCTCGCACGTGTTCGTCGCCAAGCGCTGAGCCGGGGAGGGCCCCGGCGCCGTTGGCGCCGGGGCCTGTCCTCCCCTGTGCTGACCCGGAGCCCCGAGCTCTCAGGGTCATCCCCCTCGGACCGTTTTTCCCCGAGCGGTCCGCCTCCCGCCAGAAGAGATCCCCTCGATGGCGGCGATCATTCCTTGCGGGGTGTCACTCGAATGAGGGGTGTTGTCCGCAGAGACGGATTTTTCGAATAGTCATTCGATGGATTCGGTAGTCTGCGGCGGCAGAACGAACACGACAGCGACAGCAGCGAGTACGAGCGAGTACGGCAGTACACCGGTACGAGGCAGGCGGAGCTGGGGGGTGCCAGGCCCATGGCACGGCGTATCGACGTGACGGGAGCGGGCGGGGTGCGCCTGGCCGCCTGGGAGTTCGCCGACCCGCCCAAGACGGGACCCGACCCGGCGGACGATCAGGTGGACGGCCGGGGGGACGCGTCGCCCGGCGCTCCGGGCGTCCTGTTACTTCACGGCCTGATGGGCCGTGCCTCCCACTGGGCCTCGACCGCCCGCTGGCTCGCCGCGCGCCACCGTGCCGTGGCCCTCGACCAGCGCGGTCACGGCCAGAGCGAGAAGCCCCCGAAGGCCGCCTACACCCGTGAGGCCTATGTCGAGGACGCGGAGGCCGCACTGGAACAGCTCGGCCTCGCCCCCGCGCTCCTCATCGGCCACGCCATGGGCGCGCTGACCGCGTGGCAGCTCGCCGCGAAGCGTCCCGACCTGGTCCGGGGCCTGATCATCTGCGACATGCGGGCCTCCGCCCTGGGGGCCGCCTCGCAGCGGGAGTGGGCCGACTGGTTCAGGGCCTGGCCCGTTCCCTTCGCCACGCTGGCCGACGTACGCAAGTGGTTCGGTGAGGACGATCCCTGGGTGGAGCGGCCGAATCCGGCGCGCGGGGAGTTCTACGCCGAGGTGATGCACGAGGGCCCCGACGGCTGGCGGCCGGTGTTCGAGCCGGAGCAGATGCTCAGGTCCCGGGAGACCTGGGTGTACGACGCGCACTGGGAGGAGCTGGCCCAGGTGCGGTGCCCGACGCTGGTGGTGCGGGGGGTGGACGGGGAGCTGGGGCGGGCGGAGGCGCAGGAGATGGTGCGGGTGCTGCCGGCGGGGGAGTATGCGGAAGTTCCCGATGCCGGGCATCTTGCGCACTATGAACTGCCGTTGGCCTGGCGGGGGGCTGTGGGGCCGTTTCTTGATCGGGTGCTCGGGGTTTGAGGGGCGGATTCGTCTGCGGGGTTGGGCTTTCGTCGGCGAGTGCGGGTCCTTCGTGGTTGATCGCGCAGTTCCCCGCGCCCCTGGGGAGCTGCAGGTCCCGGCGCCTCCCAGGCGGCTGCAGGTCCCGGCGCCTCCCAGGGGGCTGCAATCCGCTAACCCTTGCTCACAGCTGTCAGGATCTCCGGTAGCCGTGCTGCTGTCCGCGGAGCTGCCAGGCGCAGGCCCGTGAAGGTGAGCCCGGCGCCGTACGCCGCTCCCACCGGCAGGAGCAGCCACCGCCAGTCCGCCCCGTCCGCGCTCACGTGCAGCCAGATCGCGAAGGCGATGACCGGGGAGCAGAGCAGGGCCGCCGAGATCATGCCGCCGAAGATGGAGATCCAGGCGAGGCCGGCCTGGCCGGGCACGACGTTCTTGTGGCCCTCCTGGGGGATGGAGTAGGGGAAGCGGGCCGAGGTCCAGGCGCCGGTCGCGAGCATCGCCCCGAGCAGGGCGAAGGACAGGCCCAGTACCTCCGGCAGCCGGGACCAGGCGCCGAGCAGGGCGGTCGTCACCACGGTCACGAGCGCCGCGTACGGCAGGGTGATCAGCAGCAGCGCCAGGGCGCGGCCGCGCAGCTCGGCGTAGGCGTCCCGGGGGGCGGAGATGGTCATGGCCACCATCCAGAACGCGGAGGTGTCCTGCCCGAACTGGTTGTACATCTGGATGCCGAGCATCCCGGCGGCGAAGCACGCGAAGTAGATGGACCCGGTGCCCTGGACCGCGTTGAACACCGGCACGATCAGCCCGATCGCCAGCGAGGTCACCCAGGCGGCCTTGGTCTTGGGGTCCCGCCAGATGTAGCGCAGGCTGCGTTCCATGACCGTGCCCGTGCGGCCCTGGGGCAGCAGCCGGCCGAGTCCGGTGGCGGAGCGGCTGCGGACCGGGGCGTCGACCGGTTGCAGTGTGGAGGCGTCGGGTGCGGTCATCAGCCGGGTCAGGCTCCGCGCCCAGAGCGCGATCAGCGCCGCCAAACCGGCTGCGGTCACGGCGAGTTGGGCGGCAGCGATGCCGTACGACCCCTGGCTCGCCGTGTGTACCGCCGCCACCGCCGACGCCGGCGGCACCCAGGACAGCACGTCCGCGACCGGCTGCAGCTGCCCGAGCCCGGCCGAACCGAGCTGCCGGGCCGCGAAGTTGACCAGCTGTGCCCCGATCGCGATCACCAGTCCGCTCAGCACGGCGAGATCGCGGCCCTTCCGGCTGGTCAGCAGCCGTACGTTGGCCGTGGCGACGGCGCGTGCCAGCGCCACGCAGACCAGCAGGGCGAGGGCGACGGCGACGACGGAGACGACGTACCCGGCGGCGCCCCGGGCCAGCGACAGCGTGCAGCCCGCCAGTACCAGCAGGGTGAACAGCGGGCCGATGCCGACCAGGGAGGCCGCGAGCAGCGCGCGGACCAGCGGGCGGGGGCGCAGCGGCAGCATCACCAGCCGGGTGGGGTCCAGGGTCTCGTCGCCGGTCGGGAAGAACAGCGGCAGCACCGTCCAGCCCAGCGCCAGCACGGCCGTACCCGGTACGGCGACGGCGTCGGCGTGCGCGTGCCCGTGCAGCGCGAGCATGCCCAGCAGTTGCAGCAGGGCGAACAGGACCGCGATGATCGCCGAGACGACGAACGCGGCCCGGCGGCCCCCGGACTGCCGCAGCCCGTTCTTCAGCAGGGACAGTTTCAGCCGTACGACGGTGGAGGTGAGGTTCGTCATCGGGCCGCCCCGCCGCCCAGCCAGTCCAGATCGGACCCGGCGTCCCGGCCGCTCGCCCCGACCAGTTCCAGGAACGCCCCCTGGAGCGTCGGATGCGCGCCGCGCACCTCGGCGAGCGGGCCGGTCGCGCGGATCCGCCCGGCCGCCATCACCGCGACCCAGTCGCACAGCGACTCGACCAGTTCCATGACGTGGGAGGAGAAGACGACGGTGGCGCCGGAGGCGGTGTACCGCTCGAGGACGCCCCGGATGGTCTGCGCGGACACCGGGTCGACGCCCTCGAACGGCTCGTCCAGGAAGAGGACCTCCGGATTGTGCAGGAGCGCGGCGGCGAGTCCGATCTTCTTGCGCATGCCGGTGGAGTAGTCGACGACGAGCTTGTGCTGGGCGCCGGCCAGGTCGAGGACGTCCAGCAGCTGCGTGGCCCGCTTGTCGACCTCGGCCCCCGGCAGTCCGCGCAGCCGCCCGGAGTAGCCGAGCAGCTCTCGTCCCGACAGCCGCTCGAACAGCCGCAGCCCTTCGGGCAGGACGCCGATCCTCGCCTTGACGGCCACGGGATCCCGCCACACGTCATGACCGACGACCTCGACGGTCCCGCCGTCCGGTCGCAGCAACCCGGTCACCATGGAGAGCGTCGTCGTCTTCCCGGCCCCGTTGGGGCCGACCAGCCCGATGAACTTCCCGGCGGGCAGCTCGAGATCGATCCCGCCGACAGCGACCTGCTGCCCGAACTGCTTCCAGAGCCCCCGTACCCGCACTGCAACTTCGGTCATGCATGAAGGTTACGGCGGGGCAGCGCCGCAAAGGGGCGCGGGGCTGTGCCTGATATGCGGCTCCGCGCGAGAACCCACCACATGCCCGCACTGGCCAACGCACCGAAACCCCGCAGACGAGAAGGCGAACCGCTACCGGTCCCGCCCGCACGCATAGGCAAGCGGCGAGATCAGCTCCTCCGCGTCCGGCAGCCACCGATTCGCAGGAGTCGGCCGGCAGGCCCACTGCACGGCACCCCGGGACCCGAACCGAGTAGGGGGAGCGGCCACGTACGCCCCCTCGCCCAGCGCCACGAGATCGAGGGACGACAGCGTCCACCCGAGCTTCCGCACCAGGTCCGGCACTTTCGCGGCGGCCCCCGGCAGCACGAAGAACTGCATGCGCCGATCGGGAGCCAGAGTGACCGGGCCCAGGGTCAGCTCCATCCGTTCCATACGGGCGAGCGCCAGGAACCCCGCGCTCTCCGGGACGGACAACGCGTCGAACGTCCGCCCCGTCGGCAGCAGGATCGAAGCCGTCGGCTGCTTCTGCCACATCCGGCGTGCGACGGTCGCGCTGCCGGTCGCCTGCGTCGCCCAGTCGGGGCGCGTGGGGTGCGCACCCGGCGCAGGGCAGGAGGCGTCGCCGCACGAGCAGCGCTGCCTTCCGCCGACCGCTTCCAGCCAGGTGCCCGGGAACACGTCCCAGTGCCGTTCCTCGGCGTAGCGTACGGCGGTCTCCAGCAGCGATTCCCCGCGCTGCTGCGGAATCTGACCGGCAATCTGAGTGTTTTCGGCGCCCGCGATCGTCTCTTCCACGTCCCTCTCAACTCCCGCATCCACCTGGAGTTACGGCTGTGGCGCGCGCGGGGGTGGGGCATCGGTCCGGCAGTCGGGGCGCATGGGTGCACAGGCGGGGGCGCGCGGGAGGAAGCAGGGCGTGAGCTGGGTAGCCAGGGGTGGGGTTGGCATCCGTCGTTACCCCGGCAAACCGCGCATGTCGCGCATTGACGGTATGTCAGCTGGGCAGTGATCTTCCCGGAACGGTTACGCCCAGGGGACGCAACGCAGGGGGTAGCACATGGCCGCAAGGCCTCTCGTGGCGAGGCAGCCGAACGAACGGCTGCAGGCACTCATCCAGGAAGCGGGGTGCTCGAACGCCGGGCTGGCCCGGCGGGTCAACATGTGCGGTGCCGAGCACGGCCTCGACCTGCGCTACGACAAGACGTCCGTGGCCCGCTGGCTGCGCGGACAGCAACCCCGGGGCCGCGCCCCGGCGATCATCGCGGAGGCGCTCGGGCGCAAGCTCGGCCGTACGGTCACGATCGACGAGATCGGCATGGCCAACGGCAAGAACCTCGCCTCGGGGGTCGGTCTCCAGTTCTCGCCGACGGTACTGGGGGCCATCGAGCAGGTCTGCGAGCTGTGGCGCAGCGACGTGGGCCGGCGGGACTTCCTGTCCGGCTCCTCCGTCGCCGCCTCCGCGCTGGTCGAGCCCAGCCGGGACTGGCTGATCTCGGCGCCGGACGCGCAGGTGGCCCGGCAGGCGGGTCCGCGCGTGGGGCCGGCCGACGTGGCGGCCGTGCGGTCGATGACGCAGGCGCTGACCGACCTGGACCACCAGTTCGGCAGCGGGCATGTGCGTCCGGTCGTCGTGCACTACCTCAACAGTGTCGTCTCCGGGCTGCTCGCCGGCTCGTACCGGGAGACGGTCGGGCGGGAACTGTTCGCCACGGTCGCGCGGTTGACCGAGCTGGCCGGGTACATGGCCGTGGACACCGGTCAACCGGGGCTGGCCCAGCGGTACTACATCCAGTCGCTGCGGCTCGCACAGGCCGCCGGAGACCGGGGGTACGGCGGTTACGTCCTCGCCGCGTCCATGAGCCACCTCGCCGCCCAGCTCGGAAACCCGCGCGAGATCGCCCAGTTGGCGCGTGCGGCGCAGGAGGGGGCGCGCGGGCAGGTGACGCCGCGCGCGGAGGCGATGTTCCACGCTGCCGAGGCGCGCGGGCACGCCCTGCTCGGTGACGGGCGCGCGGCACAGGCGTCCATCGGGCGGGCGGTGACGGCGATGGAGCGGGCGGACGGCTCCTCCGGTGACGACCCGGTGTGGATCCGGCACTTCGACGAGGCGTATCTCGCCGACGAGTTGGCGCACTGCCACCGCGACCTCGGCCAGAGCGAGCAGGCGGCCCGGTACGCCGAGCAGTCGCTGGCCGGGCACCCGGAGTCCCGGGCCCGCCGGCGCGCCATCGGCTATGTGCTGCTCGCCACGGCCCAGGTTCAGCAGCGGGAGATCGAACAGGCCTGCAGCACCGGCCTGAAGGCGGTGGAACTGCTGGAGACGCTCCGCTCCAACCGGGGCGCCGAGTATCTGGAGGATCTCCAGCAGCGCCTGGAGCCCTTCCGGGAGGAGGCGGTGGTACGGGAGTTCGGGGCGCGCCTCGATCTCCAGCAGGCCGCGTGAACACCGGCCCCGCGGTCGCGTGAACGCACGGCGAACGGCACCCGGTGGCGGGAGGGTGCCCTATATCAGCGCCCCGCGGGGCGGTTTTGTTACCGCCGTCACAGGGAAGAAGGTTGCGCCCTGAGCTGCATGGCACCCGGCTCGGGGGACCCGGTAGCGTGAGCCCGATTCACAAGGTCCCCCATTAGTAGGAGTCCCGGTGACGCAGAGTGGACAGGGCGAGGAGCCCTCGGCGCGACCCGCGCGCGAAGGCATCGTGCTGCCCTCCGACGGAGGCGAGCCCTTGCTGCCGGGCATGACCGGCGCGCCCGTCCCCGCCTCCCCGGCCGGCGGGCAGGCCTGGGGCGGCTCCTGGGGGCCCGAGCAGCAGCCGCCCCAGCCGGGCCAGGGCTGGCCCCCGGCGGCGGCCCAGCAGTGGCACACCCCCGAGGCCCCGGCCCCGCAGCCGCCCGCCGGCAACCCCGGCCCGCTGCCCCCGGAGGGTGCCCAGGCACCGTCGTACGGCCCGACGGCGTCGTACGACCACTCCGGCGCGCCGGGCGGTGGCTACGGCGCCGGTCAGCAGCTCGGGTACGGCGCGGTACCCGAGCCGTACCACCAGCAGCCGCAGCAGTCTCTGCCGCAGCCGCCTCAGCAGGCGCCCCAGCAGCCGTACCCGCAGCCGCCGTCCGGTGCCGCGCCGCTTCCGCCGGTGGGCGCCTATCCGGCCGCCGCTGCCCCGCTGCCCCCGGCGGACGAGGGCGCGACCCAGTACATCCCGCCGGTGCAGGCCGCGGCCGCCGCCGAGGGCGCCACGCAGTACCTGCCGCCGGTGCAGGCGGCCGCCCCCGCCGACGAGGGCGCCACCCAGTACATCCCGCCGGTGGCGCCCGGCGCGCTGCCGCCCGAGGCGGGCGGCGAGGAGACGCGCTACCTCGGCCGTGTCCCGCAGCAGCAGCAGCCCGTGCCGGCCTCGTCCGACGCGGAGGCCACCCAGTACATACCGCCGTACGCCGCGCAGGCGCAGGACGCGCAGCGGCAGCCGCCGGCCGAGTTCGACAGCCTCTTCCGTGGCGGCCCGGCGGGCGGTGACGGCCCCGCCGGGGCCACCCAGCAGATGCCGCGCGTCCACCACCCGGAGAACCCCGGCCCGGCGTCGTACGGCGCGGGTCAGCCCTCCTACGGGGGGCAGCAGCCCGGGTACGACCCCGCGCACGACGACGACCGGCCGCGCGGCCGCTCGCGGGTGCCGCTGATCGCCGCGATCGGGGTCGGCATCGTCGTGATCGGTGTGGGCGCCGGCGCGCTGCTCAGCGGCGGCGGCAAGGACCAGGGCAACGACGGCAGGACGGTCGCGGCCGCGTCCCCGGCGCCCGGCCAGGGCTCCGGCTCGCCGGCCGGCGACCCGGCCCGGCAGCAGGCGGTCGCGCTGGACAAGCTGCTCGCCGACAGCGGCAGCAGCCGCGCCTCGGTGATCAAGGCGGTGGCCGACGTCAAGAGCTGCGACAACCTCGACGGGGCCGCCACCGACCTGCGCAACGCGGCGGGGCAGCGCAACCAGCTGGTCACCCGGCTCGGACAGCTCTCCGTCGACAAGCTGCCGGGCAACGGCGACCTCACCGCCGCGCTGACCAAGGCCTGGCAGGCGTCCGCCGCGGCCGACAACCACTACGCGGCCTGGGCCGGACAGGCCAAGAACCGCAAGGTCTGCCGCAAGGGCCACGCCCGCACCACGGGCGAGACCCAGGCCGGCAACCGGGAGAGCGGCACCGCCAGCGCGCAGAAGGTGAAGGCGGCGGCGCTGTGGAACGCGATCGCGCAGAAGTACGGCCTCACCCAGCGCCAGCCCACCCAGCTCTGAGCGACGGGCCGGGGACCCGCCGGCGGGCGTCACTGCACGTCGGCGTTCTCCAGCGTCCGCGTCATGTCGGTGGTGCCGTCGAGTCCGCCGACGCCCTTGCGGGCGGCGACCAGCCTGCCGTCCTGGACCACCTGCAGGGTGACGTCGGCGTTGACCATCCGCGGGAAGCCGACCGAGGCGAGCGGGCCGGCGTAGGTCCAGTGCAGCGTCGGGGTGAGACCGCCGGTGGAGACCCGCAGCCCGTCGTCGAGGGTGCGCCGTACGGAGTCGGCGGTCACGTCACCGGTGCCGATCTTGTCCAGGACGGCCTTCAGCACGGTGTAGGCGATCCAGGTCGTCTGCACTCCGGTGTCCGCGGGGTCGATGCGGGTGTCGCCGAAGGCCTCCTCGTTGATCACCTTCTTCATCGGGTCCCACCGGGAGTCCGACGCCGGCGGATACCAGCCGGTGATGTACGCCCCCTCGTACGGCCCGGACGCCCCGCCGGTGGCGTTGATCACGGTCTGGTCGACGCTGCCGAGCACGGTCGCGAGCCGTACCGAGGGGAAGCTCTCGCGTTCCCGGCGGAAGGAGTCCATGAAGGTGTCCGTGCGGTCCCCGAGCGCGGGGACCACGCAGCCCTTCCTCGTGACGTCCTTGACGGCGTACCGCAGCGCCTGGTCGGCCTGGTCGCCGTACTCGGTGGCGTCCTCCTGGGCCAGCTGGTCGCCCGCCTTGGCGTGCCCGCCCGCCTTCAGGCCGGAGTCGAGCAGCACCGGCAGCTCGTCGCCGGCGATGCTGTCGGGCCGGACCAGGGCGATGTTGCCGCAGGCACCCGCGAGGGCCTTGCCGAGGCCGGCGAGCAGGGCGGGCTGGCCGCCGTTGACCGGGTAGGACATCTGGCCGGTGAACTCGTCGTTGGTGACGCCGTAGCCGCCTATGTAGGGGATGCCGGCGCCCTCCAGCGGGGCGGAGTAGGAGTCCGTGAACTGGCTGTAGGAGCCGACGACCGCGACCACGTTCTCGTCGGCCGCGTACCGGGCGCACTTGGCGGCGCCCACGCTGTCGTTGTGGTCGTTGCAGGTCAGTACCTGGAGCTTGCGGCCGTTGATGCCGCCGTGCGCGTTGATCCACTTGGCGTAGGCGAGGGCCATCGCGGGCATGCCGGGCTTGTTGGTGGCGTCGGTGTCCTGCGGCGCCCAGGTCATGACCTTGACCGGGTCACCCCCCGAACCCCCCGTGGCACCGGGGATGACCCCGCATCCGGCGGTGAGCGACGCACAGAGGGCCACGGCGCCCGCGGTCAGGGCGGTGGCTCTGCCGGGGCGGGAGGAGCGGTGGAGGAATATACGAAATGTGCGTCGCCTGCCGGTCATGTACGAGCACGATTCCCTCACACGACTAACCGCCGAGTGACCCAGAGTCAACGAAGAGTGACATCGAGGTGAATTGCAGGGGCCTGTGAGGCCAGTGTGGCGAGGAACGTACGATCGATGACCGTGCAAGGTTCGGAGAACTCTTCCCGTCGTGGCCGTCGCTCCTCCACCATGGGCGGCATGCCCCTAAGCGACATGCCATGGTGGCGCTGGCGCAGCAATGTGCGCTCGGCGCTGCACATGCTCTCCGACCCGGTGTTCCAGCGGGACGT
Organism: Streptomyces puniciscabiei; assembly: GCF_006715785.1. Classification (NCBI taxonomy): domain Bacteria; kingdom Bacillati; phylum Actinomycetota; class Actinomycetes; order Kitasatosporales; family Streptomycetaceae; genus Streptomyces; species Streptomyces puniciscabiei. The sequence continues at coordinate 3,596,026 of NZ_VFNX01000001.1, forward strand.
CTGGCTGGCCGGCGTGGACGGGTACGGCGACGTCACGGACGCCGTCTACCGGCTGGTGGAGGACACCTGGCTGGACAACTGGTCAGCCGAGAAGTACGTCGGCACGATATTCCGGGACTCGCAGGAGGCGGCGCTCGTGGACACCGCCGTGCTGCGGGTGCTGCGGATCATGCACCAGGTCGGCCCGGACGCGCCGGTCTCCGCCTACCTCGACCACCAGGGGTGGCCGGAGGCGGTGCGGGCGGCGCGGGACGCGCATGTCCGGATGGCCGCGAGCGACGGCGACGACCCCGACGCGCCGCCGCGGAGCCTGGAAGTGCTGCGGATCATGACGAGGACCGCGTAAGGGTCCGCGTAGGCGTTCCGGCGGGCGGTGCGCGGATCGCCGTCCGGTCGTCCCCTCCGGTAGTCCCGTCCGGTCGTCCCGTCCTGCGGAACGTCTGCCCACGGCGGCGGCGCCGTGTGGGAACCTGTAGTGCATGAACGAGCAGCCCGCGCCCGCCGCCCCGGCCGACCAGTACGTCCTCACCCTCTCCTGCCCGGACAAGCAGGGCATCGTGCACGCCGTGTCGAGCTACCTGTTCATGACCGGCTGCAACATCGAGGACAGCCAGCAGTTCGGCGACCACGACACGGGTCTGTTCTTCATGCGCGTCCACTTCTCGGCCGAGGCGCCGGTGACGGTGGAGAAGCTGCGGGCGAGCTTCGCGGCGATCGGTGACTCCTTCCACATGGACTGGCAGATCAACCGGGCCGACGAGAAGATGCGGATCGTGCTCATGGTCAGCAAGTTCGGGCACTGCCTGAACGACCTGCTGTTCCGGGCCCGGATCGGTGCACTGCCGGTGGAGATCGTGGGCGTGGTCTCGAACCACACCGACTTCGAGGAGCTGGTGGGCTCCTACAACATCCCCTTCCACCACATTCCGGTGACGAAGGACACCAAGGCGCAGGCCGAGGCGAAGCTGCTGGAGATCGTCCGCGAGGAGGGCGTCGAGCTGGTCGTCCTCGCCCGCTACATGCAGGTCCTCTCGGACGACCTGTGCAAGCAGCTCAGCGGCCGGATCATCAACATCCACCACTCCTTCCTGCCGAGCTTCAAGGGCGCCAAGCCGTACCACCAGGCGCACGCCCGGGGGGTCAAGCTCATCGGGGCGACCGCGCACTACGTGACCGCCGACCTGGACGAGGGGCCGATCATCGAGCAGGAGGTCGAGCGGGTCGGTCACGATGTGACGCCGGATCAGCTGGTGGCCCTCGGCCGCGACGTGGAGTGCCAGGCGCTGGCGCGGGCGGTGAAGTGGCATGCGGAGCGGAGGATCCTGCTCAACGGGCGCCGTACGGTGGTGTTCGCCTAGCAGCTCGGGGCGTTCGGCCGTCGGGCGGCGACCCACCCCTACAAGCGGCTCAACCCCGCCGTCGCGAACAGTACGTCCCTGATCGCCTCCCGGTCACCCACCTGCCCCACCGCGGCCTCCTCCGGCGACACCCGGCCGGCGGCCAACCGGCAGAACTCCACGCCGTCCAGCGCCACATGGGCCACTTCCAGGTCCGCGGAGGCCACCGCCGCGGGCGAGTCCAAGGGGATCAGCCACTCGCCGCCCGCCGCGCCCTCGATCTCCAGCCGCAGGCTGCGGCCGGGCTCGCCGGCGAGGCCGAGGTGGCGGCCGCGGGCCGGTGAGGCCAGCCCGGCCTGCCGGCGTCTCGCCAGCGCGACGGGCAGCGTCCGGGCGGCGAGGTCGATCATCTTGTTCAGATGGCGCGGCGCGGGCGGCTGGTACGGGTAGTCCACCGCCTCCGCGATGTCCTCGGCGTGCACCCAGCACTCGAAGGCCCGGTCCAGCATCGCGTCGTGCAGCGGCAGCTCGAAGTCGCCGTACGACACGGCCAGTCCGCCCGCGTGCCCGCCGGTGAAGGACACCGTCCGCACCAGGTCGTGGCTCTGCTCCCGCCAGGGCCCCCGCACCGAGCGGGTCGGCGGGAAGTGGGAGTTGCGCCAGAACGCCTCGGTGCGGGCCTCCGGGCCCACCGCGTCCTGCGCGGCCGCCTCGGCGACCTCCGCCAGCGGGTCCTCTAGGCCGAGCGCCAGCGCGACCAGCCCGTCCACGGACAGCAGGTGAGCGATCACCCCCGCCACGGTCGTACGGCGGCTCTTCGCCGCGTCGGCCTCGAACCACCGCAGCCGCACCGGCGCATGCCACTCCGCGTCCCCGAAGTCCTGCAGCAGGGCGTCCAGGCGCGCGGTCTCGGCGTCGTACGGCGCTGCCCACCCGGGGAGCGGGATGCGCGGCGGCCGGCGTTCCAGGCAGCCCTCCAGGACCCGGGTGCGCAGGCCGGGGTCCAGGTCGAGGCTCTCCGGCTGGTGCAGCAGGTCGACCGCCTCGCGCAGCCGGCGGGCCTCGTCGGCGCAGCTTCCGCAGGAGCCGAGGTGGTCCTCGACGGCGGCCGTCTCCGCTGCCGAGCAGGCGGCCAGCGCCCAGGCGCCGAGGAGCGATTTCAGGACGTCGTGCGGCAGGTCGAGCGGCACGGGCGGGAGGTCCCCCGGATCGGCGGGGCCGGGCAGCGGTCGCCCGCTGTCCTCGACGGAGGCGCGGGGCGTCGGTATGCGCGCCGGCCGGTCCGGCTCGGGTCCGCCGGCCCGGCGCGGGTCCTGCCCCGAGCCGCCGCCGGCGCCCTCGCCGGTGTGGCCGCTGTCACTCCGGCCGCTGTCACTCCGGCCGCTGTCACCCGGGCCGCCGTCGCCCTCGTACGGCCGGCCCTCGCGCCGCTCCTCGTCCCCCGGCCCCTCGTGCTCGTCGGCTGCCCCGAAACCGCCCGCTCCGCTCACACCGCACCCCCGGATCCCGGCGGGGTCCCGGCGTCATGGGCGGTGGAGAGCAGTTGGAGGCCGAGGCGGAGCCGGCGGCGGGCCTCGTCCTCGGTGACGCCGAGGTCGACGGCGGTCTGGCGGTAGTCGCGGCGCTGGAAGTAGGCCAGGTCGAGGGCGGCGCGCAGCGGGGCCGGCATGGAGTGGACGATGTAGTCGGCGCGGGCGGCGACCGAGGCGCGGCGCACCTTGCGCTCCAGTTCCGCCAGGGAGCCGCCGCCCCGCGGCAGCGCGGCGGTCTCGCTGTCGCGCAGCCGCTGCACGGCGAACCGGTTGGTCACGTCGGCGATCCAGGTGCGCAGCGGGCCCTTCTTGGGGTCGTAGGTCTCGGGGTGCTCCCAGAGGTGGGCGAAGACCTCGCGGGTGAGGGTGTCGGCCGCCCTCTCGTCGCCGAGGACGCGGTGGGCGAGGCCGTGCACGAGCGAGGCGAAGCGGTCGTACAGTTCGCCCAGGGCGGCCGCCTCACCACGGGCGAGCCGCTGCTGCATCTTGCGGTCCCAGCGGGGCGGAGCGTCCCTCGTGGCCATGCGGTCCCCTCCCCTCACCCGTGTCCGGTCGGTCCAGCCTGTCTGCGGCGTCTTCCCGAATGTAGTCGGCACGTCCGACAGTGCACGCCCCTTTGTGTCAATGCGCGCCCCTGGAAGGGCTGCAGGTGATAGTGCCCCCTTCACATAAACTTCACACAAGATGTGTGCATGTCTGATCGAACAGGATCGGTAGTGACCGAAACAAGCCCCTTGTCGATCACGCCCAGTTTGTGGCCCGACGTTTCAGGGAACGGCCGCTGGGCAGCCGCGCGGAAGCAAGCGTAGGAACTGCTTCCGTTTCCGGGCGGTTCCGGAACTTCCGGCGAGCGGAGGGGCAGGGACGTGGCATTCAAGGTGACCAGCGCCGAGCAGGGCGAGTGGGCCGTGCTCCGGGTGTCCGGGGAACTGGACCTGATGACCTCGCCGGTTTTGCGTCAACGTGTGCACGACGTCGTCGCCGAGGGGCACCACAGCCTCGTCGTGGACCTCTCCGACGTGTTCTTCTGCGACTCCAGCGGGGTCGGCGTCCTCGTCGCCGCCCGCCGGCTGATCCGCTCCTGTCAGGGCCGGCTCCGGCTCATCCTGCCCGACCGGGGGGCCGACGACGGCTCGCACGTCAACCGCGTCCTCGGCGCGCTCGGCGTCCGCCGGCTCTTCGACGTACGGCCCGACATCGAGGCCGCGACGACGGACGAGGCGGGCCCGCTCTCCGCCTGACGCGCCGCCGCGCCGCCCTGCTCCCTTGCGACACGGCCACACTGTTGTCGCAGAATTCCCCCGGTCTTGGCACAACCGCCGGGTTGCCGCCGTCCGGCGGCCACCCGCGTCATACGCTCCTGCCAGGTCGCTCACGCGCCCGTGGGACGACCCGAACGACGCACACGTAAGGCGGCCCGAACAGACATGGTCAGCACCGACTACGAGCGCAGGATCGCAGCCCGGTTCGCCACCTTCGACCAGGACGGCAACGGCTGGATCGACCGCGAGGACTTCAACGCGGCGGCCAAGGCACTCCTCGCCGAGTTCGCCGTGACCGCACGCTCCGACAAGGGGCAGGCGCTGTACGCCGGCGCGGAGGCCTTCTGGCAGGGCATGGCCGGCATCGCGGACCGGGACGGCGATCAGCGCATCACCCGCGAGGAGTTCGTCACCGGCGCGGTCAAGCGCCTGCGCGACAACCCCGAACGCTTCGCCGAGATCGCCCGGCCCTTCCTGCACGCGGCGCTGGCCGTCGCGGACGGCGACGGGGACGGCCTCGCCACGGTCGCGGACACCGTACGCGTGCTGCGGGTGTTCCACGTGCCGGAGGAGCTCGCCGGGGCGACGGCCGCCGCGCTGGACACCGACGGCGACGGCAAGGTGGGCGAGCCGGACATCGTCCCGGCGATCGCGCGCTACTTCACCATCCCGGAACAGGCACCGGAGCGGACCGGGAAAAGGGGTTGAAGGGAAGACGATCAAGCCGGTAGGTTCCAGTCGACCGTGACACCGCCCGAGGAGGTGAGACCCATGAACGCTGTATCGACGTGGGTGCTCCCCCTTCCCGTCACGGCCGGCGACTGACGCAGGTGTCGCCGGGAGCGCCTCGACCACAAGGCACTCCCGAAAGGCAACACCCATGTACTCACTTCGGTTCACCGCAGAGTCCTCGTCGAACGGCATGGTCGAACGCGACTTCACCGTGGGCGACGTCCCCGGCGTCCTGTGGTCGCCGGCCTCCGGCACCGGTCGCGCTCCCCTGGTCCTGATGGGACACGGCGGCGGCAACCACAAGAAGCATCCGGCGATGGCCGGCCGTGCCAGGCTCCTCGTGACCGGGTGCGGCTTCCACGTCGCGGTCGTCGACGCCCCCGGTCACGGCGACCGGCCGCGCACGGCGCACGACGAGCAGGAGATCGCCGCCCTGTTCGCGGCGAGGGCGGCGGGCGAGCCGGAAGGCCCGATCGTCGTCCGCTACAACGCCCACCTGGCGGAGCTGGCCGTGCCCGAGTATCACGCGACCCTGGACGCCCTCCAGGAACTCCCGGAGATCGGCACCGACGGGCCGGTCGGCTACTGGGGCATCAACATGGGTACGGCGATCGGTGTGCCGTTCGTGGCGGCCGAGCCCAGGATCACCGCCGCGGTCTTCGGCCAGCACTGGCCCGACGTCCTGGCCGAGCAGGCGAGGCGGATCACCATCCCGATCGAGTTCGACCTGCAGTGGGACGACGAGCACATCTCGCGCGAGGAAGGCCTGGCACTCTTCGACGCCTTCGCCTCGAAGGAGAAGTCCCTGCACGTGAACTCGGGCAGACACAAGGAACTGCCCAGGTTCGAGGCGGACAGCGCGGTCCGCTTCTTCGCCCGGCACCTCGTCCCGGCCTAAGGGGCGGCTCGGGAAAACCTCTCCCGGAGCTTGTACTTCAGTACTTTGCGCAGGGTGTCGTTCCGCGGCAGCGCCTGCACCACCTCGAGCCGTTCCGGCAGCTTGTGGACGGACAGGCCCGCCGAGCGCAGGTACGAGACGACCTCCGGCAAGGTCAACTCGGCCGCGCCCGGCGGCTGTTCCACGACCGCGCAGACCAGCTCCCCCCGTTCCGCGTCCGGCAGCCCGATCACCGCGACGTCCCCGACCGACGGGTGGGCGGCGAGGAGGTCCTCGATCTCCCTGGCCGAGATGTTCTCGCCCTTGCGGATGATCACGTCCTTCAGGCGGCCGGTGAGCACGAGGTGGCCGGAGTCCGTCACACGGCCCAGGTCGCCGGTGCGCAGGAAGCCGTCGGGGTCGAAGGCGGCGGCCGTCTGGGCGGGGTCCAGATAGCCCTGGCAGACGGCCTCGCCGCGGAGTCTGATCTCGCCGTCCACGATCCGGATCTCCATGCCCGCCGGCGGGCGGCCCTCGGTCGTGGCCAGGTTCTCCGGAGTGTCCCGGGGGTCGCCCATGGTGATCATCGGGACCTCGGTCATGCCGTAGCCGTGGGCGAGCTGGACGCCCATCTCGCGGACCACGCTGTGGTGGAGCTCGGCAGGCCTGGGCGCGCCGCCGCCCGCGAGCAGGCGCAGGCTCGGGATCAGCCTCTCGTGCGGCCGCTTGCGCTGCTCGGCGAGGAACAGGGAGTAGAAGGCCGTGGAGCCGCCGGCCACCGTCACACCGTGCCGCCGGTACTCGGTCAGCGCGTCCGGCAGCGCGAAGTGCTCGAACATCACCGCCGGGAAGCCGTACAGCAGGAGCATCACCAGGTAGTCCGGGCCGCCTATGTGGGCGTACGGGAAGGCGATCGAGCCGACGTCGTCCGGAGTCAGGCGCAGGGCGTGGGCGAGGCAGGAGCCGCCGGCGAGCAGCGAGCGGTCGGTGTGCAGCACGCCCTTGGGGTCGGAAGTGGTGCCGGAGGTCCAGTAGATCCAGCGGACCGAGGTGCCCTCGGCGGGCGGGGCGGGCAGCGTCGACGGGTCGCCCTCGGGCAGATCGCCGTACGCCTCGAAGATTCCCTTGGCGCCGAGCCGCCGCGCCATCTCCGTGTGGTCGTGACCGCGCCACACGCCCGGGACGGCGAAGAACTCCGCCCTCGACTCGCGGAGCGCGAAGCCGACCTCACGGTGCCGGTAGAAGGGGATCACCGGGGACTGGACGGCGCCCAGGCGGGCCAGGGCGAAGGACAGCAGGGCGGTCTCGATCCGGGTGGGCAGCTGCCAGGCGACCACCGTGCCGGGGCGTACGCCCATGCCGTACAGGCCGGCCGCCACCCGCTCGGCACGCCCGTGCAGCTCGCCGAAGGTGAGCGTGCGGTCCTGCTGGAGCAGCACCGGGCGGTCGGGCGTCAGGGCGGCGCGCCGGGCGACCAGGTCCCACAGGGTGCGGGCGGAGCTCAGGGCGTGCGGTGTCTCGTTCACGTGTGCCCCCTGACCGACTTGGCTGACGAACCGTCAGGTGCCATGCTATCTGACGGGTCATCAGATAAGTACTGTCCGGACGAACCGTCCCGGTGGAGCGGAACGCGGAGGGGAAACCATGACCGAACTGCCCCGCATCATCAGCGTCGACGACCATGTGATCGAGCCCGCCCACCTCTTCGAGACCTGGCTGCCGTCCCGGTACCGGGACCGCGGCCCCAAGCCGCTGACCGCCGGGATCGGGGAACTCGCCTACGTCGGCGGCAAGTACCGGATCACCATGGACCCGGCCGGCCAGCAGACCGACTGGTGGATCTACGAGGACCTCAAGTTCCCCTACAAGCGCAACATCGCCGCCGTCGGCTTCGACCGGGACGAGATGACGCTGGAGGGGATCACCCGGGAGCAGATGCGGCGCGGGTGCTGGGACCCGAAGGCGCGCCTCGCGGACATGGACCTCAACCATGTCGAGGCCAGCCTCTGCTTCCCGACCTTCCCCCGCTTCTGCGGGCAGACCTTCGCCGAGGCGCACGACAAGGAGGTCGCCCTCGCCTGTGTGCGCGCCTACAACGACTGGATGGTGGAGGAGTGGTGCGGGGACAGCGGCGGCCGGCTGATCCCCCTGTGCCTGATCCCGCTGTGGGACGTCGGACTGGCGGTCGCGGAGATCCGCCGGAACGCGGCGCGCGGGGTCCGCGCGGTGACCTTCTCCGAGATCCCCACCCACCTCGGGCTGCCGTCCATCCACTCCGGTTACTGGGACCCGTTCTTCGCCGTCTGCCAGGAGACCGGCACGGTCGTCAACATGCACATCGGCAGCAGCTCGCAGATGCCGGCCGCCTCGCCCGACGCCCCGCCCGCCGTCCAGGCGTCGCTGAGCTTCAACAACGCGATGGCGTCGATGATGGACTACCTCTTCAGCGGGGTCCTGGTGAAGTTCCCGCAGCTCAAACTCGCCTACTCCGAGGGACAGATGGGCTGGATCCCGTACGCCCTGGAGCGCGCCGACGACGTGTGGGAGGAGCACCGCGCCTGGGGCGGGGTCCGGGACCTGATCCCCGAGCCGCCGTCGACGTACTACTACCGGCAGATCTTCTGCTGCTTCTTCCGCGACAAGCACGGCGTCGCCTCGCTGGACGTAGTGGGCAGGGACAACGCCACCTTCGAGACCGACTACCCGCACGTCGACTCGACCTTCCCGCACACCAAGGAGGTCGCCCTGGACCATGTGAAGGGCCTGGACGACGAGACGGTGTACAAGCTGATGCGCGGCAACGCCATCCGCATGCTCGACCTGGACCTCGACAAGTGATGGACCTCTCCTGCACACCGGAAGAGGAGGAGTTCCGGTCCCGGCTGCGTGAATGGCTGGCCAAGGTGCTGCCGGCACTGCCACCGAAGCCGTCCCCGGACGACTGGCCCGCCCGCAGGGCGTACGACCTGGGCTGGCAGCGGATGCTGTACGACGCCGGGTACGCCGACATCCACTGGGACGCCTCGCCGACCACCCGGCTGATCTTCCTGGAGGAGACGGAGAAGGCGGGCGCGCCCTATGTGGGGGCGGGTTTCGTCGGGCTGCTGCACGCCGGACCGACCATCGCCGCCGAGGGCACTCCTGAGCAGCGGGCGCACTGGCTGCCGCCGATCCTGCGCGGCGAGGAGGTGTGGTGCCAGGGGTTCAGCGAACCGGGCGCCGGCTCGGATCTGGCGTCGCTGCGCACGCGCGCGTGGCGCGACGGCGACGACTACGTGGTCACCGGGTCCAAGATCTGGACCTCCCACGCCGAGGTCGCCGACTGGTGCGAACTGCTGGTCCGCACCGACCCGGACGCGCCGAAGCACCGGGGCATCACCTGGCTCGCGATGCCCATGTCCGCGGACGGCATCACCGTACGGCCCCTGCGCACGCTCGCCGGCTCGGCCGAGTTCGCCGAGGTCTTCCTCGACGAGGTACGCGTGCCGGTGGCCAACCGGGTCGGGGCGGAGAACGACGGCTGGCGCGTGACCATGGTGACCCTGTCCTTCGAGCGCGGCACGGCGTTCGTCGGCGAGGTGGTGGCCTGCCGCCGCGTCCTGGCCGAGCTGGCGGCCGAGGCGCGCCGAAGCGGCCGCTGGGACGATCCCGTCCTGCGCCGCCGGCTCGGCCGCCTGGACGCCGAGTTCCGGGCGCTGTGGCGGCTGACCCAGTGGAACGTGAGCGAGGCGGAGGCGAGCGGCGGGGTGCCCGGCGTCGGCGGCTCGGTCTTCAAGCTCCGCTACTCGCACGCCCGCCAGGAGCTGTACGACACCGCGGCCGACGTACTCGGCCCGACCGGCCTGGACCTGGACCGGCCGTGGGTCCTCGACCGCCTGTCCTCCCTGTCGTACACCATCGCGGCCGGTACCTCACAGATCCAGCGCAACATCGTGGCCGAGCGGATCCTGGGCCTGCCGAAGGGGAGATGAGGGGTGCGCTTCCAACTCACCGATGACCAGTGCGCGTTGAAGGCGGGCGTACGGGAGCTGCTGGACCGGCGGTTCGGGCGGGAGGCGTTGCGGGCGGCCGTCGACGCGCCGGGACGGCTCGACCGGGAGCTGTGGCGGGCGCTCGGTGACGCCGGGTTCTTCGCCCTGCGCCTGCCGGAGGCGGACGGCGGGGTCGGGCTCGGGCTGCCGGAGGCGGTGCTCGTCTTCGAGGAGGCGGGACGCGCCCTGCTGCCCGGACCGCTCGTGGCCACCCACCTCGCGGCGGGAACCGTCCCGGGAGCGGCCACCGGGGAGACGGTGGTGGCGGCCGTGGACGGGGAACTGGTGGAGTGGCTGGAGGCCGCGGACGTGGTGCGGGGTGAGGCGCGCGGCGCCGAACCCCTGAGGTCCGTCGACCCACTGACCCCGCTGCACCGGGTCTCCCCGGCCGTGGGCACGGATACGGCCGACCCCGTGGCCGCCCTCCTCACCGCCGCCGAGCAGCTCGGCACCGCTGGGCGTGTGCAGGAGATGGCAGTGCAACACGCCCGGACCCGGGAGCAGTTCGGGCAGCCGGTCGGTGCCTTCCAGGCGGTCAAGCATCTGTGCGCGGACCTGCTGGTGCGCACCGAGACCGCGCGCGTCGCCGTCTACGCCGCCGCCGTCACCGGCGACCGGGCCGACATCGCCGCCGCCCGGCTGCTCGCCGACGAGGCCGCCGTACGCGGGGCCGGGGACTGCCTGCAGGTGCACGGCGGCATGGGGTTCACCTGGGAGGCCGATGTGCACCTGCATCTGAAGCGGGCCTGGGTGCGGGCACGGCGTGCCGGCGGCGGCACGGAGAGTGAGGAACTGCTCGCCGCCCGGCTGGCGGTCTGAGGAGGCGCACCCGGCCTGGACAGCGGGAGCGGGAAAGCCTTGGCCTAGGATGTCGCGGATTGTGGCACGCCGGTATCACGGAGCGTCGATACCTGGTTGTGTCCTTCAAGGGGCTCGTCACGGCCCGGAGTCGGCCGTCCCCTCCGGTACCTTGTGTGGGATGCGAGTGGCTGCGAGCACGAGCCGGTCCTGCGGTGCCCCTGGGGCGGCACCGGGTCGCGCGGTGCGCGGCGCTGCTCGCGTGGCGACAACGGCCTCGGCCTACGCCTGTTCGACTCCCCGGCACGAGCGTCGCACAGTATGCCGTACGCGTACTCCTTCGCGCTGGAATATGCCCGAAGCGCTTGTTGGGGTGACTGTACGTCAACCATGCTGGTTTCCAAGGGAGTCACATTCCGTGACCCTTGCTCGGGCCGTTGTTCTGGCCATGCAGAAAATGGCTACGATCGTGGCCCTCGTGATCGTCGTCGCGGCCGCGGTGGCCGTGACGCCCGGGTGGCGTGGGGTCATGTGTCCGCCGGTTCGGATGGTGTGAGCGGTGCAGGTGCTTCAAGTGCAGCTGGAGATCCGGCCCGACCCCACGGAGGTGGGTCGGGCGAGGAGGTGGGCCCGCTCTCGGCTCGCCGGGCTCGGGATAGCGGCCGACGAGCCGCTGGCCGAGACCCTGATCCTGCTCGTCTCCGAGCTGGTGACCAACGCGGTCGTGCACACCGGCCACGCGGCGGTGCTCCGGCTCTCCCTGCCGAGTACGGCGGCCGACCTGCCGGGTGCGGCAGCCGACCTGCCGGGTGCGGCGGCCGACCTGCCGAGTACGGCGGCCGAGCCGCCGGACACGCCGTGCGCGACGGCCGAGCCCGCCGGGACCGCCGAGGCGCCACCGGCACCCGCGGCCGCCACCGTGCGCGTCGAGGTCGCCGACAGCAGCTCCCGCGCCCCCGTGCCGCGTTGCGCCGGAGGTGACGCCACCGGCGGCCGTGGTCTGGCCCTGGTGGACTGCCTGGCCGATCGCTGGGGCTGGAGCCCGGAAGGCGCCGGCAAGAGCATCTGGTGCGAACTGGACCGGTGTTCACCGCCCAGGGAGAGCGCAGGGATGGCGTACGGGGGCGGGCTGTCCGCGTACGAGGGTCTCGCCTTCGAGGCGGTGTAGCGCCCGGCGTAGCGGTGCGCCGGGGGTGCATCCGTGCGCGGGTGCCGCGAACAGGGCGTACGTAACAAATCCCCGTCCCGGCGTTGACGACCCGTGACGGCCTGAACACGCTTGTGGGCGACGATTCGCCGCGAGGGGACGACGAGGGCATGGGTGACGGCGGTCCTCGTCGAGTGTGGGTCGCATCCGGTGGGCGGCGCGTGCGCGCGACGGTGGGGGAGGCGCGCCGCCTGGCCGGTACACGGTCGGACTCTAGAGAACGGCCACGGGTGCCACCGGTGTCCCCGTCGCGCCGACGAACGGCTCGGGCATCGCCGACAGCAGGAACGTGTACCGCCCCTCTTCTCCACAGGCTGTGGACAACTCTTCGAGATTCCAGTTCTGGCCCTGGAGCATCCCCATCTCCACCAGGTCCAGGGCGTGCACGGGCAGCCACAGATTCTCCGACTCGGGCGGAAATATCTCAAAAGTGAGCGTGTCGTTCGCGACCGCCGCCACATCGCGCGCGTGGAACCACTCCGGCGTACGCAGGGACAGCCCCGGCGACGGATAGCCGTAGGCGTGCCTGTCCCCGGCCAGGTACACCTGCACCTGCCCGGTGCGGACCAGCACGATGTCACCGGCCCGGACCCGGACCCCGCCGAACTCCTCGGCCCGCTCCAGATCCTCCGGTGTCACCGCGTGGCCCCCCGCCAGCCGGTCCACGCCACGCGCGCGTGCCACGTCCAGCAGCACCCCGCGCGAGATGATGTGCCGCGCCTTGTCGATCCCCGCGAACCCGGCACCGCCGTGCGCGGTGACCGTGTGCGCCGGGCGGCCGTTGTAGAGCTTCCCGGAGTGCGACACATGGGTCAGCGCGTCCCAGTGGGTGCCCGCCTGCAGGCCCATGGTCACCGCGTCGTCGCTGCACGCCACCGTGCCCGGCCCGAAGAGCTCCTGGTTGAGCTGGACCATGACGTGCAGCGGGTTCACCCGCCCCGGGATCACGCCCGTCTGCACCCCGTCCTGCCGCAGGGGCAGCGCGAGGGGGACGCGGCGGCCGGTGCGGACGCCGGCGGCGGCCTCGCGGACGACCTCGTCGGTGATCAGGTTGAGGGTGCCGATCTCGTCGTCCGTCCCCCAGCGCCCCCAGTTGTTCACGCGCCCCGCGATCTCGTGGAACTCCTCCGGCAGTGCCATCCGGTGCCTCCCCGGGGCTTGTGTCCGCGCATCCGACGCGCCATAGAATCTAACGGACCGTCAGAAACCGCGGGAAGGGGCCGGGCGTGGGGAACTTCTTGGCAGGAAAGGTCGTCGCCGTGACGGGCGCCGGGCGGGGCATCGGCCGGGCGGTCGCGCGGGCGGCTGCCGCCGAGGGGGCGAAGGTCGTCGTCAACGACTACGGCGTCTCCATGGACGGCACCGCGCCGACGAGCGAGGTCGCCGAGGCAGTCGTCAAGGAGATCGAGGCGGCGGGCGGCGAGGCGGTCGCGGTCGCCGACGACATCTCCACGATGGCGGGCGGGCAGCGGGTGGTCGACGTGGCGCTGGCCTCGTACGGCCGGCTCGACGGGGTCGTGTGCGTGGCCGGGATCCTGCGCGAGCGGATGCTGTTCAACATGACCGAGGAGGAGTGGGACCCCGTGCTCGCCACCCACCTCAAGGGCACGTTCACCGTCTTCCGGGCGGCGTCCGCGGTGATGCGCAGGCAGCGCTCCGGCACGCTGATCGGCTTCACCAGCGGCAACCACCAGGGCTCGGTGTCCCAGGCCAACTACAGCGCGGCGAAGGGCGGGATCATCTCGCTCGTGCGCAGCGCGGCGCTCGGGCTGCACAAGTACGGGGTGACCGCGAACGCGGTGGCGCCGGTGGCCCGCACGCGGATGTCGGCAAACGTTCCCATGGAGCTGACGGAGATCGGCGAGCCGGAGGACGTGGCCGCGCTGGTGGTGTACCTGCTGTCCGACGGGGCTGCCGCGCAGGGCGTCACCGGGCAGGTGTACACCGTCGCGGGGCCGAAGATCGCGGTGTGGGCACAACCCCGTGAGCTGCGCTCGGCGTATGCCTTTGGCGGCTGGACGCCGGAAAGGATCGCGGAGATTCTTCCGGGGTCTGTGGGGGTGGATCCGATGCCGATGCTGTCCCAGCTATTGGCGATGGAGTCTGCGGCGCGTTCTGGGACTCGGCCGAACGCCCAATAGCTCGGGGCGCGTCAACCTAAGGCGGTCTTCAATGGATTTCGGGTTCAGCCAAGAGGACGACACGTTTCGTGCGGAGGCCCGTGACTGGCTCGCAGTCAACGTCACCCCCACTGCAGACCGCCGTGCCTGGGAACGCACCCTCGGTGCCGCCGGCTGGATCGGGCTCGGCTGGCCGGAGTCGGGTTACGGCAACCGTACGGCCACGCTCACGCAGCAGGTTGTCTGGGCCGAGGAGTATGCCCGGTCGCCCGCGCCTCCGCGCTCGGGGCACATCGGGGAGAACCTGCTCGCGCCCACGCTCATCGCTCACGGCAGCGAGGAGCAGAAGTCCCGCTTCCTGCCGCCGGTCGCGGCCGGCGAGGAGCTGTGGTGCCAGGGGTACAGCGAGCCCGGCGCGGGGTCGGACCTGGCCGGGGTGCGCACGTCGGCGGTCCGTGAAGGGGACCGTTACCGGATCAGCGGGCAGAAGATCTGGACCTCGCTCGCCCATGAGGCCGACTGGTGTTTCGTACTGGCCCGTACCGACCCGGAGTCCAGGCGCCACCACGGGCTCAGCTTTCTGCTCGTTCCCATGGACCAGCCCGGCCGCATCGAGGTCCGTCCCATCCGGCAGATGACCGGGACCAGCGACTTCAACGAGGTCTTCTTCGACGGGGCGCACGCGCGCGTGGAGCACGTGGTGGGAGGGGAGGGGCGCGGCTGGGCCGCGGCGATGAGCCTGCTCGGGTTCGAGCGAGGGGTGTCCACCCTTGCCCAACAGATCGGGTTCGCCGAGGAGTTGGCCGACGTGGTGCGGACCGCCGTGGAGACGGGAGCGGCGGCGGACCCTGTCGTACGGTCGCGGCTCGTGCGGCAGTGGGCCGAGCTGCGGACCATGCGCCGGCACGCCCTGCGCACCCTCGGCGGCTCGGCCGGCCCCGGCGCGCCCAGCGTGGCCAAGCTGCTGTGGGCCGGCTGGCACCAGCGGCTCGGGGAGCTGGCGATGCAGGTCAGGGGGGCGGCGGCCGCCGTCGGACCGGTGGACTGGTCGGCTACGGCGCCGTACGAATTCGGCGCCGACCAGCACCTGTTCCTCTTCTCCCGGGCCGACACCATCTACGGCGGCTCGGACCAGGTCCAGCGCACGATCATCGCCGAGCGCGTGCTCGGTCTGCCCAGAGAGCCCAAGGGGGCCGTGTGATGCGTGGAGTGGTGTTCGACGGCACGCAGGTGCAGGTGGTCGACGATCTCGCGGTGCGGGAGCCGGGGGCCGGAGAGGTGCTGGTGGCGATCGCGGCGGCCGGGCTGTGCCACAGCGATCTGTCCGTGGTGGACGGCACCATTCCGTTCCCCGTGCCGGTGGTGCTGGGCCATGAGGGGGCCGGGGTGGTCGAAGCGGTCGGTGCGGGCGTCACCCATGTGGCGCCCGGCGACCATGTGGCGCTGTCCACGCTCGCCAACTGCGGCATGTGCGCGGAGTGCGACCGGGGTCGGCCGACGATGTGCCGGCAGGCCATCGGGCGCCCGGGGAAGCCGTTCACGCGGGGTGCGGGTCCGGTGCACCAGTTCGCCTCCAACTCGGCCTTCGCCGAGCGCACGGTCGTCAAGGCCGTGCAGGCGGTGCGGATCCCCGAGGACATCCCGCTGGAGTCCGCCGCGCTGATCGGATGCGGGGTGCTCACGGGGGTGGGCGCCGTGCTGAACCGGGCCCGGGTGGACCGGGGGGACAGCGTCGTCGTCATCGGCACCGGCGGGATCGGGCTGAACGTGCTCCAGGGCGCGCGGCTCGCGGGGGCGCTCAGGATCGTCGCCGTGGACGCCAACCCGGACAAGGAGGAGGTGGCCCGGCGGTTCGGCGCGACCGACTTCCTGACCTCCACGGAGGGCGTGCGGGACATCCTGCCCACGGGCGCCGACCACGCCTTCGAGTGCGTCGGCCGGGTGGAGCTGATCCGGCAGGCGATCGACCTCCTCGACCGGCACGGCCAGGCCGTCCTCCTCGGCGTGCCGCCCGCCACCGCCGAGGCGTCCTTCCTGGTCTCCTCCCTCTACCTGGACAAGTCCGTCCTGGGCTGCCGCTACGGCTCCTCCCGCCCTCAGCGCGACATCGCCCTGTACGCCGACCTGTACCGCCAGGGCCGCCTGCTGCTGGACGAGTTGGTGACGGCGGTCTACCCGGTGGAGGACTTCGCCAAGGCCCGCGCGGACGCGGAGGCGGGGCGGGTGGCGCGGGCGGTGCTCACGTTCTGACGCCTGCCCGGAAGGTGCGGCGGTAGGCGGTCGGCGTCACCCCGAGCGCCTGCTGGAGGTGCTGGCGCATCGACTGGGCGGTGCCGAAGCCCGCCTCGTGGGCCACCTGGTCGATGGACAGGTCGGTGGTCTCCAGCAGATGGCGGGCGCGTTCGACGCGCTGCTGGGTGAGCCACTGGCCGGGGCTGATCCCGACCTCCTCGCGGAAGCGGCGGGTGAAGGTGCGCACCGACATGGCCTCCCGCTCGGCCATGTCCCGCAGCTGGATCGGCTCGTGGAGGCGGCCGAGCGCCCAGGCGCGGGCGGCTCTCGTCGTGGCCAGCTGCGGGTCCGGGACCGGGCGGTGGATGTACTGGGCCTGGCCGCCGTCCCGGTGCGGCGGTACGACCGTGACCCGGGCGACCTCGTTGGCGACCGCCGTACCGAAGTCGCGGCGCACCATGTGCAGGCACAGGTCGATCCCGGCGGCCACCCCGGCCGAGGTGAGCACGTCGCCGTCGTCGATGAACAGCACGTCCGCGTCCACCCTGATCTTCGGGAACATCCGCTGGAAGCGCTCGGCGTCCCGCCAGTGCGTGGTCGCCGGGCGGCCGTCGAGGTGTCCGGCGGCGGCGAGGACGTAGACGCCGGTGCAGATGGAGGCGAGCCGGGTGCCGGGGCGGATCCGGGCGAGGGCGGCGGACAGCTCGTCGGTGAGCCGGCCCTCCTCGAAGACCGGGCCGAGCTCGTACGACGCCGGGACGATCACCGTGTCGGCGCCGGCCAGCGCCTCCGGGCCGTTCGGGACGTGCACGGCGAAGTCGGCGTCGGTCTCGACCGGGCCGGGCGGCCGTACCGAGCAGGTCACCACCTCGTACAGGTGCCGGCCCTGCTCGTCCTTCGGGCGGCCGAAGATGCGGTGCGGGATGCCCAGCTCGAAGGGGAGCAGCCCGTCGAGGGCGAGCACGACGACCCGGTGCGGACGGAAGGCGTCAGTGTCAGCGGCCATGGCCCGATCCTAGCGAACACTGACTCTCGGGCCACTCGATGTGTGCTCATGGAAAAAGCACGCTGGATGACGTGACTCAGACAAGCCCAGCCGCAGCCCCCGTCCAGGCCGCCCCGCCCGCCCGGCGCCGCCGTGTGCACCGGGCGTGGTTCGTCGCCGCCGTCACCTTCGTCACGATCATCGGCGCGGCCGCCTTCCGTTCCCTGCCCGGCCTGCTCATCGACCCGCTGCACCAGGAGTTCGGCTGGTCGCGCGGCACGATCGGCGCGGCCGTCTCCATCAACCTCGCGCTCTACGGCCTCACCGCCCCCTTCGCCGCCGCGCTGATGGACCGCTTCGGCATCCGCCGGGTGGTCGCCGGCGCGCTGACCGTGATCGCGGCCGGCTCGGGCCTGACCGTGTGGATGACGGCGGCCTGGCAACTGTGGCTGTGCTGGGGCCTGCTGGTGGGTCTGGGCTCCGGATCGATGGCCCTCGCCTTCGCCGCGACGGTCACCAACCGGTGGTTCACCGAGCGGCGCGGACTGGTCAGCGGCATCCTCACCGCCGCGTCCGCCTCCGGCCAGCTGATCTTCCTGCCGGTGCTGTCCTGGCTGACCGAACACCACGGCTGGCGCCCGGCCGCCGTCACGGTCGCCCTGGCGGCGCTCGCCGTCGTCCCCTTCGTCTGGATCCTGCTGCGCGACCACCCGGCCGACGTCGGCCAGAAGCCCTACGGCGCGCGCGAGTTCGTGCCCAAGCCGCCGCCGGTGACCGGTGCCGCCCGCCGCACGCTGAAGGTGCTCTCGACCTCCGTCCGCACGGGCACCTTCTGGCTGCTCGCCGGCACCTTCGCGATCTGCGGCGCCTCCACCAACGGCCTGATCCAGACCCACTTCGTGCCCGCCGAGCACGACCACGGCATGCCGGTCACGACGGCGGCCTCGCTGCTCGCCGTCATCGGCGTGTTCGACGTGGCCGGCACGATCGCCTCCGGCTGGTTCACCGACCGCTTCGAACCGCGCCGCCTGCTCGCGGTGTACTACGCCCTGCGCGGCATCTCCCTCGTCTTCCTCCCGATGCTGCTGGGCCCGGCGGTCCACCCCCCGATGCTGTTCTTCATCGTCTTCTACGGCCTGGACTGGGTGGCCACCGTGCCGCCGACCCTCGCCCTGTGCCGCGAGAACTACGGCGAGGACAGCGCCATCGTCTTCGGCTGGGTGCTCGCCTCCCACCAGGTCGGCGCGGCCCTCGTCGCCTACCTCGGCGGCCTCGCCCGTGACGTCTTCGGCTCCTACGACCTCGTCTGGTACGCCTCCGGCACGCTGTGCGCGGCGGCGGCCCTGATGGCCCTGGTGATCCGCAGGACGCCGACGGCGGCACTGCCCGCAGTATCCTGAACCAGGTTTCAGGGGAAGTTGATGACACACGGCACCGTGTCCCTGGACCGGGAACGCCCCCCTGTTCCCTAGGAGCTGATCCGGGCAAACCGCCCCCGGTGGAACAGCAGCGGTTCGTCCCGCTCCTGGGCGCCGAGGGCGTTCACCCGGCCCACGACGATCAGGTGGTCGCCTCCGGGGTGCACGGCGTGGACGGTGCAGTCGATCCAGGCGGCGGCGCCGGTCAGGCGCGGGGAGCCGGAGGCGGGTGCCGGGTCGTACGCCACCCCGGCGAACTTGTCCGCGCCGCTGACCGCGAAGGCCCGGCACAGTTCGTCCTGGTCGGCGCCGAGCACGTTGACGCAGAAGACCCCCGCGCGGGCGATCCGGGGCCAGGTGGCCGACGTACGGCCCACCATGAAGCAGACGAGGGGTGGTTCGAGGGAGAGGGAGGCGAAGGACTGGCAGGCGAAACCGGCGGGGCCCGGCTCCCCGTCGGCGGCCGGTGCCGTGATCACCGTCACCCCGCTCGCGAAGCTTCCCAGTACCCGCCGGAACTCGGCCGGTTCCACCGGGGTCCGCTCGTCCTCCCGCACACACCGCAAGTCCGGCCGTGGCAACGGCTCCACGGGCCTGCGCCCCAGATACCGGACGGCGGCGGCCGCCGCCCCTGCGTGTCCCATCACGCCATCCATTGAAGCTGACGGTGCGTCAGATAGGAAGCCTGGCGGAGCGCCCCGTACAGGCACTTCATAGGCTGCGGCCATGGGGTGGGAGAAGGCGCGCGAGCGGGTCCGGGAAATCCACCGCGCCGAGGACTGATCCACGCCGCCGGGCCGACCGGGTCGCGCGCCTCCGCGAAGCCGCCGTCAGTAGTCGATGCGGTCGGACTTGGCCACCCACGCGTCGAACGGCGCCGTGCGGTTCGGCAGGTTCAGGTGCTCGACGGACATCGGCCACATCGACTCGGGCTTCTTGTCGAACAGGTCGTAGAACTTGCGGTCGTCGAAACCGGCCACCGCGGCGTCGTGCCGGTCGGCGGAGTAGACGAGCCGGTCGACGCGCGCCCACAGCGCGGCGGCGAGACACATCGGGCACGGCTCGCACGACGTGATCAGGACGCAGCCCTCGAGGGAGAAGGTGTCCAGTGCCCTGCAGGCGGCGCGTATCGCGCTCACCTCGGCGTGCGCCGAGGGGTCCAGCGTCGCGGTGACCTGGTTGTTGCCCAGCGCGACGACCTCGCCGTCCTTGGCGATGAGCGCGCCGAACGGGCCGCCGCCGTGCAGCACGCTGTCGGTGGCCAGGCTGATCGCCTTCTCCATCCAGACGCGCTCGGACTCCTGGGCGCTCGTCTCCTGGGTGTGCAGGGTCATGGGTGGGTCACTCCATAGGGTCTTGAGCGGCCCGGAGGGCCGGAGGTGGCTGTCTGGCACGCCTTGACCAGGTACAACGTGCACGACGAGTACACAGCCGGCCGAGTGGAATCGGCCAGGAAAGGAAGACATGAAAGCGGCCGCCGGCCGGGAACGGCTCTTTGTGGATTTCTACAAGAACCGGTCCGCCCGACGGCGGTCGTGAACTCCCGGGCCGCGGGGTCTCACCGCCCCCGGAACACCGCCCCCCGGCGCTCCGCGAACGCCCGCAGGCCTTCCTGGGCGTCCTCGGTCGTCATGTTGAGCTCCTGGGCCCAGGCCTCCGCGGCGAAGGCGGTGGCCCGGTCCGATTCCAGGGAGGTGTTCACCAGCTGCTTGGTCAGGGCCAGGGCGCGGGTCGGGGCGGCGGCCAGACGGGTGGCCCACTCGCGGGCCGTCTTCTCCAACTCGCCGTCCGGAACGACCCGGTTGACCAGACCCAGGCGGGCCGCGTCCGCCGCCGGCACCGCGTCGCCGAAGAACATCAGCTCCTTCGCCCGGTGCGGGCCCAGCAGGCGCGGGAGCAGGTACGCGCCGCCGGCGTCCGGCACCAGACCCCGCCGTACGAACACCTCCACGAAACGGGCCGACTCGGCGGCCAGGACCAGGTCGCAGGCGAACGCCAGGTGCGCGCCGAGGCCCGCCGCCGTGCCGTTCACGGCGGCGATCACCGGCTTCTCGCAGTCCAGGACGGCCCCGATCAGACGCTGGGCGCCCTGGCGCAGCATCCGGGCCACGTCGCCGGGGAGCCGGGCGCCGGGGCCGGGGCCGGAGTCGGAGCCGGAGCCCGAGCCGGGGCCGGAGTCGGAGCCGGCAGCGGAGCCCGCGCCCGAGCCGGAGCCAGAGTCGGAGCCCGCAGCGGAGCCCGCGCCCGAGCTGGAGCCCGCGCCCGAGCCGGAGCCAGAGTCGGAGCCCGCGCCGGAGCCGGAGCCTGCAGCGGAGCCCGCGCCCGCGCCCGCGCCGGAGCCCGCGCCCGAGCCGGAGCCCGTCCCGCCCCGCAGGTCCGCGCCCGCGCAGAAGCCCCGCCCCCTGCCGGTCAGCACCACCGCCCGGACGTCCGGGTCGGCCGACGCCTGCGCGAGCAGGTCGATCAGCCGGTCCCGCAGCGCCGGGGTGAGGGCGTTGAGGGACTCGGGGCGGTTCAGGGTGAGGTGGGCGACCTGGTCGCGCCGCTCGGTCTCCAGCTCGCTCACCGGCACACCACCAGCGCGTCCAGCGCCACCGCGCCCTGCCCCCGGGGCAGCACCAGCAGCGGGTTGATGTCCAGCTCCGCGATGAAGTCGCCCAGTTCGAGCGCCATGCGCTGGACCCGCAGGACCACCTCCACCAGCGCGTCCCGGTCGGCCGGCGGGCGGCCCCGGACACCGTCCAGCAGGGCCCGGCCGCGGAGCTCGGTGAGCATGGCGCGGGCCTGGTCCTCGCCGAACGGCGGAACACGGACCGCCGCGTCGTGCAGGACCTCCACCAGCACCCCGCCGAGCCCTACCGTCACCGTCGGGCCGAACAGGTCGTCGTGGCTCATCCCGAGGACCATCTCTACGCCCTGCTCGACCATCTGGCACACCAGGATCCCGTCCAGCGCGACACCCTCGTAGCGGGCGATGTCGGTGAGCTCGCGGTAGGCGTCCCTGACCTGGCTGGCCGACGTCAGACCGATCTTCACCAGGCCCAGTTCGGTCTTGTGGGCGATCTGGGCCCCGGAGGCCTTCATCACCACCGGGTAGCCGACCTGGGCCGCCGCCCGTACGGCCGCCGCCGCGCTGGTCACCAGCTGCTCGCGTGGCACCCGGATGCCGTAGGCGCGCAGCAGCTGCTTGGCCGCGTGCTCGCTCAGCTGCTGGCCCGGGCGCATCAGCGCCTCCGCCTTGCGGTACGACGGCGAGGGCGTGCGCGGGGCCTCGTCGAAGGGCGAGCGGTAGTCGCTCACGAAGCGGTGGTGGTCCAGCCAGGCGCGGACGGCCCTGAGGCAGTTGCCCAGCGTGCGGAAGGTGGCCACCCGCGAGGAGCCGAGCAGGACCTCGCGGTACGCCGCCTCCGTGCCCACCGGCGAACCCCACACCACGCACACCAGCTTGTCCGTCTCCTCCGCCGCCTCGACCAGGTCCGCCACCAGCTTGTCGCTCAGCGGCGGGAACGGGCCCGTGACCGGGCAGATCAGGACGCCGACCGACGGGTCGGCGAGGATCGCGTCGATGATCTTCCGGCCGCGCGCGTCGCCCACGGGATGCCCGCCGTTGTCCACCGGGTTGGCGACGCTCAGGTACTCCGGTATCCACTGGTGCAGCTCGGCCTGCCTGGCCTGCGACAGGCGCGGCAGGTGGAGCCCGGCCGCGGTGGCGAGGTCGGCCGCGTGCGCGCCGGTGCCGCCGGAGATCGAGTACACCGCGACCCCGTCCGCCAGCGGCGCCCGCGCCCGCGCCAGCAGGGCCGCGGTGTCCTGGAGTTCGTCGAGCCCGTCGACCCGTACCACCCCGAACTGCCGCATCGCCGCGTCCACCACGTCGTCGGCGCCGGTGAGCTTGCCGGTGTGCGAGGCCGCCGTACGCGCGCCGGCCTCGGTGCGGCCGACCTTCACCGCGACCACCGGCACCCCGCGGCGGGCGGCGCGGTCGGCGGCCAGCAGGAAGGCGCGGCCGTCCTTCAGGCCCTCCACGTAACAGGCGACGGTGCCGACCTCGGGCTGCTCGGCGAACCAGGAGAGGAAGTCGGCGGTCTCCAGGTCGGCCTCGTTGCCGGTGGGCGCCCAGTGGGAGAGCCGGATGCCCAGCTCCTGCAGGGCGAAGACCGGCCGGCCCTGGTGGCCGGACTGGGTGATCAGGGCGATCGCCGGGCCGGTCAGATCCTCCCGGAAGTGCTCGAAGGCGTTGAGGTTGGTGTTCGGGCCCAGCAGGCGCAGGCCCGAGCGCCGTACGGCGTCCGCGAGCCGCGCTTGCGCCTCGGCGCCCGCCTCGCCCGTCTCGGCGAACCCGGAGGCGAAGGCGACCGCGAACCTCACCTTGGCGTCGGCCAGTTCCTCGACCACCGGCAGCGGGTCGGCGACCAGCAGTACGGCCAGGTCGATCTGCCCGGGCGGCAGTTCGGCGACGGAGGCGGCGCAGGGGATGCCGAAGACCGAGGGGCGGGTCGGGTGCACCGGATACACCCGCGCCCCCACCCGCTCGGCCCAGGCCAGCAGCTGCCGGGTGATCCCGGTGTTGGGGCGTCCCTCCGCGTCCGAGGCGCCGATCACGGCGACCGACTCGGGCCGGAAGAAGCGGGTCAGGTCGGGGACGTCCGCGTACAGCGGCCGCCCGCTGACGTCCAGATCGTCGACCCGGTCGTGGACGACGGGTCCGGGCCGCCGCTCGCCGCACGCGATGACCCGGGCCCGGCGGGAGTCGGTGGTGAGGGTGCCGTGGGTTGATCCAAGCATCGGTCCGCCCGCTCCTGTGAGACAGCACAAGTAAACTGACGCTCTGTCAGATTACTGAACTGACGCAATGTCAGGAACTGGTCCGGCCGGAGAAGTTACCGGCTGGTGTGCAGGTGCCGGGCCACCGCCTTGGCGATCCTCCCGGCGTCGAGCGCCATCTCCCGGAACATCCCGCTGATCGGGTTGGTGTAGCCGGTGAAGAACAGGCCGGGCGCCTGCGCGGGCGTACGGCCGCCGTGCACGACGGGCTTCCCGCGCCCGTCCAGCACCCCGAGATGCCCGACCAGGCCCTCCAGCGCCCGCGTGTACCCGGTCGCCGCGATCACCGCGTCCGGCTCGATCCGGCTGCCGTCGGCGAGGATCACCTTCCCGTCCTCGAAGGACTCGACGGCGGCCACGACCTCCACCTTGTCCGCGCGCACCGCGTCGATCAGGCCGACGTCCTGGACCGGGATGGCGCCCTCCTTGACCCTGCTGTACATCCCGGTGTCCGGGCGCGGCAGTCCGTGGGCCGACAGGTCCGGCACGCCGAGCCGGGCCGCCGACCTGGCGAGCCGGTCCACCAGCCGTACCGGCAGCCGCCGTACCAGCACGCCCGAGTACTGCGCGGGCCAGCCGAGCGTCGTACGGCGCACGAGGTGCGGGACGGTGCGCACGGCCAGCCGCACCCGGGCCGCCCCGCCCTCCACCAGGTCCACGGCGATCTCGGCGCCGGTGTTGCCGACGCCGACGACCAGCACGTCCCGGCCTGCGTACGGCCCGGCGTTGCGGTAGGCGCCGGCGTGCAGGAACTCCCCGCCGTACTCCGTGAGGCCCGGCCAGTCGGGGATGCGCGGGGTGTGGTTGTAGCCGGTGGCGACGACCACCGCGCTGCCGGTCAGCTCGCGCCCGCCGGAGGCGTGCAGCAGCCAGCCGCTGCCGTCCGCGGACCGCTCGACGCGGAAGACCTCCACGCCGGTGACGATCTCCAGCTCGTGGTGCTCGGCGTACCTCTCCAGGTAGCGCACCACGTCGTCGCGGGAGACCCAGCGCCCGAACTTCCGGGGGATCTTCAGGCCCGGCAGCGCGGACAGCCGCCGGGTGGTGTGCAGCCGGAGCCGGTCGTAGTGGCCGCGCCAGGAGGCGCCCACGTGGTCGGCCTTCTCCAGCACCACGGCCCGTATGCCCCGTGCCCGCAGCGCGTACGCGGCGGCCAGACCGCCCGGACCGGCGCCGATGACGTAGACCGGGCGGTCGGCGGGCGTGGCGGAGAGCTGCACGGAAGCGGAACGGGAGTCGGTCATGCTCGGGAGCGTAATCACGCACCCGGTTGATGGGTCTCGGTCAAGACCGGAATTGGTTGCGGATTGATCACGGGTGTAGGAGGAGTGGGTGGGACCGGTGACGTAGGCCGCCTGGTTGTGGCGGTACGGCGATCGGTCCCACCCCGCGTGTCACGTGCGGGCCCTGTGCCCGGTCACCTTCGCGATCCATGCGATGAAGTCGAGTAGAGGTGGTCGACCTCGTCGCGGAGGCCTCGGCGGGCTCCTGACCTTTCGTCGGCGAACGTATTTAGACGCCAACAAAATCGTCAACAATCTGTGTGCGGTGCTGGGGTGATTCAGGGCCTGCTCACAGGTGGGCTTCAGCGGGCATCTGACGTACCGTCAGATACATGGACTCCATATGGCTGGACGGCGCTCAGTGGCTGGCGGTGCTGCGGATCGGCCTCGGGCTGTGGTGGCTGGAGAGCTGGCGGCACAAGGACAAGAAGGCCTGGTTCGAGCGGGGCAGCGGCATCGCATGGGCGGCGGAGATCGCGGAGAAACACCGCTGGACGCCGGTACGGACCGGGTTCGAGGCATGGGTGAAGCCGCACCCGAAGCTGATGGCGTACGTAGTCGCCTACGCCGAACTCTCCCTGGGCCTCGGCCTGATCCTCGGCTTCCTGACCCCGGTCGCGCTGCTCGGCGGCCTGCTGCTGAACGCGATCTACTTCGTCCTCATGATCCACGACTGGGCGGAACAGGGCCAGAACTCGATGATGGCGCTGATCTCGCTCGTCGGGTTCTTCGGGATGGCATGGCAGACCTGGTCGATCGACGCATGGCTGGGGTGGTTCCGCTGACCACGGTGACGCGTTACGACCTCCCCGAGCCGGACGCCTTCACCCGCCCCTACTGGGAGGCGGCCCGGCGCGGCCGGCTGCTGATCCGCCGCTGCGGGGCCTGCGGCCGGGCCCACCACTACCCGCGCGAGTTCTGCCCGCACTGCTGGAGCGAGGAGGTGACCTGGGAGGAGGCGAGCGGCCGCGCCGTGCTCTACACCTGGTCCACCGTCCACCGCAACGACCTGCCGCCCTTTGGCGAGCGCACGCCGTACGTGGCCGCGGTGGTCGATCTGGCGGAGGGCCCGCGGATGATGACGCAGGTGGTGGGCTGCGCGGCGCAGGATCTGCGGGCCGGGCTGCCGCTGCGGGTGACGTTCGAGGAGGGGAAGCCGGTGTTCCGCCCGGAGGGCTGAGCGTGCGGGGGAAAACCGGTGTCCCGTCCGGAGGTTCGCGCCGACCATGGGCCGTATGCGCCCCGACACCTGGTACCTCACCGAAGACCTGGACGAGTTCCTCTCCCGCGCCGGCGACTTCCTGCGCTCCCGCCCCGCCCTGCACACGGTCCCGCTGACGGTGACGGACGCGCTGCGCCGCCGCGGGCTGCACCTCTACGGCGAACAGGACCCCCTCTTCGGCCTGCTGGAAGCGGGCGACGGCACGGTGCGGACGGTGCGGGCCGCCCTGCTCCACACCCCGCCCTTCCACCTCCACGTCACCGCGCTCACCCCGCAGGCGGCCGACGCCCTGGCGGTCCGGTGGGCGGAGCTGGGCCGCCCGCTCCCCGGGGTCTCCGGGCCGCGGGAGACGGCGGAGACCTTCGCGGCGGCCTGGCAGCGGCACACCGGCACGACGGTCGCCGTCGACAGACGGCAACGGCTCTACCGGCTGGGCGAGTTGACCGTACCCGCGCCCCGGCCGCAGGGGCGGGCGCGGATCGCCGGGCCGGCCGACCGGGATCTGCTGATCCGCTGGTTCGAGGAGTTCCAGGAGGTCACCGGCGGCGCCGGGCAGGAGGCGGGCAACTGGGCCGACGCCCGTATCTCCTACGGCGGCGTCACCCTCTGGGAATCCCGTGACGGCACCCCGCTCGCCATGGCAGGCGCCACCCCCGAGACGGCCGGCCAGGTCCGCATCGCCCCCGTCTACACCCCCGCCGACCTGCGTGGACGCGGCTACGCGGGTGCGGCCACCGCCGAGGTCAGCCGCGCCGCGCGCGACGCCGGGGCCACCGAGATCCTCCTCTTCGCCGACCTCGCCAACCCGACGAGCAACGGGCTGTACCAGCGGATCGGATACCGGGCGGTGGCGGACTTCGCGGTGTGGCGGTTCGGGGACTGAGCAGGCGGGGGCGGGTGCCCGGAGTCCGGGGCAGGCGCCCCGCTAAGGCCAGAGCAGCGTCTTGCTCCAGCCGAACTCCGTGCTCCGGTACTCCAACCGCACGTGCCGCCGCTCCGCGTCGCCCTGGAAGAACTCCACCGTCTCCGGGCGGAGCCGGTACAGGGTCCAGGTGGGCGACGGCTCGGTCGGGTTCTCCCGGGCCCGCTCCCACGCGGCCTGGGACGCCCGCCGCAGCTCGTCCAGTGAGGACAGCTCCTCGCTCTGCCGCCCGGTGAGCGCCGCGGCCAGCGCCCCCGTCGAGCGGGCGTGCAGGTCGGCCTGGCTCTCCCGGGACGGCGCCGCGGTCACCGTTCCGCGCACCCGGACCTGGCGGCCCAGCACGGGCCAGTAGAAGGCCAGGGCGGCGTGGGGGTGTGCGCTCAGGGCCCGGCCCTTGCGGCTCGTGGCGTGCGTGGCGAAGGACCAGCCGTCCACGTCGGCGCCGTGCAGCATCACGATCCGTACGTCCGGCCTGCCCTCCGCGTCCACCGTGGCCAGCGACATCGTGTGCGGCTCCGGCTGCCCGGCCGCCACCGCCTCCGCCAGCCAGCTGGTGAACAGGGGCAGCGGGGTCGGCGGGGCGGTGTCCGGCGCGAAGGGGCGCAGGTCCGTGACGTCCGGGTCCCATACCCGCAGCGACCTGAGAGTTGCCTGGAGATCCGTTTCCATGCCCCGAGTATCGCCACCGGCCCCGTCATCCGTTCGGCAGCCGTCCCGCGACGCACACGAGTGCCTCCGCGTGCGGGAACACCGCAAGCCGGGGACGCTCGGAGCCACGGGCTTCGGGAAATGACGGTGAGGGGCGATGATCGTAACGGTGGTGTCGATGCCCGAGATGACCATCACCCGTACGGACGTCTCGGGGGCGCGTGAGCGGCTGGCCGCCGAGTCCTTCCTGCTCGTCGACGTCGAGCTGCCGGAGGACGCGCCGGCGCCGCGGACGCCGATCGCCGGTCAGCTGGGCCTGCAGGACGAGGAACTGGACTGGTTCGGCAGGGAGGGTGAGGCCGCGCGGGCGGAGTTCCTGGGGGACCGGGCCGCCTTCGTCGTGCCGGTGGTGCACGGCGACGTGATCGCCCACCTCCACGTCGTGGTGACCGAGCGGTTCCTGGCCACCGTGCACCGGGGGCAGGCCGGACTGGCGCAGAGCCTCACCGCGGCGCTGCGGCACGAGCGGCCCGGCGACACCGTGGCCGTGCTCTTCCTCCTGCTCCAGGAGGCCCTGGACACCTTCCGCCGGGCGGCCGTGCAGGCCCTGCTGGAGTCCGAGGAGCTCGAGGACGACATGTTCGAGAACCGGCGCCCCGAGCAGGTCTACCGGCTGGCGCAGCTGCGGCGGCGCTCCGCGCTCCTGCACCACTCCCTGCGGCCCTACCTCCAGGCGATCGACGAGATCCTCACCCGCCGGATGATGAGCCCCACCTTCCCCGAGGACCGGCAACGGCGTGCCCAGGGGTTCCAGACCGCCGGCAGGCTGGTGCTCGCCGACGTCGAGTCCCTGCAGGACGCCACCCGCCGGGCCTTCGCAAGTTACTCCTCGCTGGTGGCGGGCGAGCAGAACGGCGTGATCAACCGGCTGGCCATCGTGTCGGTGATCTTCCTGCCGCTGACGTTCATCACCGGGTTCTTCGGCATGAACTTCACGTTCCTGACGAACAGGCTGGAGACCAGGGACGAGTTCTGGCTGCTGGCCGTGGGACTGCAGGTGGTCGTCCTGCTCGGCTCCCTCTACGTCCTGCACCGCACCCGCGTCTGGCGCCGGCTGCTGGACGAGGACTGAACCGGAGCCCTCAACGGCCCAGCACCACCGTCCCCGACGAGCAGAACCAGCCGCCCGTCCCGGACGCCACCCCCAGCCCCGGCAGCCGCCCGTCCCGCGTCCGCACCTGCCGCTCCCCGGCCTCCCCGCGCAGTTGCCGCACCGCCTCCACCAGCAGGAACAGCCCCCGCATCCCGGGGTGCTGGGCCGAGAGCCCGCCCCCGTCGGTGTTCACCGGCAACTCCCCGCCCCGCACCAGCAGCCGGCCCTTCTCCACGAACGCCCCGCCCTCGCCCTTCCCGCAGAACCCCAGGTCCTCCAGGGTCACCAGGGTCATGTAGGTGAAGGCGTCGTAGATCTCGGCGAAGTCCATCTCCTGGGGCCCCACCCCGGCCCGCTCGAAGGCCAGCCGCCCGCTCACGGCCGCCGGGGACACCGTGAAGTCCGGCCACTCGGACATCGCCGCGTGCGAGACGTGCTCGCCGGTGCCGAGGATCCAGACGGGGGCCGTACGGCAGTCCCGTACGTACTCCTCGGCCGCCAGCAGGACCGCCGCGCCGCCGTCCGAGCGCAGGCAGCAGTGCAGCTTGGTGAAGGGGTCGGCGATCACCGGGCCGGCCAGGACGTCGTCGACGGTGATCGGGTCGCGGAACATCGCCTCCGGGTTGAGCGCCGCGTTGGCCCGGGCCTGGACCGCGACCTCGGCCAACTGCTCGATCGTCGTGCCGTGTTCGATCATGTGGCGGCGCGCGGCCATCGCGTACTTGGCGATCAGGGTGTGACCGTAGGGGACTTCGAACTGCAGGGGCCCCCGGGCGCCGAAGGACAGGTCGCCGGTCCTGCGGCCCGCTCTGATGTCCGCGCGTGCCGTGGAGCCGTAGACGAGGAGGACGGCGTTCGCGTGGCCCGCCGCTATCGCGTCCGTCGCGTGTGCCGCCATGACCTCCCAGGTCGAGCCGCCGACCGAGGTGGAGTCCACCCAGGTGGGGCGCAGACCCAGGTACTCGGCGACCTCGACGGGTGCCAGGGTGCCGAGCCCGGCGGAGGCGAATCCGTCCACCACCTCACGGCCGAGACCCGCGTCCGCGAGGGCACGGCGGGCCGCCTGCGCGTGCAGGGCGTACGGCGTGGTGTCGGCCAGGCGTCCGCATGCGGAGAGGGCCACGCCGACGACGGCGACTTTCCGGGTGCCACGGCTCATGCGAGGGCTCCTGCCTCTGTGCATCTCATTCCGGCCCCCCTAATATGACGCCCCGTCAGATAGGGAGGGAAGGCCATGGACACCCGCCTCACCGCCGAGCAGGACGAGATCCGCCGCACCCTGCGTGAGCTGCTGCACAAGCGGTGCGGCTCGCCCGAGCTGCGGACCGCCGTCGACAGCCCGGCCGGACACGACCCCCTCCTGTGGTCGGCCCTCGCCGACCAGCTCGGCCTGCCGGGACTCGCCCTGCCCGAGCGGTACGGCGGTGTCGGCTGCTCGGTCACCGAACTGGCCCTCGCCTGCGAGGAGACCGGCCGGGCGCTGGCGCCCTCCCCGCTGCTCGCCACCTCCGTCCTCGCCGCCCCGCTGATCCTCGCCCTCGGCACCGAGGCCCAGCGCGCCGACCTGCTGCCCCGCCTGGCCGCCGGCACGCTCACCGCCGCCCTCGCCGTCCCCGGCCCGGCGCTGACCAAGGCCCTCGCCCTGACCTGCGACAACGGCACCTTCACCGCCGGCGGTGGACGGGCCGGAGGCGTCCAGGCACGGTGCACGGACGGCGACTGGCGGCTGTACGGGCAGGTCGACCAGGTGCTCGACGGACACAGCGCGGGGCTGCTGCTCGTCGCCGCGCACACCGGGGGCTTCGCACGGTCCCGGACCCTGCTGTTCCTGGTGGCGGGGGACGCGCCCGGTGTCGTACGGGCCCGGCAGACCGCCCTCGACGCCACCCGGGCGCAGGGGCGCGTCCAACTGCGCGATGCGCGGGCCGAGTTGCTCGGGGAGGAGGACGCGGAGGTGCTGCCCGCCCTCGCCGCCCTGGGGGACCAGGTCGCCGCCGTGCTCGCATGTGAGGCCGTCGGGGCGGCGGAACGGGTGCTGGAGCGGACCGTGGAGTACGTCGGGCAGCGCGAGCAGTTCGGGCGGCCGGTGGGCTCCTTCCAGGCGGTGAAGCATCGGCTGGCCGACGTGTATGTGGGGGTGCAGGCGGCTCGGTCCGCAGCGTGGTACGCAGCGTGGGCCGCCGCCTCGGCTTCGCCGTCGGCGGCCGGCGGCTTGTGCTCCGGCGGGCTTGCGCTCGCCCAGGCGCTGGAGGCCTTGCGGGGGGCCGCCGGTGAGGGGATCCAGTTGCACGGGGGGATCGGGTTCACCTGGGAGCACGACGCCCAGCTGTACTTCAAGCGGGCCGCCGGGGACGAGCTGCTGTTCGGGCCGGTGCACCGGCTGCGGGACCGGGCCGCCGAGGTCGCCGGGCTCTTCACGGGTGGGGCGGTGACGGTGTGATCGGCGTCCGGATGGTGCAGAAGGTGTCCTCGACGCGCGGGTTCGCGAAGGTCGCGCCCCATGTGATCCCGGCCCTCGACCGGGCGGTCCACCGGCTCACCGGGGGACGGTACCTGCTCAGCACGCAGATGCTGCCCGGCCTGATCCTCACCTCCACCGGCGCCCGCACCGGCCTGCCCCGCCGCACCCCGCTGGCCTGCATGCCGGAGGAGCACGGCAAGACCTGGCTGCTGGTGGGCTCCAACTTCGGGCGGCCCGGGCATCCCGCCTGGAGCCACAACCTACTGGCCCATCCGGAGGCTTCGATCAGCTGGAAGGGCCGCGACATCCCGGTCACGGCTCAACTGCTGGAGGCGGAGGAGCGGGCGGCCGCGTGGACCGCACTCCTGGAGTTCTGGCCACCGTACGCCACCTACCAGGCCCGGGTGACGAGGCAAATCCGCCTGTTCCGGATCACTGCGACACCCTAAGGGGCGCGGGGAACTGCGCGACCAGCCACAACGCACCCGCAGACGCCCGACGGTATCCAGCGGCCACCCCCTACTGCGCTAAACCGCGGCAAGCCGCTCCGCCAGGAGCACCGCGCCGATCCCCAGCATCGCCGCCCCCGACGTCCGCGTCACCGCCCGGGCCGCGGCCGGCCGCGCGGAAAGCAGCGCACGCGACAACGCGCCGACGGTGAGGTAGACCGCCGCGCAGCAGGCCATGTGGAGCAGGCCGAGGGCCGCCGTCTGGGCGGGGACGGGCAGGTGGGCGCCGCGCAGGGTGAGGAACTGGGGGAGGACGGAGAGATAGAGCAGCAGGCCCTTCGGGTTGAGGCCGCTGATCGTGGCCCCCCGCAGGAAGAGGCGCTCCTCGCCGGCCGCCGTGTCCCCCGCACCCGGCACTGCCGGCCGGCGCAGCACCCCCCAGCCCAGCCACAGCAGGTAGCCCGCGCCCGCCACCGTCAGGACCGTCAGCAGCTTCGGCGAGCCCGCCACCAGGACCGCGAGGCCCGCCGTCGCCAGGGCCGTGTGCAGGGCGTAGCCGCAGACCAGGCCGGCCACCGCGCGCGGCACCGAGCCGCGGCGCAGGGCGGTCGCGATCACGTACGCCCAGTCGGCGCCCGGCACGCACACCAGCAGCAGGTCCACGGCGAGGAAGGAGAAGAGCAGTCCCGAGTCCATGTCGGGCACATTAGGCGTGAATGGCCCGAAAGTGTTCCCGAAGTTTGCCCGCGGCCAGCGATTGTGGGGGAAGATCTTCCACATGGACGACGTAGACCGGAAAATCCTTGCCGAGCTGCAGCAGGACGGGCGGCTGACCGTGACCGAGCTGGCCGCGCGGGTGCGCCTCAGCGTCTCGCCCTGTCACCGCCGGCTGCGCGAGCTGGAGCGCTCCGGTGCCATCCAGGGCTACCGGGCGGTGGTGGACGCGGCGGCGCTCGGGCTGAACTTCGAGGCGCTGGTCTTCGTGTCGATGCGGCAGGAGGACCGGGACACGGTCGCCGAGTTCGAGCGGGCGGTCGGCGAGCTGGAGCACGTGCTGGACGCCCAGCGGCTGTTCGGCGAGCCCGACTACCTGCTCCGGGTGGCGACCGCCGACCTCGCGGCCTTCCAGCGGCTCTACGACGAGCGGCTGGCGACCCTGCCGGGAGTGCAGCGGCTGACCTCGACGCTGGTGATGAAGCACGTCGTACGGGACCGTCCGCTGCCGGCATAGCAGTGCAGGCGGTGGCTCACCGCGAGTGCGACGCGTGAACCACCGCCTGCCAGACAGGACTTGGGTATGGAAAAAGGGGGCTGCCGTGGCCGTGGGTTACTTGCTCGGCTTCTTCCCCGTCACGCCCAGGTGGACCAACAGGGCTAGGTTCGGCTTGAGTTCGGCCTGCTTCACGCCCCAGGACGAGAAGCCCTTCTGGTGCGCCGCCACCGCCGCGAGCATCGCGACCAGCGAGCCGGCCACCGCCGCCGGGTTCACGTCCTTGTCGACCCTGCCCTTGGACTGCAACTCGGTGATGGAGTCCGCCAGGGAGTTGTTCACCGAGTTCAGGATCTTCATGCGGATCTTGTAGAACCGTTTGTCCCCCTCGGCCGCGCCGAGGTCGACGACCCGCAGGATCGCGTCGTTCTTGCGCCAGAACTCCAGGAAACCGTCCACGAGTTCCTGGGCGGTCTGCCATCCCGACTTGCCGGCCCAGGACCGCCCCTGGACCAGCTCGGTCAATCCCGCGCCCTCGGCCGCCATTTGCTCGGCGATCTCCAGGACGGCGCCTTCGACGTCGGGGAAGTACTGGTAGAAGGTCGCGGGTGAAGTTCCCGCCTTCCGGGCGACATCGATGACCTTGACGTCCCGGTAGGGGGAGGAGCTGAGCATCTCGCTGAGGCAGTCGAGCAGCTTCTGCCGGGTCGCCTGCCCACGCCGGCCGGCCACGCGGCCGTCGACGGTACGCACTTGTCCTGTCATGCCGTCAGCTTACCGAGGGGTGATCGGAGCGCGATTCGGCCGACTGCAAATGGGGTGCACGGGTGCTCCGAGGATGGTGTGCCTGGTCTGCGCGGTGCGCGTGGCCCGGTTACTTTGACGGCATGGCCGAAAACAGGGCATCCGAGTACGAAGGGGCCGAAGGGGAGGGAGAGGCGGAAGAGGTGGTGGACGCGGAGGTGGTGGAGGCGGAAGAGGCCTATGGGGAAGGTGTGCCCTGCTGGGTGGACGCCCGCCTCTCCGACGTCGAGGCGGGCAAGCGGTTCTACGGTGAGCTCTTCGGGTGGACCTTCGAGGACGCCTACGGCTCCTCGGTGTGGGCGCGGCTGCGGGGGGAGCTCGTCGCCTCGCTGGCGCCCAAGACCGACGGCCGTATGCCCACCGTCTGGACGGTCTCCTTCGCCACCCCGGACGTCGAGGCCCTCGGCCGGCGGATCACCGCGGCCGGCGGGCAGGTGGTCATGGCCCCGTTCCCGGTGGGCGACCTCGGCGTCGCCGCCCTCGCCGCCGATCCCGAGGGCGCGGTGTTCGGGCTGTGGCAGCCGGGCCGGCACCGTGGCTTCGGCCGCCGGCACGAGCCCGGCACCTTCGTCTGGGCCCAGCTGTACACCCGGGACACCGGCGCCGCCAACGCCTTCTACGGCAGCCTCTTCCACGACGCCCTGTTCGGCGCGGGCGCGCGGCCCGACTTCGGCCGGGCCGAGGTCACCGAGGTCTTCCCGGCCGAGATGCCCCCGCACTTCCTCGCCCACTTCCGCGTCGCCGGGCTGGACGACGCCCTCGGTGCCGTGCAGCGGCTCGGCGGGCGGGTGCAGGCGCCACCCTTCGAGACGTCGTACGGACGAGTGGCCGTCGTCACCGACAATCAGGGGGCGTCGTTCGCACTGCTGCAGCGGTGATTCATCCTTTTTGGGTGGATTAAGTATGAGACACCCCTAATGTCACCGGGTTCGCAACCAGCCGTCCGGCCAGGAAGAATCTGGGGTGCGTGCCGCCACGGCGGTGCGGTGGTGAGACGCTGCACTTCGGTCGCGTACATATGTGGATGGCGCGGCTCGTACGGGGAGGTGGCAGGCAAGTGGTGGATCAGCTGACGCAGCACGATCCGCGGCGGATCGGGCCGTTCGAGGTGCTGGGCCGGCTGGGTGCCGGCGGCATGGGGCTGGTCTATCTCGCGCGCTCGGCGTCCGGCCGGCGCGTGGCGATCAAGACGGTGCGCACCGAGCTGGCCGAGGACCAGCTGTTCCGGGTCCGCTTCACCCGCGAGGTGGAGGCGGCCCGCGCGGTCTCCGGCTTCTACACGGCGGCCGTGGTCGACGCCGACCCGCGCGCCGCGGTGCCGTGGCTCGCGACCGCCTACGTCCCGGCGCCCTCGCTCGAGGAGATAGTGAACGACTGCGGGCCGCTCCCGGCCCAGGCCGTGCGCTGGCTCGCCGCGGGTGTGGCGGAAGCCCTGCAGTCCATCCACGGCGCGGGGCTGGTCCACCGCGACCTGAAGCCGTCCAACGTGCTCGTGGTCGAGGACGGCCCCCGGGTGATCGACTTCGGTATCGCCTCCGGCGTCTCCAACACCCGCCTGACCATGACGAACGTCGCCGTCGGCACCCCCGCCTACATGTCCCCCGAGCAGGCCAAGGACTCCCGCAGCGTCACCGGCGCCAGCGACGTCTTCTCGCTCGGCTCCACCCTGGTCTTCGCGGCCACCGGCCACCCGCCCTTCCACGGCGCCAACCCGGTCGAGACCGTCTTCATGCTGCTGCGCGAGGGCCCGGACCTCACCGGCCTGCCCGATGAGCTGCGCCCGCTGATCGAGGCGTGCATGCAGATGGAGGCCGCCGCCCGGCCCACCCCGGCCGACCTCCAGGCCCAGCTCGCGCCCCATCTCTTCGGTTCCGGCTCCGACGACAGCGGCACCGCCTCCGCCTGGCTGCCCGAGAAGGCCGTCGCCCTCATCGAGGCCCGGGGCCGTGGCGGCCGCCCCGCCGCCAAGCCCGCCCCGGCACCGACCGGCGGCCCGAGGAGCGGCGGCCGCGCGGCCGTACCCCCGCCGCCCCCGTACGACCCACCGGCCCCCGCTCCGGCCCCCGTCCCCGTCGGCGCCCCCTCCGCCGCGCCCGACGCCGGCCCGGTCCGGCTGGCCGGCGCCCAGGTGCCCATCGGCCCCGGCCCGCGCGTCGCCGACGCCCGCGCCGCCGCCGTCAAGGCACCCCCGCCGGAGGCCGGCCTGGTCGCCAGCTGGTCCCGCCCGCGCCCCGGCGTCACCGGCCCCGACCCGAGCGTCCCGTCCGCGCCGCCGCAGCCCCCGGAGACCGCGAGCGGCTGGCGGCCCTGGAGGTTCCGCATGTCCAACGAGGTCTGGGGCACCCCCGCCGTCGACGGCGACCTGGTCTACGTCACCTCCTTCGAGGTGCACGCCCTGGACGTGGCCACCGGCCGGCGCCGCTTCAAGACGCGGGACGTCGCCTGGTCCATGGCGGTGTCGGACGGCCGTATCCACGCCTCCGACGGGCCGACCCTGTTCGCCCTGGACGCCCGCCAGGGCACCGACCTGTGGCGGCTGTCCACGGACGCCTGGGTGTACTCCCTGAACGCCGACCACGGCACGGTCGTCACCGGCACCCGGGGCGGCGGTGTGCAGGCCTGGGAGGCCACCAACGGGCAGAAGCTGTGGGAGATCACCGGCTGCCAGACCGACTTCGAGTCCCCGGAGGCGGGCCCCCTCGTCCACGACGGCACGGTCTACGTCTGGCAGGACGCCCGGCTGCGCGCCCTGGAGGCCCGCACCGGCGAGGAGCGCTGGTCGTACCCGGTCGGTGACGCGGCCTCCTGCGGTGGGGTGCCGGTCCGCCTGGCCCCCGCCGCCGACGGCTACGTGTACGTCTCCGCCGGCACCCGCGTCCTCGCCGTCGAGGCGGCGAGCGGCATGGTCCGCTGGCACTTCGAGGCACCCGCGGTCTTCCTCAGCCCGCCGGCCTTCGCCCCGGGCCCGGCGGTCACGGGCGGCGGCGTCTACCTGGCGGACTACCTGGGCACCGTCTACGCCCTCGACGCCACCGACGGCCGCGACCGCTGGCGCATCGCCACCGAGGCGCGTTCGTCGATCGAGCCGGTGCTGGTCGCCGCCGGGCATGTGCACGTGGGCAGCGGCAAGGGCCTGTACACCCTGGACGCCGTCACCGGCACGCCCAAGTGGCGCTTCCAGGCGGGCGGCGACGTCGTGGGCGCCCCGGCGGTGGCCGAGGGCCGTATCCACTTCGGCTCCACCGACCATCTGCTCTACACCCTGAAGGCCGACGACGGCCGCCTGCGCTGGAAGCTGGCGACCGGCGGCGAGATCACCGGCTCGCCGGTGGTCAAGGACGGTGTGGTGTACGCGTGCAGCAAGGACCGCTGCGTGTACGCGCTGGACGCGGAGAAGGGGACGGGCACGGCCCGCACGGCGTGATGCCGCGACGGAGTCGTGCGACGGCCGTCGTACCGGTGTGTCACGGAAGGGCTCCAGACGGCGGCCGTCCCAGGCCTGACGCTACCCCGGGCGCCGGACCCCCGCCACGCAGGTGACCCGGCCGCCCCGCGGACCACGAAGTGAGTAACGGTCCCCTACGCCGATCGGACCCCTCGGCGGAAAGCCCTAGCGCACCCGGAACCCGCCCCTGGGCCGCCCGGCGAACAGCTCCGCCTGCCGCTCGGCCGGCAGATTGCCCAGGGTGACGAGGTGCGGCGCCTGCGCGAACGCCTGGGCCAGGCCGGCCTCCCTGGCCGCCCACAACGCCCGCACGGTCCCCTGCACCCCGGCCGGCGGATACCCGGCGATGACGGCGGCGCAGCGTACGGCGGCCGCCAAGGCCCCGCCGTCCTCGGTGACTTCCGACACGAGCCCGATCTCATGGGCCCGCCGCGCGGAGATCCGCTCGGCGTTCCCCATGAGCGCCATCCGGGCCGCCTCCCCGTACGGCATCCGGGCGGCCACCAGTATCGACTCGTAGGCGCTGACCATGCCGTACGAGGTGTGCGGATCGAAGAAGACGGCCGTCGGGTCGGCGACGACGAACTCGCACTCGCCCAGCAGGTAGAAGGCACCCCCGCAGGCCATTCCGCGCACGGCCGCGACGACCGGCTTCCAGAGGTCATTGGCCTTCGGCCCGACGGTCAGCAAGGGATCGTCCTGCATGTACGGCGACGAGGGCTGCGGCACCACGGCGTCCCGGTCGATCCCGGTGCAGAACGCCCGCTCCCCGCCCCCCGTGAGCACGACGGCCCGCACCGAGTCGTCGAACCGCAACGCCCGCCAGGCACCGGCGAGTTCGTGCGCCGTGTCCAGGTCGATGGCGTTGAGCCGGTGCGGCCGGTCGAGGGTGACGACGGCGACCCCGCTGTCCTTGTCGGCCTCGACCCGCACGCCGCTCACGCGAGCACCCACTGCGGCAGCCCGCCGTCACCGAAGACGGCATGCACCCGGGCGCCGATCCTGAGCCTTTGTGGATCGAGGGAGTCGAGGGGCGCGCCGGCGTGCGTGACCACGTTCCCCACCAGCCGGATCCGCGGGGCGTCCTCCAGCTCCACCACGACGACGTTGTACGGCGCCTGTTCCGCGTAGCCGGTGAGGAGGGGCGGGTGCGGTACGACGTACGACCAGATCCGCCCGCGCCCCGATACCGGCCGCCACTCGGTCGAGAAGGACTGGCAGTGCGGGCAGCAGGGGCGGGGCGGGAAGCGGGGTTCGTGACAGTCGCCGCAGGCCTGGACGCGCAGTTCACCGCGGGCCGCGTACTCCCAGAAGGGCGCGCCGTCGGTGTCGGTGACGGGAGTCAGCATGGGGTCCTTCCTCAGTTCCGCAGGAGGAGGGCGGAGGTGGGCACGCCCTCGCCGGCTGTGACCAGGCAGGTGGCGGCACCGGGCACCTGGGCGGTACTGGTCCCGCGCAACTGCTTCACGCCCTCGTTGATGAGGTTGAAGCCGTGGACGTAGGCCTCGGAGAGTCCGCCCCCACCGGTGTTGAGGGGCAGCCGCCCGCCGATCTCCAGGGCGCCTCCCTCGGTGAAGGCGCCCCCTTCTCCCCGCCCGCAGAAGCCGTACCCCTCCAGGGAGAGCGGGACGAGAGCGGTGAAGGCGTCGTAGATCTGGGCCACGTCGACCTCGTCCGGAGTGAAGTCGGCGTGCTTCCACAGATGCCGGGCGGCGGTCCAGGCGGGGCCGGTGAGGGGGTCGTCGTTCCAGTAGTTGACCATGCCGTGGTGCTGCGCGGGCAGGCCCTGGGCGGCGGAGTGGACGTACACGGGCCGCCGGGCACAGTCCCGGGCGCGCTCCCTGCTGACGATCACGCAGGCGAGGGCCCCGTCCGTCTCCAGGCAGTTGTCGAAGAGGCAGAGCGGCTCGCTGATCCAGCGCGAGGTCATGTACATCTCGCGGGTCAGCGGGCGTTCGTACATCACGGCGGCCGGGTTCTGGTTGGCCCGGTTCCGGCAGGCGAGGGCGACGTTGAAGAGGTGATCGCGGGTGGCGCCGTACTCGTGCATGTACCGCCGTGCCAGCATGGCGATCTCGTCGGCGGGACGGAGGAGGCCGAAGGGCCGGGTCCACTGGGCCGGGGTGGGGAGTTGGACGCGGGTGTTGGTCCACGGCCGCGGCCCGGACCCCCGCTTCCGTGACCGCCAGGCGACCCCGACGGTGGCCTGCCCGGAGGCGATGGCGGCGGCGAGATGGGCGACGGTGGCGCAGGACCCGCCCCCGCCGTACCCCACCTTGCTGAAGAAGGTCAGATCCCCGAACCCCACGGCCTTCGCGAGCTCGACCTCGTCGGTCTCCTCCATGGTGTAGGAGGCGAGACCGTCGACCTCGCCGGGCGCGATCCCCGCGTCGTCGAGCGCGGCGAGCACGGCCCGGCAGGCGAGCGTCTTCTCGTCCTCGGCGAGACGCTTGGCGAACGAGGTCTGCCCGATCCCGACGATGGCGGTGGCGTCCTTGAGCCCGGTTGCTGCCATGCCGTCCTCCCCCTCCTCCTGACCTCCTGACAGTCCGTCAGATTACAGCTAATCTGACGGGCAGTCAGCTCTGCGGTGACAGGGGGCCTGGGATGAGCGACTGGGACACCGTGCCCGATCTGGTCCGGTGGTCGGCCGAGCGCTACGCGGACACGGAGGCGGTGGTCGAGGGCCGTACCAGGATCACGTACGCCGAACTGGGCGCCCGCGTCGAGCGTGCGGCGGCGGCCTGCGTGGCGAGCGGGGTGCGGACGGGCGACCGGGTGGCCGTCTGGGCCCCCAACTCCCTGGACTGGATCACGGCAGCGCTCGGCGCGGTCACCGCGGGCGCCGTCCTCGTCCCGCTCAACACCCGCTTCAAGGGCACGGAGGCCGCGGACGTACTGCGCCGCAGCGGGGCCCGCCTGCTCTTCGTGACGGGCACGTTCCTGGGCGCGTCGTACGTGGCGAGCCTGCGGCGGGCGGCGGGGGAGGGGGCGCCGACGGGCCCGGGTCCGCTCCCCGGCCTCCCGGCCCTGGAACAGGTGGTCGTCCTGTCGGAGGACGCGCCGCCGGACTTCCGCACGTGGAAGGACTTCCTGGCGGGAGGAGAGGGGGTATCGGCGGCCGAAGTGCGGAAAAGAGCCAGGGAGTTGGACGCTTCGGCACCGTCGGACATCATCTACACGTCGGGTACGACGGGCCGCCCGAAGGGCGCCGTGATCACGCACGCCCAGACCCTCCGGGCGTACGAGATCTGGGCGGACCTGGCGGGGCTGCGTACCGCCGACCGCTACCTGATCATCAACCCCTTCTTCCACACCTTCGGCTACAAGGCCGGGGTGATCGCCTGCCTGATGCGCGGGGCGACGATGATCCCGCAGCCGGTGTTCAACGTGGAGACGGCACTGGCGAACATAGCGGCGGAACGGATCTCGGTGCTCCCCGGCCCGCCCACCCTCCACCAGTCACTGCTGGACCACCCCGCCCGCGACGCCCACGACCTCTCGGCGCTGCGCCTGGTGGTGACGGGAGCGGCGGTCGTACCGCTGCAGCTGGTGGAACGCCTGCGCGGCGAACTCGGCGTCGACACGGTCCTCACCGCGTACGGCCTGTCGGAGGCGAGCGGGATCGTCACGATGTGCCGGCGCGGCGACGCCCCGTCGGTCATCGCCGCCACCTCCGGCCGGGCGATCCCGGGCACGGAGATACGGCTGGTGGACGCGACGGGCACGCCGGTACGGCCCGGCGAGGCAGGCGAGATCCTGGTGCGCGGCTTCAACGTCATGAGCGGCTACTACGACGACCCGGCGGCGACGGCCGAGGCGATCTCCCCCGACGGCTGGCTGAGGACGGGCGACGTGGGCGTCCTGGACGAGGCGGGCAACCTGCGCATCACGGACCGCATCAAGGACATGTTCATCGTCGGCGGCTTCAACGCCTACCCGGCGGAGATAGAGCAACTGCTGGGCACGCATCCGGATGTGCGCGAGGTGGCGGTGATCGGCATACCCGACACCCGACTGGGCGAGGTCGCCAAGGCGTACGTGGTCCGCCGCCCCGGCTCGCCCCTGACCTCCGACGACCTGATCGCCTGGGCACGCAGGGAGATGGCGAACTACAAGGTGCCGAGGGCGGTGGACTTCGTACCGGAACTCCCCAGGAACGCGAGCGGCAAGGTGGTGAAGGGGGTTCTGCGGGGGAGGGGGTGAGAGGGCCGGGGGCGAATCGCACTCACGGAGCTGCGAAGTTGCCGCGGGGCCGCCCGCTTCTCGGCGATCGTCGTGCTTCCGCGAGCTGCGGGGTCAGTCCTTCAGCGAGCCGGCGGGCTCGGCGTTCACCGAACCTGACCTCCCCCGGACACACCTCGGCCGCGACGGCTCCCCCTCGGCGCCGTCGCGGCCGGTCCCCCGTCCGGGAGGTGGCTCAGCTGGGTTCGGACGTGACGTGGGTGTTGTCCGGGGTCACCGTGCCGTCGGCGGCGGCTGCCGGGGCGTCCGTGACGTGGGTGTTGAGCGGCTGGACCGTCTCGCCCGCCGGGGCGTCCGTGACGTGGGTGTTGAGCGGCTGGACCGTCTCGCCCGCCGGGGCGTCGGTGACATGCGTGTTGTCCGGCTGGACAATCGTGTTGTTGTCGGTGTTGCTCAT
The DNA here is from genome assembly GCF_006715785.1 of Streptomyces puniciscabiei. NCBI lineage: Bacteria > Bacillati > Actinomycetota > Actinomycetes > Kitasatosporales > Streptomycetaceae > Streptomyces > Streptomyces puniciscabiei. Next base: position 3,637,620 of record NZ_VFNX01000001.1, read on the forward strand.
GGTGCCTCCCCTGGGTGGATCACTGCGGAACGTGAGGGCCCGCCCGGTCACTCCCCCGTGGGTGGCCGGGCGGGCCACTCGGGCCGCCCAACCCTAATCCCCCGGTGCGGCGACCCTCACCGCGGTCCGTCTGCCCCCCGACACGACGGATCGACAACCAGAAGAGTGCCGTGCCGCGATAAACGAATGATGAACGTCCCGGCAGAAGCTCAGGCGGCTGCCACCGGGGTGAGGAGTCGGCGGACCCCGTCCGCTTCCGGGGCGTTCAGCTTCTCGTAGATCTCCAGGGCTTCACGCCAGCAGACCTGGGCTCGGCCGGAGTGCCCGATCCCGTTCAGGGCTCTGCCCAGCACAGTCAGGACATGGCCGCGGCGCCAATCGCCTCCGATGCCTCGAAGGACGGTGAGCGCCATCTCGGCGTTGCTCGCGGCCTGTGACGGCCTGCGTGCGTCCAGGTCGACCTCGGCGAGCCGGCAGAGCGTCATGCCTTCCCACAGGCGCTGGCGGCTGTCGCGGAAGACGCGCAGGGCTTCTTCCAACTGCTCGGTCGCGCTGTCGTGCCGGCCGGATTTGCCGAGGGCCAGGCCGAACGCGTAGCGCCCGTTCGCTCCCCTGAGGGTGTGGCCGAGCTCCTGGTAGATGTCCGTTCCCTGGCGGGCGAGGACGACCGCGGTGTCGGCGCGGTCCGTCGCAAGGTGCAGACGGGACAGGTTGCACAGGGCGGCCGCCGTGCCGGCGAGGTCGCCGCAGGCGCGGAACTTGTCGATGGCCTGGCTGAAATAGCCTTCGGCGTCCTCGTGCCGGTTCTGGTAGAACGCCGTGCTGCCCAGCACGTTCGCCGCCCAGCAGGAGGGCAGTGGATCGTGGGCCGCTTCGGCGAGCTGGAATGCCTCCAGCGCCTCGCCGTACGCCTGATCGAACACCCCCGAGAACAGCCGCGCATTGCTCAGTACGACCGAGGCCCTGCCCTCGGCTCGCACATCGCCGACGGCCCGTGCGGCCGCCCTCAGCGCGGCGGCGGCCGCCTCGTACTCCCTTGAGTTGGCGCCGGATTCGGCAAGGTCGACGGACGCCCACAGAAGATCGATCGCGCGCCGCAGCGTGCTGCCATCAGCGGACTGCCGTACGCAGGCGAGCAGACAGACCGCCTCCGCGTACAGCCAGTCCTGGGCCTTGTGCCGGTCCTCGAACCCGAGCCCCGGGTACGCGGTCGGCTGCAGGTGATCCACCAGCCGGTCCCCCGGCCGCTCCATCGCGTAGACCTGGGCCGCCGTGGCCAGATAGAAGTCCAGCAACCGCGACATCGCGGCCTCGCGCTCGCCGGGCGGCTGCTCGTCCCGTTCCGCGCACGCACGCGCGTAGAGCCGGACCAGGTCGTGGAAGCGGTAGCGTCCCGGTGCCGCGGACTCCAGCAACGACGTGTCCACCAGGGACTCCAGCAGGTCCTCGGTCTCCTCCACGGGAAGATCCAGGACCGCCGCCGCGGCCGCCAGGGAGATGTCCGGGCCGTCGGCCAGGCCCAGCAGCCGGAACGCCCGGGCCTGGGCCGGTTCCAGCTGGCCGTAGCCGAGCTCGAAGGTGGCCTTGACCGCGAGGTCGCCGGCCTGCAGTTCGTCCAGGCGACGGCGTTCGTCCGCGAGCTTCGCCGCCAGGACCGACACCGTCCACGTACGCCGGGCGGCGAGCCGGGACGCCGCGATGCGGATCGCCAGCGGCAGGAAGCCGCAGGCCGCGACCACGTCCAGCGCGGCCTCCCGCTCCGCCGCCACCCGCTCCTCGCCCACGATCTTCGTGAAGAGGGCGAGCGCCTCCTCCGGGGACATCACGTCCAGGTCCACCAGGTGGGCGCCCGCCAGGTCGACCATGCGGACCCGGGACGTCACCAGGGCCGCGCAGCCCTCGGTCCCCGGCAGCAGGGGCCGTACCTGTGCCGCGTCCTTCGCGTTGTCCAGCAGCACCAGGACCCGCCGGCCGTCCAGGACCGAGCGGTACAGGGCCGCCCGTTCGTCCAGGGAGTCCGGGATCGCCGAGTCCGCCGTGCCCAGCGCCCGCAGGAAGGAGCCCAGGACCGTTTCCGGTTCCGCCGGGCGTGGCCCGGCGCCCTGCAGGTCCACGTACAGCTGGCCGTCGGGGAAGGCGCCCCGCGCCCGGTGGGCCACGTGCACCGCCAGGGTGGTCTTGCCCACCCCGCCGATGCCGGCCAGCGCCGACACGGCCATCACCCGGCCCCCGGCGTCCGGGGACTCCGACGCCGACGCCAGCACCTCGCTCAGTTCGGACACGAATCCGGCCCGGCCCGTGAAGTCCGGGACCGTCGCCGGCAACTGGGCCGGCCGGACCGGGACCACCGAGGGCTCCGGCGCCGGGGACGACGGCTCCGCCAGGGCCGGGTCCGCCTGCAGGATGCGCTGCTGCAGCTCGCGCAGGCCCGGGCGCGGGTCCACGCCCAGTTCCTCGGCCAGCAGGCGGCGGGTGTCGGCGTAGACCGCGAGGGCCTCCGCCTGCCGGCCGCTGCGGTACAGGGCCAGCATCAGCAGTTCGCGCAGGCGCTCCCGCAGCGGATGGGCCGCGGTCAGTGCCGTCAGTTCCGAGACCGCCTCCGTGTGGCAGCCCTGCTCCAGGTCCATGTCCAGGCGGGATTCCAGCAGGCCCAGGCGCCACTCCTCCAGGCGGACCCGCTGGGTCTCGGCGTACGGGCCGGGGACGCCGGCCAGCACCTCGCCGTCCCACAGGGCCAGGGCTTCGCTCAGCACCGAACGGGCCCGGCACAGGTCGCCGGCCGCCCGTGCCTTCTCCGCCTCCGCCGCCAGGTCCTGCGCGACCGCCAGGTCCAGGGCGCCCTCGGCCGGTACCCGCACCGCGTAACCGCCGGATTCGCTGACCAGGACCCCGGGCGGCAGGATCTTGCGCAGGCGGGAGGCGTAGGTCCGCACCGCCGCCAGTGCCTGCGACGGGGGCTCGGCGCCCCACAGCGCGTCGATGAGCTCCGCCGCCGTGGCCGTACGGCCCTCGCGCAGCAGCAGGGCGGCCAGCAGGGCGCGCTGCTGGGGAGAGCCCGTGCTGAGCTGCTCCTCGCCGCGCCAGGCCCGCACCGGACCGAGCACGCCGAACCGCAGCGTCTCCTGCTCCGTGACGGTCACGGAGCCGGGACGCCGCTGCTCAGGCACTCGCGGCCCACCGTCCATGCGTTCGTCCCCCTAGGGCCTGTCCGGCGGATCACGCCGGAATCGCGGGGCATGGCACGCCCATCTGCGGCGTTGTCGTCGGTTGCCGACGCTCCGCGTCGCCGCCCTCCTCCGCCTTCCAGCTGGACGCACCATGCCCCGCTCACCTGTACTGACAAACCACCGTTGCCTGAAGCCGGCCTGATCCGCCGGACAGGCCCAGGCATCACGAACAACCCCGTCAGTTTGCCTTGTTCCGGGCGGTTCCGTCAGCCGTGGGAGACGCCGATCACAGGGTGGCGTATCGCCGCACACAAACCCCTCACACCCTCTTTGCAGACACCCACTAGCTGACGGACCGTCAGATCGGCGCTACCGTGAGGGACATGGAGACCACACAGTTCCCGCTGATCATCTCCGTCGACGACCACACCGTTGAGCCCGCCGGGGTCTGGCAGGACCGGCTGCCGAGGAAGTACCGGGACGTCGGGCCCCGGATCGTGCGCGCCCCGCTGAAGGAGATGACCTTCCTCGGCGGGCGTTTCAAGCCCGTCATGGGCGAACCCGGCAGCACCGAGGGGCCCCTCGGTGACTGGTGGGTCTACGAGGACCTGCGGCGCCCCCTCACCCGGCTCGACACCGCCGTGGGGTGCAGCAGGGACGAGGTCAGGCTGGAGGTCATCACCTACGAGCAGATGCGGCCGGGGTCGTACGACGTGCCCGCGCGGCTCGCCGACATGGACGTCAACCATGTGCAGTCCGCCCTGTGCTTTCCCACCTTCCCGCGCTTTTGCGGGCAGACCTTCACCGAGGCCGCCGACAGGGAACTCGCCCTGCTGTGCGTGCGCGCCTACAACGACTGGATGGTGGAGGAGTGGTGCGGCCCCGAGGCGCACGGACGGCTGATACCGCTCACGCTCATCCCCCTGTGGGACGCCGAGCTGGCCGCCCAGGAGGTACGGCGCAACGCCGCGCGGGGCGTCAGGGCCGTCGCCTTCTCCGAGATACCCCCGCACCTCGGCCTGCCGTCCGTCCACACCGACGACTGGGACCCCTTCCTCGCCGCCTGCGACGAGACCGGCACGGTCGTCGCCATGCACATCGGTTCCAGCAGCCGCATGCCCTCCACCTCCGCCGACGCCCCGCCCGCCGTCGGCTCCACCATCACCTTCGCCAACTGCTGCTTCTCGATGGTCGACTGGCTGATGAGCGGCAAGTTCGAGCGGTTCCCGAACCTGAAGGTCATGTACGCCGAGGGTCAGATCGGGTGGATCCCGTACATCCTCGAACGCGCCGACGTGGTGTGGGAGGAGAACCGGGGCTGGGGCGGGGTCGCCGAGAAGGTCACCCGGCCGCCGTCCGAGCTGTTCGCCGGGCATGTCCACGGCTGCTTCTTCGACGACGCCTTCGGCCTCAGGAACCTCGACGCCATCGGGGTCGGCAACGTCCTGTACGAGACCGACTACCCGCACTCCGACTCCACCTGGCCCAAGTCCCGCGAGGTCGGTGAGGCCCAGATGGGGCATCTGCCGGCGGACGTGGTCGAGCGGATCGTGCGCGGCAACGCCATCGAGCTGCTGGGGCTCACCCCCGAGGGGCGCTGGCGGTGAGTGCCCTGGCGTACGGCATCCAGCTGCCCGTCCAGGCGCAGAGCACCCTGTTCGCGGAAGCGTGGGAGGCCGGGGCGGGGCCGGCGGACCTGGTGGCCGTCGCGCGGGCCGCGGACCGGGCCGGGTTCGACTACCTCGCCGTCTGCGATCACGTGGGTGTCCCGCGCCGTCTCGCCCCCGCCATGAGCACGGTCTGGTACGACCCGGTCGGCACCCTCGCCCACCTCGCCGCCGTCACCGAGCGGGTGCGCCTGCTCAGTCATGTGGCGGTCGTGGCGCTGCGGCACCCCCTGCTCACCGCCAAGCAGTACGCCACCCTCGACCACCTCTCCGGCGGCAGGCTGGTCCTCGGGGTCGGGGCCGGGCACGTGCGGGAGGAGTTCGAGGCGCTCGGGGTGGACTTCGAGCGGCGGGGGGCCGTGCTGGACGAGGTGATCGACGCGCTGCGGGCCGCCCTGGGAGCGGAGGAGTTCCCCGAGCATCACGGGAAGTCGTACGACTTCGCCGGGCTCGGCCAGCGGCCCCGGCCCGCGCAGCCGAACGTCCCCCTCTGGGTCGGCGGCTCCTCGCCCGCCGCCGTGCGCCGGGCCGCGCTGAAGGGGGACGGCTGGCTGCCGCAGGGGGACCCGCGGGAGAGGCTGCCCGCGCAGATCGCCCGACTGCGGCAGGTGCGCGAAGAGGCCGGCGTCGAGGGGCCGTTCACGGTCGGCGCCCTCGCCGAGCCGCTGTACGTCGGGCGGGCCGGCTGGGACGTCGGGCGGCGGACGCTCACCGGGGTGCCGGAGGAGATCGCCGAGTCGCTGCGGGCGTACCGGGCGATGGGCGTGGACCAGGTCCAGGTGCGCTTCCGCAGCCGGAGCCGCGCCGAACTGATCGAGCAGATCGAGCTGTTCGGGGCGGAGGTCGCGCCCCTGCTGAGCTGAGGAGCGGGTGGACATGGGCAAGCTGGACGGGCGGGTCGTCATCGTCACCGGGGCGGCACGCGGGCAGGGCGAGCAGGAGGCGCGGCTGTTCCGGGCCGAGGGGGCGCGGGTGGTCGTCGCGGACGTGCTGGACGACCAGGGGCAGGCCCTGGCCAAGGAGATAGGCGCGCTGTACGTCCATCTCGACGTCGGCACCGAGGACGGCTGGCGGGAGGCCGTCGAGGCGGCGAAGGGGACGTACGGGCGGATCGACGGGCTGGTGAACAACGCGGGGATCCTGCGCTTCAACGCCCTCGTGGACACCCCGCTGGACGAGTTCATGCAGGTCGTTCAGGTCAACCAGGTCGGCTGCTTCCTGGGGATGAAGGCGGTGGCGCCTCAGATGGCCGACGGCGGGACCATCGTCAACACCGCCTCCTACACGGCCCTGACCGGCATGGCGGCCGTGGGCACCTACGCCGCCACCAAGCACGCCGTGCTGGGGCTGACCCGGGTGGCCGCGCTGGAGCTGGCGGGCCGGGGCATCCGGGTCAACGCGATCTGCCCGGGCGCCATCGACACCCCGATGTCCAACCCGGCGCGGCTCGACCCGGACGCCGACCCGGAGGAGATGAGCCGGGCCCTGGACGAGCTGTACCGCAAGCTCGTGCCGCTCGGGCGGGTCGGGCAGCCGGAGGAGGTGGCCCGGCTGGCGCTGTTCCTCACCTCGGCGGACTCGTCGTACATCACCGGGCAGCCGTTCGTGATCGACGGCGGGTGGCTGGCGGGGGTCAGCGTGATCTGACTCCCCGTCAGCTATTGACGGTCGCGGTGGCCGATGCGACAGTCGGCCAACAAGAGATCTGACGATACGTCAGAAATGACTGAGGACGGTGAACGGCCTTGGAATTCGGGCTCTTTGTACAGGGATACGTGGGCAAGCGCGCCGAGACCGACCCGCTGGCCGAGCACAAGGCGCTGATGGAGGAGACCGAGTACGTCATCCAGGCGGACAAGTCCGGTTTCAAGTACGCCTGGGCCTCCGAGCACCACTTCCTGGAGGAGTACTCGCACCTGTCCGCCAACGACGTCTTCCTCGGGTATCTCGCCCACGCGACCGAGCGGATCCACCTCGGCTCCGGGATCTTCAACCCCCTGGCCCAGGTCAACCACCCCGTGAAGGTCGCCGAGAAGGTCGCCATGCTCGACCACCTCAGCGAGGGGCGCTTCGAGTTCGGCAGCGGGCGCGGCGCCGGCAGCCACGAGATCCTGGGGTTCATACCGGGTGTGACCGACATGAACTACACCAAGGAGATCTGGGAGGAGACCATCGCCGAGTTCCCGAAGATGTGGCTCCAGGACGAGTACGCCGGCTTCCAGGGCAAGCACTGGCAGCTGCCGCCGCGCAAGGTCCTGCCGAAACCGTACGGGAAGTCGCACCCGGCGATGTGGTACGCGGCCGGATCTCCGCCGTCGTACGCCATGGCCGCGAAGAAGGGGCTCGGCGTGCTCGGCTTCAGCATCCAGAAGGTGTCCGACATGGAGTGGGTGCTGGAGCAGTACAAGACGGCGGTCGTGAACGCGGAGCCGGTGGGGGACTTCGTCAACGACAACGTGATGGTGACGACGACCGCGATCTGCGCGCCCACGCACGCGGAGGCGATAGAGATCGCGGTGAACGGCGGTCTGCACTATCTGCCCTCGCTCGTCTTCCGGTACCACGACACCTTCCCGCGCCCCGAGGGCTTCCCGGTGTGGCCGGAGACGCTGCCCCCGTACACGCCGGAGTTCGTGGAGCTGCTCGTGGAGGAGGAGCTGCTCATCTGCGGCGACCCCGACGAGGTGCTGCGGCAGTGCAAGAGGTGGGAGCAGGCGGGCGCCGACCAGCTGAGCTTCGGGTTGCCGGTGGGGGTGCCGAAGGAGGAGACGCTGCAGACGATCCGGCTGATCGGGGAGCATGTGATTCCGAAGATCGACACGGATCCGGTGCATCGGACGACCCGGTTCCGGAAAGCTGTCTGAGGGGGTTCCGGGCATGTTGGACCACCTGATCAAGGGCGCGTCCGTTGTCGATGGGACGGGCGCCCCCGCCTTCACCGCCGACGTCGGCATCCGGGGCGGCCGGGTCGCCGCCATCGGCGAGGTCGGCGAAGACGCCCGCACCACCGAGGACGCCACCGGCCTCGTCCTCGCCCCCGGCTTCGTCGACCCCCACACCCACTACGACGCCCAGCTCTTCTGGGATCCGTACGCCACGCCCTCCCTCAATCACGGGGTGACGACGGTCGCCGCCGGGAACTGCGGGTTCACCCTGGCGCCGCTCAACCCCGCCCGCCCCGAGGACGCCGACTACACGCGCCGGATGATGTCCAAGGTGGAGGGGATGTCGCTGGTGGCGCTGGAAGAGGGGGCGCCCTGGAGCTGGCACTCCTTCGGGGAGTACCTGGACGCCCTCGAAGGGCGGATCGCCGTCAACGCCGGATTCATGGTGGGGCACTGCGCGCTGCGGCGGTACGTCATGGGGCCGCAGGCCGTCGGAGGGCAGCCGAGCGAGGAGCAGCTCGGGGCGATGCTGGGGCTGCTGCACGAGGCCATGGACGCCGGCGCCTGGGGGCTGTCCACCACGCAGTCCGGTACCCACTCGGACGGGGACGGGCAGCCGGTCGCCTCCCGGCACGCGCGGCCGGCGGAGCTGCTGGCGCTGTCGAATGCCGTCGGCGAGCACGAGGGCACGCAGATCGAGGCGATCGTCGCCGGCTGTCTGGACCAGTTCGACGACGACGAGATCGACCTGCTCGTGGAGATGAGCGCGGTCGCCGGGCGGCCGCTCAACTGGAACGTGCTCACCGTCGACGCGGCCGTACCGGAGCGGGTGCCACGGCAGCTGAGCGCGAGCGAGCGGGCCCGGAAGGCGGGCGGGCGGGTGGTGGCCCTCACCATGCCGATCCTCACCCCGATGAACATGTCCCTCGGGACCTTCTGCGCCCTCAACCTCATCCCCGGCTGGGGGCCGGTCCTCGGACTGCCCGTGCCGGAGCGGATCGCCAGGCTCCGGGACCCCGCCGTCCGGGCGGAGATGCTGCGGCGGGCCCGGTCGAAGGAGGCGGGCGTCTTCCGGCGGCTGGCGAACTTCGGGCGGTACGTCATCGGGGACACCTACAGCGAGGCCAACCGGGGGCTGACGGGCCGGGTCGTACGGGACATCGCCGAGGAGCGCGGGCAGGACCCGTTCGCGTGCCTGGTCGACATCTGCGCCAACGACGAGCTGCGTACGGTGCTGTGGCCGATGCCGACCGACAACGACCCGGCGTCCTGGGCGCTGCGCGCCGAGACCTGGCAGCACGAGGACGTGCTGCTCGGCGGCTCCGACGCGGGCGCGCACCTGGACCGGATGTGCGGGGCGCCGTACACCACCCGGTTCCTCGGGGACTGTCTGCGCGGGCGCAAGCTGCTCGGTCTGGAGCAGGCGGTGAAGATGCTGACCGGCGACCCGGCGCGGCTGTTCGGACTGCGCGAGCGGGGGCAGGTGCGGGAGGGCTGGCATGCGGACCTCGTGCTGTTCGACCCGGAGCGCATCGACGCCGGTCAGGCCCGGCTGGTGCACGACCTGCCGGGTGACAGTCCCCGCCTGGACTCCAGGGCGCTCGGGGTGCGCGCCGTGTGGGTCAACGGGGTCGAGGCGATCCGGGACGACGCGGTGACCGGGGCCGTACCGGGGAAGGTGCTGCGCTCCGGCACCGACACGCGGACGGTGAGCACCCGGTGAGCCGGTTGGGCCCGGTGGCCCCGGCGGGCGAGGGGCAGCGGCTGTTCGTCGGCGGCCAGTGGGTGGAGCCGGACGGCGGGCACTACCCGGTGACCGACCCGGCCACCGAGGAGACCGTGGGCTGGGCGCCGGAAGCCTCGGCCGAGCAGGCGCGGGCGGCCTGTGCGGCGGCCCGGGAGGCGTTCGGGGCATGGTCGCGGACCCCGCCGGAGGAGCGGGCGGCGGTGCTGGGCCGGGCGGCCGACCTGATCCGCGACCGGACGGGGCCGTACACCGAGCTGGCCCGCGCGGAGACCGGCGCGACCACGGGGACCGCCCGGGCGATGCAGGTCGGGGTGGCCGCCGCCCGGTTCCGGCGGTACGCGCGCGTGGAGCCCGCCGAGTGGGCGATCGCGCCGCAGATCAACGAGGCCGGGCCGATGGGCAGGGCCGGGGTGATGGGCGCACTGGCGGTACGCCAGCCCGTCGGGGTCGTCACCTGCGTCACCTCCTACAACAACCCGTGGGCCAACCCGGCCGGCAAGGTCGCACCGGCCCTCGCCATGGGCAACACGGTGGTGGTGAAACCCGCCCCGCAGGATCCGCTGTCCGTCTACCGGATGGCCGAGGCACTCGAGGCGGCCGGGGCGCCGCCGGGGGTGGTGAACGTCGTCTCCGGGCGTGAGGTGGCCGTGGGCGAGGCGGCGGTGGCCTCCGACGACGTCGACATGGTCAGCTTCACCGGCTCCACGGCCGTCGGCCGGCGCATCGCCGAGGTGTGCGGACGGGACATGAAACGCCAGCTCATGGAACTGGGCGGCAAGGGCGCGGCGCTCGTGTTCGACGACGCCGACCTCGGCTCGGCCGTCGCCGGCATCGGCACCACCTTCTCCTTCTACAGCGGGCAGATCTGCACGGCACCGACCCGGGTGCTGGCCCAGCGCGGGGTGTACGAGCGGCTGGTCGAGCAACTCGCCGCATACGCACGGCGGCTGAAGGTGGGGGATCCCCGGGAGCCGGACACCGTCGTCGGGCCGCTGATCTCGGCGGAGCACCGGGCGCGGGTGGAGTCGTACGTCGAACTCGGCCGCAAGGAGGGCGCGTCGCTGGTCACCGGCGGCGAACGGACTGCGCCGGACCGGGGTTTCTACGTCTCGCCCACCCTCTTCGCCGACTGCGCCCATGACATGCGCGTGGCCCGCGAGGAGATCTTCGGCCCGGTGGTCGTCGTGATCCCCTTCGACGACGAGGACGAAGGAGTCGCCCTCGCCAACGACTCCGAGTACGGCCTCATCGACTACGTCTGGTCCGGTGATGTCGCCCGCGCCTTCCGCGTGGCCCGCCGACTGCGCGCCGGCGGCGTCGGGATCAACACCGTCGGCCGCAACATGGAGGCCCCGTTCGGCGGCTTCAAGAAGAGCGGCGTCGGCCGCGACGTGGGCGTGTACGCCCTGCACGCGTACAGCGAGGTACAGGCGATCGTGTGGCCGGGGTGAGGGGCACCGTACTAGAGGTCGAACACGGCACGGAGCCCGAACTCGACCGCTTCCATGACGCGCTCGTCCACCGGCCCCAAGTCGCGGGCGAAGCGTGGCTCGGACAGCGTGCGGAACTCACCGAGGACGATGGTGCCGGTCGAGGGCGAGGTGACAGGGATGTCGACGAGCGTGGGTTCGCGTACTTGCTGCGGGTAGATCAGCACGCAGGTGGCGCACTTGTTCTGGGTGTTCAGTCCGTCGGACGAGATCACCAGGACGTGCGCGGGGCCACCGGCAATGGTCACTTCGTAGACGTGGCCGCGCTTCACCGGCCCGCCACCCGTGCCCACCGCTGCAAGGTGTCCTCCTCGCTCTCGCCCGGCTCGCCGACCGTCGTCACGATCCCGGCCTCCGCGCGCACTCGCGCGGACCGTTCCAGTTCCTCGGCGAGCATCTGGCGGCGCAGTATCCGGGCGGTGTAGGCGGACGCGTTGCCCTTGGCCTTCACGAAGGCGGCCACGTCGTCCGGCAGGCTCATCGTCATGTTGACCGTCATGCAGCCATCATATCGATTGCCGTGTCCTTATGTCACGGCTGGGTGTGGTTGGCAGGGTCACTCCGGGCACCCGGCCGCTGGACCAGGTCCGTGCCGTCCGGGAAGCGGATCTCGGGGAAGTCCGCCGCCGTCAACTGGGCCACCGCGACCATCCGCTCCGTGTACGGCCTTCCGTTCACGTCCTTGTGGTCGGCGCACTCCGGCCACGGCTCGGCGGCCGGCCACCACAGGGGGCCGCCGATGTGGCTGTCGCGCGGGCCGGGTGTGCCGCCGCGCGGGTGCAGCCGGACGGCCGGGCGGGCGTGCGGCAGCAACTCCGGGAAGTCGCGGGCCGGTTCGATGAGCGAGGGGGCGGTGGTGAGCTTCACGCCCGCAGTGTTGCCGGGCTCAGCCGTCCAGGTCCACCCGGATCGTCAGCAGGTCGGTCCCGAAGGCCCGTACCGCCGCGCTGTTGAATCGGGGCAGGGAGCGCAGGCGGGCCACCGGGTCGTCGTCGGGGAGGAGATGGGCGGTGCCGGTGTGCCAGTGGCCGCCGATGCGGACGCGGACCCTGGGGTCGGCCTGGATGTTGCGCACGTACTGCGACCTGTGGCCGAACTCGGAGACCAGCCAGAAGGACCGGCCCACCCGGCGCCCGCCGACGGGCGTCCGCCGGGGCAGCCCGGAGGCGCGGCCGGTGGTCTCCAGGAGGGTCTGGAACGGCAGCCGCCGGTTCAGCGGGTTGGCCAGATGCCGCTGGAATCCGGTCACGAGGCGGTGCTTGAGGGGGGAGTGGCCGGACATCTCTCCTGCCTCCTGTGTGCCGTGCCTGCCGCGGCTCGCGCGGATGCCGTGGCAGCAGTGTAGGGGGCTTGTGCGGCGCGAACGGGTGTACGGCTCCCGCGTGTTAGCCTCCTGCGCGGTCGTGATCAATTGCAAACGGGGGAGCATGATGGGCGCGTCTTCGGACGGCTACGCGGTCAAGTCCGGGATATCCGGACAGGCGAAGGAACTGAACGGCGCGGGCGACGACGCCGGGAAGATCCGCGGGGCGATCCAGCCCGGCATGTGCTACATGGACGACGCTCTCGGCGGACCGGACGCCGCCGCCGCGTTCAACGCGTACGCCGCCGCCTGGGAGGCGGAGGCCAAGACGCTGGAGTCGGCGCTGCACGAACTGGCCGGCAAGGTACGGCTGGCGAAGGGGGCGTACGACGGCAGCGACAGCCTCGTCGACACGAGCGTCCGCAGTGTGCGGGTCGGTGACGGTTCCCTGAGCACCATGCCCGCCCCGGTCGGTGACCGTTACGTCAGCACCATGCCCGCCCCCGTGGGTGACCGTTACGTCAGCACCATGCCCGCCCCCGCCACCCGGCCGTCGGCGCTGACCGGGTACTGAGGGGCGCGCGATGACGGAGTCCACGAGCGACCGCCGCAAGCGGCTGGGCGACCTGCAGCACAGCATTTCCACGGCCGGCAGCAAGAACGACCTGATCGACGCGATCGAGGACGCCCTCGGCGTGTCCGCCCCGGTGGGTGACCCGGCCACCCTGGAGAGCCTGGGCAAGACGTACCGCGAACAGATCGACGACGCCGGCCGGCTGCGGGAGCGGGTCGACAGGATCGCCCGCAGCGGCCTGCCCGAGGTGTGGGCCGGTGACACCAGCGTCCTCGCCTCCGACGCGGTGGCCGCGGCCGGGCGGGAGGTGACGCGGCTGTCGGACGCGTTCGAGGGTGGGGCCAAGGCCCTGATCAGGCTGGCCGACGCGATCAAGGACGCCCAGAAGCAGGACGGCGAGGGTCGGGCCAAGCTGAACGAGGCCCGCACGATGCTCGGCGGCAGGGACGGCTTCTTCGACGACTGGTACGAGGACGACGACGAGGAGGCCGCACGGCTGAAGGCCCGTTCGGTCGCCACCGCGGGCGCCGACCTGCTGCACAAGGCCGCGGTCGCCGCCGACGACGCCGCCCACGCCGCCGCCCGGGACCTCAACAAGTGGGCCTCCCAGGCGCGGGCCGGAAAGCTGGACGGCGCCGACGGGCTCACCGCCGTCGACCGGCTGGCGCTGGCCGACGCCAGCAATGTCGACGGCGACCCCGAGATGAACGAGATCCTCACCGCCAACGACCTGGAACGCTCCCGCCGTGCCATGGACCGTCTCTCGGCCGCCGACCGGGCCCGCATGGACCAGCTGCTGGCCGGCGCCTCCACCCCGCAGGAGAAGGCGTACATCCTGAAGGCCCTCGCGGCCGGGCACGGTGTGGGCGACGTGGAGACGTTCGCCGGGAAGATCCACGGCAAGGATCCGGCATGGCTGGAGGAGCACCTCGCGCCGATCACCACGCAGGCCGACAGCATGGCCGACGAGGGTCTGAACGACGACGGCTCCAACCACAACCAGGACGACCAGAAGTTCCTCTCCCAGGGCTGGACCCAGGGCGGCGACGGCCAGGAGAACACCTGCGTCGCCTCGTCCACCGTCACCGCCCGGGCCATGGTCGACCCCGTCTACGCCCTCGACCTGACCGGCGGTCCCAGCGGACAGGAGAACGACGCCGACGCCTTCCGCCACCGCCTGGTGGCCGAACAGCACCGGGTGCACCTGGAGGGCGACGGCGGCGACAACTGGACCGGGATGGACAACGACGGCAAGACCGAGGTCGTCAACAAGGAGATCAGCCCGGAGACCGGAAGCAAGTACGAGTTCCACGAGGTCCGTGACGCGGACGCGCGGCGCGCCGTCCTGCCGGACATCGAGAAGGCGGTGGCCGACGGCAAGCCGGTGCCCATCGGCGTCGAGGGGTACGACAAGAAGGGGACCCGGTCCGGTCATGCCATGATGATCATCGGGCAGGAAGGCGACAAGCTGGAGATCTACAACCCGTGGGGCACGACCACCTGGGTCAGCGAGGACGACTTCGTCAACGGGGGCATGGCGAAGGCCAGCAACAACTCGATGCCCGACGCCTACGCCGTGCACCTTCCCCAGGACTGACCATGAACAGACGACACGCACTGGTCGGCCCGGCCGCCGTGGCCTGCCTGTTCGCCCTGACCGGGTGCGGCGCGAGCGGAGGGTCCGCCGCCGAGTACCACGTCAAGGACCGGGCCATCACCGTCGAGCCCGGCAAGCGGTTCGCCCTCACCGTCCCGGCGTCTCCGGGCCTGGGCCAGCACTGGTACCTGACCGACCCGAAGCCGGACGCGAGCGTGCTGAAGTACCGGGGCGGGCGGGAGGACTGGAAGGGCGGCGGCGACACCGACGGCGGCACCCAGGGCACCCAGTCCTTCGACTTCACCGCCCTCGCGAAGGGCAGGGCCACGGTACGGCTGCTGTACTGCCCGATGAGCACGTGCCACGGCCCGGACGACACGGCGACTCCGTACCCCACCGGCACGGCCCCGGCACCCGCCCGCTCCACCGCCACGGCCACCCCGTCGCCCACCCCCGGGAGCTCGGTGTCCCCGTCGCTGTCCCCGTACCCCACCCAGACCGGTACCGGCAGCCCGGGCTCCCACGCCGGCTTCTACGTCTTCACCATCACCGTCCGCTGACCCGGACGACCGGAACCGAGGCCCTCATGTCCCCAGCACCCGAAAGCCGCACCGACGACGAGGTCCTGGCCGCCACGGACGTCGCCCTGCTGCTGCGCTACGGCCTGATCCAGGACGCCTTCCACACGGCCCTGTTCGGGGACGGCGCCGTCGCGGCCGCGGTCACCCTCGACCGGCTCGGCGTGCTGCCGCGCTCGCTGACGTTCCTCGCCGAGATCGTCCGGGCGGGCGGTCTGGCGTACGCGGCGGAGCTGCCCGAGCCGCTGCCGTCCCCGGAACCGGCCGCGATCCTGCGGGACTGGCTGACCGGCGCCGCACAGACCGCCACCATGCCCGAGGCCGAGACCCGCGCCGCCCGCTGGCTGGACACGGTCGCCGAGATCATCGGCCTGCGCCGCGCGAGCCGGGCGGGCACCGCCTAGGCCCGGTCGTCCGCGTCCGCCAGCCAGTTGCCGTGGAAGCCGAACGGGACCCTGGTGGGCAGGTGGATCGTGGCGACCGGGGGCGCGCCGAGGTCGTCGGCGTCCAGGACGACCAGGTCACTGCGGTCGGTGGCGGCGTCGTGGACGTAGGTGAGCAGCCAGCCGGGGCCGCCGGGTGTGCCGTCGGCGGGGGCGAACGCCGCCTCGCCCGGGGTGCGGCCGGGCCCGAAGTCATGGGCGGTGGCGGACCCGGAGGACAGCTCGTAGCGCACCAGTGAGGTGCCGCTCGTCATGTGCCCGTGTCCGGCGGCGAGGCCGGTCAGCCGGTCGTCGACGCGCGGGAACTCGCCCGGCCGGTCGTCGCACTGCTCCTCACGGACCGTGCCGGCGGCCGGGTCGATCGTCCACTTCCACCACACGGCCCGGTGTGCCCGCGTGCCGCCGTCCGGTTCGCGCCGCCACAGCTCCGGATAGCGCATCACGTGCAGCACGAGGGTGCCGTCCGGCGCGTCGTGGGCGTTGAGGACGTGGAAGACGTAGCAGGGGTCGACCGCGAACCAGCGGACCTCGCCCCGGGGGTCGTCACGGCGCAGCACGCCGAGCCGGGCGCCGTACCCGTCGTCCCAGCTGTAGGGCATCGTGCCGCCCCTGAGGGCGAGTTCGGCGTCGAAGACGACCGGCAGGTCCATGAAGACGACGTGCGCGGCGGTGAGCGCGAAGTCGTGCAGCATGGTCGGCCCGGGCACCTCGATCGGCCGGCTGAGCACCAGTTCGCCCGTGGCATCGGCCCGGTGATAGGTGAGGTGGGTGGGCTCCAGCATGCCGTAGCCGAAGAAGTGCAGCTCGCCGGTGGCCGGGCAGGTCTTCGGATGGGCGGTCATCGCGGTGTGCAGGCGGCCGTCGAAGTCGTACGGGCCCTTGGTGTCCAGCTCGCGGGTGAGCTCGTAGGGCAGGGCGGACTCGACCAGGGCGAGGGTGCGGCCCGCGTGCCGGACGACATGGGTGTTGGCCGGGCCGGCGGTGAGGTCGCGGCGGCCCTGGTCGTCGTACATCCGCGCCCCGTCGGTCAGGCGGGTGGTGCGGACCCAGCGGTTGCGGTAGGAGACGGCCCGGCCGCCCTCCAGGCGCACCCCGTGGACCATGCCGTCGCCGAAGAACCAGTGCCCGGAGGCGGCGTCGGCCGGGTTCGGGCCGTTGCGCAGGTACCAGCCGGTCAGCTCGGACGGGACGGTGCCGGTCACCGGCAGGTCGTACGCGGTGAGTTCCTCGGTGACCGGGGCGTAGTTGCCGGACAGGTGCTTCGGGGCGGCGGTCATCGGGCCGCCTGCCCGGCGGCCTGGGCCTTCGCCTGGACGTGGGCGACATAGCGGACGGTGAAGAGCATCGGGACGACGAAGCCGGCGATCTGGACGACGGTCGCGGGCGTCGAGTGCGCGTGCCCGGAGTGGGCCAGCACGGCGAGGACGACGGCGGTCAGCACGAAGGCGGCCGTCCAGACGGACGTGATGACGACGTTGACCCGGACGAAGGGCTTCAGGTCCCAGAGCTCGCGGGGGGTGGTGCGCTTGGCGATGCCCAGGGTGAAGGGGCGGCCGACGGCCAGCGACAGGCCGGCGATGACGGCGAGGGTGCCGGAGGAGAGGGCGGCGGAGTAGGCGTGCACGCCCGAGTGCGGGTCGGCGAAGGCGACGGCCGCGAGGACCGCGAAGAAGACCGCCGAGCCGGCCTCGATGACGAGGGCGTCGAAGCCGGCGCCGGCCCGCCTCTGCTGGGCGATGATCCCGACCGAGATCACCAGGGCGGCCAGGGCGCCCCACTGCCACTGCCCCGAGGGGATGACGGCGAAGACGATCCACGGCAAGAACGTGCGCAGGTACGACATGGGTTCCCCCGGGCGGAGTGAGTTCCGGTTTCGACATGTCAAAAGTAGAAGGTCGGGTCTCGACATGTCAATAGTGGAAGGTAGGGTGGGGGTCATGAGCCTCAAACACGCACTGCTCGGCCTGCTCTCCGACCGTCGCGCCAGCGGCTACGACCTGCTGAAGACGTTCGACACCTCGCTGGCCAACGTCTGGCCCGCGACCCAGAGCCAGATCTACACCGAGCTGACCAAGCTGGCGGGCTCCGGGCTGATCACGGTGGCCGCCGAGGGCCCGCGCGGCCGCAAGGAGTACGAGATCACCGACGAGGGGCTGGCGGAGCTGCGCCACTGGCTGACCGAGGTCGCGCCCCAGCCCGTCATGCGCAGCGACGTCCTGCTGCGGGTGTTCTTCCTCGGTGTGCTCACCCCCGAGCAGGCGCGCGACTATCTGTCCCTGCTGGCCGGGATGTCCCAGGAGGGACACGACCGGCTGCGGCAGCTCGCCGACTCCATCGACTGGGACGAGGGCAACCTGTCGGTCTACGGCCGGATCGCCCTGGAGTACGGCCTGCGGTTCAACGCGATGCGGCGCGAGTGGGCCGAGTGGGCGGCGGAGCAGATCAAGTAGCCCCGAGGAAGACCGGGTTGGTGAAGGCGGCGAGCGCCCCCGGCACCGGCCCGAGCGCCGCCTCGTGGCGCAGTTCGGCGCGCACGTACGCCGCGCAGGCCGGAGTCGTGCGCCACTCGACCGTGCCCGTGCCCGACACCGGCAGCGGATCGCTGGTGAACAGCACGCCCTGGTCGGTGACGAAGCGGACGGTGCAGCGCGGGGCGCCCGAGACCTCCAGCCGGACCGTCACCGGGGTGTCGGCGGCCACGGCCAGCCGCTCGCCGATGCCCGCCTGCTGCCCGCGCCCGCCCGTCGCCGTGAGGGCGAGGGTCACGTTCCCGGACTCGGCCACGTAGCAGCGTCCCGCGCGGATGCCGTCCTGGACCGCCTCCCGGGTCAGGTCGTCGGCGAGGACGACCGTCTGGGGCATGCCGACCGTGTCCGGGTCGCGGTGGGCGTCGCTGTTGCCCATCGCCGGGAGCCAGGCCCGCCCCTGCCGCACGGAGGCGACCAGCTGGTTGTCCCACTCGGCCAGGGTCACCTCGTCGTCCGGGGTGTAGGGGCCGTTCCACACCTCCACGGCGTCCGCCTCGGCGAAGCCGAACTTCCAGCCGCAGCCGACGCAGGTGGCGTGCGGGTGGGCGGGGACGACGAGGCCGCCGGCGCGGCGGATGTCCCGGGCGAAGCGGGCCCAGCGGTTGTCCCGGGCCCGGTAGCGCCAGTCCACGAACGTGCCGGGTTCGGTGCCGAGCGCCAGCACGTGGCCGTTGCGGGTCGTGACCTCCTCGCCGAGCATGATCAGCAGGTCGTCGCCGGCCTGGTCCGCCCAGTGCGGGTGCGCGGCGTGGGTGTTGTGGTCCGAGGAGTTGATGAAGTCCAGGCCCGCCGCCCGCGCGAGGGCCGCGATCTCCGCCGGGGTGCGGCGGCCGTCGGAGTACCAGGAGTGCAGATGGCAGTCCCCCCGGTACCAGGCCCGTCCCCGCCCCTTGGCCCGGGAGGGCGGGTACACCGGCCGCGGGGTCCCGCCCGGCTCGCCGTAGGTCAGCGTGACCGTCAGCTCGTACGTCAGGCCCTGTGGCGCCACCGTGTAGGGGCCCAGCGCGATGTGCCAGGTGCCCTCCCGCACCGGGCCGGGGATGTAGCCCGGTGTGGCGCCGTCGGCGCGGACGAAGAACTCCGTGCGCGCACCGCCCGACCAGCCACGGAAGCCCCGGCCGCCCAGCTCGGTGCCGCGCTCGTCGAAGAGGCCGATGTCGAGGGCGTTGCCCTGGGTGCCGGCCGGGACCGAGGGCTTGTCGTAGGTGTAGGAGACCTTGATCTCCCGCACCCCGTCGGGGACTTCGACCGGTACGTACACGAAGTCGGGGGAGCCGGGTGGCAGGGTGCCCTGTACCGTCCGGGTCTCCTGGCGCTGACCGTCCGCCGCTGCGAAGCTCACACGTCCCAACGTAAGGGCAGCGGCGGCGCCCGTCACGAACAGCGCGCGTCTGCCGATGCCGTGAGTCTGCTCGTGCGTGTCCTCACCCATGGGGGCCACCCTCTCGTCCGGGCGTGAACTCCCGTGAAAGAAAAGGGGATTGCTGCACGACAATGTGTCATGGACGCGACGCTTCTGCCATGGTGGCGCATGCCTGCCGGTCGGTATGGACGTGGGAAGCCCGGCCCGGTACAGATGGGTCATGCGTATCGCCGTCACCATCTTCCTCACCGACGAGACCGTCGCGCCGGTACGACTCGCCCGCGAACTCGAGCGGCGCGGCTACGCCGGCCTCTACCTCCCCGAGCACACGCACATCCCCGTCGAGCGGACGACCCCGTACCCCGCCGGCGGCGACCTGCCCCGCGAGTACGGCCGCACCCTCGACCCCTTCGTCGCCCTCGGCCAGGCCGCCGCCGTCACCGAGCGCCTCGGCCTCGGCACCGGCGTCACCCTCCTCGCCCAGCACGACCCGATCGCCCTGGCCAAGCAGATCGCCACCCTGGACCACCTGTCCGGCGGTCGTCTCACCCTCGGTCTCGGCTACGGCTGGAACGTCGAGGAGGCCGCCGACCACGGGGTGGAGTGGCGCACCCGCCGGGCACTGGTCCGGGACCGGGTGCGGCTGATGCAGGCGCTGTGGTCCGAGGAACCGACGCCGTACGAGGGCGAGTTCGCCGCCGTACGGGCCAGTCACGCGTACCCCAAGCCCGCCCGGAAACCGCGCGGCCCGGTGACCGGGCCCCGCACGCTCGTCGGTGGCGCCGCCGGCCCGAGACTCTTCGCCCACATCGCCGAGTACGCCGACGGCTGGCTCCCGATCGGCGGCCGCGGCCTCACCGAGTCCCTGCCGGCGCTGCGCACGGCCTGGGCGGACGCCGGCCGCGACCCCTCCGCCCTCCAGGTCGTCCCCTACGCGGTGCAGCCGACCCCGGGCAAGCTGGCCCACTATGCGGAGCTGGGAATCGAGGAGGTCGTACTCCAGTTGCCGTCGGCGGGGGAGAGGGAGGTTCTGAGGGTGCTGGACGAGTTCGGGAGCTTCCTGTAGGCAGCCCTGAGCTGCGATCACCCCGAACGTACAGTTGGGGGATGACGACTTCCGCGACCTCCGGAACCGGCCCGACCGAGAACTCCATGCGTCGCGCCCTCAAACGCGCCCGGGACGGCGTCGCCCTCGACGTCGCCGAGGCGGCGGTGCTGCTGCGGGCCCGCGGCGAGGCCCTGACCGACCTCGCCGCGTCCGCCGCCCGGGTGCGCGACGCGGGTCTCGAACAGGCGGGCCGTCCCGGCGTCATCACGTACTCGAAGAGCGTCTTCATCCCCCTCACCCGGCTGTGCCGGGACAAGTGCCACTACTGCACCTTCGTCACGGTCCCCGGCAAGCTGCGCCGGGCCGGCCACGGGATGTTCATGTCCCCCGACGAGGTGCTGGACATCGCCCGCAAGGGCGCCGCCCTCGGCTGCAAGGAAGCCCTGATCACCCTCGGCGACAAACCCGAGGACCGCTGGCCGGAGGCGCGCGAGTGGCTGGACGCGCACGGCTACGACGACACGATCGCCTACGTCCGCGCCGTCTCCGTCCGGATCCTGGAGGAGACGGGGCTGCTGCCCCATCTCAACCCGGGCGTCATGACCTGGACGGACTTCCAGCGGCTCAAGCCCGTGGCCCCCTCCATGGGCATGATGCTGGAGACGACCGCCACCCGGCTCTGGTCCGAGCCCGGCGGCCCGCACTACGGCTCCCCGGACAAGGAACCGGCCGTACGGCTGCGGGTACTGGAAGACGCCGGCCGCTCCTCCGTGCCCTTCACCTCCGGTCTCCTCATCGGCATCGGGGAGACGTACGAGGAGCGGGCCGAGTCCCTCTTCGCGCTCCGCAAGGTCTCCCGGGCCTACCACGGCATCCAGGAACTGATCATCCAGAACTTCCGCGCCAAGCCGGACACGGCGATGCGCGGCATGCCGGACGCCGAACTGGACGACCTGGTCGCCACGGTGGCCGTGGCCCGCCACATCATGGGCCCGTCCGCCTGCCTCCAGGCCCCGCCGAACCTGGTCGACTCGGAGTACGAGCGGCTGATCGGCGCCGGCATCGACGACTGGGGCGGGGTGTCGCCCCTGACCATCGACCACGTCAATCCCGAACGGCCCTGGCCGCAGATCGAGGAACTGGCCGCGAAGTCGGCGGCGGCGGGGTTCGAGCTGCGGGAACGCCTCTGCGTCTACCCGGAGTTCGTGCGCCGCGGCGAGCCCTGGCTGGACCCCCGGCTGCGCCCGCACGTGAGCGCGCTGGCCGACCCGGAGACGGGCCTGGCGCGCGAGGACGCAGTCGTCGAGGGCCGGCCCTGGCAGGAACCGGAAGAGGCGTTCGTCCCCGCCGGCCGCACCGACCTCCACCGCACCATCGACACCGAGGGCCGTACGGCCGACCGGCGCGACGACTTCGACGAGGTGTACGGCGACTGGGAGGCGCTGCGCGAGGCCGCCGCGCCCGGTATGACGCCGGAGCGCATCGACACGGACGTACGGCAGGCGCTGGCGACCGCGGCCGACGACCCGACCCGGCTCACCGACGCCGAGGCCCTGGCCCTGCTGCACGCGGACGGCCCGGCGCTGGACGCGCTGTGCCGGGTGGCGGACGACGTGCGCCGGTCCGCGGTCGGCGACGACGTCACCTACATCGTCACCCGCAACATCAACTTCACCAACGTCTGCTACACCGGCTGCCGCTTCTGCGCCTTCGCCCAGCGCCGCACGGACGCCGACGCCTACACCCTCTCCCTGGAGCAGGTCGCCGACCGCGCCCAGCAGGCCTGGGACGTGGGCGCGGTCGAGGTGTGCATGCAGGGCGGCATCCACCCCGACCTGCCGGGCACGGCGTACTTCGACATCGCGAAGGCGGTGAAGTCCCGGGTCCCCGGCATGCACGTGCACGCCTTCTCGCCGATGGAGGTCGTCAACGGCGCCACCCGCACCGGGATGTCGGTCCGCGAGTGGCTGACGGCCGCCAGGGAGGCGGGTCTGGACACCATCCCGGGCACGGCGGCGGAGATCCTGGACGACGAGGTCCGCTGGGTCCTGACCAAGGGCAAGCTGCCGACGGCGACGTGGATCGAGGTCGTGACGACGGCCCACGAACTGGGCATCCGCTCGTCCTCGACGATGATGTACGGCCATGTCGACCAGCCCCGCCACTGGCTGGGCCATCTGCGCACCCTGGCGCGGATCCAGCGGGAGACGGGCGGTTTCACCGAGTTCGTGACGCTTCCGTTCATCCACACGAACGCGCCGGTGTACCTGGCGGGCATCGCGCGCCCCGGCCCTTCCGTGCGGGACAACCGCGCGGTGACGGCGATGGCCCGGCTCCTGCTCCACCCCTGGATCCCGAACATCCAGACGAGCTGGGTGAAACTGGGCGCGGAGGGTGCGGCGGAGATGCTCCGCTCCGGGGCGAACGACCTGGGCGGCACGCTGATGGAGGAGACGATCTCCCGCATGGCCGGCTCGTCGTACGGCTCGTACAAGTCGGTCCGCGAGCTGGTCGCCGTGGCCGAGGCGGCCGGCCGCCCGGCGAAGCCGCGCACCACGCTCTACGGCGAGGTGCCGGAGGAACGGCAGCGGGCGGCGGCGGCCTCCGACGGCCACCTGCCCGAGCTGCTGCCCGTCCTGGACTGAGTACGATGATCCGACCCCCGGTCCGAGCGGGGGCCCCGTAGCGGAGGAGATGCGTACCCGTGGCTGCCCGACTGCCCTCCTGGGCCTGGGTCACCGGCCTGACGGCGGGCGCGACCGCGGCCGTCGTCGCCCTCGCCGTACAGGCGGACCACGGGCCGCACCCCACGGCCGCCGTGGCGGCCGCGCCGAGGCCGTCGGCGTCGGCGAGCGCCCACGGCTCCGCCGCGCCGCACTCCCCGTCCGCGCCCGCGCTGCCGGACGCGTCGGGTCAGGGCCGCCGGATCGTGTACTCCCTCGGCGAGAAGCGGGTGTGGCTGGTCGACGCGACGGGCAGGGCGACCCGGACCTTCACGGTGTGGCCGGGCACGGTGAGCCCCCAGCCCGGCCGCTACTCGGTCATCGCGAGCCGGCAGTCCCTCAGGGGCTCGGACGGTGTCGAGATCGAGCACGTCATGTACATCGCCAAGGTGCTGGGCGTGGACATAGCCTTCTCCAACGCCCTGGACGGCTCCTCGCCGCCCCCGGCGGACGGCAAGAAGCTGGGCGGGATCCGTCTGCACAAGGCGGACGGAGCCGCCCTGTGGTCCTTCGGCGGACCGGGCACCGCGGTCGCGGTCGTCAAGTAGCGTCCGCCTGCCGCCCGGGCAACTGGTTGACGATCAGGGCGACCCCGCTCAGCAGGAACACCCGGGTGGCGGCCTCCAAGCCGTTCCAGGTCTTGGACTGCCACATCGAGAACCACTCACCGCCGATCGCGATGAACCCGGCCCCGAACAGCAGCAACAGCATCAGCAGCCCGTAGGTGGAGACCCGCCGCGCGAGGTCGTCGTCCTTCCGCCGCGCCCACAGGTACGTCCCCCAGATCAGTACCAGGGCCGACACGGTCTCCCACACGATGATGAGGACGTACGCGGTGTCCTGAAGTCCCTTGCTGGTGATGGCCCGCCACATCAGGTGGTCGTCCTTGAACGTCGTGTCCATCGCCAGCACATGCCGGACGAACTGCTGGTTCGTCCCGAAGTCGGTGATGTTCCCCAGGGCGACCAGGGCGATGTAGAGGGCGAGTATTCCGGTGAGGACACCGGCGGCCAGGCTGAGGCCGGAGTTACGTGTGGGGGTGGTGGTCATGGCTGAATTCTCCCCTGCCGACGGCGCGGTTTTCGCGTGCTCATCAGGCCAGAATGAGAAGGCGGGCTGGGGGAGGGGCTGACGGATGGCGCAGGCACGGCTGTCGATGCAGGAGCTGATCGGGCGGCGAAGGCGGGCGGGGTTCGTCGGCCGGAGCGAGGAACGAGCGGCATTCCGCGCGAACTTGGACGTGCCCCCCGAGGATGAACGCCACCGCTTCCTCTTCCACGTCCACGGCAACGCCGGCGTCGGAAAGACGTTCCTGGTGCGGGAGCTGGAACAGATCGCCCGGGAGCGGGGCGCGCTGACGGCGTACGTCGACGAGGGCGCGGGGAGCGTGCCGGAGGCGATGGCGTCGATCAGCCGTGAGTTCCTGCGGCAGGGCTGGGAGTTCAGGAAGCTCGACAAGGCGTTGGTCAGGTACCGGGAACGGCGGCACGAGGCCGACGTGGTGATGGCCGGGCTGGAGCCGGAGCCGGAGAGCCCGTCGGCGGTGACGGCGACGGTCGTACGGGCGGGGCTGGCCGGCCTGAGCATGCTGCCGGGAGCGGGACCTTTCGTGGGCGCGGTCGACCCGGCTCAACTGGCCCAGTACACCGAGAGGTTGCGGCGGGGTCTCAGCGCCCGGTTCGGCAACCAGGACGATGTGCAGCTGGTGCTGTCACCCGAGCGGGAGCTGACACCCAGGATGCTCGAAGAGCTGGCCACGGTGGCGGCCTCGGTGCCGTGGATCGTCCTGTTCTTCGACACGTACGAAAGGATCGGGCCGTTCGTCGACGGCTGGCTGCACGAGCTGATGACCACGGACCGGCACGGGGCGCTGCCCGCCAACGTGGTCGTCGTCACGGCCGGCCAACGCCCCTTCGACACGGCCCGCTGGGGCGGCTTCGCGGACTTCGTGACGCACCTGCCGCTCGGGCCGTTCACGGAGGCGGAGGCCCGGGGACTGCTGGCGGACCGGGGGGTGCGGGACGAGCCGGTCGTCGCCGAGGTCCTGCGGCTGACGGGCGGGCTGCCGGTGCTCGTCTCCACCCTCGCGGAGGCGAGACCCGCCGATCCGGGGGACGTGGGCGATCCGAGTGCGGACGCCGTGGAGCGGTTCCTGAAGTGGGAGCGGGATCCGGTGCGGCGGGGGGTGGCCCTGGCCTGCGCGGTGCCCCGGCGGCTCGACGCGGACGTGTTCCGGGCCGTGGTGGAGTGCGAGGAGGCGGAACTCGACGCGCGCTACGGGTGGTTGAGAGGCCTGCCGTTCGTCGACGGCCGCGGCGGAGGAGTCCGGTACCACGACGTCGTACGGGCGCCGATGCTGCGGCTGCAGCGGGCACGGTCGCCCCGGGGGTGGGGGGAGCTGCAGCGGCGGCTGGCGGGAACGTTCGGGCAGTGGCGGAGCGAACGCGAAGGGGCACGGGACGCCGAGCAGCTGTGGGCGGACGAGGAGTGGCTGGAGCTGCGGCTGGCCGAGTCCTATCACCGGCTGTGCGCGGGGGACCGGGAGGCGTTGCCGGGGACGCTGCGGGAGTTCGTCCCCGCCTGCGCCGCCGGTGACGCCACGGCCCAGCGGTGGGCGCGGGCCCTCGCGGACGCGGGCGAGGACGCCGACGCGGAGGCAGTGGCCCGCTGGGGAAGCGAGCTGACGCAGGCCCTCGGGAACGGCGGAGTGGCGGCCGCACTCGCGCTGCTGCTGCACCGGGCGGCGCTCGACGAGCCGGACCGGGCGCTCGCCCACGCGGTACGGGGTGCCGCGCTGCGGCGCGGCGGGGCGTACGACGAGGCACTGACCGCATTCGCGGACGCCATCGCTCTGGATCCCGGGCTGGCACGGGCCTACCGTGGCCGGGCCCTGACCCACGGTGAGCTGGGGGACTACCCGTCGGCACTCGCGGACATGGAACAGGCCGTGGCGCTCGCACCGGACGACCCGTGGAGTCACGCGGTGCGCGGCGAGTACCACCGCATGCTGCGCGACCACGACGAGGCGATCCGGCACCTGGACGAGGCGGTCCGGCTCGACCCGGCCAGCGACTTCGCCTGGGCCTCCCGAGGCGCCACCCGCCTCGCCCGGGGGGAACTGGACAGCGCCCTCGACGATCTGAACCGGGCCCTGGAACTCAACCCGGAGTACGCCTGGGCGCTGGCCCGCCGGGCCCGCGTATGGCGTGCCCGCGCCGAGCCCGCCCGTCAGCTCGCCGACCTCGACCGTGCCCTCGCCCACCAGCCGGACTGGGCCTGGGGTCGCTGCGAACGAGGTGACGCCCTGCGCGTGGCGGGGCGCGACGAGGAAGCCCTCGCCGACTACGACCGCGCGCTCGCCCTCGACCCCGAGTACGCGTCGGCGTACGCGAGCCGGGGCGTGTCGCTGGCCAACCTCGGCCGGCACAGGGAGGGTCTGGCCGACCTGGAGCGCGCGGTCCGGCTGAGGCCGGAATACCCCTGGGCGGAGTGCCGGCGGGGAATCGTCCTGCTCGAACTGGGGTCCGCAGATGCGGCGCTGGCCGCTCTGGAGAGGGCGAAGGCCCTGTCACCGCACGACGAGTGGATCCTCGAGTGGCACGGCAGGGCGCTGGCCGCCCTGCGCGATCAGCGCTGAACGCCCGGAACTTTCCCCGGCGGTGGTTCAGCGCACCGCCGCGTCCCCCGTCACCACGGGCCGCACCTTCGTCAGCAGCAGGTCCAGGAAG
Source organism: Streptomyces puniciscabiei (assembly GCF_006715785.1). Taxonomy (NCBI): domain Bacteria; kingdom Bacillati; phylum Actinomycetota; class Actinomycetes; order Kitasatosporales; family Streptomycetaceae; genus Streptomyces; species Streptomyces puniciscabiei. The sequence continues at coordinate 3,664,461 of NZ_VFNX01000001.1, forward strand.
CGGTCGGGGTGGCGGAAGGACGCGAAGTGGCTCGCCTCCGCGATGAGGGCGAAGTCCTTCACCGGGGCGGTGACCTCGTCGTAGAAGCGGCGGGCCGGCCCAGGTGGGGTGAGGACGTCGCTCTCGCCCTGGAAGACGAAGAAGGGGAGGCGGAAGGCGGTGCCCTCGGCGTACTCGTCGATCGTCATGGCCTGCGGGCCGAGCTGCTCCGAGAAGGTCTGGGCCTTCAGATAGGTGCGCAGGTCGCGGAGCGTGTGGAGGGGCGAGAACCAGAGGGAGCGGATGACGACCGTCTTCATGGTGTCGTAGGTGAGGGGGTCGGTCGTGACCACCGTCTTGGCGTACTCGGCCCACTCGGGGGGCGACCAGGCCGACCGGTCCGGGCCGATGGCCGTCATCTGCGCCAGCTGCTTCTTCCTGCCCGACCGCGCCAGCCGCGCCAGCAGCGCCTCGTAGGCGGAGTGGTCCCGGTCGCCGCCGACGATGTTCTGGTCGGTGCCGACGTACGCCGAGTACAGCTCGGGGTGGTTGCGGGCCAGGCGGAGGCCGATGACCGTGCCGAAGCTGTTGGCCATCAGCAGGACCTTGTCGACGCCGAGGCGGGTGCGGACGTGGGCCGTCACCTCCAGGGCGTCCTCGTACAGGCGGTCGAGGGTCATCTCGCCCTGGCCCTGAGGGCCGCCCGCCGCGAACGTCCTGCCGGCGCCGCGCATGTCCCAGCGGACGATCGTGAAGTGCCGCTCCCAGGCGCGGGTGCGCGGGGTGAAGACCAGGTTGGAGGCGCCGGGTCCGCCGTGGATCTCCAGGACGACCGGGTTCGAACGGTCCTCGCCGCGGACCGAGATCCACTGGTCGATGCCGCCGATGCGGACGTACGAGGACTCGTCGATGCCGTTCGGCGTGGTGATCGCGAGCTTCCTGGCGAGGGCGCGGCGCTTGAGGGCGCGGTAGGTCAGCAGCATGGTGTTCCCCCTAAACTGTTTACGTCATCAGCTGTTCTGTGTGTTTACGGTATATACAGTTGTCTGGCGGAGTCAACAGGCTTCGCGCGGCCGATCGGGAGGGAAGCCATGGGCGGGCGGAAGAACGAGCAGGAACAGGACCGCGATCCGCGGACGACCCTCGCGCTGCTGTGGGGCGAGCAGGAACAGCCCACCCGCGGGCCCAAGCCGACGCTGTCCCCGCGGCGCATCGCCGCGGCCGCCGTCGAACTGGCCGATGCCCAGGGGCTGGACGCGGTCTCGATGAGCAAGGTCGCCGCCGAGTTCGGCGTCTCGGCGATGGCGCTCTACCGGTACGTGCCCGGCAAGGCGGAACTGGTCGAGCTGATGATCGAGTCGATGCTCGCCGAGGTCCCCGACCTCTCCGCGGCGCAGGGCGACTGGCGGGCCGGGACACGGCTGTGGGCCCGGCGGTGCCTGGATCTCTACCGGGCCCACCCCTGGGCGCTCGCCGCCACCGCGATGCGCCGCCAGGTCATGGGCCCCCACCAGCTCGGCTGGCTGGACGCGGCGCACGCGGCCCTGGAGCCCACCGGCCTGCCGGCGGCCCAGCGGCACCAGGTCTTCGTCCTGGTCGTCGGCCTGGTGCGCAGCCTCGCCCAGCAGACGGCCGACTTCGACGCGGACCAGGACCGCGAGTGGAACCGCCTCACCGGAGAGGTCCTCGAACGCCACGCGGACCGCTTCCCCGCCCTGACCCGGGCCATCGCCGACGGCGCCTTCGACCCGCCCGGCACCGACCCGCTCGACTTCGGGCTCGACCGCATCCTCGACGGGGTCGAAGCGCTCGTAGCTGTGCGGGAATGACCGCTGGGGGGCGATTTGCCCCCGTGAACGGACCGTTCCCCGTCGATTACAGTGCTGAGCGTCGTACGGACGGACGGTGCTGTGGGGAGGTCTGGATGAGTGCGACATCCGGCGCCGTCTGGGGCCGAGCCGAGCAGCAGGACTACCGCAGCCGGGTGCGCGGCACCCTGCTCGGGGTCGCCGTGGGCGACGCGCTCGGCGGGCCCGCGGACCCGCTGTCCCTGGAGGAGATACGGGCCGCCTACGGCCCCGAGGGGCTGCTCGACCTGGCCTTCGGGCACGGGCGGCGCGGCTCGGTCACCCACCACACCCAGCTCACCCTGTTCAGCGTGGACGGGCTGATAAGGGCCCAGGTGCGCCGGGACACCGGCGCCTGGCACCCGCCGACCGATCTGCACCGGGCGTATCGGCGCTGGGCCGCCACCCAGCGGGACTGGGGGCCCGACGAGCGCCGCAAGGACGACGGCTGGCTCGCGCGGGAGGAGTGGCTGTACGCCCGCCGGGATCCGACCCGGGCGCTGCTCGTCGGGTTCGGCGACGACGCCATGGGCACGCTGGAGGCACCCAAGAACCCCGGCGAACTGGGGCCGGAGGCGGTGGCCCGGTCCGCGCCCTTCGGGCTGCTGGTCGGCTGGGAGCCGCAGCTCGTCGCGCAGCTGGCGGTGGAGTGCGCCGCCCAGAGCCACGGGCACCCCCTCGCCTACCTGTCGGCGGGCGCGTACGCCGTGATCGTGCACGCGCTGGCCCGGGGCGAGAGCCTGGACGGCGCCGTGCAGCGGGCCCTCGCCCTGCTCGCGGCCCGGCCGGGCCACCAGCCCGTCTCGGACGCCCTGCAGCACGCCCTCGGCGCGGTACGGCAGGGGATCCCGAGTCCGACACGGGTGGAGGAACTGGCCGGCGACGGTACGGCGGACGGGCTGCTGGCGGCGTCGGTGTACTGCGCGCTGGTGGGGGAGGACGTGCGGCACGGGTTGTGCCTGGCGGTGAACCAGAGCGGGCCGTCGGCGGCGGCCGGCGCGTTGACGGGTGGGCTGCTGGGCGCCCTCCACGGCGAGACCGCCCTTCCGCCGGGGTGGCTGGCCGAGCTGGAGGGGCGGCCGACGATGCTCGAACTCGCCGATGACTTTGCGATGGAGATGACCCAGGGTCCGGCGCTGCACGGGCCCGCGGGCTCGTCGCCGGGCTGGCTGGCCCGGTACCCGCGGGCCTGAGCCGAGCGCCCGCCCGGCGCTCCGGCCGGATGCCGGCAGTCGGCAGTCGGCAGTCGGCCCAGGTATTCGATGCGGATCGCGGCGAATACGTCGAATACCAGGAAACCGCGGAAGAGCTGCGCATGAACATTTTGCGGCTCATGGCCGCCGGGCTGAAGGACGATGCCATCGCCCGGCGTCTGAGAATGGCCACCAGGACGTGCCGAGTCGGACGGCTGGGGCTGCTCCCGGACGGCGGCCCGCCGGGCACCACGGACGGCCACCCGGAAGCCGCCTCCGAAGCCGCTCCGGCGGCCGCGGCGGCCCCTACGGCGCTCCCGCCACGTCGTCCCCCGCACCCGCCGGCACCGGCACCGCCGCCACCGCGTCCCCGTCGGAGTTGACCTTCTCGATGATCGCCAGGCGCTCGGGAGTGTCCTCCGGCCTCACATAGCCGATGACGACGTAGAGGACGAGCGACACCGCCAGCGGCACCGAGACCTGGTACTGGAGCGGCACCCCGCCGGAGACGTTCCAGCTGATGGGGTAGTTCACCAGCCAGAACGCCAGCAGACCCGCCGCCCAGCTGGTCAGCGCCGCCGTCGGGCCGGAGCGGCGGAACGGGCGGAGCAGGCCCAGCATCATCGGGATCGCGATCGGGCCCATGAGGCCGGCGACCCACTTGATGACGACCGTGATGATGTCCTTGAACGTCGGCGAGTCGACCTGCGTCGCCACCGCCATGGACAGGGCCAGGAAGACGACCGTCGTGACGCGGGCGGCGATCAGCCCCGACCGCTGCCCCCACGCCCGCGCGCGAGCGGACAGCACCGGCGCCACGTCACGGGTGAACACCGCCGCGATGGCGTTGGCGTCGGAGGAGCACATGGCCATCGTGTGGGAGAAGAAGCCCACGACGACGAGGCCCAACAGGCCGTGCGGAAGCAGCTGTTCGGTCATCAGACCGTAGGAGTCGGAACCGTCCGGCTTCCGGGCGGTCACCAGGAGCGGGGACATCCACATCGGGAAGAACAGCACCACCGGCCAGATCAGCCACAGGATTGACGACAGCCGGGCCGAACGCTCGGCCGCGTACGCGCTGCCGGTCGCCATGTACCGCTGCGCCTGGTTGAGCATGCCGCCGTTGTACTCGAAGAGCTTGATGAACAGGAACGCCAGCAGGAACACCGTGCCGTAGGGGCCGACGAGAGGCTTGCCGTGGCCGTGCAGCGCGGGCTGGTTCCAGGCGTCGAGGAACCCGATGTGCCTGTCGTTCAGCTTCAGTACGACGGCGACGAACATCGAGACACCGGCGAGCAACTGGATGACGAACTGCCCGAGTTCGGTCAGCGCGTCCGCCCACAGGCCGCCGATCGTGCAGTACACGGCCGTGATCGCGCCGGTGATGAGGATGCCCTGGTTCAGGGTGACGCCGGTGAACACCGACAACAGGGTGGCGATCGCCGCCCACTTGGCGCCCACGTCCACGATCTTCAGCAGCATGCCGGACCAGGCGAGCGCCTGCTGGGTGGGCAGGTTGTAACGGTTCTTCAGGTACTCCAGCGGGGAGGCCACATGGAGCCGGGAGCGCAGTCGGTTGATGCGGGGCGCGAACAGCTTCGACCCGATGGCGATGCCGAGCGCGATGGGGAAGGACCAGGTGACGAAGGAGGTGACGCCGTAGGTGTAGGCGATGCCCGCGTACCCGGTGAACATGACCGCGCTGTAGCCCGACATGTGGTGCGAGATGCCGGACAGCCACCAGGGCATCTTGCCGCCGGCCGTGAAGAAGTCGGAGACGTCGTCCACGCGCTTGTGCGACCAGACGCCGATCGCCACCATCACACCGAAGTAGCCGATGAGTACGGCCCAGTCGAGACTGTTCATGTGCTCGATCGTGGGTGCCGCCACGTGAACACGACAAGCGACCATCAGGTCAAGAGAAGGCAAAGTTGTTCGTGATGACGTTCATGGTTCATGTACATGAACCACACACCTTTGGGTCCCTGACATCCCGCTGACAGGGGAAGCCCTTTCCCCCGGGCCGGCCTTTACATCGCTCCTCGGGGTGCGCTAGCTATTAGCTGAAGCGCGGGGGCTCGAAGAATGGAATGAAAGAGAATCTTTCCAATCCACTCCGCCGTTTTGTGAATGCCGCGTCCGCGTGCGGGCCCGGATCCGTTTCTGGATTCCAGATCCGCCGTGTCGGCGCGGCATTCGCGTCCCGTTTGCGGACCGCAACGCAAAGCCGATGGCAAGAATGGGTCATGGCTGGGCAGTGGTGATCTGCCGGGCCAGTGGCCGGCTTGCGGGGCGCGCGACCTTCCTGCTGGTCCCGACCGATCTCGACCGTCCGTTGATCGTCACTCGCCGCTGGCTGAAACAGAATGACGGTCGGATGTCAGCGAGTCGTCATAGTGCGGTCAGGATTGAGCCTATAAGGTGAGGAACGCAGAGCGGAATCGAGGATGCAGACCACTCCCAGAGGGGGGAATCTCACATTCCGTGTTTGCCCGGAGCATGCACTCAAGATCGTTCACTGTCGGCCCTCGCGGCGCACAGCGGACGCATAACTTATCGCCAGTGCTGGTATCAGGCAACGGGGGTTCTGATAGTGCTCTATTTCAAGATTCTAGGACCGCTGGAGATCACGGTAGCGGACCGGAAGTTACAGATCCGGGGGACGCTCCAGCGCAGGCTGCTGCGCACTCTTCTGATCAAGTCGGGCGAGCTGGTCCCCAGCGAGGCCCTCATCAACGAGCTGTGGGGTGAGGAGCACCCGGACCGGGTGGAGAACGCCCTGCAGGCGCACATCAGCCGGATCAGGCGCAGGCTCTCGTCGCTGGAGCCGGACCGGCCCACCTCCCGGCTGCGCACCCTCACCTCCGGCTACCAGCTGCTGGTCTCGGAGGACGAGGTCGACGCGTTGTGGTTCCAGCGCAGGCTGGACCATGTGCGCGGTCGACTGGACGGCGATCTGCGGTCCGCCATCGGTGAGTTGCGGGCCATGCTGGACGCCTGGGGCAGCCCGGTGCTGCCACCGGGGGAGGGCGGCGCGATCTGCAGGGCCGCGGTGTCCCAGTACGAGGAGTCCCGGCTGCTGGCACTCGAGACGCTCTTCGACGCGGAACTGCGGATCGGCAACCACACGGCGATCGTCGGCGAGTTGCGGACCGTCCTCGCCAAAGACCGCTTCCACGAGCGGTTCTGGCAGCAGCTGATGACGGCTCTCTACCGCTGCGGCCGGCAGTCCGAGGCGCTCGCCGCCTACCAGCAGCTGCGCCGGCGGCTGAACGACGAACTCGGTCTGGAACCCTCACCGGCCACCAGCGCCTTCGAGCAGGCGATCCTCTCGCACAATCCGCTGCTGAGCCTGTCGTCCGGCGCCGAGATCGCCCTGGCGGCGGCCGGTGCCGGACGGCAGGTCGTCATCGGCACGTGAGGGACGCGCGGCCGGCGGCTGGGCGCATGTCAGGCAAGGTCGAATCGAACTGCGAACGAGGCGACGTACTGATGGAAGGCGCCACCCACATGCTCAATCTGCTGGGCGTCATGGAGTTGCGGGGCTCCCACGGAACCCATCTCATCGAAAGCGCCGCGCAGACGACGCTCCTCATTCCCCTGCTGGTCAACCGGCGCTCCTTCGTCTCCGCTTCGGTGCTCGCGGGGGAGCTGTGGGGCGACAGCCGCCCCGGCCGGTCCGAGAACGCCCTGCAGGCGCACATCAGCAGGCTCCGCAAGTGTTTCAAACGGGTCGACCCCACCCGCCCCGAGGGACGGCTCAAGTCCGGGCCCAACGGGTACCAGCTCCTGCTCGGCGACGACGAGGTGGACGGCGAGCGGTTCATCCGCGCCGTGCAGGACGCGCAGATGTTCTCCGGCATCCGCCATCCCGCCGACACCAGTTCACGCATGCGCCGGGCCCTGGCCATGTGGCGCGGCCCGGTCTTCGGCGGGATCACCGGCGGGCCCCTGTGCCAGACCGAGGCGGCCCGCTACCAGGACGCACGGCTGCGGGCCCACGAGATCCTCTTCGACAGCGAACTCGCCCTGGGCCGCCATGCACTGATCATCGGCGAGCTCAGCGCACTGGTGGACGGCATGCACCTGCCCCAGGAGCGCCTGTGCGCCCAGCTGATGGTGGCCCTCTACCGCTGCGGCCGGCAGGTCGAGGCGCTCGGCGTCTACCAGCGGGTGCGCGAGCGCATGGCGGAGAGCGCCGGATGCCTGCCGTCGATGGGGCTGCGCCGGTGCGAGCGGGCGATCCTGGAGCACGATCCCGCCCTGGACACCGCCACGTCCGGGTTCGTGGAGATCAGCTGAGCCGTCGGCAGCGGCATGGGCGTCAGCGGCACCGGAGGGTTCGCGGCGCCTCATGCCAACTGCCGTGCGGCCTCCCGGAAGACGTCCGCGGTGTGCTCGTCGGCCGGGTGGAAGGTCTCCAGCGACAGCTCCGCCACCGTGATGTCCGTGGACGCGCCGAAGGTGGTCACCGTACTGAACAGCCGCAGCTCCGTACCGAGCGCGCGCACCTGCAGCAGGGTGACCACCTCGTCGGTGAGCTCCGGCTCCGCGTCCATGCCGGGATAGCGGGACACCTCCTCGTACAGCCGGCGCAGGGACGGCCGGCCGGAGTGGATGACCTGGCGGTGCAGCCGTCCCAGCATGTGCTGGCGGAAGTGGGCGGAGTTCACCATCAGCTTCGACAGGCCCTCCGGGTGCAGGGTCAGCCGCATCAGGTTGACCGGGGGCTCCCGCAGGTGGTCCGGCAGCTCGCGGGCGAGCAGCCGGGCCCCGCCGTTCATCGTGACGATGTTCTCGTCGGCGTCCAGGGCGAGCGCGGGAAACGGCTCATGAGCGCTGAAGAGCCGGTCGACCATGGCCCGGACCGCCGTCATCCGGGCCGCGTCGAAGCCGGACTCCTGGAACACGGGTGCGTAACCGGCCGCCACCAGCAGGGTGTTGCGATTGCGCTGGGGGATCTCGAGATGATCGGCCAGCTGCAGCAGCATACGGCGGCTCGGCTGGGCCCGGCCGGTCTCCACGAAGCTGACGTGCCGCGCGGAGATCCCCGCCCGCTGGGCGAGGTCGAGCTGGCTCAGGCGGCGGCGCTGCCGCCACTCACGGAGGAGCGGCCCGACTCCGGCCGGTTGCTCGACTGTCGTCACGCACTTCATGCTAGGAGGGTGGGACGGTTTCTCAAAGCCGGTTCAAACGGCCGTCGCCGCAAGGGAGTTGCGCGGCGGGCGCGGCGAGGCCGGCCGTCATGAGGCCGCCACGGTGCGCCTGATGTGCCGCACCAGGTCGGAGATGACGCCGATGGTGTTGTCGATGTCGTTCATGTAGAAGTGGTCGCCGTTGAACTCGGAGTTGCCGAGGTAGCTGCTGGTCCGGTCCACCCAGGACGCCATCGCGCCGCGTTCCATGAGCTGGTCCCGGTTGCCGCTGTAGCTGACGACGGGGCAGCCGATCGCGGCGCCGTCGTCGAGGTAGCTCGCCACCACGGCCAGGTCGGCCCGCATCGCCGGGATGATCATCTCGAGCGCCTTGGGGTCGTCCATGATCTCGGCCGGGACCGAACCGAGCGCGCGGATCCACCCCTTCAGCTCCTCGACGGGCATGTACGCCTGCTCCAGGGTCGGGGTCTTGAAGTCCTTGGGGGCCCACCCCGAGACCCCGACGAGCACGGGGCCGGGCCGGCCGCTCTTCTCCAGTGCGACCGCCAGCCGGTAGGCGAGCTGCGCCCCCATGCAGTGCCCGAAGAACGCGTAGGGACGGTCGTCCAGCTCCTGGGTGATCGCCTCCTGGAGCGCCTCCACCAGCGGCTCCATCTCGGTGAACGTCTCCTCCGAGGACCTGTCCTGGCGGCCGGGCAGCTGGACGCAGTGGTGGGCGATGTCGGCGGGCAGCAGGCCGGGCCACTCCTTGTAGATGGACGCTCCGCTGCCCGCGTGCGGGAACAGGAAGAGGCGCAGGGCCGCGTCCGGGCCGGCCTCGCTGGGCTGGAACCACAGACTCGAGGGGGACGTGATGCGGTTGGTCATCGCGGGTTTCCTCACTGGTGGGGCTGGTCGGCATGGACCGGTCCGGCGGGCCGCGAGGCGCGCAGCACCGGCAGGACCTCCTCGGCGATCTGCCGGAGGTGGGGACGCGGGTCAAGGGAACCGATGCGGAGCACGAGATGGCGGGCGCCGGCCGCGACGTACTCGGCCAGCCAGTCGGCGCATTCGCGCGGGCTGCCCCAGCCGTACGCCTGCACCGTGTTCATCACGGCGAGCTGCCGGCCGTAGTAGCCCTGCACATAGGTGTCGAGGGCCGCCTCGGCGCGGCGGCGGTCGGCCTGCACGTTCAGCGTGGCGTACAGGCCGGGCGTGACGGCGTACGGCGCCCGGCCGTGCTGCTCGGCGAGTTCGGTGATCCGCTCCCGGGCGACGCGGTACGCCTTGGGGTCGGGCAGGAAGGGCAGCCAGCCGTCGTAGTGGCGTGCCACGCGTGACAGGACCCGTGGCGTGTCGCTGCTCGCCAGCCACAGCGGCGGGCCGCCGGGGGTGGCCGGCCCGGGCAGCCGGTCGAGGCCGTCGATGTGCCAGTAGCGCCCGGTGAACTCGGCCGCGGCGGGCCCGCCGTCGGCGCGCCAGGCCTGCCGCCACAGCCGTACGGTCTCGTCCAGCCGGCCGACCCGGCTGTCGAAGGGCACGCCGACGGCGGCGAACTCGGCCGCCGACTCCGGGACCGGGAAACCCGCCCCGAGCCCCAGCGTCAGCCGCCCGCCCGAGGCGTGGTCCAGGCTTGCCGCCGTGTTCGCCCCGATCAGCGGGTGGCGCAGGGCCGCCGTGAGCGCGGCGGTGCCGAGCCCGATGCCGCGGGTGACCGCGCTCACCGCGGCGAGCACCACCAGCGGGTCGAGGCGCGGCCGGGCGGTGAGCGAGTCACCCGCCCACAGCGAGTCGAAGCCCAGGTCCTCCGCCTCGCGGGCGAAGTCGAGCAGCGGCCCGATGGAGTAGTCGCCGGTCACGGCCATCTCCCTGGTGGGCAGGAGAACGCCGATGCGCAGCGGTGGTGCGGACGGGTCGTGGGACGGCATCCAGGGCTCCCTTGTGATCGTCTGGGTGGTCGGCCGGGGCGGGTTCGAGGGCCCGGGTCAGTTCGCCGGCTGCCGGTCGCCGTGCCGCTCGCGCAGGATCCGGCGCAGCACCTTCCCGGAGGGGTTGCGGGGCAGGGTGTCCACGAAGACATAGCTGGTAGGGATCTTGTAGTCGGCGATCCGCCCCCGCAGGTGCAGCATCAGCTCCCGCGGAGTGGCACGGGCGCCCGGGGCGAGCACCACACAGGCCCGGACCGCCTCGCCCCACTGCGGGTCGGGCACGCCGACCACGGAGCTCTCGGAGACCGCCGGGTGCTGGTCGAGCGCGTTCTCCACCTCGGCGGGATAGATGTTCTGCCCGGCCGAGATGATGGTGTCGTTGATCCGGTCGCGCAGGAAGAGATAGCCCCGCTCGTCGAGGTAGCCCAGATCGCCCATCAGGAGCCAGCCGTCGACGAGGGTGCGCTCGGTCTCCTCCGGCAGCCCCCAGTACCCGAGCATGCGGGCCCCGGTCCTGATCCACACCTGACCGGTCTCCCCGGCCGGCAGCGACCGGCCCTGCCGGTCGCAGATCCGCAGTTCGCTGCCCGGGCAGGCACGGCCGGCGCTGCGCAGCACCGGGCTGCCGGCGTAGTGGTCGGACGGCGGCAGCATGGTGGCCACGCTGCCGCTCTCGGTGCTGGCATAGACCTGCGCGAACTGGCAGTCCATCACCTTCATGCACGCGTCGAGCAGCGGCTCGGGCATGGGCGCGGCACCGTACGCCACCTTCCGCAGCGACCGGAAGGGCGTGTCCAGCCCCCGGGCCTCGCCGAGCATCAGGTGCAGCATCGCCGGTGCCGCGAAGGTGATGGTGACGCCGTACCGCTCGACCAGGCGCACCGCCTCCTCGGCGACGAACATCCGCATGACGACGTTGGGGATCCCGGCGATGAAGCTGTGCATGAACCAGGCCATGCCGGCGACGTAGGAACCGGGGAAGGAGACCAGGCTGACGTCGTCGGGCAGCCAGTCGAACCAGTCGGCGCCCTCGCGGTCCATGGCCTCGACGAACGAGTAGAAGCTGCGGTGGGCCAGGACGACGCCCTTCGGCAGGCCGGTGGTGCCGCTGGTGTACACCTGCAGGACCGGGTCGTCGGTGCCCGTACCCGGATCGAGGTCGCTTCGCGCGGCCCCGGCCCGCCAGGCGGTGAAGCCCTGGGTGCCGTCCGCGTCCCTCTCACCGGCCGTGCCCGGCTCGCCCTCCAGGCGGACGAGGGCGGTCGGCCCGGGCAGGGACCGGGCGACCCGCCGGGCCACCGGCAGGAACTCCTCCTCGACGAGGACCAGCCGGGCGCCGGAGTCGCGCAGGATGTGCTCGACCTCCACCGCGGACAGCCGCCAGTTGACCGGCACCAGCACGGTGCCGCTCTTGGCGCAGGCGATCGCGATCTCGAAGTACAGGGCGCTGTCCTTGCCGAAGTAGGCGACCCGGTCGCCCCGGGACAGCCCGGCGCGCAGCAGCGCGTGGGCCGTCCGGTTGCTGCCCTGGTGCAGCTCGCCGAAGGTGGTGCGCCGGTCCTCGTGGATGACGGCGGTCCGCTCGGGCCGGGCCGCCGCGTGCCGGGCCGCGGCCGCGTGGAGGGTCTTCGGGTCGCCGGGCGCGGCCGGGGCACCGGCGCCTCGCGCGGGGGCACCCGCGGGCCCGGTCGGCAGGTCGTTCATGGGTTCACTCCGGTCTCGGGGCGGGCCGCCGCGCGGCCCGCGGTGCGGACGGTCATGCCGGGGACGGGACGAGCCGGGTGTCGAGGAAGTCGGCGAGCTGCTCGGCGCTGGGGTGGTCGAAGACGACCGAGGCCGGCAGCGGTGTCCGGAAGGCGGCCTCCAGGGCGTTGCGCAGTTCCATGGCGACCAGCGAGTCCAGGCCGAGCTGGGTGAACTCCACATCGGAGTCGACGGAGTCCGCGTCCTCGATGTACAGCACGGCGGCGACCCTGTCCCGGACGAACTCGTCGATCACGGTGAGCCGTTCCTCGCGCGGCCGGGAGCGCAGAGCGTCGATGTCGAGGGTGCGCACCGCCCCTTCGCGGGGCACGTACAGGTACTCGTACAGGGCGTTCGGGATGGGCTTGGACGGCACGAAGCGGTCCCAGTCGCACTCACCGGCACCGATCTGGACCACCGGGCGGCCCAGCAGCGAGGCCAGCGCCCGCATGCCCTTGGCCGGGGAGAAGAAGCGGATGCCCTGGTCCAGCCAGGCGTTGACGATCTGCTCGCCGAGCCGGGCCGACATGCCCACCGTCGCCCACGGCCCCCAGTTGACGCTCAGCGCCGGCAGGCCGTGCGCCGCGCGCCAGTGCATCAGGTGGTCCATGAAGGAGTTGGCGGCGGCGTAGTTCGACTGGGTGGCGCCGCCGAGCACCGCCGCGGCGGACGAGTAGCAGACGAAGAAGTCCAGCTCGGGGAAGAGTTTCGCGGTCTCGTGCAGCAGCCAGGTGCCGTACACCTTCGGCTGGAACACCGTGTCGAAGGTCTCCCAGGTCTGGGCGGAGACCGCGCCGTCGGCCAGCACGCCCGCGGAGTGGAAGATGCCGCCGAGCGGGTGCGGGGAGGCCAGCAGCTCACGGGCGAGCCGGGCCATGTCCTGCGGGTCGCAGATGTCGGCCTTGACGTCGGTCACCTCGGCGAGGCCGTCCAGCTCCGCCCGGAGATGGGCGACATCGGCGGCCGGGGCGCCCCGCCTGCTCACCAGGGTCAGGTGCCGGGCCCCGAGCTCGATCAGCTTGCGCGCGGTGACCAGGCCGATCGCGCCGAGACCGCCGGTGATCAGATAGGTGCGGTCGGGCCGGACGGTGGCGGCCGGCTCCGTCGCGGGCACCTCGGTGGGGGCCAGCCGCCGGACGTACCGGGTGTCGCCCCGGTACGCCACCTGGAACTCGTTCGGGTCGGTGCCGCGCAGTTCGTCCAGCAGGCGGGCCGGGCCGGTGCCGTCGCCGGGCAGGTCGACCATGGTGGCGCGGAGCGTGGGCGACTCGTTGAGCAGCACGTGACCAAAGCCCCACAGGGAGGCCGCCGCCAGGTGCTCGCCGGTGCCGGCGGTGTCCGCGGGGAGCCACTGCCCCCGCTCGGTCACCAGGTGGAGCCGCTGGTCCCGGCCGAAGCCCGTCTCCTCCAGCGCGGCGACGAGGGCGAGCAGGTCCCGGTAGTTGGTCTCGCTCTCCTCGCGCAGCGCCGCCGCCGTGGTGGCGTCGGCCGCCGGGCCCGGGCGCCAGAACCAGCACAGGTCGGTCGGGCGCCAGTCACGCATGAGTTCCACGGCGTGCTCGACGCTGTCGGCGAAGGTCAGATGGATGTCGGCCGGCAGGTCGGGTCCGGCGGGGAAGGCGCCCGGGTCCTTGTGCAGGACCAGCACGTGCCGCTCCTGCGCGGTCTCCGCCACGGCCGCTGTCGCGGGCTGTTCCACCCACCGCAGCTGGTGGAACCAGTGCCGGCGTGCCAGGGCCGGGTCGGCGGACGGGGCGAACCGTACGCCGAGCGCCTCGAACACCGGCGTCCCGTCCTCCAGGGCGAGCAGATCGGCGGTCGGACCGCCATCGGCGTCCCAGACCGGGCGCAGCAGCACCCGCAGCCGCCCCGACCGGGGCTTCTTGAGGAACCGGAAGGTGTCCATGCCGGTCACCAGCAGGCCGGGGCCCTCCTCGGTCAGCGCGGGCAGCAGCCGTACCGCGCTCTCCAGGGCCGGGGGCGGCAGGAACTCCGGGGCGCCTGTGGGCAGTCCCTCGATCTCGCCGGTGACGAACCCGGTGCCGTACCGGGCGGCGCGCGCCAGTGTGCGGAACGCCGGACCGTGCTCGGTGCCCGTCGCGGACAGCCCGCTGTAGAGCTCGTCGGCGGGGCGCTCCTCCGTCGGGGCGCCCGCCGCCTGCTCCAGGGCGGTCAGCTCCGCCGCGACGGCGTCCAGCGCCTCGGCCCCGTCCCGGCCGGCCGGCGGCGCCACGGTGGCGGTGGCATGGCGGACCTCGCCGTCCTCGCCGAGGCTGACCAGCTCCAGGGCCGCACCGCCGTCCGGCGACACGGCGGCCCGGACGCGCACCTCGGCCGTCCCCTCCTCCGTGAGCAGCAGCGGCTCCTCGAAGGACAGCCGGTTCAGCGGGCGCCGGGCCTCGCCGAAGAGGACGTCCTGCAGTGCCAGGAAGGACTCCACGTGGGCCGCGACCGGCACGGTGATCCTGCCGCCGACGACGTGGTCGGCCAGGTACGCGGGGGACTCAGTGGTCAGCTGCAGTGCGAACTCCCGGACGCCTGCGCCGCGTTGCCCGGCCGTGGTCACCTCCTGACCCAGCAGCGGGTGCTGGAAGCCGCCCACCGCGCGGGCCCCGCGGTGCCGGTTGCGGTCGTTGGGCATCCAGTAGCGCCTGCGGTCGAAGACGTAGTGCGGCAGCGCCACCTTCCGGGCCTGCTGTCCCTGGTGGAACGCGGTCCACGACAGCGGCAGGCCCTCGGCGTACATCTGGGCCACGGCGCGCAGGATCGTGGTGCTGCCGCGGTCGGAGGCGGAGAGGCTGCGCAGCCAGCTGTGGTTCTGCACGGCCACGCTCTGCTTGGCCAGCGAGGTGAGGGCGGAGGACGGGCCGATCTCCAGGAACACGTGCTCGCCGCGGTGCTCCAGAGCGGCCATGCCGGACTCGAACAGCACCGGTTCGCTGATGTGCCGCGTCCAGTACTCGGCGTTCGACACCACGCCCGGCTTGGCCGGCACCCCGGTGACGTTGGAGATCAGCGTGATCCGCGGCTCCCGGAAGCGGATGCGGGAGATCGCCTCGTGGAACTTCTCGGTCACCTCGTGCATCAGCGGCGAGTGGAAGGCGTGCGAGACCGTCAGCTGCTTGACGTCGATCCCGCGCGCCCGCAGCAGCTCCGTCAGCTCGGCCAGGGACTTCACCCCGCCGGAGACGACGCACTGCTTGGGCGAGTTGACGGCGCCGATCGCCAGGTCCGGGTAGCTCTCCAGCAGCGGCTCGACCACCGGGGCCGGCGCGGTGACGGCCGCCATGCCGCCGGGTGCGGTCACCGACTGCATCAACCGGGCGCGGACGGCGACGAGTTCGACGGCGTCTTCGAGGGTGAACACCTCCGCGACGGTCGCGGCGGTCACCTCGCCGATGCTGTGGCCGATCAGCGAGCCCGGCCGTACCCCCCAGGACATCCACAGCTTGGCCAGCGCGTATTCGAGGGTGAACAGGGCGGGCTGGGTGTACAGGGTGCGGTGGATGTCCTCGGCGTGCTCGTCGGTGCCCAGGATCATCGCCCTGACGGAGCGGCCGAGCAGCGGCTGGAACAGCCGGTCGCAGGTGTCGATGTGCTCGCGGAACACGGGGAACCGGTCGTACAGGGGCGCGCCCATGCCGGGGTACTGCGCTCCCTGCCCGCTGAAGAGGAAGGACACCTTGCGGTTGCGGCGGGAACGTCCGCGGGCCCCGCCGCGGTCCTGCGCGAGGAACTTGTCCAGCTGGTCACGGAGTTGGCCGTGGTCGGCGACCACGGCCGACATCCGCACCGGGAAGTGCGCGCGTCCGACGTTGCCGGTGTGGCACAGGTCGCGCAGCGGGATGCCGGGGTGTGCGTCGAGGTAGGCGCGGTAGCGCTCGACCTGGCGGCGCAGGGACTTCTTGGTGCGTGCCGAGACGGTGAAGACGTGCGCCTCCGGCCGCTCCTGCGCGGTGCTCCCGGCGGCGGCGTCCGCGCCGGCCGGGGCGGGCTCGCGCAGCAGCGGCGGCGCCTCCTCCAGGACGGTCGCCGCGATGGTGCCCGCGAAGCCGAAGCTGTTGACGACCGCGCGGCGGGTCGTGGCCGTCCAGGGCCGCACCTCGGTGGGCACGGTGACCGGGTACACGTCCCACGGGATGCGTGCCGAGGGGGTGTCGAGGTTGAGGTGCGGGTAGACGACGCCTTCGCGCATCTGCAGCACGGTCTTGATCACACCGACGATCCCGGACGCCGGTTCCATGTGGCCCAGGTTGGTCTTCACCGAGCCGACCATCAGCGGCTCGTCCTTGGAGTGGGAGCCGGCGAACACGTCGTTGATGGCGCCCATCTCGATGGGGTCACCGAGCGGGGTGCCGGTGCCGTGGGCCTCCACGTACTGGATGTCGGCCGGCTTCAGCCGGGCGTTGGCCAGCGCGGAGCGGATCACCGCCTCCTGGGCGATGCCGTTGGGCACGGTCAGTCCGGCGCTGTCGCCGTCCTGGCCGACCGCCGAGCCGCGGACCAGGGCGAGCACGGTGTCACCGTCGCGCTTGGCGGCGGACAGGCGCTTGAGGACGAGGACACCGCAGCCCTCGGCGCGCACATAGCCGTCGGCCGCCTCGTCGAAGGTCTTGCACCGGCCGTCCGGGGCGAGCATGT
Organism: Streptomyces puniciscabiei; assembly: GCF_006715785.1. Classification (NCBI taxonomy): domain Bacteria; kingdom Bacillati; phylum Actinomycetota; class Actinomycetes; order Kitasatosporales; family Streptomycetaceae; genus Streptomyces; species Streptomyces puniciscabiei. The sequence goes on from NZ_VFNX01000001.1 coordinate 3,680,927, forward strand.
TCGCGTGGCTGAACGTCACGAAGACGCGCGGGTGGTGGATGGCGTTGACCCCGCCGCACAGCGCGATCTCGCACTCACCGCGCCGCAGGCCCTCGACCGCGAGGTGCAGCGCGGTCAGGGCCGACGCGCAGGCCGTGTCCACGCTCAGGCACGGGCCGTGCAGACCGAGGAAGTACGACAGCCGGCCGGACAGCGGGAAGGCGGTGGTGCCGGAGGCGAGATGGCCGTCGAGGTCCTCGTAGGGGAGGTCGGTCATCTCCAGCGCGTAGTCGACGGAGCTGGCGCCGACGTACACCCCGCCGTTGCCGCCGCGCAGCGAGGTGGGGTTGATGTTGGCGTTCTCCAGGGCCTCCCACGCCGTCTCCAGCAGCAGCCGCTGCTGCGGGTCGACGTACTGGGCCTCCTTCGGGGAGATGTTGAAGAACTGGGCGTCGAACCGGTCGATCTGGTCCAGGAACCCACCGCCGGCCGTGCGTATCCTGCCGCGTTCGGTCTCCTCGTCGGCGGCGAACGCCGGCACGTCCCAGCGGTCCTCGGGGACGGGCCCGGTGCCGGACCGCCCCTCGCGCAGGAAGTCCGCGAACCCGTCCAGGTCGGTGTTGCCCCCGGGGAACCTGAGGCCGATGCCGACGACGGCGATCGGTTCGTGCTTCTCCAGCAGCAGCTCACGGATCGTGCCGCGCTGCCGCTCGATGGTCTGCAGAGCCGAACTGAGCCGGTCGTCGCCCGTCTCGCTCGGCCGGGCGCCCTCGGGGCCGGGGCTCGCTGTCATCACGCTGCTTCCTTTCGCTCCCGGGGCGGGAGTCCTTCGGTCACGGCCGGTACAGCTCGTCGAGCAGATCGGTCCACAGCTCCTCCTCGGGGGCGGCCTCGGCGGCGGGGCCGCCGGCCGGGCCCTCGAAGACGTCCGCGAGGGCCTCCGTCACGAGGTGGTTCATCAGCTTCTCGACGGTGGGGCTGTTGAACAGCAGATTCGCGCTGATCACGCACTCCAGCAGCCGCTCCAGACGCTGCCTGATCTCGGTGAGCCGCAGCGAGGTGACCCCGATGTCGAAGAAGTTCTCCCGCAGCGGCAGTTCGTCGGCGTCCGTCATGAGCAGGGCGGCCTTGAACTCGCCCACGACGACGGCCTCCAGCGCTTCCCGGCGTTCGGAGAGCGGCAACGCCCGCAACCGTCCGGTGATCGACGTGCTCTCAGTCATCGCACCCCGTTTCGCTCGTACGTCAAAGACGCAATGCCGGAGGTATTCAGTACGGGCAGATTCAAGCAAGCGGGGCTGACCGGATCCTGACGCCCGCCTGATACACGGGCCGTGCCGGCGCCGATCCGGCCGGCATTACCCGTGACGTAATTGACCCCCCGAGCCGGGCGGTGGGACCTTCCTGGGGTGAATATCCAACCGGTCATCGCGCAACCACCGGACGGGATTACCGAGGAGGGGGAAAATGGCCACCGAAGCCACCACGGCACAATCGGCGGACGCTGACCGAACGGGACCGGGCTCGGCCACGCTGCTGGTGGTCGTGCTGCCGGTCTTCATGGTCTCGTTGGACTTCTTCATCGTGAACGTGGCGGTGCCCTCGATCACGAAGGACCTGCACGCGAGCTCGGCGGCGATCCAGTTCCTGGTGGCGGGCTACGGCCTCGCCTACGCGGCGATGCTGATCACCGGCGGCCGCCTCGGCGACATCGCCGGCCGGCGGCGGATGTACATGATCGGGCTCGTGCTGTTCACGGCGGCCTCGCTGCTGTGCGGCGTCGCGCCCGACTCGGGCAGCCTGGTGGTCGGCCGCATCCTGCAGGGTCTCGCCGCGGCGATGATGTCCCCGCAGGCCCTGGCCCTGGTCAACATCCTGTTCACCGGCGCGGCACGGGCGAAGGCGTTCGCCTTCTACGGGCTCGCGGTGGGGCTCGGAGGGGTCCTCGGCCAGCTGGTCGGAGGCGTGCTCATCCAGGCCGACATCTTCGGACTCGACTGGCGGTCCTGCTTCCTGATCAACCTGCCCTTCGGCATCGTGGCGATGGTCGCGCTGCCCCGGCTGGTGGCGGAGTCGAAGTCGCCGGGAAGGACCCGGCTGGATCTGGCCGGTTCGGTGCTGCTCGCGATGGCGCTGACCGCCGTGGTCCTGCCCCTGGTGGAGGGCCGCGAGCAGCACTGGCCGCTGTGGTCGTGGATCCTGCTCGCCGTGGCGGCGCCGCTGCTCGCGGTGTTCGCGCTCTACCAGCACCAGGTGCAACGGCGGGGCGGCTCACCGCTGATCAGCCTCAGCCTGTTCCGGGAGCGGTCCTTCACCGTCGGCATCCTCACCGAGCTGGTCTACTTCTCCTCCTCGGCGTCCTTCTTCCTGATCCTGGCCATCTATCTGCAGCAGGGCTGCGGCCTCGACGCCCTGGAGGCGGGCCTGCTGGCGCTGCCGATCGGACTGGGCTTCCTGGTCAGCTCGATCTACGCCTCGAAGCTGGCCGCCAGGCTCGGCCGCCAGGTGCTGGCCATCGGTGCCGCGATCCAGATCGCCGGCCTGCTGGCGCTGCACCTGCTGGTCTCGCACGTGGGCGTCACCGGCGAACTCGCGGAACTGGCACCCGCCCTGCTGGTGTACGGCGTCGGGTCCGGCCTGGTCATGGCGCCGCTGGTGTCGGTGGTGCTGTCCCGGGTCTCGCCGCAGCACGCGGGCGCGGGCTCCGGCGCCCTGTCCACCGCGCTGCAGGTGGGCAACGCGCTCGGTGTCGCCGTCATCGGCATCATCTTCTACGGCAAGCTCGACCACGCCTCACCGGCCGAGGGGCTGGGCGTGTTCGCCACCGCGTTCAACTCGGCGCTGGTCTATCTCACCCTGTTCAGCGCGGCCGTCGTCGTCCTGGTGCAGTTCCTGCCCGGCAACCGTGCCAGGACGGACGGCTGACCGACCCTCACCCTCCCCGTGGGATCCATGAGGGGAACCAGAGGCGGCCGGCACCCGATCGGGTGCCGGCCGCCTTCCGTGTGCCGCTACGGTGCCGCTGACCGCGGTCAGGAACCGGGCATCAGCTCCATGAACTGGTAGTCGTGGGTGATCCTGCCGTCCTCGCCGAGCAGCAGGAACTCGTGGCCGATGGACACCGGCTCGTCGCTGCCGTCCGCGGTCATGTGCCAGGTGAACTTCACGCCCTGGTGGTGCGCGGCGACCTCACTGGCGAGGTGGAAGCCGAAGCCCTTGCTGAGGAAGTCGTCGTACGCCGCGGTGACGGCCGCCTCGATGGCCGCGATCCCGCGGTGCTCGTTCGCACCGGTGACGTACACCCCGTCCTCGGCCCACAGCTCGACCGCCAGGTCGTGCCGCTGCCCGGCGTCCCGCTCGTTCCAGACCGCCGAATAGCGTTCCATGAGTTTGTCGATGTCAGCCATGTGCCCTCCCTGCGACGCGTCCCGGCCATTTCCGGCCCGGCACTGCTTTTCCGTGGCCATCTTCCCGCCCGCCGCATTCCCCGTCGATTACGTCCCAGGTAATGACGCACGCCGGAAGGCGGAAGCCGGTCATGGCGGCACGGGTCAGCGGCGTATCAGCGCCGGATCAGCCCGTCCGGGCAGCATGGCTGCGAGGCCGGTAATGAGCGGTCCGCCCGTCGACATTGACCGGGGGAATTTCATGTCGGACACCGATGAAGAAATACTCGACTTTCCGATGCCGCGCACCTGCCCGATGGCGCCGCCGCCGGCGTACACCGAGCTGCGCGGCGGGCCGCCCCGCAAGGTGCGGCTGCCCGACGGCACCCATGCCTGGATCCTGACCCGGCACGCCGACGTGCGCGCGGCGATGGGCGATCCGCGCATGAGCATGGACGAGGCGAACCCCGACATGCCGCACCGGCTGCTCGTGCCGAGGATCCCCCGGCTCTTCTCCTTCATCCGCATGGACGAGCCCGAGCACGGCCGGCTGCGGCGCATGGTCACCTCGGAGTTCACCGCCCGCAGCGTCAAGGAGATGCGCCCGCGGATCCAGGAGATCGTCGACCGGCTCATCGACGACATGGAACGGCTGCCCCGGCCGGTCGACCTGGTCACGGAGTTCGCCATCCCGCTGCCCTGCCTCGTCATCGCCCGCATCTTCGGCGTGCCGGACGAGGACATCGGCCTGCTGAAGGAGCAGACGACCATCGGCCTGTCCCAGGACGTCACCCCCGAGCAGGCGATCGCCGCGCAGATCGGCATGTCCGAGTACCTCGACCGGCTGGCCAGGCGCAAGGCCGCCGAGGGCGGCGGCGACGACCTGATCGGCCGCCTGTGCAGCGAGTACCTCGCCACCGGAGCCCTCAGCCACGAGGACCTGGTCGGCATGGTCCGGCTGGTGCTCGTCGCCGGCCACGAGACCAGCGCCAACCAGCTCGGCCTGAGCATCCTGTCGCTGCTGCAGAACCCGGACCAGCTGGCCGAGATCAAGGCCGATCCGTCGCTGATCCGCGGGGCCGTCGAGGAGATGCTGCGCTTCTGGGCGATCTCGCAGGACAACATCGTCCGGGTCGCCGCCGCCGACATGGAACTGGGCGGGGTGCACATCGCCAAGGGCGACGGAGTGGTCCTCGCCATCCCGGCCGCCAACCACGACGAGGACGTCTTCCCCGACGCCGCCCGCTTCGACATCCACCGCCAAGAGGCGCACCAGCACCTCACCTTCGGTCACGGCGCCCACTACTGCCTGGGCGCGACCCTCGCCACCGCCGAGCTGGAGCTGGCGCTGACCACCCTCTTCGAGCGGCTGCCCGGACTGCGCCTGGCCGTCCCCGAGGAGGAGCTCTCCTTCCGTGACACCTCGCTCGTCTACGGCCTGAACAAGCTGCCCGTCACCTGGTAGCCGCCCGGGCCCCGGCGACGGCCACACACCCAGGACCAGCGCCCACGCACCCAGGACCTACGGATTGGGGAACGACAACCATGCGCCTGACCCAGGACGTCTTCATCGCGAGCACCGGCATCTTCCTGCCGGCGGCGAAACCGATGGCCGAGGCCGTCGCCGAGGGGCTGGTGGACGAAGCGCACAGCGACCTCGGATACGAGTCGATCACCATCGCGGAGTCGATCGCCCCGCCGGACATGGCGGTCGAGGCCGGCCGTCAGGCCGTCGCCCGGTCCGGCATCGCGGCCGACCGGTTCGACCTGCTGACGCACGGCAGCGTCTGGTTCCAGGGCCTGGACATGTGGGCGACGGCGAGCTACGTCGCGGGCAACTGCGCCGGCCGGCACACCTTCGCCGTCGACATCCAGCAGCGCAGCAACTGCGCCATGGCCGGGCTCCAGTTCGCCGTGTCCCACCTGGCCGCCGGCGCCGGCCGGCACGCCCTGGTCACCACCGCCGACCGCTTCGCGGCCCCGGCCATGGACCGCTGGAACGAGCAGGCCAACCTGGTCTACGGCGACGGCGCCGGCGCGCTGACGGTCTCCACCGAGGGCGGCCTGGCCAGGATCGTGTCCCTGGTGTCCCTGGGCGACAGCTCCCTGGAGCCGGCCGGCCGCGGCGCCGAGGAGTTCCGCACCGCGCCCGGCATGGAACTGCCGATCCGGATCATGCGGCGCCTGGAGGCGTTCGCGTCCACGCCCGGCGCCGTCGGCGCCTGGGAGCGGTACGAGGCCACCCTCTCCAAGGCCGTGAACACCGCCCTGGAGGAGGCCGGAGTCGGCCGGGAGGACATCTCCCGCGCGGTCCTGCCGTTCATCCACCGCGGTGGCGGGCGCGCCGAGAACTACGACGCGCTCGGCTTCTCCGAGAAGCAGTCGCTGTGGGAGGTCGGCCGGGTCACCGGACACATGGGCGGCGCCGACCAGTTCGTGGGCCTGGACCACCTGCTGCGCACCCGGGCCGTCGCCCAGGGCGACCACGTGCTCCTCGTCGGTGTCGGGGTGGGCCACAGCTTCACGATCGCCGTGCTGCAGATCCTCGGCACCCCTTCGTGGTGACCGCCCGTCACCGCCACGACCACGCCTCGAGGAGATCACGACAGTGGTAGACGCCACGCCGGGCAGCCCCCGGGCCAGGACCACCCCCCTGCTCAGCTACAGCTCGTACATCGGCGACAAGGACGTCGAGGGCAACGGCTGGGTGTACACGGTCAGTTCCCGCTCCCTGCTGGAGGACGTCTTCACCAGCCTCAAGCTGAAGCGGGCGCTGGAGAAGGACCCCGACCCGGCCTCTCCGGCCGCCCAGCACCCCTATGTGGTGGGGCGCTGCGCGGTCGTCGCCGACGCGGACATCGACAGCGCGAGCGACGCCGCCGCGGCGGCCTTCCCGGAGTGGGCCGCCGTACCCCTGGCGGACCGGCTGGAACTGGGCCGGCTGGTCCGCGAACGCCTGCTGGAGCACTGGGACCGGCTGCTGGACCTGCTCGCCGCCGAGGCCCACCCGCGCAAGCTCGCCCGCTGGGAACTCACCGGACTGCTCACGCTGTTCGGCGACACCAACCGCGCGTTCTACGCGCAGCAGATGCACCAGGAGTTCCAGCACGGGGACCGGCGGCTCATCGTCCGGAGGCAGCCCGACGGGGTGGTGTGCGTCAACCCGCCGCAGAACGCTCCGGCGGCGATGGCCGCGCTCTCCGTCCTGGTGCTGATGGCCGGCAACACCGTGGTGGTCCGGGCGCCCCGCAGCATCGCCCTCAGCACGATGTACATCCTGCGGGAACTGGTCGCGCCGGCATTGGCCGAACTCGGCGCGCCCGCCGGCACGCTCAACCTGATCTGCGGCAAACCCCGGCAGATCATCGACCGCTGGCTGGCGCACCCCAAGGTGAGCGACGTCTTCTACTTCGGCGACAGCGAGCAGGGCATGCGCTTCGAGCGGGAGTGCGTGGCCCACGGCAAGAAACCGGTGCTCGAACTGGCCGGCAACGACACCGTGGTGGTCTGGAAGGACGCCGACCTCGACCGGGCCGCCGAGGCGATCACCGAGGCGTTCTACGGGTCGGGACAGATCTGCATGGTGCCCAACTGTGTGGTCGCCCACCCCGCCGTCGCCGACGCCCTGCTGGACCGGGTGGCCCGGCTGGCCGCGGACATCACCCCCGGCCTGCCCGAGGACGAGGACGTGCTGCTGTCGCCGGTGCGCCGCAGCGAGCGCTTCTTCGCCCTGCTGCGCGAGGCCACCGACGCCGGCGCCCGGATCGTGTGCGGCGGACGGCGGATCGAACTGGACGGCACCCCGTCGGAGGCGGGGGTGTTCCTGGAACCCACGGTGGTCCGGGTGGACGGCCCCGGCGATCCACGCGACCTCGACATCGTGCGGCTGGAGACGTTCTTCCCGCTCATCCCGGTGGTGGTGCCGGAACCGGCCGCCGACGACCTCCTCCTCGAGCGGATGATCGACTTCGTCAACTCCAACGCGTACGGCCTGCGCAACTCCCTGTGGAGCAGCGGCCCCGAGGTCATCGACCACGTCGTCCGCACCGTGCGCAACGGCGGCCTGCTGAAGATCAACGACTCCCACATCGGCACGGTTCCCTACCTCCCCACGCATGGCGGCACCGGCCTGACCAGCGGCGTCTTCGGTGAGGCCAACTACCCGATGCTCAAGACCTCGCGCCTGCAGGGCGTGAGCGTGGCGCACGACGTGTCACCGCGCGCCGCCGTCTTCGAGTCCTGACATCCCAACGGAAGCGAGACATTCCCATGCGTTCCCTCGACACGGCCGTCGCCGCCTGCGAGAAGCACCACCCCGGGCTGATCGGCGCGCTCGCCGGGATCCCGTTCGCCGAGCGCGAGCGGCCCGGCAGCAAGGTGATCGACCTGTTCCGGGCGCACGACGGTGCCGCGCTGCTGGTGCCCGCCGCGCTCGGCGGCCGGGAGGCCGACCCGCTGGACGCGGTACGGGTGATGCGCGCCATCGGCGCCCACTCCCCGTCGCTCGGCGCCGCCGCGACCATGCACCACTTCACGGTCGCCACCCTGCTCGCCCTGGACCCCGAGCTGTCCCGTCTCACCGGCCCCCAGGCCGCGCTGATGCGCCGGGTGGCCCCCGAGCGGCTGCTGATGGCCTCCGGCTGGGCCGAGGGCCGTACCGAGCAGAACATCCTCAACCCCGCCATGACCGCGACCCCGGCCGAGGGCGGCTTCCTCGTCAACGGCGCCAAGAAGCCGTGCAGCCTGTCGCACTCGATGGACCTGCTGACCCTCGGCGTGACGCTGCCCGGCGAGGGCGGTGTACCCGAGCTGGCCATGGCCGTGCTCCCCGCCGACCGGCCCGGCATCTCCCGGCACCCCTTCTGGTCCAGCGACATCTTGGGCGGCGCGGAGAGCGACGAGGTGCGGCTGGAGAACGTCTTCGTCGAGGAGGAGCTGTTCGTCCGCGCCACCGCCGACGACCCGGCCCGCTTCGACGATCTGCAGACCGCCGGGTTCATCTGGTTCGAGCTGCTGATCACCGCCGCCTACACGGGTGCCGCGAGCGCGCTCACCGCCCGGGTCCTCGAGCGCGGCCGCGGTTCGGTCACCGACCGCGCCACGCTCGCCCTGCGCACCGAGGCCGCGATCGAGCTGACCGAGGGCATGGCCCGCACCATCCGGGACGGCGAGATCAGCGAGTCCACCGTGGCCGGCACCCTGGTCACCCGCTTCTCGGTGCAGGAGCTGCTGGTCGAGGCCGCCGCGCTGGCCGTCGAACTGCTCGGCGGGATGGAGTTCATCGGCTCCGCCGAGACCGCGTACCTGGCCTCCGCCGTGCGCCCGCTCGCCTTCCACCCGCCGTCCCGCACCAGCACCGCCGAGGCGCTGGTGGACTTCCTGTCCGGCGGGCCGCTGGTCCTGGCGTGACCGCCGGACCCCGGCGCACGCCCCCCGGACGGCACCCCCGGCACCCCCGGCACCCACGGCACCCATGGCATCCACGACAGGGAACGACGTCATGACCGCGCACACACCGAGCACCGCACCCCCGCCCGACGGCCTGGACGAGATCCTCGACCTGTACCGCCGGCACCTGAGCAAGGGCCGTGCCACCGTCGCCGACCTGTTCGGCGGGCACATGGAGGTGTCCTCCGACGGTCCGTGGGTGTACACCCACGACGGCGAGCGGCTGCTGAACTGCGGCGGCTACGGCGTCCTCATCATGGGCGCCCGGCACCCGCGGGTCCTCGCGGCCGTCGAGGAGCAGCTGGCCGCCAACCCGGTCGCCACCCGCATCCTGCTGGAACCGGCCGTCGCCCGCGCCGCCGAGGCACTGACCGCGGTGGCCCCTGCCGGACTCGACCGGGTGCACTTCTCGCTCTCGGGCACCGAGGCGGTGGAGACCGCGCTCAAGCTGGCCCGCGCAGGCGGCCGGCGCCGCCTGGTGTCGATGGCGCAGGGCTACCACGGCAAGACGCTCGGCGCCCTGTCGGTGACGGCGAAGGACGTCTACCAGCGGCCCTTCCGGCCCCTGCTGCCGGATGTCACCCACATCCCCTTCGGGGACCTCGAAGCGCTGGAGAAGGAACTTGCCGCGCACCCCGGCGAGGTGTGCGTCATCGTCGAACCGGTGCAGGGCGAGGGCGGCGTCATCCTGCCGCCGCCCGGCTATCTGCCCGGCGTCGAACAGCTGGTGCGCCAGTACGAGGGCTTCCTCGTCCTGGACGAGATCCAGACCGGTCTGGGACGGCTCGGCGCCTGGTGGGGGGCCGACCTGTACGGCGTCACGCCGCACGTCCTGCTCACCGGGAAGGCGCTGGGCGGCGGAGTGGTACCGGTCTCGGCCGCCCTCGCCGACGCCCGCACCTTCAAGCCCTTCGACAAGGACCCGTTCATCCACACCGGGACGTTCTCCGGTGCCCCGCTGCTGATGGCCGGCGTCCAGGGCGCGATCGCCGCCATCCAGGAGGACGGACTGGTCAAGCGGGCCGAGGTCCTCGGCGAGCGGCTGCTGCCGGACATCGAGCGCATCGTCCGGGAGAACTGCCAGGACCTCGTGGTGGACGTACGGGGCCAGGGCCTGCTCATCGGAATGGAGTTCGCCGACGCCGGACTGGCCGGCGAGCTGCTCCTGGAACTGTTCAACCACGGCGTCGTCGCCAACCACTCCATGACCGGCAGCGCGGTGGTGCGCCTCACCCCGCCCGCGCTGCTCGGCGACGCCGAGGCCGACCACCTGCTCGACTCCCTCGACCGCGCGACCCGCGATCTCGTCGATCGCCGCGCCCGGATGCCGGAAGGCGGCTGATCACCATGCGACGTGTCGAACTGAACGCCGAGATCGACGGGGTGGGGCCCGCGGACGCCCTGCCGGAACTCGTGCGGTTCGAGAAGTACCCCGAGCTGACCCGGCACGTGAGGTCCGCCGAGGTCCACCAGACCCTGCCGCACGAGACCGGCCGCTCCAGCTGGGAGCTGAACTTCCGCAGCGGGCTGCTGTGCTGGACCGAGCGGGAGACGTTCCGGCCGGCCGACGGACGGATCGAGTTCGAACAGGTCGAGGGCGACTTCGACACCATGTCCGGCGCCTGGCAGCTCACCGCCCGCCCGGGCGGCGGCTGTGCCGTGCACTTCCGGGCCGACTTCGACTTCGGCATCGCGAGCATGGAGAGCATCCTCGACCCGATCGCCGAGCGGGTGATCAAGGAGACCGTCGCACGCGCCGTCACCGGCCTGTTCGGCGGCGCGCGGATCCTCGGCGACGACGACCTCACCGCCTCCGGGCTCGGCGTCGGCTCCGGGACCCGGTGAAGGAGGCACACGATGGACCACGCCAACCAATTCGAGACACCGACGACCTACCGTCTGCACCGCGCCGAGTACGTGGTCGGCTTCCTGGTGTCGACCGGTCTGCTCATCGCCCACGCGGGCGACGTGAACTGGGTGCACGCCGCCGTCCTGTTCCTCTACATCGACGTCCTCGGGTACATCCCCGGCGCGATCGCCTACCGGCGCAGCCCGGACCACCGTATCCACCGCGGCTACTACATGGCCTACAACACCATGCACAGCCTGGTCACCCAGAGCGCCGTGGTCGGGCTGTGGATCTGGCTCGCGGGGCCCGAGTGGGCGCTGCTGGCGATCCCCTTCCACCTGTTCGGCGACCGCGGGATCTTCGGCAACTTCCTCAAGCCGTTCGGGCTGCCCTTCGAGCCCGAGCCCAACGCGGAGTTCCAGCGGCTGATCGCGAACCTGAGGCCGGTGACCTCGGACGGCGTCGCGGACCGGCCCGCCTCCTCCGAGCAACGCGTGCCTCGTGATCCGAGCCACGCGTGACAGGCAGCGGACAGGTGACCACCACCGCCGAACCGCTGCCGGCCCCAGCCGCGGACGGCGGCGCCGCGGCACCCCGCCGCGCCGCCCTCCGCAGGCTGGCCACCGGGGTCTGCGTCCTGACCGCGGCACACCGCGGAGCCGTCCACGGCACCACGGTCAGCGCCGTCAGCGCGGTGTCCCGCGATCCGCTCCTGATCAGCGTCTGCCTCCGGACCGGCTCCGCCTTCACCCGGCTCGCCACCACCGCGGGCTGCTTCACCGCCAACCTGCTGACCAACCGCCAGGCCCTGGTGGCCGACTGGTTCGCCAACCCCGAACGGCCCGCCGACGAGGCACAGTTCGCGCTGCTGGACTGGCACAGCGACCCGGTGACCGGCGCCCCCGCGCTGGACCGCACGCTCGCCACGCTGTCCTGCCGGGTCACCGCCCGCCACCCGGCCGGTGACCACGACCTGCTGATCGCCGAGGTGGTGGACGGCCGGGCCGGCTCCGGCAGCCCGCTGCTCAACCTCGACGGGCGGCTGTTCGCCGCGGAGACCCGCGAACTGCGCGAGCGCCGCGGCAACCGGCACGACCCGGCCCGTACGGGCGCCACCGCCCTGGAGTGACCGGCCCGCCCGCCCCGGACCGGCCCGAGCTCCCCGCCAGCGAAAGGAAAGAAGCCCTCATGACCACCGAGATCCCCGCGGACATCCCTCAGGAGACCGCCTGGGACACCGCTCCCGGGCTGCTCGACGGGGCCAAGGAGCTCACCCTCACCCCGGAACGCTGCAACGTCGCCTACTGGCTGCGCGGCGTGGCCCAGGGCACGCTGGCCGGGCGGACGGAGACCGGACACAGCGCGGAGGCGGCCACGCCGGCCCACATGCGCGAGCCCGGCCCACTGCGCGAGGCCCTGATCCACGAACTGGGCCTGCGCGCGGTCTCCGAGGAGCGCGCCACCCGCATCCTCGGCCACTACGTGACCAACGCCTCCGGCGTCCCGGAGATGGAGTTCTTCGCCACCCAGCTCCTCGACGAGGCACGGCACGCCCGGGTCTTCCGCCAGCACCTGGTCGAACTCGGTGTCCCCCAGGGCGAGTTGCTCGCCTACATCGCCGACCTGGCCGCCGACTACCGCGCCCGGGTGCTGGACCCGCTGGAGCGGTGGGCGGTGCCGATCGTCAGCGACCCCAGGGACTTCATCGGCGCGGTGGCCATCTTCACCATCGTCGTCGAGGGCGTGCTCGCGCCCGCCGCCGAACTCAGCGAGCGCAAATGGGACCTGCTGGACCCGGCGGCCGGCGAGATCGCGCACGGCGCGGCCATCGACGAGATCCGGCACCTGACCGTCGGCAGCACCATCATCCGCGACGCGCTCCTCGAGAACCCCGGCTACCGGCCCCGCCTGGAGCAGATCATCCAGGAGGGGCTGCAGCTGTGGAACGAGGTGCCCGACAAGGAGATCGTGCTGCCCCGCGAGCACCTGTTCCAGAAGGGCATGCAGGACCACACCGAACTGCTGAAGGACTACGAGGTCTGGCCCGGCCGCCGGCTGCTCGACACCGAGCCGGAGGAGCGGTACGCCATGGCCGAGCAGTGGACCGACGAGATGGCCGAGGTCCGCATGGCCTACATGGGCCTCGGCGGCGCCCCGCAGGAGCGGTGATGGCCCGGCAGCCCGCCCCCGCCGTCCCCGCCGCGGTGATCACCGGGATCGGCGCCTGCCTGCCGCCCCGGGCCGTCGGCAACGACGAGATCGCCCGGGGGCTGGACACCTCCGACGCCTGGATCAGGGCGCGGATCGGGATACGCGAGCGCCGCCACGTCGACCCGCCCACGTCCACCGGCGACCTGGCCGTACAGGCGGGGCGGCTGGCGCTCAAGGCCGACGGCGACAGCCGGGTGGACGCGGTCGTCCTGACCTCGACCACACCCGACTGGAACTTCTGCCCCGCCACGGCACCCGCCGTCGCCGCCCGGCTCGGTCTCGGCGGCGTCGGCGCCTTCGACGTCACCGCCGCCTGCTCCGGGTTCCTCTACAGCCTGTCCCTGGCGTCCGGGCTGATCGCGGCCGGCACCGCCCGCCGCGTCCTGGTGATCGGCGCGGAGACCCTGAGCCTGATCCGCGACCCGCTGGACCGCAACACCGCGGCCATCCTCGGCGACGGCGCCGGCGCCGTGGTCCTGCGGGCCGGGGAGCGGGCGGAGCCGGGCGCCGTCGGCCCCTGCGTCCTGGGCAGCGACGGGGACCTGGCGGAACTGCTCCAGGTGCCGGCCGGCGGTTCCCGGCAGCGGTCCGCGGGGACCGTACCCGACCGCGCGGACCGCTATCTGCGGATGCGGGGCAAGGAGACCTACCGGCACGCGGTGCAGCGCATGCGGCAGGCGTCGCTCGACGCGCTGGAACGCACCGGGTGGGACCTCGCGGACGTCGACCGGCTCGCCGCCCACCAGGCCAACGCCAGGATCTGCGACTCGGTCGCCGAGAAACTCGGCATCGAGCCGGAACGCAGGCTCGCCAACATCGACCGGGTCGGCAACACCGGCGCCGCCTCGATCCCCCTGCTGCTCGCCGAGTCTGCACTGTCCGGGGCGCTGCGGCCGGGCCACCGGTCCCTGCTGGTGGCGTTCGGCTCCGGACTCACCTGGGCCGCGACCACCCTCGTCTGGCCCGACGTCACCGCGCTGACGGAGACCGCCGCACAGGACGACCCGCGCTGAGACCCCAACGACCCATCAGATCAAGGAGAACCGATGTACGAGCAGTTCAAGGAAGTCCTGGTCGTTTCCTTCCAGGTGCCCGAGGACAGGATCACCCCCGACGCCAGCCTGGAGGACCTGGAGTTCGACTCGCTGGAACTCGTCGAGCTCTCCCTGGCACTGCAGGAGAGGTTCGGGGCCGACGTCTCCGAGGAGGACCTCATCGAGCTGCGGCGCGTCGGCCCGATCGTCGAGGCCCTCACTACCCGAGCCACCAAGGCGGCGTGATGACGGACCACGCCATAGCGGTGACCGGGCTCGGCATGGTCACCCCGGCCGGGGTCGGCGTGGCCGCGTCGTGGGACCGGGTCCGCGCGGGCCGGCCCACCGCCGCAGCGGACCCGGTGCTCCACGACAACCTGGTCCACATCTCCTGCCGGGTACCGGACTTCGATCCGGTGGCCCTGCTCGGTGGCCGGGTGGCGCGCCGGCTCGACCCGTTCGTGCAGTTCGCGCTCGTCGCCGTACGCGAGGCACTCGCCGACGCCGGCCTGGACCCCGGGACCTGGGACGGCTCCCGTGTCGGGGTGGTGCTCGGCTGCGGCGGCTACGGCGCCGCCACCCTGGAGGCGCAGGCGCGCGTGCTGCTGGAGTCGTCCGCCAGGAAGGTCTCCCCGCAGCTGCTGCCGATGCACCTGTCGAACCTGGCGGCCGGCCGGGTGTCGATCGAGCTGGGCACCACCGGCCCCAGCCTCGTGGTGGCCACCGCCTGCGCGTCGGGCACCACGGCCATCGGAGTGGCCCGGGACCTGCTGAACCTGCACCGCTGCGACATCGTCGTCGCGGGCGGCACCGAGGCCATGGTCACCCCGCTGGTGATCGCCGCGTTCGCCCAGATGGGCGCCCTGTCCACCCGGCAGGACGATCCGGCCGGGGCCTCCCGGCCGTTCGACGCCGCCCGGGACGGATTCGTCGCGGGGGAGGGGGCGGCGGTCCTCGTCATGGAGCGGGCGGCCGACGCCCGGGCCCGCGGGGCACGGGTACGCGCGCGCGTGATCGGCTTCGGCATGTCCGCCGACGCCCACCACGTCACCGCGCCGGCCCCCGACGGCCGGGGCCTGGAACAGTCGCTGCGCGCGGCGCTGTCCGACGCCGGTGCGGGCCCGAGCGACATCGGGCACGTCAACGCCCACGGCACCTCGACCCAGCTGAACGACCTGGTGGAGTCGGAGGTGATCGAGCGGGTGCTGGGCCCGGACACCCTGGTCACCTCGACCAAGGGCGTCACCGGCCACATGCTCGGCGCGGCGGGGGCCGCCGAGGCCGCCCTGACCGTCCTGTCGCTCGAGCACGGCACCGTGCCGCCCACCGCCAACCTCACCGACCTGGACCCGCGGATCAAGCTCGACGTGCCCACGACGGCCCGTCCGCTCGCCCCCGCACTCGCGGTGAGCCAGTCGGCCGCTTTCGGCGGGCAGAACGCCGCTCTCGTCCTGGCCCCCGCCTGACCCCGTCCCGTCCGCGCCGGCCGTCCCCCACCACCGGCGGCATCCCCGTCCCCTCACCCCGTTGGACTCGCCATGTCGGACATGCCCGCAACGACAACAGGGAACGGGCCGGCCCACGGCCTGCGCCCCACCCTCAGCACCCGGAAGATCGTCATCATGGTCGTGGCCGCGGCGGCGCCGCTCGCGGCCCTGGTCGGCACCGTGCCGCTCGCCTTCGCCATCGGCGACGGGCCCGGCGTGCCGGCGATGTTCCTGTTCGCCGGCGTCACCCTGCTGTGCTTCTCGGTGGGTTACGCCGCCATGAGCCGCAGGATCGTCAACGCCGGCGGCTTCTACACCTACGTCTCCAGCGGGCTGGGCCGCCCGCCGGCCGTCGGCGCCGGTCTGGTGGCGGTGCTGTCGTACAACACCGCCACCGTCGGCATGGTCGGCACCTTCGCCTACTTCAGCCGGATCGTCGGCGACCAGGCGGGCCTGCACCTGCCCTGGGAGGGGTGGGCGGCACTGAGCATCGCCGCGATGGGCGTCCTCGGTTACCGCCAGATCGACTTCAGCGCCCGCGTCCTGCAGATCCTGCTCGTCGGGGAGATCGGCATCCTGGTGCTGCTGGACATCGCCGTGCTCGTCCGGCACGGCGGCGGCGCCCTGCCCGCCACGTCGTTCGCGCCGCACACCGTCCTCGGGACCGGCGCCGGGGTCACCGCGATGTTCGCGTTCGCCTCCTACATCGGTTTCGAGTCCGCGGCGCTGTACGGGGAGGAGTCACGCAACCCCAGGCGCAGCGTCCCGATGGCGACGTACATCTCCGTCCTCACCATCACCGTCTTCTACGCCTTCACCAGTTGGATCGCCGTCGGCGCGGTCGGCCCGTCCCACCTGCGCAGGACGGCCAAGCACGATCTGGGCAACCTCTTCTTCAACCTGAGCGACGACTACCTCGACAAGTCCGTCACCTCGGTGATGGCGATCCTGCTGTGCACCAGCCTCTTCGCGGGCGTGCTCGCCCTGCACAACGCGGCCAACCGCTACATGTACGTCCTCGGCCGCGAACGGGTGCTGCCCCGATGGCTGGACGCGATCCACCCGAAGCGCAACGCGCCGCACCGGGCCAGCCTGGTGCAGACCACGCTGACGGTCGGGCTGGTCACGGTGTTCGCCCTCGCCGGACTCGACCCGTACACCAGCCTGGCGACGAGCATGCTGGGCGTCGGCACACTGGGCATCGTCGTCCTGCAGGCGGCGGCCGCCCTGTCCGTCGTCGGCTTCTTCCGCGACCGCCCCGACCGGCACTGGTGGCGCACCGGGCTGGCCCCGCTGATCAGCTTCGCCGGACTCGCCTTCTCCGTGGTGCTGCTGGTGGCGAACTTCTCCGTGCTGACCGGCACCGGCAACCCCGTCGTGCACGCGCTGCCGTGGCTGCTGGTCGCCGCGACCGCGGGCGGCGTGCTCTACGGCCTGTGGATCCGCTCCGCTCGCCCCGACCGGTACGCGGCCCTGGCCAGGACCGAGGTCCGGGAGACCGCGGAGCCGGTCCGGCCCGCCCCGCCGGCCCTCACCGTCGTACCGACCGCACCGGCGGCGGAGGAGGAGCCCGCGGCGCGCACCGGGAACCCCTGACACCGGGCGAACCGGCCGCGCACGACGATGCCCCCTGACCCTCAGGGGGCATCGTCGTGCGCGGCGGGGAGCCGCCACGTTCACCGGGCGCCGTCGGCCTCACCGGTCCCGGCACCGGGGTCCCGGGCCAGTGCCGCCCGTAGCGCGTCCCCCAGCTCCGCCGCCGAGGCCCGCTCCAGCTCCGCGAACACGGCGGCGGTCTCCGGATCGCCGCCCTGCGCCAGGAACTTGGCGCGCATCAGCTCCGGGTGGCTCCGGGCCGTCTCCGCTCCGGCGCCGCCGACCGGGATGCCGCGCTCCCGGACGGCCGTCCTGCCGTCGACGAGGCGCACGGTGACCCTGGCCGGCGTCAGCTTGGTCGCGCCCTCCAACGAGCCTGCCGGATCGGCCGGTTGGGCCGGGACGGGGGTGACGGCGCCCGGTCCGGCCGCCGAGGTGAACCGGTCCGTCCACTCCTTGGCCCGCTCGCCCGCCTGCCGCAACGCCTCACCGAACGGAGCCACGGACGAGAACAGTTCGCGGGTCATCCGCTCGTCGTGCACCAGCCGCACGCGTTCCGCGAGCGCCCAGCGCGCGTCCTCCCGTACGGCGGGTGCCCGGAAGTCGGCCGTGGTCAGGTCGCCGTGCAGCAGCGCGGTCGCCACGGCGTAGGCCATGGACAGCGGCAGCGCGCCGGCCGGTGTGTCCGGGCCGGCCAGGTAGGGGCGGCTGGCCCGGTCCACCTGCACGGTGTACAGCGACGCCTCCACCACCACCTCGGCGACCGCCACGCCCCCGGCGCCCAGGCCGAGTTCGCGGTACAGGTCCAGGGCGCAGTCGACGGCGGCGTCGATGCCCGGCCCGCCCGGGCGGACCTTGAACGACAGCGTGTCGGTGTGCCAGCGGCTGCCCAGACCGGCGGTCGTCACCTCGGGCAGCGGCACGGTGGCGAACCGGGCCAGGAACCCGTCGTCGTGCTCGATGACGTCCCGCAGCCCGCCGAAACCGGCCTCGGCCGCGTCGCAGGCGTCCATCGCCATGCCGACCGGCAGGAGCGCACCGAGAGCACGGGCGTCGCTGCCGATGTACGCGGGAAACAGCGTCCACGGCGGCATGGACAGCGCCAGGGCGAAGGCGTCCGCCCAGCGTCCGGCGGGCGCGCCCTGGGCGCGCAGCCGGCCGGCGACGCCGCCGACCAGACTGGTGTGGGCGGCCGTCTGGCCCCGGAACGGCCCGAGGGTGGCCGCGGCGGTGAGCCGCGCGGCGCACTCGTTCGCCGTGACCACTGCCGTGAGCAGTGCCCGGCCGTCCAGGCCCAGCGCGTGGGCGTAGGCGAGCGGGACGGCGACGGTGGAGACGGACAGGTGGCCCGCGTAGGCGGTGTCGTCGAGGTTCAGCCACGATCCCAGCCCGGCCAGCACCCGGGCGCTGCCGCGCGGGTCGGACTGCAGCGGCGGCCCGAAGGCCCGTACCAGCCGGCCGCCCAGGGGATGCGCCAGGCCGGCCCGGATGGCGGCCAGCTGGGAGAGGATCTGGCTCTTCGCCAGCCCGGCCACCCGGTCCGGCACCGCCTCCAGCCGGGTCCCGCTCGCCCAGTCCGACAGCTCCTCGGCCAGGGTCACCACGGTCCGGCCCCCGCCCGCCCCGGCTCGACGCCGTACGGTACGACGGCCTCCGCATCCAACTCCGCCTTCGCCTCGGCATCCGCCTCCGCCTCCGCGCCGACCCGACCCGGCACACCGTCCTCGGTCTCCGGGTCGCACAGCACCGGCAGCACCCGGGGCACCGCCGCCAGGGTGACCCGGGACCCGGTCCGCGGCAGCAGTTCCCCGTCGTGCTCGAAACACAGCGGAGCCCCGTCGGTGCGCTCGACGACCACCTCGCGCCCGCGGGCGTAGACGACGTGCGGGGAGTGCACGTGCCGTCCCGCGCGCAGCTCGGCCTGCAGATCGGCGGGCCGGTAGGCGGCGTCCGCGACGCACACGTCGAGCAGTCCGTCGTCCAGCAGGGAGTGCGGCATCATCCGGAACTGCCAGGCCCGGTAGCGGCCGCCGCCCACGTTGGCGAAGAGCGTCCGCCCCTCGTGGACCACTGTCCCGTCCACCACGACCCGCCCGGGGTAGGGCTCGTACCGCCCCACCACCCGTTCCAGTCCCGCCTGCAGCCGCCGGTGCCCGGACGAGTCGACACCCGAGGCACCCTCCAGGACCAGCGCGCTCAGCCCGGCGCCCGCGCCGAGCAGGGCGAACCGGTCCAGCTCCGCCAACCGCGCCAGGTCCAGCGTCCGCGGCCGGATCTCCGGGCCGCCCAGCGCGGCGCGCAGCGCGTCCTGCCAGGGCCTGTCGCCCCAGTGCGCACGGTAGTTGGAGTTGCCGGTGCCGGCCGGGACCACGAACAGCGCGTGCGGCCGGGGCCGTTCGGATGCCGCCCGGGTCAGGCCGGCGACGGTCTCGGCCACCGTGCCGTCACCGCCCAGGGACACCACCACCAGCAACCCGTCGTCCCCGGCCGGCGCGGGACCGGAGCCACCGGCCACCGCCTGGGCCGCGATCCGCGCCGCGTCGCCGCGTCCGGCGGTCCAGCGCGTGCGCGCCGGGACGCCCAGGCGGGCGCACCGCTCGGCCACCTCGTCGGCCAGAATCCGGGAAGCCTGCCCGGCGGCCGGATTCGCGATGATCAGGCAGCGTGGGGACGAGCGCGCATTCACAGGGTCCATCGGAATACTCCTGCCGTAAGGGAAACAGGCATGCGAAATCGATTATTGTTTATGCCTTCTGATATTCCGCTGACGCCTTGCTGACGGGCCGGAGCTCCGTGCTGACGGGATGCTGACACCCGGCCTCAGGTGCTGTTTTCATCCGTCGACGGCCCTTGCCAGTAAGCGATCCGGTCTGTCATAAACGTGAGGTACGGTAGTTCGCACCGGAATCCCAGGACGGCGATGATGACCGAAACGATCGAAATCGAGGATGTCGTTCTCCGCGCTCTGCGGGAATACTCGGACGCGAACAATCCGAGCGCCTTCCTGGCGGCGAATTCGGGCAACTCCTACTTCACGCTCCCGGGGCGGCCGGGCTTCATCGCCTACCGCACGACGAGCCGGTACGTCGTCCAGTTCGGCGGCCCCTTCGCACCACGGGAGGCCTACCCCGAACTGCTCTCGGCCTTCACCGCCTTCGCGGCGGAACAGGGCCGCCCGGTGGTCGCCGTACAGCTCCAGCGCCACGACGCCGGCCACTACGAGCAGCACGGCTTCACCGTGAACCAGATCGGCGCGTCCTACGCGGTCGACCTCGCCACGTACTCGCTCGCCGGGCACCGGTTCATGAAGCTGCGCAACAAGATCTCCCAGGCGGCCCGCAACGGCCTCACCGTCGTCGAGGGTGAACTGGCGGACTGGGAGAAGCAGATGCGCGCCATCGACGAGGTGTGGCTGCCCACCAAGGGTGAGAACGCCCGGATGCTGGAGTACCTGGTCGGCGAATACGGCGGCCCCGCACAGCGCCACCGCCGGCTCTTCCTCGGGCTGATCGGCGGCGAACTGGTCGGCTACATCTCGTACTCACCGGTCTACGGCGACAACCCCGGCTGGATGCACGACCTGTGCCGGCGGCGCCCCGGCGGCTCGCCCGGCATCATGGAGTCCCTGAACGACCACGCGATGAAGACCTTCCAGGCCGAGGGCGTACCGTGGCTGCATTTCGGGTTCACCCCCTTCACCAGCCTGCGCCCGGAGTTCGAACGCCCCGGTGCGAGCCCGGGGTTCGGCTGGCTGATGCACTTCCTGTGGGAGCACGGCGAGAGCATCTACCCGGCCGCCACCCAGCTCGCCTACAAGGAGAAGTGGGGCCCGGACCTGGTGATCCCCGAGTATGTGGCCTTCCAGGGCCGCGCGAGCATCACGGGGTTCGCCCACATCTTCCGCGCGGCCAACGCGCTGTGAGCACACACCCGAATCAACCCGAAAGCGAGGCCGTAATGACCGAACAGGATCTCGTGGACGCCTCCCCCGTCGAGGAGGCGATCGGCCGCGTCATCCAACTCTTCATGGGCGTCGGCGCGGACCCCGACAACGAGGAGACCGGCGCGGCGGCCGACCAGGCCCTGGCCGACCTGGACGAGGCGATGACCGCCGCGGCGGGGGCGGCGGCGAAGCCTGCCTGAGCACGGTTCACGTCCGGGCGGTCACCGCATCAGCTCACCCGCGTTGACCAGCAGTGACTGCCCGGTGATGGCCCGCGCCCGGTCCGAGGCGAGAAACACGACCGCGTCCGCCACGTCCCCGTCGGTCGCGAGCTCCGGCAGCGCCATCCGCTCCGTCAGCCGCCCCAGCACCTCCGCCTCCGGCACGCCCTCCGTCTGCGCGGTGAACCGGACGTACGCCTGCACCGGCGGCCCCCACATCCAGCCCGGCAGCACGGTGTTGACCCGGATCCGCCGCGGCCCCAGCTCCCGCGCCAGCGAGTACATCGCGCTCGTCAGCGCCCCCTTGGACGCGGCGTACGCCGCCTGCCGCACCTGCGAGGGCGCGGCCACGGCCGACTGCGTCCCGATGAAGACGACGGACCCGCCCCCGCCCTCCCGCAGCGCCGGCAGGCACGCCCGCGTCATCCGCAGGGTGCCCAGCAGGTTGACGTCGATGACCGACTGCCACGTCGCGAAGTCCGCGTCCTCGACGCCGCCGAAGTACGAGTCCCAGGCCGCCACCTGCACCACCGCGTCGATCCCCCCGAACCGCTCCCGCGCCAGCGCGGCCAGCGCCGCGCACTGTCCCTCGTCGGTGATGTCCGTCGCCCGGTACGCGGTGCGCGTGCCGTCCGGATCGATCTCCGCCGCGCTCTTGGCGAGGTTCGCCTCGGTGCGCGCCCCGAGCACCGCTTTCCCGCCGTCCCGTACGACGGCCGCGGCGACCTGGTGACCGAGCCCGGCGCCGACTCCCGATACGACCACTGTCTTGCCTGCGAGCAGGGACACGGTGCCTCCCGCGGTATGGCGCTTCATCTGACGGAGCGTCAGAGTATGGCCGACCGCAGGAAAGGGGAACCGCATGAGCGAGGACACCCGCAGCGAGACGTACGCCGAACTGGCCGCCGTGGGCCCGTACGGCGTCCACCCGGGCCACGCCCTGATCACCATGGTCGAGCCGCACCCCGGGCACGAGTACGCCTACAACCGCTGGTACGAGGACGACCACTACTACGCCGGCGCGATGGCCATGCCCTGGATGTACGCGGGCCGCCGCTGGGTGGCGACCCGCGAGCTGCAGCTCCTGCGCTACCCGGAGAAGTCGGCCGTCGCCCAGCCCGTCACGGCCGGCTGCTACCTCTCCACCTACTGGATCACCGCCGGCCGCTACGACGAGCACATGAGGTGGACCGTCGCCATCAACCGGCGCCTCAACCGCGACTCCCGCGTCTACCGCGACCGCACCCACGTCTTCACGGCCTTCCAGGACCACGAGACGACGGTCTACCGCGACGGCGCGGCGGGCCCACGCGACTTCCACGCCCTGGACCACCCCTACGCCGGGCTGGTGCTGGAGGTGATCGACAGCGATGCGCCGCAGCAGCGGACCGAACTGGTCGAGTGGCTGCGCGCGCGGCACCTGCCCCGCCGTCTCGCCGGCTCCCCTGCGGCCATGGTCACGGTCTTCCGGCCGACGCCCCTGCCGGGCGACCGCATGACCTACGTCAAGCAGGTCGAGGGCCTCGACACCCGGGTGACGCTCCTGTGGTTCCTGGAGGCGGATCCGAGGGACTGCTGGGCGGACCGCTTCACCGGGCTGGACGCGGATGTCTCCGGCTCGGGGCTGGGACGGGTGGAGCTTGTGGCGCCGTTCGTCCCGACGATTCCCGGCACCGACACCTACGTGGACCGGTTGCGCAGCTCTACTTGAGTTCGTCCGGGCAGGGCGTACCGCGGGGCAGCTGGTACGGCGCGGCCAGCCGATACGTACCGGCGTGCGGCGCCAGCAGCATCGTCCACTTGTCCCCGTTCGCGTCCTGAGGCGTCTCCATCAGGCACCCGTTGACGTTCCGGTACCTCTTCGGCGGCCCGGAGGAGACCAGCTGCGGCGCCTTCAGACTCTTCCCGTGCTCGTCGACGACGCTCAGCCACGGCGAGTAGGGGATCCTGATCAGGATCCGCCCGGCCTTGCGCACCTGCAGCGTCATCTCGCCCTGCTCGGCGCGGTCCACCACCGCGTCGGGCTCGGCGAGCGGCGTCGGATCGGTCACCCGGAACAGCTGCCAGTTGGCGTCGCCCCACACCTGCTCCAGATACGGCATCCCGCGCCGCAGCAGTTGCCGCTCCCGCTCGCCGCCGTCGCCGTCCGGGTTGTCCTTCGGCAGCACGACGAAGTGGACGGCCCAGCGCTGCAGCCACTCGTGGTAGTTCGCCGAGTTGAGGGTGTCGTCGTAGAAGAGCGGGTTGCGCTCCATGTCGGCCTGCCGGTTCCAGCCGCGCGCCAGGTTGACGTACGGCGCGAGCGCGGACGCCTCCCGGTGCGAGCGGGCCGGGACCACCTCCACACGGCCCTTCTCGGCGCCGGCCCGCTGCAGCTGGTGCACGAGCGGGGCGAGCTCGCGGGCCCAGGACGCGGCCGGGGTCGTGTGGATGATGTCGTCCACCGACTTGAAGCCGATCCAGCCGGCGAAGCCGAGCAGCGCCAGCACGGCCGTGTACCACTTGCGGGACTTCCGCACCGTGAACGGCAGCGCGGCCACCAGCGTGGCGCCCGCGAACAGCATCGGCAGCCGGGAGATGTTCGACCCGATCTGCGAGCTGATCAGCCACACCAGGACCACGCCGACGCTGTAGACGGCCGCCGTCAGCCGGACCGTCACCCACTGGCGGGGGACGAGGAACAGGCACAGCAGGCCGTACGCCAGGGGCAGGATCACCGAGCCGATCGTCATCGGCTGGGTGCCCGAGAACGGGAAGAGGAAGTACGAGGCGGCGACCACCACCGTCGGGGCGAGGCCCAGCGCCCAGGCGCCCGGCCGCCGCTTCTGCAGGAACAGCGCCACCGCGACCAGCCCGACGAACAGCCCCGACACCGGCGAGGCCATGGTGGACAGGCCGGCCAGCGGGGCGGCCACCGCCGCCTTCGCCCAGCGTTTGTGCCGCCACCGGTACGGCCAGCAGAAGACGGCCGCGACCGCGCCGAGCGCGAACATCGTGCCGAGACCGAAGGTCACCCGGCCCGAGATCGCGTTGCACAGCAGCGCGACGACCCCGGCGAGCGACACCCACAGCGGGTTCTTCACCGCCCGGCTGCGGATCAGGACCAGCGTGAGCAGGCCCGCCGACACGGTCCCGGCGATCATCATGGTCGTACGGACGCCGAGGACGGCCATCAGATACGGCGACACCACGCTGTACGACACCGGGTGCATGCCCCCGTACCAGGCGAGGTTGTACGCCGAGTCCGGGTGCCGGCCGACGAACTCCGCCCACGCGTCCTGGGCCGCGAGATCGCCGCCGCTGTTCGCGAACGTGAAGAACCAGACGATGTGCAGGACCCCGGCGAGGGCCGTTATCGACAGCACGGGGTGCCTGAGCAGCCGCTGCCGCAGGGGCTCGGCGGCGGTGAGGAGGCGCGCGAGCCTGCCGGAGGGCACGTCGAGGCGATCACTGTCGGTACGGCCGTCCGGGTGGTCCGCGTGAGCCCCGCGACCGTGCGGGTCAGGCTCGGACAGGCGTATTCGCGGGCCGGATCCCGGCCCCGGATCGGCGTCGTCGGCGCGTGTCGGCTCGGCTGTGGCCACCTGAAGGCACTCCCCGTGTCCCGTCTTCTGTTCTCGGCCGTGTTCCACGGTGTTCCCGGCTGCTTCCCGTCCAGTTCGCGGCCATGTCCCGTGACCGGCGACCTGCCCCGATTCGTGACGCTAGCACGCACCCCGCCGCGGGTCTCCGTCGGCGGGGTGCGTGCTGGTGACGACCGGCGTGCGGACTCAGCCCAGACGGGTCAGCTTGGCGCCGAAGCCGGGCTGCGCCAGATCCTCCTGCAGGGCCACCGGCACCTTGACGGCACCGGCCGCCGAACCGTCACCCACGGTGAGCGAGCCCACCTCGGTGCCGGCCTTCGCGGTGTGCGGCACCTTGCCGTGGGTGAAGGACAGCTTCACCTTCAGGCCCGACCAGCCGACCGCCGTGACGTCCTTCGTCGCCACGACCGGGGTACGGCCGCCGAGGCCGTCGTCGACGTACCCGACCAGGTCGCCCTTCTTCAGGATCGTCACCGGCTTCAGGGCGCCCTGCGCGGCCCGGATCAGCTTGTCGCCCGCGTCCAGGACCCCGCTGATGATGGTGTTGTCGAAGCCGCCGGCGGGCTGGCGCAGCACGGCCCCGATGATGGTGCGCGTCTCGCCGCCGACCTGCTGCTTCGCCGCGAAGACCAGGTTGCCGAGGGCTGCGGTCGAGGTGCCGGTCTTGATGCCGACGACGTTGTTGTGGCCGACCAGGCGGTTGTAGTTGGAGTGGTTGACGCCCTTGTAGTCGTCGTACGACATCATCGCCGCGACCTCGCGGAAGACGGGCTGCCGCATCGCCGCGCGGGCCAGCTTCACCTGGTCCACCGCCGTGCTGACCGTGGAGGCGGTCAGGCCCGAGGGGTCGGTGTACTTGGTGTCGGTCATGCCGAGGCTCTTGGCGGCGGCGTTCATCTTCACCGTGAACGCCTGCTCCGAATGGGAGTCCCAGCGGGCGAGCAGCCGGGCCACGTTGTTGGCGGAGGGCAGCAGGATGGCCTCAAGGGCCTCCCGCTCGGAGATCCGGTCACCGGCCGTGACGCGCACGGTGGACTCCTGGCCCGCGTCCGACTGGTCCTGGGCGGGCTTGTCTATCGTGATCTTCGGGCCGTCCTGGCCGCTCTTGAGCGGGTGGTCGCGCAGGATGAGGTAAGCGGTCATCACCTTGGCGACGCTCGCGATCGGTACGGGCTTCTGGGCGCCGGAGGAACCGAACGTGCCGATGCCCTGGACGTCGAGCGCGGCCTGACCGCTCGCCGGCCACGGGATGTCCGCCTTGCCGCCGTCGAAGGTGTAGCTGTCCTTCGCCGTGAGGTCGAGGGTGGGGTCGGGGAGCGGGCGCAGGGTCTGTACGACCGCGAAGATGATCGCCAGGAGCAGGACCAGCGGGGTCCAGATCTTGACCCGGCGCACGAGCGTGCGGACCGCCGTCTCCGGGGGCGGCGGCGTGTTCGTCAGCTCCGCCAGGAGGTCCAGCGGGGGCTTCGGGGGGAGGGGCTGCTGGGTGGTGCGCTCGGGGCCGACCTGGGGGACGGGCGTGGTGGCGTCCGGCTTGGCGGCCGGGGCCACGTCGTTCTTGAGCGCCACGAACTTGCTGGTGCGCTCGGAGTCGGACTCCGGGGACTTCTTGCCGCCGAGCTTGAGCATGGTCGTGGGCTGGTCGACCCGCGGCTTGGGCGTGACGGCCTTGAAGACGGTGGTGGGCTGATCGACGCCGGCCTTCGCCTCCGGCGTGGGAGCCGGTTCGTCACCCGCCTCGGCTTCGCCTTCGGCGTCGGTGTCGTTCCCACCCGCACCACCCGTGCGGGTCTCGTCGTCGGCTGCGGGTGGCCCCTGCGGGGCGTCCTCGCCGTCGGCGTCCTCAGGCCCGTCCTCGGCCACCACGGCCTCGGCTTCGCCCTCGCCGGCCTTCGCCTCCGGCGTGGGAGCCGGTTCGTCACCCGCCTCGGCTTCGCCTTCGGCGTCGGTGTCGTTCCCACCCGCACCACCCGTGCGGGTCTCGTCGCCGGCTGCGGGTGGCCCCTGCGGGGCGTCCTCGCCGTCGGCGTCCTCAGGCCCGTCCTCGGCCACCACGGCCTCGGCTTCGCCCTCGCCGGCCTTCGCCTCCGGCGTGGGAGCCGGTTCGTCACCCGCCTCGGCTTCGCCTTCGGCGTCGGTGTCGTTCCCACCCGCACCACCCGTGCGGGTCTCGTCGCCGGCTGCGGGTGGCCCCTGCGGGGCGTCCTCGCCGTCGGCGTCCTCAGGCCCGTCCTCGGCCACCACGGCCTCGGCTTCGCCCTCGCCGGCCTTCGCCTTTGCATCCGCCTTGGCCCCGGCGTTGTCGTCCGCCTCAGCCTCAGCTTCCGCCTCGGCGTCACGGTCCGCGTCGGCCTCCGTCTCCGCCTCGGAACTCTCCTCGGCGGTCGCCTCGGTGTCCGCGTTCTCGTCGGACTCGTTGGCCGGGTCGGCCTTCTCGTCCGCGTCGGGGGCCGCCTCGGTCTCCGCGTCCGCGTCCGGGGCCTTGTCGGCGGGCGCGTCAGCGTCCGGCTCCGTGGCCGTGTTCGTCTTCGCGTCGGCGTCCGGGGACTCGGCGCCGGTCCCGGTCTCCTCTGTCCCGGTCTCTTCGGAACCGGTCTCTTCGGCCGTCGGCTCATCCGCGGGCGTCGGCCCGGGAGTTGCGGGGGCGGCGGCGCGGACCCAGGAGGAGACCGCCTCGCGGAGGGCGGTGTCCTCCGAGGAGGCCTCCGGGGCGGGGGTCTTCACGTCGCGGACCGACAGGACCTTCGTCGCGGTGTCCACGACGCCGGGCGCGGAATCCTTTTCCCGCGAGACGGCGAGGCGCGGATCGCGTGCCTCGGGAACCGGACCCGCGCTCCCCGGCGTCGGTTCTGCCGACGACTCGCGCTGCTTCGACCTGTCGGGGGACTCGCCCGCCACCGATGCCTCCTCATGCGCCGCACGCCCACGCGCGCGCCCTGTCCGAACCATGTACCAGTGTCCTGTGTGAGGGCTTGGCCCCTGCGGTAGACGAGAACGACATACCTACCGGTTCCCTCACGAACCGGTCACGCACCCTCGACAGACCAATGTGAGAGGGGTCACCCTGTCATTCATCCACGCGGGGAGGCATGGATGGGCAGGAGCCGCAGAACACTTCCGGAGGAGCTTCTGCTGCTGGCACTGGACCCGGCCACGGGTACCACTGCACAGCCGCAGTCGCTCGACCTCGGTCTGGCCGGAGCACAGCTAGTGGAGCTGGCGCTGGCCGGACGGATAGCCCCAGACGGGGATCGTATCGCCGTGGTGGTGCCACGGCCGACTGGAGATCCGACTTTGGACTGCGCGTTGGAGTTGCTGCGAAGGCGTGGCGCTCCCGTGCGTGCCGTCCACTGGATCGGCGGGCCCCGGCTGGGGCTCAGGCAGACCTACCTCTCGCATCTGGAGCGGTGCGGCATGGTGCATGCCGTGGCGGGCCAGATGTGCGGGGTGCTGCCGACGACTCGCTATCAGGCGACGGACAACGAGATCAGCCGGGAGATCCGAGCCCGGCTGGACTCCGCGATCCGCACCGGCGTACCGCCGGACCCGCGGACCGCGGCGCTCGCCGCCCTGGCGCACGCCGTCGGACTCGGCAAGCACCTGTATCCGGGGAACGAGGGACGCTCGTCCCGGTCCCGGCTGCGGGATCTGATCCGGCACGACCCCATGGGCGGTCTCGTCGCGCACGCCGTGATGGACGTGCAGAACGGCGCTGTGGCGCAGCCGCGCCGGGGTGCGGCCGCCGCCGGGCGGCAGGGTGCGGCCGGTGCCAGGGCCGCGGCGGAACCCGCACGCGGGGTTCCGATGCAGCCGCGCCACGGATCCATGGCACGCGCCGTGGCGCACTGAGCCGCAACCCGGTTCGCCCAGACCCGTTCGGGAGCCGCTGGTCAGAGCGGGGCGGTGGGATCCTTCCCCGGGATCCCGCCGTCCCGCTCGACTGCGTCCGGGCACACCATCGGGTGGCGAGCCGTGGCGAACTGACGCGTACGCGCCGCATATCCACCATTTCCCAGCGGTAGAAAGCACCTTGGTGGCAGTCTGCTCAGCAGCAGATACGGAAAGTGTTAAGCAAACAGGCAGGCAGCCGGAGGTGCACGTCCCGTGGCGTCCAATGTCAATCCCACCGTCAGGCGGCGCCGGCTGGGCCAGGAGCTGCGCAGGCTCCGCGAGCTCAAGGGCATGACGGCCGAGGAAGTGGCGGAACGGCTGCTGGTGTCGCAGTCGAAGATCAGCCGGCTGGAGAACGGCCGCAGAAGCATCAGCCAGCGCGACGTGCGCGATCTGTGCGGGGTGTACGAGGTCGAGGACCAGCGGATCGTCGACTCGCTGATGGAGATGGCCCGGGACTCCCGGCAGCAGGGCTGGTGGCACACCTTCGGGGACATCCCCTACAGCGTCTACATCGGTCTGGAGACCGACGCCGAGTCGCTGCGGGTGTACGAACCCCAGCTGGTCACCGGTCTGTTGCAGACCCGCGCCTACGCGGAGGCCCTGGTGCAGGGCGCGCTGCCGGAGACGTCGACGGCCGAGATCGAGAAGCGTGTGCAGGTGCGCATGCGCAGACAGGAACGTATCACCGCCGAGACCAACCCGCTCCGGCTGTGGGTCGTGCTCGACGAGGCGGCGCTGAAGCGCGTCGTGGGCAGCAAGCTGGTGATGCGCGAGCAGCTGGACCATCTGATCGAGATGTCCCAGCTGCCGCACGTCACCGTGCAGGTGCTGCCGTTCGAGGTGGGCGCGCACCCGGGGCTCAACGGCCAGTACGCGATCCTGGAGTTCGCCGACGCGGCCGACTCCAGCGTGGTGTACCTGGAGGGCGTCACCAGCGACCTGTACCTGGAGAAGGCCCAGGACGTACAGAAGTACGCCGTGATGTACGAGCATCTGCGGGCACAGTCCCTCAATGTGGAGCAATCCCGGCAGTTCATTGCGAAGGTGGCCAAACAGTACGCCGAATGAACGGCTGTCACGGAGGGCGCCGGATCTTACACCGAAGGTCCACTCCAATGGAAGGCCCACCTGGAATATGCCATCCGGTTGAGTGAACGACTACTCCAGCGGCGGCAGTTGCCCGGTAGCGTCGATCACGCCAATCAGACGACAAGGTTGGCGTGAACCGCACTATCGCAACTCGCAACAGGAGTGGACATGGCACTGATTCAGGGCGCTTCGGAGACGTGGATGAAGTCTTCCTATTCCGCGGGCAACGGCGCCTGCGTCGAGGTCAAGTCGCCCACCGACGCCGAACTCGCCGTCCGTGACTCCAAGGTCCCCGAGGGCCCGGTCCTGGCCTTCCCCGCCGACGCGTGGAACGCCTTCGTGACCTCGGTCAAGGCCTAGGGGGCCCTCCCTGACCTTCGTCAGTGACGACCTCCCGACGAAAACAACTTCACAAGCACCACCAGATGAGCCCTCTCGACCAGTCGCCGTCCTTGCCGAGGGGGCTCGGTCGTGCCGTGGGGCCGGCCCCTGTCGGCGCGTGTCACCGCACGGGGAACGCCACGTCGCACACCGGGTCGTGCGGGCCCGCCGCGTCCCAGTCCGCGAAGTAGATCTCGCGGCAGGGGCCGGCCATCCGCAGACCCTCGCCCGCCATCCACTGCTCGACCGCCTCGAAGGCGGCCAGGATCTGCGGGTTGGCCACCTGGGCCTTGGTGATCCGCGTGTAGGCCAGCCGGGACGAGGCACCTGACCTGACGCCGCCTCTTCACACCGGCCGCGTCAGCAGACCTGAAGGGGCGCGGGGAACTGCGCGACCAGCCACATCGAACCCGCAGTCGCCACCTCGGAGCGCCACCCGAGTTCTTGGGCGCGCGGCCGAGAAACCTCCCGCGCCGATCCACGTCGGCAGCTCGTCCGCCAGCGTGTGCCGCGACTCGGTGATCACCACCTGCGCCGGTACGTCCACGGTCTCGATCACGAACTTCTCGTACATCTCCGAACTCCTCCCGGACAGCCGTCCACGGAGGTACTCGGCGAGCGTCCGCTGCCCGGCCACCCGGCTCTCCACGTCCGCCCAGTAGGCGGCGAGCCGGCCGGCGGCCTCGGGCCCCTCGGCGCCGAGCACCTCGGCGATCCGGGCCAGCGGCATGTCCAGCTGCCGCAGCAGGGCCACCAGGCGGGCGCGCTCGACCTGATCGGCGCGGTAGTAGCGATAGCCGGTGCTGTCGTCGACCTGGGCCGGCGTCAGCAGGCCGAGCCGGTCGTACAGGCGCAGCGCCTTGGCCGACAGCCGGGCCCGCGCGGCGAACGCACCGATGGTGAGCAGGCCGTCGGTGAGCTGGTCGTCGTCCACCGTGTCATCCTCCGTCACCGGGCGGATCCGCCGCCCGGTGACAGGGACGCTCGGCTCTGCCCCAGGGGCAAGGTCAAGCGGTGCTCAGCCGAGCTGGGCCTCGATGGCCGCCACGACCGCGTCCGACTCCGGCTCGGTCTGCGGGGAGAACCGGGCGACGACGGTGCCGTCCCGCCCGATCAGGAACTTCTCGAAGTTCCAGCGGATGTCGCCGCTGTGCCCCTCGGCGTCGGCGAAGCCCACCAGGCGCTCGTACAGCGGGTGCCGGCCCTCGCCGTTCACCTCGACCTTCTCGGTGAGCGGGAAGGTCACGCCGTACGTCGCCGAGCAGAACTCCGCGATCTCCTCGGCGGTGCCGGGCTCCTGCCCGAGGAACTGGTTGCAGGGCACGCCGAGCACGGTGAAGCCGCGCGCCGCGTACCGCTCCTGGAGCTTCTCCAGGCCCGTGTACTGGGGGGTCAGGCCGCACTTGGAGGCGACGTTGACGACGAGGATCGCCTGGCCGGCGTATTGGGCGAGATTGGCGGGGCCGCCCTGGAGGGCGCCGATTTCGACATTCAGTACGTTGGTCATGTGGGGAGCCTAGACGCCCTACGGGGTGCCGGGACCGGCCGCCGGGCGGCTGCGGCTTCGTCGTGGTCACCCGCGCGGTTCCCCGCGCCCCTTACGGGGCGGCACCCGGCCAGGGCCGGCAAGCGACTCTACCCCTCGCCCAGCACCCGCCCCGGTGCCTCCGTCAGAACGTCCCCCGCCGCCGTCCGTGCGTACAGCACCGACCGCCCCGCCCTCCGTCGTTCCACCAGACCCGCCTCCCGCAACACCCGCAGATGGCGCCCCACCGAGCCCAGCCCCTGCCCCGTCACCGCCGTCAGCTGGGTGGTGCTCATGGGGGAGGCGAGGAGGAGCAGGACCTCGGCGCGGGCCTGACCGAGCAGGGCGCCCAGGGCGGACGGGACGGTCCTGTTGCCGGCGTCGGCGAGGGCGCCGGCGCACGGGTAGACCGCCGCGTACCGCACCCCGTCGTCCCAGGCGACCCAGCCCGCCCGCTGCACGGTCACCGGCACGAAGAGCAGCTCGGCCCCGGAGATCTCCCGGGGCGGGTACTCGTGCAGGTTGATCTGGAGCCGGTTCTCGCCGAGCCAGCGGGTGCGCCCGGGGCGGATCGCGTCGAGGACGCTCACCCAGCCGCCCCGGCTCACCTGCGCGGTCCGCGCGACCACGTCCGCCTCCAGCACCCGCCGGCGCCGCTCCCAGGACGGCCGTACGGTCGCCTCCCACACCCATTCCAGGAGGGCGGCCGCCCGCTCGGGCAGGTCGTCGCGGTCCAGCTCGGCGGGGAGCGGGCCGGCGAGCGCGGTGCGCAGATGGGCGCGGGCCGCGTCCGGCGCCGTGGCGCGGACCCGGGCGACCTCGGCCGCGAACTCCTCCTCGCCACGGGGTGCCGGGGTCAGGAAGTCGGCGATCCACTCCCGGCCGAGCCCCGCCCGCACCAGCAGTGCCGTCACCGGCTCGGCCGTCAGCCGCGCCCGGTAGGCGGGCAGATGGGCGCGCAGCCACGCCTGCTCACCGGGATGCGCGGCGTCCGCCGCGTGCAGCAGCTTCAGACAGGCGAAGGTCTCGGCGAGCGGCGAGACGACGAACCGGCTGCGGGCGAGGGTGTCCGCGTTGAGCTGCCACAGCCCCATCTCGGCGTACCTCCCTCCCGCGGCCGTACGACCTTTCGCGTTGTGGCGAAACAATAACGAGCCCGCCGGTGCCCCGCCGAGACTCCCCGGTATGTCCAGCTACCGATCCCTGTTCCGCACCCCGGAGTTCACCCCGCTCTTTCTCGGCTCGGCCGCGCAGACCGCCGCGCAGACCCTCGGCGGACTGGCCCTGGCCACGCTCGTGTACCGGGCCACCGGCTCGCCGCTGCTGTCGGCGGTGAGCATGTTCGGCCCGTCGCTCGCCCAGGTGCTCGGCGCGACCTTCCTGCTCTCCGGCGCCGACCGGCTGCCCCCTCGTACGGCGCTGTCCCTGATCGCGCTGGCCTTCGCGGCCGGTACGGCGGTGCAGGCGGTGCCCGGTCTGCCGGTCGGGGCGGTCTTCGGCGTCGTCCTGGTGCTGGGTCTCGTGGCCTCTCTCGGCGGCGGGGTCCGCTGGGGCCTGCTGAACGAGATCCTCACCAAGGACGGCTATCTGCCGGGGCGTTCGCTGTTCAACATGATGAGCGGGCTGATGCAGATCGCCGGTTTCGCCACCGGCGGCGCCCTGCTCGGGGCGCTCTCCCCGCGCGTGTGCCTGCTGCTGTCGGCGGCGCTGTACCTGTCGGCGGCGCTCGCCCTGCGCCTGGGCCTGACCGCCCGCCCGCCCCGGAGCGTGGGCCGCCCCTCCCCGTCGGCGACCTGGCGCACCAACGCCCTGCTGTGGTCCTCCCGCCCGCGCCGCCTCACCTACCTGGGCCTGTGGCTGCCCAACGGCCTGGTCGTCGGCTGCGAGTCCCTGTACGTGTCGTACGCCCCGCACGCCGCCGGAACCCTGTTCGCCTGCGGGGCGTTCGGCATGTTCGCCGGCGACGTGACGGTGGGCCGGCTGCTGCCGCCTGCGGTACGGCGCCGCCTGGCCACCCCGCTGCTGCTCCTGCTGGCGACGCCGTACCTGGTGTTCTGCGCGCACCCGCCGCTGCCGGTGGCGGCGGTGTGCGTGACGGTCGCCTCCGTGGGCTTCGGCGCGAGCCTCGTCCAGCAGGAGCGGTTGATGGACCTGACCCCCGGCGAACTCGCCGGCCAGGCCCTGGGACTGCACTCCTCCGGCATGCTGACCATGCAGGGCGTGAGCGCCTCGCTGGCCGGAGCGGTGGCCCAACTCACCTCGCCCGCCGCCGGGATGACAGTGATGGCGGCGGGCTCGGTGGGTGTGACGCTGGCGCTGGCTACGGCTGCCCGGCGCTCTCCGGAGCCGGGGCGGCGGGAGCCTCGGCCTGCTGCTGCCGAGGCACGCTGAGGTCGGCGTCGATCTTCTGCACCGCCCGGTCGAAGTAGCGCAGCAGCTCGACGGGGAAGGGCATCACGAGGGTCGAGTTCTTCTCGGCGGCGACCTCGACGACGGTCTGGAGGAGCCGCAGCTGCATGGCCTCCGGCGTGTCCGCCATGATCCTGGAGGCGTTGGCGAGCTGCTGCGCGGCCTGGAACTCACCGTCGGCGGTGATGACCCGGGCCCGCCGCTCCCGCTCGGCCTCGGCCTGCCGCGACATGGACC
Source organism: Streptomyces puniciscabiei (assembly GCF_006715785.1). Taxonomy (NCBI): domain Bacteria; kingdom Bacillati; phylum Actinomycetota; class Actinomycetes; order Kitasatosporales; family Streptomycetaceae; genus Streptomyces; species Streptomyces puniciscabiei. Next base: position 3,715,200 of record NZ_VFNX01000001.1, read on the forward strand.
GCTTCAGCGACTCGGGCAGCTGCACGTCCTTGATCTCGACGCGGTCGATGTGAATGCCCCAGCCCGCGGCCGGGCTGTCGATCATCAGCGCCAGCCCCTCGTGCAGCCGCTCGCGATCGCTCAGCAGGTCGTCCAGATCGCTCTTGCCGATGATGGACCGCAGCGAGGACTGGGCGACCTGCCCGACGGCGAAGACGTAGTCCTGGACCTCGATGGCCGCGCGCACCGGGTCGGTCACCCGGAAGTAGACGACCGCGTCGACCTTCACCGACACGTTGTCCTTCGTGATGCCCTCCTGGGTGGGCACCGGCATGGTCACGACCTGCACGTTCACCTTGCGCATGCGGTCGGCGAAGGGGATCAGGAAGGTGATGCCCGGCTGCCGGTGGCCCGGCAGGGCCTTGCCCCACCGGAACACGACTCCGCGCTCCACCTGGTTGACCACCCGCATACCGCTCTTCAGCACGAGCAGCGCCAACAGCGCCACCACGACGACCGCCACCACGGTGCCTTCCATGGCACTCCATTCCTCGCAACGGCACGGACACCGGAGAGGACACCGGCGGTGGCCGGATGGATGCGGTCGCCGCGTCATGAATGCGTCAAGATTCCGGTACCGCCGTCACCACTCGTCGCGGTCGCAGATCACCCGGAAGCTGCCCACGACACCGTCGTCGCCGAAGCCGAACAAGCCCTCGTGGCCGGTACGGGTCACCACGCCACTGGTCTCGCCGTGGGGACCCACGACGGCGACCGGGGAGCCGTTGTCACAGTTGAAGCCCCGGAAGACCTCGATGACCCTCCGGCTGTCGTTGAACACGCTGAAGCTGCCGGAGCCCAGTCCGCCGCCCGTGGTGATACAGCCCTCGGCGGAGGCGGAGTACGCACGGTCGTTGAAGTAGATCCTCCCGCCGTCCCCATGGCCACGGCCGCGCCCGCCGCCGTCGCGCCCCTCGCCCCTGTCTCGTCCGGCGCCCCTGTCGCCGGAGGAGGCCGCGGCAGGAGCGGCTCGTTGCACGGGTTTGGCCGCCGGGGAGACGGGCTTGCCTGCGGGGTGCGCAGGCTTGGCCGCCCGGTGGACGGACGGGGCCGCCGGGGCGGACGCGACGGGCGAAGGGCTGGCCCCGACGGTCGAGGCGTAGGTGATGCCGGCGGCTGCAAGGACGGCCGCGCCCACTCCGGCGCCGACCACGGCAAAAGTACGCGAGGGCATGTCGCTTCTCTCTGTCTCACGGACGTCGGCCGGCCGACCGACCTGCGACGAACGTACCGACAGCTCAGATAACCGGCATTCCGGGCATGTCCAGGGTGTGACGCCATGAGGCCGGGCGGGTGGCACCGCGGCGCGCACCGCATACCGGCGAAGCCCCGCCCCACTCGTCGGTCTTGCCGGTCCGGCCGGAACCGCCAGTGCCCCCAGGAGTCGCGGATCGCCGCCTACGAGACATTCCTCCAGGCGTTCGGCGCCGTGGAGATGGAGCTCCGCGAGGCCTTCGCCGACAGACGCGCACCCGCCGTCGCCTGGGGGCCGTTCAACGCCACTCTGCAGTCGATGTCCCCGGTGGCAAGCCGGGCCGGCAGCCAGGACCTGGACGAACTCCGCCCGTTTCACGGCCGGTTGTGCGAGGCGCACCTGAGGTTCGTCAACGCGGCCCGCCGCTCACTCGATCCCGCCCAGGAACATCTCGTCCGGGCGCTGGGCCCCGGCTCGCTCTTGATCGCCATGTACTTTGTGATGCAAAGTTAGTTCTCGGCGCTGCTGCAGCGCGACCACAAGGGGGACAGATGGGAACGTACGTACGGAGCGACGGGCAATCGGAACCGAGGTCGGCCGCGGCCGCCTTGCTGGCTGCGACGGAAGGCCTCCGGGTCAGGACCCGCACGCAGACGAGCGGTGCGTGGACTCCTCTCCTGGGCTTCGGGCTCCTCGCACTGGCGGCTGTTCCGATCGCCCGGTACGCCTTCAACTTCGGAGCCCACGGGCGGAACGTCGGTTCCTATCCGGCCTTCGCCTACGCCGAGCTGACCGGTCTGTGCGTCGTCCACGAACCGGGAACCCCCTGCCTGAAGGGCGAGTTCGACGGCGCCGTACTGCGCTTCGTGGCCTGGGGCGTATGGTTCGCGCTCCTCCCTCTCGCATGGTTCGCCCTCGCCCGCTGGTATCGCCTGCGTGGCGAGGCCCGGGGCATCGTTCCCCGGCGCGGGCTGTGGGTCCGCGTGACCGCCACGGCCACCACGGTGATCACGGCCGCCCTGATGGTGCTGCTGTTCGGCAAGGACCAGCCGTGGGAGGCCGAGCTGCTGGAGAACGCCTACGCCTCCCCGTGGTACCTGGTCGGCATCGGTCTCCTCGCCCTGGGCCTGGCCGAACGCAGTTGGGTCGCCGCGGCGGCCGGCACCGCTCACGCCTTGCTGCTCACCGGTTACCTGGGAGCCTCCTGGGGCAGCGGATGGCTGCCGTGGCGGCACCCCGCCGACCCTGGCTGGGCCGACGGACCCCAGGCCAAGGCCCTTCTGCTCGCCGCCATCCTGCTCCTCGCCGGTCTGTGTGAGTGGGCGGTGGTCCGCCGCCGGGGAGCGTCCGGTGTCACCGGTGCGGGTACGGTCGTCCCATGAGCGTGGAGGACTCGACCGCTGCGCGGGACGACCAAGAGGCGCTGCATCCCACCCAGGCGCTGGACGACACCGTCCACCAGCGGGTACGGCTCGGCATCCTCACCATTGCCCGGGAAGCCGACCGGGTCGAGTTCAGCTTCATGAAGAAGCAGCTGGCCGTCACCGACGGAAACCTCTCCCGGCACCTGAAGGTGCTGGAGGAGTCCGGGATGATCACCGTGGAGAAGGGCTACGCCGGCCGGCGCCCCCGAACCTGGGTCACCCTCACCCGCCAGGGTGCCCAGGCCCTGGACACCGAACTCCGCACCCTGCGCGCCCTCGTGCGTCGCCTGGAGGTGCGCCGTCCCGCGCCTGGCCCGTCCGACACTTGATCGCCACTGATCACCGCTTCGGGACATCACGCGGTGCCGCGCGCCCCGTTCGCGCAGCTCACGGGTCCCGTTCTCACCATTGGCCGGGAGCGAAACCGAGTGCAGCCGGTCGTGCAGGTCTTCGGAGACGACACCCGCATTGACGTCCCACTCGACACGGTGGAGAAGGTGCCCGGTGTCCGAATGCCGCCTCTCAGCTTGGGAAGCTGCGATCATTCGGCGCCGGTTGCGGCGCTGACCTGTACTGACGGCGTGATTCCGGCCTCTCCGAGCTGGGTTGCTTTCACCGTGATCCCCCGCTGTTCCCCGAATGGTTGCATCCCCGATCTGTCCGGGGGCGGCGGCCCGGAGACCCGTCCGGACATTCATGGTCGGCCGGCCCCCGGCGGGGATCGTCTCGAAGATGCTTGTGGTGCCGGCCAAGCCGGGACCGATTGAGAGGACTGCGGATTACGGAGGAATCGAGATCGCTCGGGACGCGGGCCATCTGTCAACGTCACTGATGTTCGGTCGAGCGCTGCTGACCACAGCGCCATGCCGGAACGGCGAATTGCCGGTGCTGCAAGGGGGAACGTGCAATGTCTGACACCACGTCCGCAGAGGTGTTTTCCGGCTGCGTGCTCGAGTGGCACAGCGAGGAGGGCTGGGGAGTCATCGCTTCCGATGCCCTCCCGGACGGGGTGTGGGCACATTATTCGGCCATCGAGGTCGAAGGCTATCGCGAGCTGACCGTTGGGCAGTCCGTCACTTTCTCGGCCGAGCAGGCCGAACAGGACGAGTACTCCTGGCGCGCCGTGTCCGTCTGGCCTGAAGGCGGGGCACGACGCTCGCCGCACGAAGGCGAGGGGCCCGGCTTTTCGTCCGGCCTGAACATCACCTTCGATTCCTGACACAGTATCGGTCATCGACCGAACCTCTCCTACCGGTACGCGCAGCAGCGGCATGGTCTCTCCTGCTGTGCGCTTTGGAGGGGAATCCCGTGTCCTCGACATTCACGAAAAAGTTCGCTGCCGTCGGATCTGCTGCGCTGGCCGCAGTGCCCGCTCTAGGCGCTGTTCCTGCTCACGCCGGGACGCAGCACGGCAAGTTCACCTTCAAGGTCTCGGACCCGTACTACAAGAAGACGGATGCCGACGGCACCTTCACCGGCCAGGTGAACATGGCCGGAACCGAACTATTTCTGGCACTCGTCAGTCCCGAACAACCGACGCAACAAGGACTACACGCTGTACGGAAACTGCACCTTCCGCGTCAACGTCGGAGGCCGGACCGGCACGGCCGACCTCGGCTTCAGCTTCAACTACTCGCTGTTCGACGGGATTACTCCGCCCCTGACCGCGCGTGACAGCGCCGGCGTCGAGAGCACGTCCTATGCCAGTGACCTCAAGATTGCCTCTGATTCCTAAGAGGCCCTGATCGCGGATTTCTCACGGCTCGTCAGTACAACTGACGAGCCGTGTCCGCTTGTCGGCCATCTGATGCGTCAACGGCAGTTCGCCCGGCACACTGCTGACACAGGAATTGGTGAACGCGGAGGGCACGCCGACCGCCCCAGCCACGACGTACCCCTTCTCTGGTCTCAGGCGGCGGCGTCGGCGAAGCCGGTGAGGTGTTCGGTGATGCCGCTCCAGGCCGTCAGGCACAGGGCGACGACCGCGGCGGTCGGGGGGTCGGGGGGTGGTGGATGTCGGCTGTGAGGGTGGTGGAGGGTTCGGCCGAGCGCAGCAGCAGCGCGGTGGCGGCGGTGAGCGCGAACAGGGCGACGGTCAGCACGCGGCGGGTCTGTCCGCTGGACGTCTCGGGCCAGTCGCCGGGGTGGAGCCACAGCCGTGCGGCTCCGGCGAGGGTGTCGGGCCAGCAGCGGATGCCGGCTGCGGACACCTCGTGGTGGATGTCCTCGCCCCATCGCTCGCGTACGGCGGGTGGGTAGAGCCGGGTCAGGAGCGTGGCCGCGTTCATGCCGGGGTGATGCCGAGCGCGCGCAGGCCGGCGGCGGAGATGCGGGCCAACTGTTCGAGCTCGGCGCGCAGTTGGTCGCGGCCCGGGTCGGTGATGCGCATGGTGCGGTGGCGTTCCTGGGTCTCGGGCGCCTCGTCCGCGGGCTGGATCAGCCCGCGTCCCTCCAGGCGGGACAGCGCGCCGTAGAGGCTACCGGGGCCGAGTCTGCGGCCGGTGAGTTCTTCGATCGCGGTGTTGATGGCGTATCCGTGCCGCGGGCCGTCCGCGAGGACGGTGAGCACGAGCATCTGGGCGTCGTTGCCGTGCATGAGCCTCCTTCCTCCGGTCTGCATACTACGAACCGCGATACTACTTGTCACGTAGTACGAGACGCGTACTATGGCGGTCCATGGAACACGTGAAGGAGAACGGCCGGGCTTCCTCGGCCGTGGTCTTGGCGAGCCTCGGCGCGGCCGGTGTGTTCGAGGCGTTGACGGTGCTGGAGACCCAGGACAAGTCGGTCAGGGCCGCCAGCCCGTGGCAGGACGACCCGTACGACGTGATGGTGTCCCTGGCTCAGTTCGCGGTGCCGGTGCTCGCCCTGGTGATCGCGTCACGGCTGCTCGCGTGGCGGGCGCCGGGCGGCGCGGACCGGGTGCGGCAGACGGTGCGTGCGGCGGGGGCGATGGTCACGCTGGCCGGGCTCACGGTCGTATGCGAGTGGGTCGCGGTCGTCGCCAGGACGCCTGCCTCGTCCTCGGGGACATGGGCATCGGTGCTGATCGGCGGGCTGGTCGTCACCTCCGTACTCACCGTGGCGGTTGCGGTGTTGCTCGTGAGAGGCCACCGAGGGCACGGCCCGGCCGGCCCATGGCGGCATGACTGGCTCGGCGACGCCGTCTTCCTCTGCCGACGGATTCCCGTACTGCGGCGCAGGGTCGGCCCGGACGCGGCGCTCTGGGTGCGCCGTCGTGCGATGACGGTGTTCGTCACGTTGAGCACGCTGGCCGCGGCGGCCCTCACCAGTGCGCAGGCCATCGGCGAGGGCTGGACGGATCCGTTGCTCACCGGCTGGTTCCTGGTCGTCGCAGCGACCTCCAACCTCGCGTTCTGCGTGATCAGCAATGCGGTCGCCGGGTTCATCGCCCGGCCGGCGCGCACCCGGCCGCGCCGTATCACCGAGGCATCGGCCGTCGCCGGGTGCGTCGCGATCAGCGTGTCGACGGCGTTCCGTGACGCACTGTGGCCCGTGTTCGGGACGGGCACGCTGACGTCCGTACCGGCCCTGGCCGCCCTCACGCTCGGCGCCGGTCTGGTCACGTCCCTGGTCACAGCCGCTCTCCTGCTCGCTTGGTCCCCGTACGACTTCTCCGGCTCGCGCCGCCGCTTCGGCGGTGCCGCCACCCACCTTCGACGACCGGACAAGCACCGGGGAAAGGCGTGACGATGCAACCGTCCACACCGCACGACCGAGCAACACCTGCGATCTGCGCCGCGAGCTGGCCAAACGGTACGGCCGCAGGCAGGCCGTCAGCGGGCTCGGCCTCACCGTGCAAGCCGGCCAGATCTGCGCCCCTGCTCGGCCCGAACGGGGCGGGCAAGACCTCCACGATGCGGATGCTGGTCGGCCTGTCGTCCCCTGACACCGGCAGCGCGCGCCTCCTGGGCGAGCCGGTCGGCCTGGGCGCGGACGTGCTGCGTCGCGTCGGCGTGCTCATCGACGGCCCGGCGTTCGTGCCGCACCTCACCGGCCGGGCCAACCTGCGGCTCCTGTGGTCGGCGACTGGGCGGGCATGGCCGCCCCCCGCTCTGGACGACGCCCTGGATCTCGCCGGGCTCGGCGAGGCGCTCGACCGCAAGGTCAAGGGCTATTCGATGGGGATGAAGCAGCGGCTGATGCTGGCCCAGGCCCTGATGCGGAAGCCCGACGTGCTGATCCTGGACGAGCCGGCCAACGGACTGGACCCCGGCGAGGTCCGGGCCCTGCGCGAGTACCTGGGAGAGCTGGCCCGACGAGGGGCCGCCGTGCTCGTCTCCAGCCACCAGCTCGCCGAGGTGCAGCAACTGGCCACCCACGTCGTCGTGATGAACCACGGCCGACTGATCGCCGCAGGACCGATGGACGAACTGCTCGGCGCCGCCGGCACCCACCGCCTCCAGGCCGACGACACCGAGCAGGCTGCCGCCGTACTGCGCCGACTGCCCGGCGTCGCGACGGTCACGACGCGTGGGGACGAGATCGTCGTCCCCCCCCCGGCGTGCACTCCCGCGACCTGGTACGCGCGCTGGTCACGGAGGGCATCGGCGTCACGTCTGCGCAGCAGGAGAGCAAGTCCCTGGAAGAAGCGTAGACAGGGATGACCGTGGGCACCCTGAAGCCGCTCTCGGTCGCCAGGCGCGCCAGTTGCCTGCCGATCCCCGCGTTGCGGACGACCCGTTCGGCCACATGGCGGGTGTAGGCACGCGTCAGGTCGCTGTCCGGATGGTCGACCGCCAGGGTTTCCCAGTCGGGCTCGCCCATGACGAGCCGCCCGCCCGGCCGCAGGACCCGGCGGATCTCACCGAGCGCGGCCAGGGGATCGGCGACATGCTGCAGGACCCGGTCGGTGCGGGCGCGGTCCGCGGTGTGGTCGGGCATCGGCAGGTCGCGGATGTCCGCGTGCCGGACGTCCACCATGGCCTCACCAGCGGTGCGGGCCCGCGCGGCGTCCACCATGTTCCGGTCGTGGTCGACGCCTACGACCGCGCCGGCTGGGCCGACTGCCTGGGCGAGCGCCTCAAGGTCGGTACCGGGGCCGCAGCCGAGGGCGAGCACCCGGTGTCCGGCACGCAGGTCGAGTGCGTCGAGCATCCGCCGCTTGTAGGAGCGGCCGAGATCGCTCGTGGCGAGCCGGTCGAGATAGCTGACGGGGTCGGCCTGTCCGTCTCGAATTCGGTCGGACGGTCTCCGCAGTGGTGGCGAGTCGACCGGCTCGGCACAAGGGCAGGCGAACAAGTCACACCCCGGAGCCGAGCATGTCGGAGAGAGGCATTCATCCGCAGGCCGGTGCGTTGCCTTCGGAGCCGGTCCCGCGGACTGGGACGAGGAGGGTGAACGTGGCCGGAGCCCTTCTGGTGAGGGAGAGCCGGCCGCCGATGGAGTGGGCCAGTTCGGAAGCGAGGGCGAGGCCGATGCCCGTCCCGTGGCCGCCGCCGGTGTGTCCGCGGTCGAACAGCTGCGCCGGCTCGCCCTCCGCGGCTCCCTCGTCGCTCACGTCGAAGGCGAGGGCGTCGTTCAGGTCCCGCACCACCAGTCGCACGGTTCCGCGTCCGTGCACCCGTGCATTGTCCAGCAGGACGCCGAGCACCTCCGACACGGGGCCGCTGGGGACCAGGACATCGGCGGGTGCGTCATGTGTGCCGCACTCCAGGCGTCTGCCGTCGGCGGCGAACAGGCCGTGCCAGTGCTCCTGCGTCTCCTGAAGGAGGTGTGCCACCGCGATGTCCCCGGCGGCCGGGCGGGGCCGGTCCGGGGAGCGGGACAGGCGCAGCACTTCCTCCACGGTGTGGTGGAGTCGATGGGCGGTGGCCAGTGCCTCGGTCAGCACGGGGCGCAGACGGGCGTCGTCGTCCTGGGCGAGACCCGATTCCAGGGCGAGTTGCAGGCCGGTGAGCGGAGTGCGCAACTGGTGCGAGGCGTTGGCGGCGAAATCCCGTTCCCGGCGAAGGAGTTCGGACAGGCTGTGCAGCATGGTGTTGTGCGTGCGGGCCACCTGGTCGATCTCGGCGATGTTGCTGGGGGCCGCCCGCGCATTCAGGTCCCCTTCGGCGACGGCCCGACAGTGGCGGGAGAGGTCCTCCAACGGGGCGGCCAGCGCCCGAGCCTGCCGACGGGCGACCAGCACCGCGATGGTCAGCGCGACTACGGTCACGCTCAGTAGCACGGCCCACGCGGCCAGGACCCGGTCGCGTACGGCGTCAGCGGGGGAGGACGCGCGGACCACGCCGATCACCTGCTCGGCGTGGGAGACCGGTACAGCGGCGACCAGGTCGCCGCCCGACCGCCCCCGGACCACCTCTCCGCCAAAGGCACGGTGGACCGGCGCGTCCGCCGTCCGGGGGCCGCTGCCCGCACGTTTGGCCTGCTGCGGGTCGTACAGGCCCAGATGTCCCCCTGCCGGCGCCCTGGGCAGTTCCACCGGATCACCGGTCGCATAGTCCGGGCTCACCCGTACGGCCGCGGCGAGGGCCGCGCGTTCCAGGGTGTCCCGCTGCCCGGCGTACAGGGAGGACCTGATGGCCAGGGCCAGGGGGACGGCGAGCAGGACCACGGCGACCAACGCGGCGGTGAGGGCGACTCGCACCACGCGCTGTCTCATGCCCTCATCATGCGGCGGCTCGGCCGGGCGCGCGGGGCGAGGCGCACGCTTTTGCCGTCGTCTAACCCTCGGCGAGCGGGGCGTTAACCGGCCGCTTCCTAGCGTGGGTGCCATGACCGTCCGGTCCGGGGGATTCCTTGGAGGGCAGTGGTGATGGCAGCACACGCACGGACGTCCGCGGCAGTCGGGCTGGTGCTCGTGGCGGCGGTGACCGCGGGCTGTTCCGGTTCCGGCTCGCACTCCGGTTCCGGTTCGACGACGTCATCACCGCCGGCTTCCTCGGCACGCGCCGGAAACGGGCAGAACAACCCGGCACCCGCTCCCACCGAGTCCAATCCGCCCGGCGACATCCCCGACAACCAGGTGTACGTCGCCTACCGGCCGACAGGCGGGTCCTTCACCGGTTTCACGGTGAAGGTGCCTGAGGGCTGGGCCCGTACCGAGCAGGGAGGCAGCACGGTGTTCACCGACAAGCTGAACACCGTGAGGATCACGGCCGTCTCGGCGTCCGCCGCGCCCACGGTCGACTCGGTCACCAAGACGGTTGTCCCCAAGCTGCGCTCCCAGGTGCCGAAGTTCGCCGCGCCGAAGGTGTCGGAGGTGTCCCGGCACGCCGGCCGTGTCGTCAGGCTGACCTATCAGGGCGACTCGGCGAAGGACCCGGTCACGGGCAAGGTGGTGCGCGACGGCTTCGAGCGGTATGCCTTCTACAAGTCGGGCCACGAGGTGGATCTGACCCTGTCGGGCCCGGTCAACGCCGACAACGTCGACCCGTGGCGGATCATCAGCGACTCCTTCGCCTGGCGGTGAGCACGATGGCGGCCGAGCCGGTGCTGGCTGCTCGTGAGCTGTACCGCTTCTACCGGGCCGGCGAGGAGGAGACGCTCGCGCTGCGCGGGGTGTCGCTGCGGGTCGGGCGGGGCGAGACGGTGGCGGTCGTGGGACCGTCGGGATCCGGCAAGTCGACCCTGCTGGCGTGCCTGGCCGGGCTCGACGAGCCCTCGGGCGGCGAGGTCCGCGTGGACGGGGTACGGATCAGCCACCGGCCCGAGACCGAGCGGGCCCGGCTGCGTGCCCGGCACATCGGCGTGCTGCTGCAGACCCGCAATCTCCTGCCACATTTGAGCGTGCGGGACAACGTCCGCCTGCCGCAGCGCGCCGCGGCCCGCAAACCCGTCACCTCGGCCAGGGAGCTGCTCGCCCAGGTGGGCCTCGGCGAACGGACGCATGCGCTGCCCCGGCAGCTGTCCGGTGGCGAGCTGGCCCGGGCCGGGCTGGCCGTGGCGCTGGCCAACGCGCCCGCTGTCCTGCTGGCCGACGAGCCGACCGGCGAACTCGACAGGGAGACCGAGCGGGTGGTCCTCACCATGCTGCGAGAGCGGGCCGCACAGGGGTGTGCGGTGCTGATCGTGACGCACAGCGCGGAAGTCGTCCGGAGCGCGGACCGGGTGATCACGCTGGAGGACGGCAGGGCCACCGACGCCTCGGCCCCGACTGTCCGTCCCGCGTCGCAGGGGGTGCCCGATGCCACGGGATGAAGTGCTCGTGACCTGTGCTGACGCGGCTCTCACCTTCGGCCGGGGCACCCAGGCGGTCGTGGCCGTACACGGCGCCAACCTCGAGATCGGGTCCGGCGATCGGCTCGCCGTCGTCGGCCCCTCCGGGTCGGGGAAGAGTTCACTGCTGCACCTGCTGGCCGGGCTCGAACAGCCCACCAGCGGCACGGTGCGGCGGGCCACCTTTCTGGGGCCGTACGACATCGGCCTGGTCTTCCAGGGCGACAGCCTGATCCCGGCCCTGAACGTGGTCGAGAACACCGCTCTCCCGCTGGTCCTCGCCGACCGCCCGGAAAGCGAGGCCCGGCAGGCCGCCCTCGCGGCGCTCACGCTGGTCGACGCGGCCGACCTGGCGGACCGGCTGCCCGAGGAGATCTCCGGTGGTCAGGCCCAGCGGGTGGCCGTCGCCCGGGTGCTGGCCCAGTCCCCGCGCCTGATCCTCGCCGACGAGCCCACCGGCCGCCTGGATCACGCCACCGGCGGCCGTGTCCTCGACGCCCTCCTCACCGCCGCCGACCACACCGGCGCGGCCCTCGTCGTCACCACTCACGATCCCGCCGTCGCCGCCCGGCTCACCACCCGGCGCGCCATGCGCGACGGCCGGCTGCTCGCACCCGAGGAGGTGCCATGATCGGCTCGTGGACGGTCGGCCTGGCCCGCCACCGCACCGGGCGTCTGCTGGCCGCCCTGGCCGGCATCGCCCTCGCGGTCGCCCTCGTCGCCGCGCTGGGCTCCTTCCTCACGGCGTCGAAGGCGACCATGACCCAGCGTGCCGTGCGCTCGGTCGCCGTCGACTGGCAGGTCCAGGTACAGCCTGGTGCCGACCCCGGCGCGGTGATGTCCCTGGTCCGCAAGGCGCCGGGAACCCGCGCCGCCCTGCCCGTCGGTTTCGCCCACACCACCGGCTTCACCGCGCGCGTCCAGGGCAGCACCCAGACCACCGGTCCCGGCATGGCCCTTGGCCTGCCCGACGGCTACCGCGCCCTCTTCCCCGACGCGATCCGCACTCTGTCCGGCTCCCCGAGCGGCGTCCTGCTGGCCCAGCAGACCGCCTCCAACCTGCACGCCGCCCCCGGCGACACCATCGGCGTCCAGTTCCCCGGCATCGGACTACGGCAGGTGAAGGTCGACGGCGTGATCGACCTGCCCCAGGCCGACTCCCTCTTCCAGACCGTCGGCGCACCCAGCCAGTCCCAGCCCACCGCACCCCCGGACAACGTCGTCCTGCTGCCCGCCGCCAGGTTCGCCGCACTGACCCGGGGAGCCTCTGCGGTCACCACCCAGATCCACGTCGCCCGCGACGACACCCGCCTGCCCTCCGACCCAGCCGCCGCCTTCACCGCGGTCACCCGCGCCGCCCACAACCTGGAGGCCCGCTCGGCGGGCGCCGCACTGGTCGGGAACAACGTCGGCGCCGCCCTCGACTCCGCCCGCCAGGACGCCCTGTACGCCCAGATCCTCTTCCTCTTCCTCGGCGTCCCCGGCGCGGCCCTGGCCGCCGCCCTGACCGCCGCGGTCGCCTCCGCCGGCGGCGAGCGGCGCCGCCAGGAGCAGGGCCTGCTACGGCTGCGCGGCCTGCGCCCCCGCCAGATCACCGCCCTCGCCGGGTTGGAAGCGGCGCTGATCGGTCTCGCCGGCGGTCTGGCCGGACTGGGCGTCGCCGCACTGACCGGCCGCCTCGCCTTCGGTGCCGCCTCCTTCGGAGCGGGCGCGGGCACCTGGGCCGCCTGGTACGGCACTGCATTCGTCCTCGGCGTCGCCGTCGCCGCGGGAGCCGTCCTCGTCCCGGCCCTGCGTGACCTTCACACGGTGACCGTCGCGGAAACCCGCAAGGAGTCCGGCTCCCGCGGCACCCGGAACCCTTGGTGGATGCGGTACGGCCTGGACTTCGCCCTCCTGATCGGCTCCTGGCTGGTCTTCCGCGCCTCATCCGGCAACCAGTACGCGTTGGTCCTCGCCCCGGAAGGCGTGCCCAGCATCTCCGTGTCGTACTGGGCCTTCCTCGGGCCTGCCCTGCTGTGGATCGGCGCCGCGCTGCTGCTGTGGCGACTCACCCTCCTCGCCCTCACCCACGGCCGTCCCGTCGTGGCCCGGCTGGCCCGCCCGCTGACCGCCACCCTCGCCGGCACCACCGCCGCCACCCTCTCCCGGCGCCGCCGCCCTCTGGCCCGCTCGGTCGTGCTGCTCGCCCTCGCTGTGTCCTTCGCGCTCTCCACCGCCGTCTTCAACGCCACATACCGCCAGCAGGCCGAGGTCGACGCCCGCCTGACCAACGGCGCCGACGTCACCGTCACCGAACCACCCGGTGCCCGTGTCCCACCCGGCGCCGGATCCGCCCTGAAGATCTCCGGCGTACGGCACGTCGAGCCCCTCCAGCACCGCTTCGCCTACGTCGGCTCCGATCTCCAGGACCTCTACGGCGTCCGCCCGGACACCATCGCCCGCGCCACCTCCCTCCAGGACGCCTACTTCGCCGGCGGCACGGCCCGGCAACTCATGCGGCGCCTCGCCGAACGCCCCGACAACCTGCTGGTCAGCGTCGAGACCGTCAACGACTTCCAGCTCTCCCCCGGCGACACCGTCAACCTGCGCATCCAGGACGCCCGCACCAAGGCGCTGCGCACGGTCCCCTTCCACTACGCGGGCATCGCCAAGGAGTTCCCCACGGCACCGAAGGACAGCTTCTTCGTCGCCAACGCCTCCTACATCGCCAAGGCGACCGGCAGCGACGCGGTCGGCGCCTTCCTCCTCGACACCGGCGGCACCCACCAGAAGCAGATCGCCACGCGCCTGCGGTCGCGGCTCGGCACCAGCGCCACCGTCAGCGACCTCACCCAGACCCGCGGCACCGTCGGCACCAGCCTGACCTCCGTCGACCTGGCCGGACTCACCCGCATCGAGCTCGCCTTCGCGGTCCTGCTGGCCGCCGGAGCCGGGGGACTGGTCCTCGCCCTGGGGCTCGCCGAACGCCGCCGGACCTTCGCCATCGCCACCGTCCTCGGCGCACGCACGCGCCAGCTGCGCGGCATGGTCCTCACCGAGGCCCTCCTGCTGGCCGCAGGCGGCCTGGCCGGGGGTGCCGTCATCGGGTGGGCGCTGTCGGAGATGCTGGTCAAGGTACTCACCGGCGTGTTCGACCCGCCGCCCGCCGCCCTGGCGGTGCCCGGCGTCTACCTGACCCTGACCGGACTGGCCGCCTTGATCGCCGTACTGGCCGCAGCCCTGAACGGCATCCGCGGTGCCCGGCGCCCCGCGGTGGAGGAACTCCGCGACCTGTGAGCCCTCCTGCAGGGCAGCGACCTGTCTACTCTGTTGCCATGGGCACGCCTGCCGCACCGGACCGCAGCCGCCTGCACATCCTGGTCGTCGAGGACGACGACACCATCGGACGCCACCTGGAAACCGGCCTGCGCGTCAACGGCTACGCCCCCACCTGGAGCCGCACCGGCGCCTCGGCCCTGGCGGAGACGGACCGCACCGCCTACGACGCCGTTCTCCTGGACCTCGGCCTGCCCGACCTCGACGGACTGGACCTCGCCCGCACCCTGCGCGCCCGCCTCCCCGAGGTGCTGATCGTGATCCTCACCGCCCGTACCGACGACATCGACGTCATCGCCGGCCTGGACGCAGGTGCCGACGACTACCTGGTCAAACCCTTCAGCCTCACCGTCCTGCTGGCCCGCCTCCGCGCTCACCTGCGCCGCCAGACCCTCACGTCGCAGCCGCGGCCCCCACTACGGCTCGGCGACCTGGTCATCGACACCACGGCACGCCGCTGCACCCTCCACGACACGGAGATCTCCATGCGGCCGAAGGAGTTCGACCTCCTCGCCCTGCTCGCCGAGAACCCCGGCACCGCCGTCTCGCGAGAAACGCTGATGGCACAGGTGTGGGACGAGAACTGGTTCGGCCCCACCAAGACCCTGGACGTCACCATGGCCGGCCTGCGCCGACGTCTCACCCAGGCCGCCGAGGAGTCCGGCCGCCCTTGCCGGTTGCCTCACATCGCCACGCTCCGGGGGCATGGCTACCGCCTCGAGCCCTGCGGCTGGAGCGATGGGGCCGGGACGAAGAGTTGACCGGCCCGCGCCTGTTCGCGCAGTAGGGTCGGCACTCATTCGGCCGACGCCGTCCGGTCAGCGACCGCCCACGAGAGTCCGCGGACACGCCCGGGCTGCCGCAGGCGGCCCCGGCGGCATCGCGGTGTCCGCGGTTCGCCGGCGTGTGCCGAGGCGGCGCGGTTCTCCGCGCCGCCTCGGCACACCGAGCCCGTCGGCCGGGTGGGCCGGGCGGGCGCCGTGCGGTCTGTCAGCCCAGGTCCGTCAGGAGGGCGTTCAGTTCCTTCTCCTGCTGCGCGGGCGACATCGGCGGGTTCGAGTGATCGATGCCGAACGTCTTGAGCATCTTGTCCATCTGGGCGTCGATGGAGTCCCAGCCGGTGTTGTCCAGCGGCTGCAGCGAGGCCTGGTCGGCGTCCCACAGGTCACGCAGCGACTGGGCGGCCGCGTGCGCTCCCTTCGCGTTCCCCGAGCGTGCGTCCTTGAGCGAGGTGGAGGCGAGGTTCTTCAGCGCGGCGACCTTGGCGGGCGGGAACTTCTTCACCGCCTGGCCGGGAGCCATCTGGACGGCGGAGGTGTTGTCCTCCTCCGCCGCCGGGCCGACGTGCGGCTGGCCGTGGGCCCAGACCAGCAGGGCCGCGGTGGCGACGGCGAGCAGTCCGAAGCCGGCCAGCGCGGTGCGCTCCTTGCGCGGGTTGCTGGTGGCCGGTGCGGCGTGGGTCGCCTCGTGGGTCTCGGTCACGTCCGAGCGCGTCACCGTCAGGTAGACCACCGTCGCCAGGATCAGGCCGAGGAAGATCAGGCTGGTGGTGAAGGTGCCCAGGTCGAGACCGGTCGGCTCGCCCGGCTGAGCGACCTTCGGGGAGGCGAGCCAGTCGCCGATGTTCGCGCCCAGCGGGCGGGTCAGGATGTAGGCGAGCCAGAAGGACAGCACCGGGTTCGCGCCGAACTTCCACAGCAGCGTGATCGCCGCGATGAGGCCGAGCGGCAGCAACACGGAGACGCCCGGGCTCCAGCCGGTCAGCTCCAGAGTCCAGTCGCCGGTGGCGGTGCCGAGCGCGAAGGTGACGAGAACGGCGAGCCAGTAGAACGACTCACGCGGCAGCGTCGTGACCGAGTGGATCGACAGCGTGCGCTCCCGCGCCCACCACACACCGAAGACCACCGCGAGCAGCACCGAGAAGACCGCGGAACTGATCCACAGCGGCACGTTCAGCTGGTCGGTCAGGATGTCGGTGTACAGGGTGCCCGTGACGCTGACAACGACGACGGTCAGCCAGTAGGGGAACGGAACGTACCGCTTCAGCCGCAGCTGGACGGCCAGGACCACCACGAACACCGCGGTGAAGATCCAGGCCGTGTTCACCAGGCCGACGCCCAGCTTCATGTTGATCCAGTCGGCGAAGCTCTCACCGACGGTCGTGCACAGGACCTTGATCACCCAGAACCAGATGGTGACCTCGGGGACCTTGTTGAGCATGAGGCGCCCGCTGCGCGGGCGTGCTTCCGTTGTCGTTGTCATGCGGGGAGGTTTACGCGGGGAATCTGCACGTAACCTGACTACGCGCTTGCACGGGCGGCGGGGAGCGTCACCTCGACGTGACCGCGGCCGTCCGCGATCGCGCGGACCTCCGCACCGGCCGAGGCGGCGATGCGCCGGGCCACCGGCAGCCCCAGCCCGTACCCGTCGCCGCCGGTCACACCCGCTTCGAAGACCCGGTCGACGTCCGCGGGATCGAATCCGGGGCCGTCGTCCAGGACATCGACCAGGACGGCCTCACCCTGGGTGCGCGCGGTGATCCACACACGCGACCGCGCGTGCCGCAGGCCGTTCTCCAGCAGGGGCGACAGCAGCGACACGGCGACGTCGGCCGCCACGGCGACCTCGACCTTCGAGGGAATGGCGACCTCGACCGCGCGGCCGGCGATCGCCTGCCGCGCGGCGGAGCGCAGATCGCACCGGGTCCCCTTGTCCGTCCGTGCGCGCGCCGCACGCAGAATCGTCGTGATCGCCGCATCGAGGCGGTCGACCTCGCCCAGCACCGCCTCCGGCGGCACCGGCCCGCCGGACAGCTGCGCCAGCTGCGCCTCGGCCCGCAGGACCGTGAGCGGTGTCCGCAGCTCGTGGGCGATCTCATCGGTGAGCCGGCGCTCGTCCGCCAGCGCGTTGTCGACGCGCTCCAGGAGATGGTCCAGGGTCCGCCCCAGTTCCCCGAACTCGTCGCGGGGGACCCCGAGGTTGAAGCGGCGCCCGGGTTCGTGATGGCCCCATTCGTCGGCGAGGGCGGCCATCTCGTGCACGACCCGCAGTGCGCGGCGCACCACGAGGTGTGCGACACCGCCGGCGAGGAGGATCGTGAGGCCGCCCAGTATCAGGGACAAGGTCAGGCTGCGCTGTTCGGATGTCTCGTAGGGCGTGAGGTCCACCCGGACGATCACCATGACGTGGTGGCCGTCGATCGGGACCTGCCGCGCGTACAGGAGGTAGTCGCCGACCGACGCGGTCTGCGATCGCCCCGAGTCCGCCAGCTCCTCGACGCGATCGACCAGGCTCGGCGGCACGTTCCCGTCGAGCAGGCGGCCGTCGGCGTACACCCAGGCGACCTCGTCCAGCGCCTCGCTGCTGTTCTCCGTCAGTTCGACACGGCCGCCTTTGGCGGTGACGTTCGCCGCGACCGCCTCGGCGCGCGTACGTGCCAGATCGTGCGCGTCGGCGTCCGTCACCCGGCTCAGCAGCACGTGCGAGACCACGACCAGGACCGCGACCACGGCGGTGGCGATCAGCACGGTGAGTGCGACGACCCGCTTACGGAATCCCGTCACTGCCATCGGTAGCCCACGCCGCGGACGGTCGCCAGACGCTCGGCCACACCCAGCGGACCGAGCTTGGCCCGCAGCCGGCGCACATAGGAGTCGAGGGTGTTGTCGCTGACCTGCGCCCCGTGCGGCCAGCCGGCAGCGATGAGGGCGTGGCGGCGTACCGCGTCGCCCTGGGAGGCGATCAGGCGGCCCAGCAGCCGGAACTCGGTCGGGGTCAGGCTCATGCTCACCGAATCGTAGGTCACCACGTGCTTCGCCGGATCGAGGACGACCTCGCGCGGTGCGGGCGCCACGGTGGCCCGGCGCAGCAGCGCGCGGACGCGGACCAGCAGTTCCGGGATGTCGAAGGGTTTGGTCATGTAGTCGTCGGCGCCGGCCTCGAAGCCGCCCACCTTGTGGTGCAGGCCGTCCAGGGCGGTGAGCATCAACACCGGCGCGTCGACGCCGCGAGCCCGCAGGGCCAGGCAGACGTCACGGCCGTCGGCGTCCGGGAGCCCGAGATCCAGGACGACCAGGTGGGGCGCCGGTGCGAGCTGCCGCAGCAGGCTGTCGGCCGTGGCGGCGACGGAGACGGTGTGGCCGTCGTGCTCCAGGGCGCGCTTGAGGACGCCGCGAACCGCCGCGTCGTCTTCGCACACCATGATGAAAGCCACGTGCTGACCCTAGATACTCCCGTCCCAGTTCTCCATCTTCCCTGGTCAGCCGCTTGACGGTCGGGCGCGAGGGGTCGAGCCCGCAGACCGGGTGAGCGGGCCGATCCTGGAGGAATTCCCGCAGGCGAGCGTGGCGCTGTCCAACGGAATGCCCACCTGCCGGGTCGAAAAGGGCAGGCTGCACATCGGTGTCTGGCGGCACGGCGTCTCGATCCACGGGTGGGGAACGGACCCGGTTCTCGGCGTCGGGCCGGGGACCGCCATGTTCTAGGCAACAGAACGCAACACCGGGGAAGGCCCGACCCGTACGACTCGGTTGGCGGCTGTCTTCTGGAGCAGGCCGTAGGCGAGGACCGGGAGCAGCAGGTGTGGTTTGTCCGGGAGCACGGCGGTGATCAGTACGGCGCTGGCGCTGCTGTTGTTCATGCCGCAGGCGAGGGTGAGCGAGGAAGCGGCGGGCGGGTCCAGCCGCAGCAGCCGCGCCGCGCAGCGGCCGAGCAGGAACGACAGCTGGCAGACCAGCGCCGCCACGACCAGCGCGGCGCCCAGCAGCAGCGGGCGTGGCCGAGCGACGAAGGAGCCGAGGGCGCCGCTGGCGTTGACGTACGTCAGGACCAGCGAGCCGGCCAGGGCCGCGGGCACGACCGCGCCCAGCGCCCGGCCGAGCAACGACGCGGGCAGGGCAAGCCGGACCAGGATGCCCGCCGCGCAGGGCAGCACCACACCGACAAAGGTGAAGCCACCGCCCGCAGTGTCGACACTCGCGGCGAGCGAGCCGGCGTAGCCGCCACTGAGCAGTGGAGACAGCAACTCGATCACCAGCGGTGTGGTGAGTGGGCTGATGAGGGTGGAGGCGAGGACCAGGCCGACCATGGTCGGCTGGTCGCCGTCGCCCTTGCCGGTCCACACCGTGGCGCCGGCCGCCACGGGCATCGCCACGATCAGGATCATCGCGGTGACCAGGCCGCTGCCGCCGTCGGAGTCGGGCGAGGCGTGCAAGAGGACCGCGACGAGCGGGATGACCAGCAACGGGATCGCCAGGTGCAGCGCAAGCCCGGCGAGCAGTGCACTCGGGCGCCGCAGGACTCGGACCAGCTCACGGACGGGGACTTGGAGTCCGGATGAGAACAGCACCAGCCACAGCAGGCATGGTGCGGTGGACACCGGCAGTCGGACCAGCGGTCCGAGCGGCAGTGCGTGGGAGTGGCGCAGCCACAGGCCGGGGCCCGGCACGAGCAGGGCTGCGGCGTAGGACAGAACGACGGCCCGGCCCAGACGGCGCCGCAGCCAGGCGCTCGCGCGGTCAGTGGGCGCCGGGCCGGCGGTGGGAGCGGGTGCGTGCATGGCGGTCTTCTTCCGTCGCGGGGGCAGGGGCGGGACGGAGGACCGCTATGCGGAGACCATACGCGTGCGTGTGCATGGAGCCATGGTGCGCGCACGGGACGGGCGGGGTCGGTGATCCACGGCGGCAGTCAGGATGTGTTCAGGCACCTGGTGCCACGGCCCCTTCCCGTCATCGGCTGCGCTGGAACAAGGTGCCCGAGGTCACCGTCTGCTTCTGGGTGATCAAGGTGCTGTGCACCACGGGAGGCGAGACCGCCGCCGACCTCCTGAACGAGAAGGCCGACCTCGGGCTGACCGGAGTCCCGCTGCTGATGAGCGCGCTGCTCACCGTCGTCCTGGTGGTGCAGTTCCGCACAAAGGGCTGCCGCCCGGGCGTGTACTGGCCCGCCGTCGCCCTGATCAGCGTCGTCGGAACCCTGGTCAGCGACCATCTCACCGACACCATGGGCGCGGCGCTGGAGACCACCACCACGGTCTTCGCGATCGCCCTGGTGATCGTCTTCGCCCTCTGGTGCCGCGCCGAGCGCACCCTGTCGATCCACCACGTCGGCACCACCCGCCGCGAGGCCTTCTCCTGCGCCGACACTCAGTAGCCGAGGTTCATCGCCTGGGCGACCAGGTCGCCGGCGGAGTCGGACCAACGCTCCGGCGGCAGGGAAGTCACGCGCAATGCAGGTCGAGCGCCCCGGATCACTACCCGGACTGCGAAGCGGGTTCGATGGTGAACGTGCCGTGGCTGCCGGTCAGGCGCATGATGCGCGCGAGGATGGGATCGACTCCTTGCCGGGTACTGCTCGACAATCGTGATGCCGATCTTGGTGCGGAAGCGGTACGTCGGTGACGTGCAGCCGGCCAGCGGATCGCGGTCGTCGAGGGGAGCGGTCTCCACAGAATGGGAGGGAGCGAAACAGTGGGAGTATGGCCTGCGTGACGGCAAGAAACAGTGACATCGAGAAGGCGGCCGAGGTACTTCGCGCCGGCGGCCTGGTCGCCCTCCCGACCGAGACCGTCTACGGTCTGGGCGCCAACGCCGAGGACCCCGCCGCTGTTGCGCGCATCTTCCAGGTCAAGGGGCGTCCGCCCTCCCACCCGCTGATCGTCCACATCGGCGGCGCGGAGCAGCTGGACGACTGGGTCGAGGGCGTGCCCGCGGCGGCGCGGCTGCTGGCCGAACACTTCTGGCCGGGGCCGCTCACGCTGGTGTTGCGGCGCGGTCCCCGTGTGCCCCTCGAAGCGACGGGCGGCCTGGAGACGGTGGCCGTGCGCGTGCCCGACCACCCCGTCGCCCTCGCGCTGCTGTCGGCCTTCGGCGGCGGGGTCACGGCCCCGTCCGCCAACCGCTTCGGCTCGGTCAGCCCCACCACGGCCGACCACGTCCGTGCGGAGCTCGGCGAGGCGGTCGACTTCGTGCTGGACGGCGGCCCCTGCGAGGTCGGCGTCGAGTCGACCATCGTCGACGTCACGGGCGGGATTCCGAGCATCCTCCGGCCCGGCGGAGTGACACGCGAGGACCTCGAAGCGGCGCTGGGGCACCCTCTTGCCGTCCCTTCGACGAGCCGCGTCCGGGTGCCGGGCCAGCATCCGTCCCACTACGCGCCGCGTGCACGGGTCGTCCTCGTCGAGCCCGAGAAGGTCGTAGCCGAAGCGGAGCTCGCCCAGGAGCAGGGGCACCAGGTGGGCGTTCTTCTTCCCCTCGCCTTCACCGGCGCCCCGGTGAAGGCGCACGCCGTGGTGAAGGTCCCCGCTTCGATGGCCGCCTACGCGCGCGGCCTGTACCGGTTCCTGCGCGAACTCGACCAGCAGGGGTGCGACCTCATCGTCGCGTCCTTGCCTGCGGAGGAGGGCCTGGGACTCGCGATCGCCAACCGGCTCCGCCGCGCCGCGGGACCCCGGCCCTCCTCGGTCCCCGGCCTCCAGCAGCACTGAACACCGGGCTGGCCGGCAGCGGGTTTCACCGTGTGGGGGCGGCAGCCCTGCTCAGGCCGTGGGAGGCGACCAGTCGTGCACTGCCGTCGGCCAGGCGGTAGGACAGCCCCACCACGGCAAGTCGGCCCTCGGCCACTCGCTCGGCCAGCACGCGGGAGCGTTCCAGCAGCAGATCGACGGTGAGCCTTATGTGCTCGGCCAGGATCTCCTCGGGCTGCTCGCGTCCGGCGGCACGGGCCGCCAGCACACTCGGGGTCACCCGCTCGACAACGTCACGGACGAAGCCGGCGGGTACCCGGCCGCCGTCGGCGGCGGCCCGGGCAGCTGCGACGGCCCCGCACGAGTCATGCCCCAGCACCACGACCAGCGGGCAGTCCAGCACACTCACGCCGTACTCGATACTTCCCAGCGTCTCCGCGCCGACGACCTGCCCGGCGTTACGCACGACGAACAGATCCCCGAGCCCCCGGTCGAAGATGATCTCGGCGGCCAGCCGGGAGTCGGAGCAGCCGAACAGCACCGCGAAGGGATTCTGGGCCGGGGCGGTCTCGGCGCGGCGTGCGGCGTCCTGGTTGGGGTGCTCGGGCGAGCCGGTGACGAACCGGTGGTTGCCTGCCAGCAGCATCTCGAAGGCATCATCGGGAGTCGGCGTCAGAGTCTCGGTCATGGCGGAAGGCTACGGCCGACCCCGCCAAATCGCGCGGCCGCGTTCACGGATGGCGGCCTGCGCTCCCTCCGCGACCCGCACTCCCTCTGCGACCCGCACTCCCTCCGCGACCCGCACTCCCGGACACCAGGCGGTGTCGCTCTCGGTGGTCCTCCTCGGTGCACTGCGCAGCTGCTCGGCCCACAACGGCCGCCGGGCCAGGGACACCACACACAGCGAGAGGGATCCCGGCCGGGGCGCACGCCGGACGGAGGTCCGCAGCCGCCACCCCCGCTGCCTCGGCAGGCGCGGCAACTGGGCCTTCCGTAGATTGAAGAGGAGGGGGTGCAACTCGCAGGGACATACGTGTGACGGCACCGGAGATCGACTACACGGCGGTGTTCGCCGTCCTTCCGAGCCCGTGCCTGATGCTGGGCACGGACCTGGTGATCGCCGCTGCCAACCCGGCCTTCTGCGAGGTGACCGGACGCAGCCGCGCCGAGCTGCTCGGGCAGTACCTCTTCGACGTCTTCCCGGACAACCCCGCCGACCCGGAGGCCGACGGGATGGAGACGCTGAAAGCCTCCCTGCACCGGGTTCTGGCCTCGGGCCAGACCGATCACATGGCGCTGCAGAGGTACGACATCCCGGTCGTCGGCAACCCCGAGGTGTTCAAGGAGCGGTGGTTGACCGCGATCAACGTGCCCGTCCTCGGCCCGGACGCAAAGGTCGGCTGGATCCTCCACCGGTCCGAGGACATGACCGACGTCGTCCGCGCCCGCCGCACGGCGTACCTGCCGTCGGTCAGTCCCGGCCGGGAAGCGGCCATGGAAGCCGAGCTGTACGCCCGGGCACGGCAGCTGCAACAGCTCAACGAGGAACTGCAACAGGCGCACGCACGGGAACGGCGCATCGCCGTCGCCCTGCAGGAAACCATGCTCCACACCCCGGACCTGGGCCGGCACCCGGACATCGCTGTGCGCTACCTGCCCGCGACCGGAGCACTGAACGTGTGCGGCGACTGGTACGACACGGTCGACCTGCCCCGCGACCGCTTCGCCGTCGCGGTCGGCGACGTGGTCGGCCACGGGCTGATGGCCGCCACCGTCATGGGCAGGCTCCGCAGCGCGCTGAGCGCCGCCACCCGCACCGTCCACGGCCCAGCCCAGGCACTGGAGGTCCTCGGTCTCTACGCCCGCTCGGTCGAGGGAGCACTGGCCGCCACCGCCGTCCAGGTCCTCGTCGACCGCCACAGCCATCTGCTCATCTACAGCAGCGCCGGCCACCCCCCACCCGTCCTGCTGCACCCCAACGGCACCTGCGACCTGCTCGACCAGGCCACCGACCCACCACTGGGTGCCCGCCCCGAACACGTCCCCCGCCCCCAGGCCAACGAGACCTACACCCCCGGCGACACCCTCATCCTCTACACCGACGGCCTGATCGAACGCCGCGGTGAAGACATCGACGCCGGCCTGACCCGCCTGACCGCCATGCTCGCCACCTGCACCGGCTTCGGCCCGGAACACCTCGCCGACGCCCTCCTCGCCGGCCTGGACCTCACCAGCGGCGCAGGCGACGACATCGCCATGGTCGTCGTCCGCCTGGCCGCAACGACCCGACCGCGCTGACCGGGACGGTGCTGGAGATCACGATGGCCGTCGTCTGCCGGAGCTTCGCTGTTCACTGCGCACCGGTGGCAAGCGGATCTCGTTCGTCAGTCAGCGCGGTAACTTGCGGGATTGCCCCGAAATAATGCTGCGGACCAGGGAAAACTGCTCTCGGTAGTTCTCACTGGTCCGCAGCGCTTATCGCTGCACTGTGACCTGGATGCACCCGCCCGGACCAGTGCCGCGCGGTCCCCAAGGGCACGGCGGCCCGACTCACATGGCGTCGTCCGGGCTATGTGGAGCCCCAGGGGGAGGCTCAGACATGGTCGGCGACGAGACTCAGGATGTCCTGACTGCTCATGCCTGATCTGCGAGCGGTTTGGAGGAAGTGGAGGCACGCTTCGATGACCATGGCATGGCTGGCGGCTTCCGCGGTGACGACCGCTCCGCGCCCAGGTCGGAGATCGATGAGCCGTTCCTCCTTGAGGATCTGGTAACCGCGCAGGACCGTGTGCATGTTGATGCCCAGAGTGCGGGCGAGAGCGCGTGCGGAGGGCAGGCGGTCGCCTTTCCGGAGCTTCCCCTCCGCCATGCTGCGGCGTACCGAGGCGGCGATCTGCTCGGCGAGGCCCATGGGCGAGGCGTGGTCGATGGTGACCAACATGTCAGGGACCTTCGTGTCCGCGTGCGAGCAGGTGGTTGGTGAGCTCGGCGGCTGTACCTGCGTCGTCGATGGTGATGACGAACTGGCCGCCGCTTGTGAGGGTGAGCCAGATGGCATCGCCTTCGCGCAGTGAGATGGCACTGAGTCCCGGGTTCCAGCGGTAGCCCCATCCTCCGATCTCGGTGGGCTTGGTCCATCGGGCCGAGGCGCTCTCGATGCGTTCGAGGGGGAAGCGCCGTCGTAGAAACGGCACAAGCAGCGAGCCGGCTGTGACGCCGCGGGGGGAGACCGTGACGCGGATGGCGCCCACGACGAGGAAGGCGGCGGGAAGCACCAGAAGCCACAGCGTCAAGGATCGGTGATGAGCGTCTACAACGGTGAGGACGCTCAAGCCGATCGCTGCGACGATGCCAGTGGCGAGCATCCATCCGGCGATCAAGGTGCGGTGCCAGACGGTGACCTGCTGCGGCGCGTGCTCGTGGTTCATGCTCGGCTCCGGGAGGCGAACCATGCGGCGCAGGCCACGGCTGCGCCTACGAGGACGTCGACGGCCCACTGGTACGACGGCAGATGAACATCGCGTCCGTTGGAGTCGCTGACGACCCACAGTGTGGCTATGAGGTCGTAGGCGGTCCCGGCGGCAAGGCCGCAGCAGAATGCCCTCAGCCCCCTGGCCGCCCTGGGGGCCGCTTTGATGGAGAAAACCACACCGAGGGCACCGATCGCCTGGATGGCGAACAACAGCATGTATTGGCCAAGCGTGGTCGCCGGGCTGCTGTACCCGTCGGCGCTGCCGCCCAACGTGAAGTGCGTGGCGATCTTGTCGGGCAGAGAGCCCTTGAACAGCAGAAATGCTATGACGGTGATCAGTGCTGCACCGACGAAGGGGGCGGTCGCCTCCGTCGCCAGACGGGTGCGGCTCAGGGCGGGGGCACGGTTCTCTAACACGAACGTCAGGTCCTTTCTGTGAAGCGCGTCGCCGAGGATTGTTCACATTGAAATAGAACGATAGTCGCGCTCTGATGCTTCCTTTGCCCCACCCTGACGGCACTCATACGGACCCTGACGGGCTTGGCTTGATCTCTACCGGGTGGTCCGTTAAGTCGTTGGGCCCTTTTTCGAACGCTTGTAGCGTTCCCTCATCCCTGTCCAGTGGTTGCGCTGAGTGACCACAGGACTGTTTCCTCGTACCACAGGAGTCAACATGCACAGACGCGTGAGCGTCGCCATCGCAGCTGCCGCTGTCCTCGGACTGGGCGGCGCCGTGGCTCAGGAGGCCGCCGCATCCTCGGCCACGACCCACGCCAATTCATCCTTAACCTCGGCGCCGCGCTCGAAGGCGGAGGCGACCAAGGACGGTCGGCTCCTCTTCGAAGGCTTGGCCTTCGCCCAGGGCCCCGTGGCGGACAAGCTCGCCCGCTCGGGCAAGTTCGTCGATGTCGCGACCCTTCGGAAAGAAGAACAGCACCGCGGAGCAGAGGAAGGCTGTGACGGCGGTGCTGGACAGGATCGAGAAGCAGCACCCGGACTTCTTCGGTTCCTTCTCGGCGAAGCTGCGCTCCGGCGACCCGCGGCAGGTGGAAAGCGGCGTCGATGAGGCCGCCGGCATCCTCAAGTCACTGTCGACCACGAAGTCCAGGGCCGATGACACCGGTACCGGCGTCGGCAGGTGCGCCAACGTCGTGGTAGCCGTCAACGTGCTTGTCGCCGTCAACCTGGGTGGTGCAGTGAACGTCTCGGTCGCCGTGAACTTCCAGGCGGCCAAGTGGGTAGTGACCACATCCCATTTCTGGTCTGCCACCGAGAGGGGACAGAGCTCCCTCAGCAGGGATGAGGAGATCGCCCAGCTGACACAGGTTCTGGCGGCGTAAGCCAGCCCCGGTGATGGGCCGGACTGTCATGCGCTGTGACAGTCCGGCCCACCACCCTCCGCCATTCACCTGCACGCCGGCTCCCGCACCATGCCGACCAGTCAAGGGCACAGCCACCATGCGTCTCATCCCCACCATTCGTCTGCTCTCACGCGGTCCAGCCCACTCCGCCACCGTGCCCCGCGCGTGGATCTCGACAATCTCCGTGATCTGGGTCGTCGTGTGCCTGTACGTCGCCCAAAGCTTTCTGCCGCACAACGTGATCTCGCTGCCCGGGCAGGGCGGCATCCGGAAGGTCGCCAACGTGGCGGCGCCCCAGGGCTGGGCCTTCTTCACCAAGTCAGGGAAGGACCCTCAGTACGCTCCCTACCGCATGACCGACGGTCACTGGCACAGCGCCGCGCTCACGCCGCACTCCAGGCCCTCGAACGCCTTCGGGTTCGACCG
The DNA here is from genome assembly GCF_006715785.1 of Streptomyces puniciscabiei. Classification (NCBI taxonomy): domain Bacteria; kingdom Bacillati; phylum Actinomycetota; class Actinomycetes; order Kitasatosporales; family Streptomycetaceae; genus Streptomyces; species Streptomyces puniciscabiei. The sequence continues at coordinate 3,742,078 of NZ_VFNX01000001.1, forward strand.
GGCCTCCAGGTCGCAGGGCATCGAGATCGCTCTGCTGATGCACCAGAAGAACCTCAGATGGACTTCATGCGACGGGACACAGTCCGTGAGCGCCTGCCTCGCACACGCGCTGGCACCGGTCGCCACGACGCCCAATCCCTCGCCGGCCCCCACCCTGTGCGGCCGGGCCGCTGTTGTGGAAATGCAGCCAGTCCCCTGGGCATGGCGCCGCCTGTCCTCTGAACGCCACACTCCCACTCGTGTTGCCGTCTGGAGCCTGAAGTGCCCGTGACCCAGCGCCCCGTCCCGCTGCCCTGGACCAACGTGTACGGCTTAGCTCGCACTCTCGTCGCCCTTGGCACCGCCGGGACCCTGGCTGCCTCGAGTGCCGAAACACTCTTCCGGCCGGTGGCGACCATCGGTGACTATCCGCTGTGCACCTCGACCACCGCCGCGAGCGTCTTCTGTCTGGCGTCCCACAACTACACTCATTTGACCTGGATCAAGTGGGCGTGTGTGCTCGTCCTTCTGGTCGTGGCCTCGGGCTGGCGGCCTCGGTTCACCGCTCTGCCGCACGCGTACATCAACTACAGCGTCTTCTCGGGCATCGCCATCGCCGACGGAGGCGACCAGGTCGCCCTCATCCTCTCGGTGCTGTTCGTACTCCCGGCCATCGGAGACAAGCGCCGCTGGCATTGGGAGCCGCAACAGCAGGCGCCGGGCTCACGCATCGCACCCGTGCTGGCGCTTCTCGGCACCAGCGCGCTGATCACGGTGCGTCTGCAGATGGTCGTGATCTACTTCCAGGCCGCTGTCGCCAAACTGCCCCACGCCGAATGGCAGGACGGAACCGCTATGTGGTACTGGGGCAGCAACCTCGACTTCGGGCCCGCTCCGTGGCTCAACACGCTCATCGCGCCCATCATCGCCACACCACTGGGCGTGGCCCTGATGACCTGGGCCCCGCTGGCGATCGAGCTCTCGCTGGCCGTCTGTCTGCTGCTCCCGCAACGACAGCGATGGTGGGTGATGAGCGCGGGACTGGTCTTCCACCTCTCCATCGCCCTGATCATGGGCCTGTGGAGCTTCGCCCTGGCCATGGCCGGCGGCATTCTGGTTCTGTGCCAGCCCCTGGGGGGATCCCTTCACATCCGAAGGGCGACACACCCTGCCCATGTGGCTGCCACAACTACACCTGAAGCTGAAGAAGCAGCGCCCCGTAAGCAGGGTGGCTCATCGGCGCAACCAGCCGGCGTGGCGCAGCCGTCCGCCTGACCACGGATGGGGGCCGGCGACACAGGTCTGGCGCGCAGCGCTTGCTCATATGCCCAGGCCCGCCCGGTCTGTCGATATTCCTCCACGGGGATGGGCTCGACGCCGGTCCTCATGCGCGCGGTGTACAGAGGTGGTCGATCTCGTGGTGGATGAGGCGGGCGAGGGACGAGCCCGCGAACGTCGAAGAAGCTCAGGCAGCCCTCGTACTGTTCGTCCGTCTCCGCTGAGTGCTCGGTGATCCTGGGGTTGAGGAGGATGACCGCGGGGGCGTCGTCGGGCGGCAGGACGGCGGCGGCAGCGCGGGCGATGCCGATCTGCGGGGCGGCGATGCCCATACCCTTGGCGAAGGGGTGGACCTGGCTGATGCGTTCGATGGCGGCGAAGAGCCCGTCCATGATGCCTTCGACCTCGTCGCGTTCGGCGGGCAGGTCGAAGGCGCGGACGGGTTCGGTGAGGATGCCGGCACCGTGCTGGACGACGCCGAGGTCTCGCATGCGCTGGCTGGGCCGCACGTCCATCACCTGAACTCCCTTGATCTGCTTCGCCTTCGGGCCGTGCCCGGAATCGCCATTCCAGACGGTACCGAGCGTGCAGGGCGGGCGTGGCCGTGAGCCATGTGAATTGCCGTAGGCCATCGTCGTCGCTGCGGACGGGCGGGGTGCGCAGCGGGGAGGCTTCGGCGGTCATGGAGGTCTCCGTGCCCCACACGACGGGGTCGAGGTCGGCGGGGAAGACGAGATGGACTTCGAGCTGTCCGCCTGGACGAGGTCTCGAAGAAGATGCACAAGCGCCGCCCCAAGCAACTGGCCAAGGCGAAGGCCAAGCTGGAGAAGGCAGAGCGGAAGGCTCGCGAGGCGGCTGAGGCGGGGTGGCCGCCCTGGAGGACGATGCCGCGTGACGTGTGCCTGATCCGTGCCGTGGAGCCGTAACCGAAGGGGCCGCCCCACCGCACCAGCGCGGTGGGGCGGCCCCTTGCGTCTCCCTCGGTCAGGTCAGCCGCGTGGTCGGTGGCTTTCCTGCCGGGCTCGGTCGATCGCAGCAGCGGTCTCGTCGCCGGCCAGCCGCTCGATCTCCTCAGGTACCTCCCGCTCGTCCAGCACGAAGAGCCGGTCACCGACGAGACGGGTGGTGGTCTTCCAGCCGAGACGACGTCCCGCTTCCCGAGCGGCATGCCGGACGTCCTTGAGCTCGCCCAACTCCGCAAGATCGTCGCCGCTCAGGATCAGCTGACCGTGGTAGCCCTGGAACTGCGGCTTCAGAGCTGCCCGCATCATCGATTCGAGCCGATCAGCTTCCCGTACCGACGCCGAGCCAGCTCATCCGTGACGGCCATCCTGCACAGCTCCCCACCATCCGCGCCCACGGCATGTGTGCCATATGTGTGCTGCAAGCGCAGGAGCCCTCCCGTCCGCTAGACAGAAGAGCTCCTGACCTGGTGTTTCTCTGTGCCCCCGGCAGGATTCGAACCTGCGACACCCGCTTTAGGAGAGCGGTGCTCTATCCCCTGAGCTACGAAGGCGGGCCTTGCGTAAAACGTGGCTGAATACTCTGAGTGACTATCCGGCCCGGTTGTGGCAAGGGTGGGGACCGTCACCGAGGTGGCGGTCCCTGACAGGGTAGCGGATCGGGGTGGGGTACTGGGCTGGGGGCTCCTACCTCAGCCGGGCTCATGGGCGGTTTCCCGTGCCTTGGTTGTGGCTGACCATGCCGTCGTTTCCCTGGGGGCGTCGGTCTGCCGCGCAGGAACACCGACCGGAGCGATGCACACTGCCATCCTCAGAGCTGCCTCCCGTGTCACCCGTATGGCTCTGTCCTACGGCCGCAGTCTGGCTCGTGGAGTCCGTCCGCTACGACCCGTCGACGGTCAGGCCAGGCCGCAGTCGCCGTCGTCCGCATCATCTGGACCGGCGTGGCCGTCGATGTCGCCCGTTGCCTCCAGCCGGGCCCAGCCCAGCCTCATGGCGGTGGCGAAAGCGAGTGCCATCCGCTGACCTGCCGGCACCGCATGCCCAGTGTCCTACTCGAGCGCCAGGGCAGTGCGCTCGATCTTCGCGCCCATGGCGGAGCGCGGCCTCCTGGCACGCCGGCCCACTGCATCCTCGGCTTGCCTCGTCACAGAGAACAGCACAAAGGGGCTCGCCGCCGATCCGCAATCGCTCCGAGGGATCAGCCGGGCGGGAGCTGGGCTTGAGTTCGAGCAGCGATCCAGCCGCTGGATGACACGGCACACGGTGGGGCACCGACAGAATGCGCTGGTCAGCAGCTATCGATGGGCGGCGAAGATCCTTTCCCAGGGCAAAAGTTGATCGTTTCCCGGCGTGCTGATCAACCAGCATCTGTCCGCACAGTTCCCCACCCGAACCGCCATACATCGACCGCTCATGCAGCAGTCCTGACGCCAGCCGATCAAGGAAGGCCCAGAACATGGCTGGTCCGTAGTGGCACCTTCTGCCCCGCACGCCCCTGCGCTCTTGCGAAGACCCGGCGCATGTGATGGGCGTTGTTGCATCCCCAGCATTCCCAGGACTCGAGGCTGGCGTCGGCGGCTGGGCGGAGGCGGTGTTCGGCGACTGGCCCGCCACTTGGCGCACGGGACGGCTGCGTGGTGCGAGATCTTTCGGCGACGGCCCACGGTTCAGCCGCCACCGACAAGGCCGAGAGGTGCCACTTGAGGTGCCTCAGATGTCGACCATCGCCTTGATCGGTCTAGACCAAACCCCCGCTGCACCCCTTGGAACGGAATCCCGCTCGCCAATGCGTTGAGGCGAGGTCAGCCACTCCTCCATCGCCGCGACTATCGGAGCCCGGCGAAGCTGATGCCTGCAACGGCTGCGCCGAGGACGGTGCCGGCGCACACCTGGAGGAGCGTGTGGTCTTTGAGCTCCACTCGGGACCAGCCGACTATCGCGACGAGCGGGTAGAGAAGCAGCGGCCACGCGCCGTAGGCCATCGCCAGCATGACGATGGCGCCGGAGGAGACGGCGGTGTGGACGGATATCTTCCACGCCGTCGTGATGACCAGGATGGCGATGAGGGTGGCCAGCATCGCGGTGACCAGCGCGATCATCTCGCGTGGTGCTCCGAGGAGGCCCATGAGGATCATGCCGGTGATAACCGATGCCATGATGCCGGGGATCAGGATCAGACGGTCTTGGCGTCGGCGTACGTGCCGGTCTCCCCAGTATCCGCGTCGCTGACCGAACTTGATGAACACGATAGGGACAACCGCGCAGAAGGCGGCTGCGAACAGTCCCCACCCTATGCCCGGGAGCCGGCCCGCGTGCCAGCCGATGAGGACGGCCACCCCGATAATCCAGTTTTTGGGTTCAAGGCCGTCTGTGATGGCACGGGCGAGGGAGGATTTCTGCCTGGCGAGGGTGAGTGTCACACGCTTTCCTGATCGGGTGTGGTGGTGACCGGGGCGATGGGGTTCGTCGTGGTGGGGCCGCCCGCGGTTTGGGCTCCGCGCGACTGGTAGGCCGTGCTGACGGACCGGAGTCTGGCAACTTCGGCCTCGAAATCGAAATCTATGAGGTCCTGCCGCTCGGTGTATGTGCCTTGAGTTGGTGTGGGTGTTGGCGCGATAGGTGCTCCGGCGAGCCTGGCTGCACGGGCGGCGTGCAGCCAGATCGCTTCTTCCAGGGCGGAGCGAAGTGCAGGAATGGGTTCGGACTGTTCCGCTGCGCGACGGGCCTGTTCGCGAAGGCCGGCCGGGGCATGGCGTGCCAGGATGAGTGCGGCGTCCCGGACCTCGATCACGGCCCGGTGTAGTCGGACCCGTGGGCTGGGACGGAGGAAATGCGTATCGAGAACGACTTCGGGGACGGCGCTGGTGAGGGACGCCCACAGGGGCCGGATACTGCGTAGTGCATGCCAGTCGCGCACCGAGCGCCGCAGAGCTCCCATCGCGGGGATCGAACTGCCCACAATGATGAGAGCGATGGCGGTGTACTCAATAACATCGGCTATCCGATTGGCCCGGGGCCCGTCAACGCTGATACGCAGCAGGCCCAGGATCATGAGGACGGAACGGTACAGGCTGTACCCGGCGCCGAGGGCTGTTCCCGTGCCCAGCAGCCGCAGCCCAATGCGCAACCAGCCAGCCCCGGCATGGCGGCCGCTTCCCCAGAACAGCCAGGTACACATGGCCATCGCCAGGCCGAGACTGTCCAGGAAGACCAGGCAGTAGGCGGTGCCCGGCACGGAACCAAGGCTGGATTGGAAGAAGTTGTCGGACTCGATTGGACGTGGGGTCACTGCAAAGAGTCCGGCCAGCACTGCCATCGTGGAGGCAGTTGCCGGGATCAGCCATCGGCGGGCACCAGCCGCAGCTGCGGGCCGGGCGATCGAGATGACGAAATCTAGAACCGCCGCTGAGGCAACGATGCCCAGTAGGTTCTTTCCCAGGGTGGCCGCGTCGTGGATGCCGATCAGGGCATCAGTGGAGCGGGCCACGCCGGGGGCCCCGAGAGTCGTGGCGGCTGCTATGGAGGCGAAGGCGAGCCACAAGGCCCGCTGCTTTGTGACGCGGACGGCGCCGGGAAGCCGCCAGGCCGTGACGGCCCAGAGCAGGATCAGCGCCGCGTGCTTGACGACTGTCACGACCTTCTCCCCGGATGGCCGAGGACGTCGTTGAGGCGAGCGAGGACGTCTGCTGATCCGCCCGAGGTCGAGATGGTCTCATTGCGGCTGGCACGCTCAAGGATGAGGGTGGCCAGCGTCTCCGCCTCTTTCTCCTGACGGTCGGCGAACTTGGTGCGGCCGAGGAGATGGAGGATGCGGTCGGTGGACAGTCCCAACTCGGCGTCACCGGGAGCTGGCCTGGCTGCGGCGGCGCGGATCCGCGCCGCCTCGGCGCGCACGATCTCGGGCAGTCCAGGTTGGTTCACTGCGTTCACGGCGTCACCGGTGCGTGCGAGCAACTGGGTGAAGTGTTCGGATATGGCGGAGAATTCGTCCTGGGGGGTGTCCTCGTTGGGGTGCAGCTGGGGTGCGACGTGTCCGAGGAGCATGTGGGCGATCTCATGGAGCACGATCTGGACTTTGAGGATGTCTGCTGCGCAGGACTCGTAGAACACCAGGTCTGCGGTGTCGAGGCCGAGCCAGATGCCGCACGGCTGCTCGGGGTCGGCTGGGCCGTCGAGCGGAATCAAATACAGGGGACGGCCCCGCTGTTCAGCAATGCTCGAGCAGAAAGCGTCGAGATCGAACGGCTGGGGGATGGCAAGTCCCTCGACGATGGTTGCACACAGGTGGGGGCGTGACCTCTTCCACCAGCTCATGAGATCCCTCACCGCTCCAGGCATCGACAATGCGCGGCGGGCCACCCGACCGCGCCGACGGCCGCTGAATCTAGCCGTTACGTCGCTTGGGTTGCGGAACCTTCGCTTCCGGTAGCCCCTCGGCTTGGCGGAACCCTTCGACGATGCTCTTGATTCCCCGCAGGGACCGGGCTGACAGTCCGCTGAGCCGAAACGCCACGGCGCGGACCTCCTTGTCCCTGAGGACATCGGCGACCTCGTCCCCCGCGTCGGCCGTCTCCACACTTTCCTTGATCTCCCTGATGCGCGCCTCGACAGTCCTGGAGAGTGAGTCATCGAGGAAGTAAGCGGTCGGAACGCCGAAGAAGGCGGCCAGTGCCCGCAGGGAGTCTACGCTGGGGTTGGTGACCTTTCCTGTGCGGATTGCCTGGACGGTCCCATGGGAAACAGTCGGTTCCCCTTCACCCGCAGACTCCTTGATCATGTCCGCGATCTCCTGGTACGTGAACGGCCCCCGGCCCTTGGGGTGGATCTCGCGGATCAGGTAGTCCAGCTTTGCGGCGATCGTACGTCCGTCGGCGGCCGGGGCCCGGTTGCCCATCTGCTGATCACCTCTTCTTGCACGGGTCTGCGGAGCCCCCTCCGGAGCGGACCGATTATCTCGTTGACTAGATGGACTCGCAACTCACGCCACTTCATCGTCAGGAACATGCTTGACATGCTCAGGTGGGCGTGACGTATGTTTCGGCACGCTGCATCTAGTTGACTAGACGTTGATATGGAGAGGCGCACGGGACGCACTGGCCGTAAGTGCGGTCGCCATGAAGGTTCGGGAGTGACTGCCTGGGCCACCATGCGATCGTCGGCATGCCGGTCTGAGGAGTTGCAGGGGAATGCAGCTCTGCGGTGGCCCCGACGACACGTTGACCGGCATCTGCGGCAACTGTTGGTCGAGGTCTCGCGAGGTCAGGCCTACAGACCGGCGCGTTCAGGAGGAGGGGGAAGTGGGCGAGGATGTCCTTCAGGACCAGAAGGATGTCGCAGGGGCTCGGCTGGGGTTCCGGGGTGTGTCGGCGCCAGAGGAGGCCCTGTACCGACGGTTGCTGAACGAAGTAAGGGATGACGGGGGTGCAAGGTGCGTGCAGCCACGGGAAGAAGACCTGGCTGACCGGCTGGTCGAACTCGGCCTCGCCGTACGCAGTGGTGTCGGCGGCCTTCGGGCTGCCGGCCCGGCGCGCGCGGTCGATCAGCTCATCGACAGGCGGCTGAACAGGCACCGGGAAGAACTTGAGCAGACCGTGCAGGCGCACGGTGTTGTCGAGTCACTGGTGACCGAGATGGCGAGCTTGCCGACCTCATCCGACGATGCGCAGCCGGTCAAGCAGTTGGAGGGGCTGACAGCCGTCCGTGAGGCCATTGACGAACTGACCTTTTTCGCGCGTTCGGAGAAGCTGACCGTGAACCCGGTGGGCGTACTCGCCAGTGAGTCCATCGAGATGTCCCGTCCGCTGGACCTGCGTGGGGCACGACGGTCGGGTTCTTCATCACTGTGACCAAGGGGGGAGTCTGCCTTGCGCAATGACATGTCAATTCTCGGATTGTCCGAGATGGAGGAGCGGATCTACCGGCATTTCCTCCGGAATCCCGGAACCACCGCAGACGATATGCATCTGCTGTTCCGAGTGGCTCTCGACGACGTCCAGCGGGCATTGGACCGGCTGTGCGTCGGCGGTGCACTGCGCGAATCGCCACCGACGGGGTATCTGGCCGCGCCACCCGACATCGCGGTGGACAAGCTCACCGACCTGCGCCTGCGTGAGCTTCACGAGGAGCTGCGAAACCTCACCCAGTCCCGGCACCTGGTCTCCTCGCTGCAGGCCGAGTGCGAGCCCAAGCCGGTGGAGGCGTCCGGCATCGAGCGGCTCGACCGGGTGCGCCAGATCCGCGACCGGATCGACGACCTGGCCTTCTTTGCGCGCGAGGAGATCCTGTCGGTGGAGCCGTACTCGGCGCTCACCGAGGACAACATCGGACACGCCCGCCCGCTGGACATGCGCTGCCTGCGGCGGGGTGTGCGGATCCGCAGCGTCATCCTGCGGAAGGCGCTCGACCACCCGCCGACCGCCGGATACCTGCGGGAGCTGCACTCCCAAGGGGCCGAGATCCGGGTGGCCGAGGAGATCAACGAACGGATCCTGGTCTACGACGGCCGCACCGCACTGACCCCGGTCGATCCGGCCAACATCTCGCGGGGCGCCCTGATTGCCCGCGAAGCCGGGCTGGTGGCCAACGTGGTGGCGCTCTTCGAGAAGATCTGGGACTCGGCAGTGGACCTCCTCGCGGCCGCGCCGACCGGGGAGGCCGAGGCCCCGGGCCTCGGGGACACCGAGCAGCGCGTCCTGGAGGCGATGTGTCGCGGCGTCAAGGACGAGATCGGCGCGCGCGATCTGGGCATGTCGGTGCGGACGTACCGCCGTTACGTGGCCGAGCTGCTGCAGACGCTCGACGCGGCCAGCAGGCCGCAGGCAGCGCTGCTGGCCCGCGAGCGCGGCTGGGTCTGACCGAACGTCAAGCACCTTCGTGGCCACGGATACCCGACTTTCCATGATGGAAAGTCGGTGGTACGCTTTCCATCATGGAAAGTGACAAGAGCACGCCTGAGAACATCGCCGCCGCCCGCGCCGCACTCGACGGTGTCAGCGAGGTCCGCAGCCGGATCGCCGACCGGGTGGCCAGCCCGTGGTGGTACCACGCGGGGCTCGGTCTGTCGGTGGCCACCGTGTTCGCCTCGATCGACGTCGGCGGGTCGTTGGTGCCCTCCGGCGTCGTCGCCGGCGGCGTCCTGATGCCGCTCGCGCTGAGCTGGACGGTGGCCAGGTCCAGGGGTATCTCGGTGTCCCAGGCGGTCTCGACGCCGAGCGCGCGGGGGCTGAACGGCGCCTTCCTGGTGCTGCTGATCCTGCTCGGCGGCCTCGGGCTGACCCTCAAGATGGCCGCCGGACTGCCCGGCGCGATGACGGCGGCCGGGCTCGCGGCGGCCGCGCTGACCATCTGGACGACCGTCCGCAACGACGTCGCGCTCCGCCGGGACCTGCGAAGCGGCGCATGAGCGGCCCGAGATTCGACGAGGTCATCCACCCGGCGCACCGGCTGCAGATCTGCGCGCTGCTCGCCGGAGTGGAGGCCTTGGAGTTCGCGGTCGTCCGCGACACCCTCGGGGTGAGCGACTCCGTGCTGAGCAAGCAGGTGAAGGCCCTGCAGGCGGCGCAGTACGTGGAGATTCGGAAGGTACCGCTGAACGCCCGTACCCACACTTGGCTGGCGCTCACCCCGTCGGGCCGCACGGCACTGAAGGGGCACCTGGCCGAACTGCGGCGGGTGGCGGCGCTGGCCGGGCCCATTTAGGGCGTACAGGCCAACGCATCAGCCACAACAGGGGCGCGGGAAACCGCGCGAAGCGGAAGGCACAGGCCCGCAGCCTCCCGATTCGCGCAGTTCCTCGCGCCCCTTGGGGATGCCCCTCACTGGCGGGGACTTGGCATCAGGGCGCTGCCAGGGCGTCGGCGTCCAGGTCCCCCAGGGCGACCGTGGTCATCGCCTGCTCGCCGAACAGCTGCGCGCCTGCGGATGACACCTCGTCGGCGGACACCGCCCGCAGCCGCGCGGGCAACCGGTCCAGCTCGGCGACCTGGTGGCCGGCGGCCGCCAGCTGCCGCAGCAGGTCGGCCAGCAGCGCCGGGGAGTCGAACGCGGCGAGCAGCTGGGCGGCGCAGAACCCGCTGGCCCGGGCGACCTCCGCCGAGCTGAACGGCTCCCGCGCGATGCGCCGGAACTCCTCCCGCAGCGCAGTCAGCACCTGCCTGGCCTGCGAACGGGGCATCCGGGCACGTACCAGCGACCGGGGAATGTCGAGCAGCACGTCGCGACCCGAGTAGATCTCGAAACCCTGCGCCGAGAGTCCGGCGTGACGGGCCGCCAGGCGAGAGCCGTAGTAGCCACCGAACGCGGCCGTGGCGACGTACCGGGCGGCCTCCGTCGCGCCCTCGGCGCGCTCCGGCGCCGCGCAGAGCAACTGGACGTCCCCAGCCGTGCGGTCCTGGAGGATCAGCAGTCGGTCGGGCTCCGGGAACGGTCCGGGCGTGGGCGCCGGTTCACCGTCCCAGCCGCCGAGCGCGTGGTGGGCAGCAGCCGTCACCGCTGCGGCGCCGAGCGGGCCGACCACGACCAGAACACCGCCGGCCGGGCGCAGCACGGAGCGCTGGAGAGCCGCAGGCGTCGGTGCCGGGTCCTCGGCGCCACCCCAGTGGCGCCGCAACGCCTCGTCGAGCAGGCGGTGCGGGACCGGCCGGCCGGGAGTCGGCGGGAGGGTGTCGGGAAGCGGCGCAGTGACGGCGCTGCGGAGCACTTCGAGCCACTGCCGCAGCGCCTGCGGCGGGACGTGTCCGGCGGCGTCCAACCACTGGCCGTCGGTGGACAGCGACAGGCAACCGCCGAGCGCGGCGGCTCGGGCGGGCGCGTCGGTGGCCGACAGGCTGTGCCGGAGCAGTGCCTCGACTCGGCCCGGGTGCTGCCAGCCCAGAGCGCCGAGCGGCAGCCGCAGCCGTACCTCGGCCAGCGGGGTGCGGCCGTCGCCCGCGGTGAGCACTCGGAGGCCGTTGTCCAGCACCGTGTCACCGAGCAGGGCGGACGTCGGAGGAAGGTCCTGGCCGTAGGCAGGCAGTGGCCGGGGCTCCTGACCGGACAGGCGTGCGGCGGGCGGGACGGGCTGCGGCTTCGCAGTGGTGCGGTCGGGGCGGGTGCGGGTAGCTCCGGGACGCATGACGAGCACCGCCGGCAGCGCCGTGGCGAGCGTGTGGGCGGCGTCGGCGAGGTCGGCGGGCCGCAGGGCGAGCAGGTGGTCCGGTAGGGCGTCGAGTAGCTCGGCCCGGCCGTAGAGGATCTCCAGTCGACCCAGTGCGCGGCAGCGGGTCTCCAGGTCGCCGTGCGCGCGGTGGTGCTCGCCGGCCATTGCCAGGGTGGTCCGCCTGATCGCGTCGTGGTCCGGCGTGCCGTCGGACCAGTGCGACCACTGCTGCCGGACGGCCGCGAGGGCCTGCTCGGGTGCGAGGTCAGGGGGCAGCAGGGCGGTGAGAACCAGGGCATCCGGGTCCTTGGCGTCGAGCGGGCCGAAGAATCCGCTGCTGGTGCTGAGACCCGGCAGCGAGGTGCCCGTGCCAGGCACCCCGCTCCGGTCACTGAGCAGGCGGGCGAGGACGGTGTGGGCCAGATAGGCCGTCAGATCGGTCTGCGGGTCGGGCAGCCGGTAGCCCAGGGCGAGGGCGGTGGCGGTGACGCCCGGCTCGGTGGTCTCCACCCAGCGCTCGGCCTGCGGGTGTGGCTCGTCCAGGTCGGGCGCCGGGGGTAGCGGGCGGGCCGGGATGTCCGCGAAGTGCCGCTCGACCAGGTCCGCGACGAGCTCGGCGGGCAGCGGACCGGCCACGGTCAGGACGGCGTTGCCCGGGGCGTAGTGCGTGGTGAAGAAGTCCATGCAGTCGGCCGGGGTGACCCGGCGCAACCGGTCGGCGTCGCCGTAGCCGTCGTGGGCGTTGGCGAAGTTCTGGAACACGGCGCCGGGCAGCAGCGGCCAGGGGAACCCGCCGTATGGCCGACCGTGCACGGCCTGGTGGATCTCCTGGGCGACGCCTTCGAGTTGGCCGGCCAGCTCGGCCTCGGTGAAGCGGGGAGCGCGCATCCGGTCGGCCTCTGCGAACAGCGCGCGTTCGAACGCGCCCGGCGGGACCACCTGGTAGTAGTCGGTGTAGTCCTGGTGGGTGGTCCCGTTGGCGTGTCCGCCGTGGCGGTGGACGTGGTCGTAGAAGCGTCCGTCGGGAAGGCTGGCGCTGCCCCGGAACATCAGATGTTCGAAGAGGTGCGCGAAGCCCTCCCGGCCGGGCGGTTCTGAGCGGAAACCCGTGCCGTAGTGGACGGCGACGGCCATCCGGGCCGCCTCGGGGACGGTGTCCACCACCACCCGCAGTCCGTTCGGGAGGGTGAAGCGGCTCACGCGGGACGTCAGTGGGGTGGGGGACATGCGGGTGTCTTTCGCTCGGAGGTCGCTCGGGAATCAGAGATCGATCAGGAAGATGAGGAAGCCCGCGTAGTGCTCGAAGCCCATGGTGTGCCAGCCGACGTACGCGGCGATGTCGTGGACGTGCAGCAGGATCCGGATCGCGGCCGTCGCGGCCCAGTGCGTGCCCAGCTCGCGGCCGTAGCCCTCGAACAGCGCTTCCAGAAGCAGCTGCCAGTTCTCCTGTTCGCCACCCAACTGCCAGCGCAGTTCGACGATTTCGCCAACGGCCCAGCCGAGGTCGAAGTACCAGGGCGCGACGGCGAGATCCTCGCCGACCAGCAGCTCGGCCGGGCGGCCCGCGGTGTTGGTGACCAGTGAGCCGAGGCCGGGGGCGCCGTGTACCAGCGTGACGGCGGTGTCCTCGTTGAGCTGCTCGGTCCAGCCGAGGATCTTGGACCAGCGGTCCTCGCCGAGCCGGGCCCGGAGCTCCGCCGCGACCCATGCGGCCCGCGCCACCGGGGCACGGCCGCCCAGCCAGGTGTTCAGCCGGTCCAGGCCGCGCGGTGGCTGCGGCGCGAGCGCGGCCGTGTGCACCGGACCGGCGTCGTGCAGCCCGCGCAGCAGGGCACCGAAGCCGCGCAGCGGGTCCGCGAGTTCGGGCTGCGGGCCGCTGGTCAGCAGGCGGTTGGCGACCGACTCGCGGCCGTGGACCCGGTAGATCCTGGCCGGACCGTCGGCTGCCGCCGGTGCCCAGCGGGCGAGAGCCTCGTCGCCGGGCTGGACCAGCAGGTCGAGCAGCTCGTCGCTCGGCCGCCGGAACGGCGCCGGGGCGGCCGTGCCCGGTGCGCGGCGCCACTCGTAACCCCCGGGGATGCTGCGCACCGTGGTGTGCAGCAGATCGGTGCCGAAGTCCGCGACGGTGTGCGCACCGACCAGGGTGCTGCCCCGGCCGGTCACGGCTTGGCCAGATCTGCGAGGAAAGCGGCCGGAGCAGTGGAGGCGAACGGGTCTGCCGCCCGGTCGAGTTCGAGACGGCGTTGTTCAGTCATGGCGATGACCTCCGGAAACAGGGGTGGCACCCAGGCGTCTGAGCGGCCGGTGGTCAGACTGACACCGGAGTGCGGCGGGGCGAGGACGATGTTGGGGCGGGCGGCGAGCGCCGCCCAGTGGGCTTGGAAGGCGGCGCTGTGCAGACCACCTGGCGGCAGTGCGGGGGCTACCGCCACCGGTGCCTTGGTGCACTGGGCGGCGAGCAGCGCGGGGCTGTCGGCCAGGCCCAGGGCGAGCCGGGCCATGAAGTGCAGGGTGGCCGGGTAGACGACGATCGCCTGCGCCCACTCGGCGAGTTCGACGTGCCGGGCACGACTGTCGTCGTCCGGCCAGGTGTCCACCAGCACCTCACCGGGGGTGCGGCCGGCCAGCGCGTGGCGGGTGACGAAGCGCTCGGCGCTCCGGGTGAGCACCACGTTGACCGCCAGCTGCGGGTAGTTGGCGCGGGTCCAGTCGAGCCAGAACGGCATCCCGGTGGCGTACGCGGAGCCGGCCGTGACCACCAGGAGCCGGTCGATGCCGAGCGCGGGGGCCGGGGCTGCGGCGGGCGGTATGTCGGTCACCCGGCGACCTCCTTGAGGATCGTCTCCAGCTCGCGCAGCGCGGCCTGCCCGCCGTGCAGGCCGAGCACTCCGGTGACGTTGAGCACGATCTCGTCGACGCCGGCCTCGCGGTACTCTGCGAAGGTGTCGGTGAGTTGCTCGGGCCCGCCGTAGAGGAAGGCGCCACCCTCGACCAGAGCCGCCGCGCCCGCCTGCGGGTCGGCGGTGTCGATCTGGATGCCGGAGCGGCCCAGCATGTCGGCGTAGTGCGGGAGTTGAAGGTGCCCCAGGTTGCTGGCGTACGCCAGGGCGACGGGGTTGCGGTCGGGTGCGGCAAGCGCGACCGGGACGATGGAGACCACGCGTGGCACCGGACGGCCTGCGGCCTCGGCTCCCTCGCGCAGTGCGGGCATGATGACCTCCCGCAGGTAGCGGGCCGGGGTCAGCCAGGTGATGGCGACGTCGGCGACCTCACCGGCGAGCCGGGCCATGCCGGGCCGCAGTACGCCCAGGCCGACCTCGATCGGCGGCCGCGGCACGGCGGGCAGCTTGCCGTGGCAGCTGAAGTACTCGCCGTCCTGTTCGACCAGCTCGCCGCCGAGCAGTCCGCGGACGACGGTCAGGTACTCGCGGGCCGCGGTGAGCGGGCTGCGGTAGGGGCGGCCGAGCATGCTGCGCTGGAAGACGGCGGCGCCGGGGCCGAAGCCGGCCACCACCGAGTGGCCGGTGGCCGCCGCGACGGCATGTGCCTGCAGCGCTGCCTCGTAGGGGTGCTGCAGCGGCATCAGGGCCACGCCGAGCCCGACCGGGATCCGGAAGCCGGCTGCGGCGGCGTAGGTGAAGGCATGGTGCGGCTGGTTGAGGACGGCCTGGCCCTGCCAGAGCCGGTGGG
The DNA here is from genome assembly GCF_006715785.1 of Streptomyces puniciscabiei. Taxonomy (NCBI): domain Bacteria; kingdom Bacillati; phylum Actinomycetota; class Actinomycetes; order Kitasatosporales; family Streptomycetaceae; genus Streptomyces; species Streptomyces puniciscabiei. Next base: position 3,757,126 of record NZ_VFNX01000001.1, read on the forward strand.
CGCCGCTCCACTGGGTGAGCGCCGCGTAGGGCAGCAGTTGCTCGGGCCTGGGCGGCGCGAACGGCATCAGGATGGAGTAGGTGGTCACGGGAGGGGCTCCGGTGGTCATGCCGGTGCATAGGTCAGGGTGCTGAGCACCTGTCCGCTCACCAGGTCGGTGTAGTCCTTGCAGCGCTCGAGCAGGTCACTGTGGGTGCCCTGGTCCACCACCTGTCCGGATTCGAGGACGATGACGTGGTCGGCGTGCTGGATGGTGGACATCCGGTGGGCGACCACCAGGACGGCGCGGTCGGTCGCGATCTCGTCCACGACCTCACGCAGCTTCAGTTCGTTGAGGCTGTCCAGCTGGGAGGACGGCTCGTCGAGCAGCACCAGCGAGGCATCGGTCAGCAGGGCGCGGGCCAGGGCCAGTCGCTGGCGCTGGCCGCCGGAGAGGTTCGTGGCGCCGCCCAGGACGGTGTCGAGGCCCTGAGGCAGTCGGCCGACCTCGGCGGCCAGACCGACCCGCTCGAGCGCAGCCACGAGCTGCTCGTCGTCCGGTGCGTCCGTTCGGCCGAGCAGCAGGTTGTCGCGGACGCTGCCGGGCAGCAGCGTCGCAGCCTGGTCGACATACGCGATCCGGGCCCGCTGTTCGTCCAGCGACCAGTGAGCCGTGTCGCGGCCGAAGAGCTCGATCCGACCGGCGTCGGGTTCCAGGAACCGCTCGACGAGGGCGAGGACGGTGCTCTTGCCGGCGCCCGAGAGGCCGACCATCGCGGTCAGGCCGGTGCGGGGGACGGACAGGTCGATCCCGCGCAGGATCTTCTGGTCGCCGTAGCCGAACTCGACCTGGCGGAACCGGACGGCCGGAGCGGCGTGGTCGTCGGTGCGCCGGGCGCTGCCGGCCTGGGCCTCGACCTGGGTCGGCTCGGCCGACGTCGGCTCCGTCGGCAGAGCGAAGACGTCCTCGAAGCGCCGACGGGCCATCAGGCCCATCTGCAGTCCGCTGACGCCGGACGCCGCCATGATCAACGGAGCGGTGAGCTGCAGCAGGTAGAGCAGGAATGCGACGAAGTCCGCGAGCGACAGGTGCCCGTCGAGCATCCGGCTGCCGCCGCCCACCACCACGCTGACCAATGCGATCTGCTGGCCCAGGTTGATCACCGGGACCATCAGCGACTCCATCCGGGCGGCCCGGGTCTCCAGCGCGGCCACCCGCTCTGCCCGCTCGGCCAGCTGGTCCGCGACCCGCCGTTCGGCGCGGAACGCCTTGACGACGGTCAGTGCCTCCAGCGTGTCGACGAACTGCTGGGCGAGCGATCCGACCTCCTTCTGGACGGAGAGATAGGTGCGGCGCAGCCCGATCACCACCATGGCGATGATGCCCACGGCCAGGAGGAAGGCGGCGACGGTGACCAGCAGCAGGACCCAGTCGAGGGTGCCCATGATCACGAGCGTGCCGAGGACCGTGATCCCGGCCATCGGCAGCTGGATCGGCCCGATGTCGATCAGGTTCTTCACCCGGGCCGCGTCCGCGGTCAGCCGCGCCACCAGATTGCCGGAGCCCTCCTGCTGCGCCGTCGCCAGCCGCAGCGCCAGCGCGTGCCGCATGGTGCGGATACGCAGGCGGCAGATCAGCCGCTGGCCCATCCGGCTCAGCAGAAAGCTGGCCAGCGCGCCGGCGGCGGCGGAGCCGAAGCCCGCGCCGACCATCGCCAGCACCCGCCAGGTCAGGCTCTCCCCGCGCTCGATGGTGGCGATCAGCTGCCCGACCACCATCGGCAGCGCGAGCGTCGCCAACGTACTGACCGTGGCGAGCACACCGATCAGGACGACCTCCGTGGCCCGACCCCTGGTCAGTTCCCGCAGGACTCTCAGCTGCTGCGGCCGCTGTGCTTCTGTCGTGCTCACGGTGTTCCCACCTTCCTGTGGATAAGTCCTGTGTGTCCGGATCCTCAGCGCCGTGCGCCGCGCAGGGCGTCCCTGACCTTGACGATCCCGCCGTGCTGCAGCAGGCCGCCGGTGTAGATCCGGCTGCCGATCCGCAGCAGCGCGGCGACCGCCGCGAGCATCAGCGCGAACGAGGCGCCGACCTGCCACCACGGGACGGGGCCGACCGCCATCCGGACGGGCATCGCGGCCCAGGACACGCCCGGCACCAGGGAGAGCGCCTCGATCAGGCTCTGGTGCTTGCCCGAGACGGCCAGCGCCGGGCCGACCAGGCTGATCATCTGCAGCATGTTGACCGGGCCGATCACCCGGTTGACGTCCTCCGGCCGCGAGACCAGCGCGCCGGCGGCGGCGTACATCGTGACGAACAGCAGGTAGCCGGGGACGAACCAGATCAGCACGTTGACCGCCGCGCCGATGGTGTCCAACGGCGCCTCGACGGCGCCGGAGGCGATCGCCGCGGTGAGCGCGGCGGTGACCAACAGCAGGATCTGCACCAGGGCAGCGGTGCCCAGGCCGACGATCTTTCCGGCCAGCAGGTGCCAGGCCCGGACCTTGGCCAGCAGGACTTCGACGATCCGGCTGGACTTCTCCTCCGCCACGCCCTGGGCGATGCCCAGCCCCGAGATCATCATGAGGATGAAGAGCAGGAAGACGCCGAGGCCTGCCGTCATGGTCCGCTCCTGGGTGCGGGCGGCATCCTTGTCCAGCGTGGTGATCCGCAGCGGCTCGGGTGCCAGTGCCTGGTCGACCTCCGCCCGGGTGGCGCCCAGGGCGGTCAACTGCTGTGCCTGACGGGTCGTCTGATACGCGTGCTGAATGCTCTGCGCAAGGCCGGACGGCAGCGTGCGCAGTACGGCCACCTGGCCGCCCGGCAGCAGGGCCGCGTCGGCCTTGCCGGCCCGCACGGCCGCCTGGGCCGCTCCGGCGTCCGCGTAGTCGCGGACCTCGGTCTGCGAAGCCAGCGCGGCCGCCAGCGCGGGCTGGGCGCCGACCACGGCGACGGCGGGCCGGTCGGCGCTGGAACCGCGGAGGACGCCGGTCAGGGTGAAGGACAGGCAGAGCATGAGCGAGGTGACCGTGACCGAGATCCAGAAGGTCTTGTTGCGCAGTTGCTGGGAGATCTCCCGGCCGGCCACGATCCTGATCAGCGAAAGGTCGGCGGCCCGTCGGCGCCGGCCGGTCGCGGGCTGATCGCCCGTCAGGTCGATGGTGGGCTGATTACTCGTCAGGTCGATGGTGCTCATCCCGACACCGCCTCTCGGAAGATCTCTGCCAGGCCGCTCTCGCATCGGCCGAAGTACTCGACCTCGCCGGCGGCTTGGGCGGCGGCGAGGACCTCCCGGGCGGCCCGGGGTCCGTCTGTCAGAAGCGTCGTGGTGCGGCCGTCCTCGGACAGCACGCGTACCCCCGGCACCCGGTCGGCCCAGCCCCGGGTCGCGCCGGTGAGGGTGACCTGCAGCTGCTCGCCGCCGGCGTTGCGGCGCAGTTCCGCCACGGTTCCCTGCGCCACCAGGGTGCCGGCGCGGATGATGCCGACCCGGTCGCAGAGCCGCTCGACGAGTTCCAGCTGGTGGCTGGAGAAGACGATCGGCACGCCCCTGGCCGCGAACTCGAGCAGTGCGGCGGCCATCGCGTCCACCGCCAGCGGGTCGAGGCCCGAGAACGGCTCGTCCAGGACCAGGACTTCCGGATCGTGGATGAGCGCGGCGGCGAGCTGGACCTTCTGCTGGTTGCCCAGTGACAGCTTCTCCAGCGGGTCCTTGGGGGAGCAGACGACGCCGAGCCGTTCCATCCACTCCTGGGCGCGGCGCTCCGCGACGCCCGCGCGGACGCCGCTGAGCCGCGCGAGGTAGACCAGTTGCTCGGCCGGCACCATCTTCGCGTACAGGCCGCGCTCCTCCGGCATGTAGCCGAAGCGCCTGCGGGTCGCCGCGTCCACCTCGGCGCCGTGCCAGCGCACGCTGCCGGAGTCGGCGGCCAGCACGCCGAGCGCGATGCGCATCGCGGTGGTCTTGCCGGCGCCGTTGGCCCCGCAGAAGCCGAACAGTTCGCCCGGTCGCACGTCGAAGGTCAGGTCGCGCAGGACCTGTCGGTCGCCGAAGCTCTTCGCGACGTTCTCGAAGCTCAGCATCGACCGTCCTCGCCCTCGGCGGGCCCGGCAGGGGCGAGTTCCAGCAGCGAGCGCACCGCGGTGGACGGACCCTGCCAGGTCACTCGCAGGCCGGCGGCCGCCACCAGGGCGAGCAACTGGTCGGCCGTGCGGGTGGGCGCCGGCATGGTGGCCCGCAGCCACAGTTCCGGTCCGGCCGCCGTCCCCGGGTCACCGGGCACCTGCAGGTTGACCTCGGCCAGAAGCACCTTGCCGGTCGGGCCGGCGGCCTCGGCGCAGCGGCGCAGGATCTCGACGGCCTGGTCGTCGCTCCAGTCGGCGAGGATCGCGGACAGCAGATAGACGTCGCCGCCGACCGGCAGCGGCTCGAAGAAGCTGCCGACGACGGTCTCGGTCCGGTCGGCCAGGCCTGCGGCCTCGAAGACCCGGCCGGCCACTGCGGTGACGTTCTTGAGGTCGATCAGGGTGCCGTGCAGGTGCTCGTGGCGCTGCAGCAGGCTGGTGAGGATCGCGCCGGTGTGCCCGCCGACATCGACGACGCGCTCGACCGGCGCCCAGTCGTAGCTGTCGATGATGAGCTCAGCGCCCCAGCCGACCCGTTCGGCGTCGCTCTGGTTCCGGGCGTCGGCCTCCAGGTCCTCGACGAAGGCCGGGTCCTCGTTGACGCTCTGCCAGTAGTCCCGGCCGAAGATCGAAGCGTGCGCCGGCTCGCCGGTCCGAACGGTGTGGACCAGGTTGACCAGCGCCATGTCGGCCCGGCCGACCAGGCCGGTCGCGCTGAGGTGGCGCCGGACGCTCTGCGGATGGTCCGAGCGGAGCGGCCCGCCGAGTTCGGTCAGCGTGTAGCGGGCATCGGCGTCACGGCTCTCTGTGTGACGGTCGAGCACGCCCTGGGCAGCCAGGTGGCGCAGCATCAGGTCGAGCAGATCCGGTCGGGTGCCGGTCAGTTCGGCGAGTGCGCCGGTACTGGTGGCGCCGGCGGCGATGTGGTCGGCCACCTTGAGGGTGGCAGCGGCACGGATGGTCGCGGGGCCGAGCAGATCGGCCATGGTCAACAGGTTGGCGGGCTCGGCTGGTTGCGCCATCGTGATTCCCCTCGGTGTTCGGGCGAACGGGTTGGCCGGCCGGCCGTGGGAGGGAGAGCGTTGCTCGGTCCCACGGCCGGCCGCGGCAGGTGCGGTTCAGCAGCCGCCGGAGATCGTCTTCGCCGAGAACTGGCTGGCCAGCCAGCTGGCGGTGGCGGAGGCGATGCAGGCCGGGGAGGTGGCGGGTGCGTCGACGGCCGAGGTCACGCCCAGCTCACGGGCGTCGCTGTACGCCTCGTAGCCGGCCATCAGGTCCTCGATCGCGGTGGCCTTCTCCATGGTTGTTCCTTTCGGGTTCTGTCCCTGGCAGGGGCGATGGGTTGTCGGCCGGTTCGGCCGGCCGAAACGGCGAGGGTGGGTCAGCAGGTGATCTCGTAGGTGGCGCCGGAGGCGGCGCTGGCACCCGCGGCGCACCACGAGGAGCTGGCGATGCTGACGGCGCAGACCGGCGTGGTGGCCGGGGCGTCCGCAGCAGCGGTGACGTTCAGCTCGGTCACGTCCGCGTAGGAGGTGTAGTTGGAAACCAGCTCCATGATCGCGGTGCTCTTGTCCATGGGATTCTCCTTGTGAATAAGGGATCTGACGGGAAAACAGAGAGCGCTGCCAGCGCTCCCAGCAATCGCGTCAGCGCCGCTTGCAGGAGACGGTGGGGCTGGGGCAGGCCGCGCGATACGGGGGACGGATCGCGCGACCTGCGGATCGGGACGGCCGGTCAGGCGGGTACGGGCACAGCCGGGCACGGCACGTGGAAGGCCGGGAAGCGGGGCGAGTCGAGGTTGCGAGCCGGGTTGTCCGGATCGATGCCGGCCTCGGTGAACCTGGCGCGGAGCACCGCGGCCAGCGGTTCGCCACCGGCGGCACTGTCCATCAGGGCGTGTGCGAGGGCGGTGGCACGGTGCTGGCCGAAGCTGAGCCCCTGCATTCCGGGGCTGCGGTCGTCCGGCTCCCAGGCGACCGACACCCCGGGGACGATCCGCTGGGCGAAGACCGAGGATTCGGGGGCCACCCCGGGCAGGCCGTCGAGCAGCGCGGCCAGCGCGGCGATGTGGTCCCAGGACTCCTGGCCGAGGTAGACGACGAGCGCGTCACGGCGCGGGTAGAGCGCCTTGGCGGACAGCACCTTGGACCGGTAGGCGACGTCGCGCTCCTCCAGGTACTCCAGGACCTGTGCCCAGACCGGGGCGGCAGCTTCCCAGCCGTCCAGGTGCACATACAGGCGGAGCAGTTCGCGGTGCGGGCTGCGCGGCGTGGTGCCGTCGACCACGAAGAAGCCGGGGGAGAGCGCGGGGCGCCTGGCCGGGACGGTGACCGCCACCACCTGGCCTTCCCGTGCGGTGTCGGCGTCGCGGACCAGCCCGGCGGGCAGCCACAGCTTCACGCCGTCGCGCTCCACCAGCAGCCGGGTGCCGCCCTTGCCGTCGTCCTCGGCGGGGCGGAGGACGAGGGCGGGAGCCGTGGTCCGCTCGTGCGGCACGGCGGTGGCCAGGTGGGCCTCGAAACCCTCCTCGCGCAGCCGGAAGGACAGTTCGCCCTTCTCCACATGCTGGCCGGCGTGCAGGATGTCGTAGAGCGCCTCAGCCAGCATCCGGCGCATGTCGCGGGAATTGTCCGTCTCGATCTCGCGGTCGGCGACGGTCGCACGTGACAGGTTGGGTGCCACCGTCAGCTGATGGGCCACCGCCCGGTACCAGCCCGGCAGGCCCTCGTCATTGGTGCTCATACCTCTTCCTTCGAAAAGCCGAGCGTGGTTGCGAACTTCTCCGGTGCCAGCAGCGCGGCCCGCCCGATGCCCGCGGCCGCCCGCTCGATGCCGGAGAGCCGGGAGGCACGGGAGCCGCCCGCCATCAGCCGGTCCAGCAGGTGCCAGCCGGCGTAGGCGGTGGCGCGGACCGGCAGGCCGGCGTCGAAGTCCGGCCGGGTGGACCGGTAGCCGTGCCAGAAGCTCTCGATCAGGGGCAGTAGACGCTGCATCTTCGCCACGCCCCGGCTGAGCACGAGTTCATGGGTGAGTTCGGCGTCGAGGAAGACCGTGTCACCGCGGGTGGTGACGATGTCCAGCACCGACCGGTACAGCCACTCGCCGGCGAACGCGCCCACATCGCGGGCGGGGTCGGCGAGCCGGAACTCCTCCCAGTCCGTGACAAGGAAGTCGTCGCCCAGAACGAGGAACTGATCCACCCGCAGGTCGCAGTGGGACGGGACGCGTGGGGTGTGCTGCTCCTGCTCGCGCAGCGCCGACACCGCCTGGACCAGTGCCTCGTCCTGCTGCATCAGCCGCCAGCCCTGGAGCTCGGCGAAGGTGAGCGTCTCGAACAGCGGCAGCGACATGCCACGCAGGAGGTTCAGCGGCGGGTGCGGCGGCACCGAACGGTCGAGTCCCGCTTCCGGCGCCACCGGGGCCGCGTGCAGCAGCCCGATGGCCCGCCCGATCTGCTCGGCGAGTTCCTCGCCGAAGGTCTCGTCGACCATCAGCTCGGCACCGTTACGGGCGCCGTTGACGTATTCGAAGACCACCAGATGGTTCTCCTCGTCGCTGCCGAGGAAGGCGGGCCCGCGCAGGGCAGCCGCCGGCAGGCCGGTGGCGAACCGCTCGAAGGCGAGCATCCGGCCCATCCGGGCGCGCACGTCCTCCTCGGGGCCGATCAGGCGCTTGACGAACACCCGGCGCCCGCCGACGGTCTGCCCGGCCCACGAATCGTTCCGCCCGACCGGGGCCACCAGCGAATCCCGCAGGAACGGGCCGAGACCCAGATCGTCGAGCAAAGCGTCCACAACCGGAAAATCGTCCAGATCGCGCGGCTTGAATGCCGGTGCGGCGGGATTCGCCGAGTTCTCAAGGGCAGGGCGCGCGATGACGGAAGTATTTCCGCTCATTATTCCTCGCATAGTCGTGATCCGACACGAACGGATCGTGCTCGCAGCCTGATGCCGACGGCCCGGCTACTGCCAGCCGTTGACGTCCATCGACTCCAGCTGCCAGCCGTTGACGTGGGCCTGGATCCCGACCGAGACCGAAGCCTTGTCGCCGCTCCCCGCAGCGAAAGCCGAACCGGCGAACACCGGCGAAACCACAATCGTCAGCGCAGCGCCCACAGCAGCGACAATCCGTCGGGCGTTACCGGCGATGAATTCCTTGCTCATTTCGTTCCCCCTGGTTACTTCGTCTGAGGAAAACTCTGCCAGCGCGCAGGGGCCGGAACCATGGAATCGGATGTCAACTTGCTGCAGACGGCGGTGCACCTGCATTTCGTCGGCGCAGCTTCATGCAACCGCCGCACCTTCACGGCAATCGGCCATCCCGGTCCTGGCTCGGCCCAGTGCCTTTCGGGTGGCCGAGATCAGGGCATGCGATCGGGTGTCCACCTCCCCTCGCCGCGGCCGCGCCATCCCCTGGAGCGGCCGCGCCCGTCGGCCGCGCTCCGCCCTGGGAAGGGTGCTACCACCTGGGCTCGCGACACGCACACCGTGGAGGGGAGGTGTCGCAGCCGCTCGACGTCCACCGCCGCCGCCCTGCCACACGCGCGGTCGTCGTCGCACCCCGCGGGTCCGGCGCCGCCCGTCCGACCGGCCGTGCCATGGCCGACGCGCCGTAGAAAGGAGAACCGCATGGCGATGACGACCGAACTGGCCGATCCGACCCAGGAAATGCCGGCGCTGGAGGCGGAGACCTTCGAGATCGAGGACTACGCCGAAAGCCAGGGCAAGCTGCTCGGCGTCAGCTCCACGAGCTGCGACAGCAGCAGCTGCTCGTCCAGCACGACGAGCACCACGAGCTGCAGCTGCGCCTGACAGCGTCCCCATCCACCGTCGCACCGACGGCCCATCCACCATTGTGAGGAGAACGCACATGACCCCGAAGACGGATCTGGCTGACCTGGCCCAGGAGATGCTGGCCCTGGAGTCCGAGACGTTCGAGATCAACGACTACCCGGACACCCAGGGCGTGCTGCTCAACGCCACAGCACCAGCTGCGACAGCAGCTGCTCGTCCAGCACGATGGAGCCCAGCTTGCGCCTGTTCATCGACAAGGTCCTGCCGAACCTTTGACCGGAGATGACCGAGGCAGCAAGTCGGCACGGGCGTGACGCCGTCAGGATCAGCAGGCGAACGAGCCTACGAAGCCAAAAGCTCCGCATCGGCCACGACGCGCGCGAGCGGGCCATCGAGGCCCTGACCGAGCACAGCCGCGAGGGCCGGCTGAGCATCGACGAGTACGGGGACCGCCTCGCGGCCGCTCAGGAGGCCGTCTCCCGCGAGGACCTGTCGGCCCTCTTCACGGACCTGCCCGAGCCGCACCTCCACCGCCCGGAGCCCGCCGCGCCGGCGGCCACGTCCCCTCACCGGCCGACCGTACGGGAACGCCTGACCCGGGCGAGTGTCCCCGTGGGTGCCGTTGCGGCGGTGGGCCTCACAACCGCCACCGGTAACTGGCTGTTCATGTTCCTCACCCCACCGGTGACCTACGCGGTTGAGTCCCTCCTCCGAGGCGCCCGGTCCCGCCGCCACGGCTGACGCCGGTCCGCTCACCGTCCCCGCAGCGCGGACAGCGCCCTCGACTGCGATCCGGCACCACCCCGCAGTGGGGGTTTCTTTGCTCTGCATCGACAGGCCCCTGACCTGTGGCTTTAAAGTTTTGCTCAAGGCCCACGAAGGCGTGGGTGGGCGGTTCAGGACGTGGGGATGTGGGTGAAGCGGGACGCCGTGTGGAGGTCGGACTCGATGCGGTCGGCGGTCGTGCGGAGCGCGGGGAGGATGTCGTGGACGCAGTCCTCCAGGGTGCGGCGGGCCGCGTGGGTGGCGACGTTCACGGCGGCGACCGCACGGCCGGCCCGGTCCCGCAGCGGTACGGCGATGGATCGCAGGCCCGACTCCAGTTCCTCGTCGACCAGGGCGTAGCCCCGGGCGCGGACCTCGGCGAGGGGCGGGGGGAGGGAGGAGGGGGTGTCGGCGAGGAGGACGCGGCCGAGGGAGGTCGCGGCGGCGGGCAGGCGGGCGCCGACGGTGATGTGGACCGTCAGGACGCGGCTCGTGCCCGCTCCGGCCGTGTACTGGATCTCCGTGCCGTCGGGGGTGAGGACCGCCAGCGCGGTCGGCTCGTGCAGGCGGTTCGCCAGGGAGCGCAGGTGCGGCTCGGCCAGGCGGGGGAGGGTGGTCCGGGACAGGGGAGGGAAACCGAGGCCGAGGACGCGCGGGGTGAGGGTGAAGGTGCGGTCCGGCTGTGCCGACACCAGGCCCAGGTGCTCGTGGGTGAGCAGCGCGCGGCGGGCCGTGGCCCGGGCCAGGCCGGTCGCGTGGGCCACCTCGCTCAGGGACAGCGCCGCGCGGCCCTCGCCGAAGGCGGCCGGCACGGTCAGGCCGCGCGCCAGGGACTCCACGAAGTCCCGGCCCAGTCGGTGTTTGGACGCCGTGGTCCAGGTCGCGAGGCCCGAGGGCGGCGGGCCCGGCTCGGGCGGGGGGGCGGTGCGCAGTTCGGACTCCATCGCCGCCACCGCCGTACGAAGGCGGGGGAGGAGGGTGGCGCGCAGGTCGGTCGCCGAGTGGCGGCTGGTGTGGCTGACCACGCTCGCCACGCAGGCGGGCCGGCCGGTGCCCGGGTGCCGTACGGGTACGGAGATCGCGACCAGGCCCGGTTCGATGAGCTGGTCGTCCACGGCCCAGCCGTCCCGGCGGGCCCGCTCCACCCGTGCCGGGAAGGCGGAGTCGTCGGCGGGCACCTGTTGCGGGGGTACGGAGGGGAAGGTCGCGTCCGTCGGGTCCGCGGCGCGGCGGGCGCGCCAGCGGGTCCAGTCCGGCTCGGTCCACTCGGTCGCGAACAGGGGGCCGGGGGCGGTGCGTTCGGCCGGGAGCAGGTCGCCGATGCGGAAGCTGACGGACATCGCGCGGCGGCGGGTGGCCTGGTGGATGAAGCGGATGCCGTCGAGGTCGGCGACCGCGAGTGACACCGACTCGTCCAGTTCGTCGGCGAGGGCGTCGGCGTGGGCGCCGAGCAGCGCGGGCAGGCGGAGGGCGGCCAGGTAGGCGTTGCCCAGCTCCATCACGCGGGGGGCCAGGACCACGTCCCGGCCGTCGAGGCGGACGTAGTCCATCCGGGAGAGGGTCGCGGTGATCCGGTCGACCGTGGAGCGGGCGAGGCCGGTGGCCCGTTCCAGTGCGCTCGGGCTCAGCGTGCCGCCCGCCTCGGTCAGCCGCCGCAGCACCCCGACCCCGCGCAGCAACGGCCCGACCGCTTCCCCCGTCTCGACACGGGCGTCGGCATCCAGTGCGGTCTTCGCGGGCATCGGCTCTCCGGTACGGCGTTCGGGCAGGCCTACGGTAAACCGCCGAGCGGGCGTCACGGGACGGCGCCGCCGTGGCCGTTCCCGCGGCCACGACAGCGGGGGTGGGGGGCCACCGGTACTTCTGCCATGTCCCTGCCGTCAGCTCCCATGGCCCGGCACGGCGAGCGCACGCTTCCGGTGCCTCGGTACGCCCCTGCTTCCCCCTGCCTCCCCTACTTCCGTGTCACCCGCACCCGGTAGTTCCCGTCCTCGTCCCTGCTGACCACCTGCACGGTGACGCCGTGGCGCGGGTCCTTGAAGGTCTCGCCGGGGGAGAAGGGGGCGTCGGAGAGTTCTGCCTGGACGTTGGGGCTGCGGGTGCAGCCGCCGCTGTCCCGGTGGCTGTCGTACACCGTGACCGGTCCGCGTCCGGTGTCGATGGTGCCGTCCACCTTGTAGATCAGCACACCCGGCCGGCACACCACCTCGTCGTTGCCGCCCTGTTCCCGCACCTCCAGGGCGTACGAACTGCGCGCGTCGACGGGGACGAGGACCAGCTTTCCGCCGCCCGGCCGGTACAGCGGTGTCAGCGCGTACTCGACGCTGCCCCGCGCCGCCGCGCAGCCCACCTGGGAGCCGTCCAGCCAGCCCAGCTTCCACTTGTGCCAGCCGAGCAGGTCGTTGTCGGCCCCCCAGTCCTCGCTCATGATGTCCCAGTGCCCGACCGCGCTCCCGCCCTCCTGTGTGTACAGGTCGGGCAGGCCGAAGGTGTGGCCGTTCTCGTGCGGCAGCACCCGGTAGCCGGTGCGGGAGTAGGAGCCGGAGCCGTCGTCCTGGCGGGAGTAGACGAAGGACGCGTTGGCGATGGTGACGCCGTCGGCGACCGGGGCGTCGCCGTTGCCGGCGAAGGTCACGGACAGGACCGTGTCCAGGGCGGAGGGGCCGGCGTTGGGGGTGACCAGGACGTTGAGGATGTCGTACGCGCGGAAGTCCACCTTCGGATCGGCCGCGGCCACGATGTCCTGCACCAGTTGCCGGTAGCCGGGGTCGAAGGGCGCGCCGCGCTCTATGCCGTACCCCTTGAAGGGCTTGGGCATCCGCAGCCATGTGGTGATCGGGGTCTCCGGCTCGTAGTCCAGGCGGCCGTACGACGCGGTGCGGAACCACTCCTGGGTCTGCGGGAAGAACTCGTGGAAGCGGTCCATGGCGCTGCCCTTTCCGGGCGCGTCGGAGAAGTCGACCATCAGGGTCAGGGCGTGGAGCGTGCCCGTGGAGTGGGCGTAGCCGTGCGGGGTGGGCAGGCCCTCGGTCATCTGTACGTCGACGGCACCCTGGACCGCGCAGGGCGCGAGGGCGGAGCGGGCCGTGCCGATGGGCCCGGCGGTGGTGGGCGCCGGCAGGCGTCCGGTCCCGGCCGAGGTGCCGACCGCCAGGGTCAGCGCGGTCACCGCGGCGAGAGCGGCCGTCCGGCGCGGGCGTATGCGACGGCGGGTGCGAGCGGGGCGTACAGCGGGGCGTATGCGGCGGCGGGGTGGCTGCGGCTGCATGCATGGGCCTCTCGCTCCACGGCAGCCGTGGTCTGTCGGCTGCACCCTTGCGCTCACCCTGTGTCGGCGGGGTGCGGGCCGCTCGCTGGAGGAGACCGATCGTGGGAATGCCGGTCCGCACGGGAGTGAATTCCGGCGGGAGGTGAGTGTGTCTCAGGTCACAGGCGCTCTTTTTGTGGGCGGGAAATAACCGGGGACCCTCTCCCCGTTTAACCGTGTGTCCGAGCGAACCGGGGACTGCCTCCCCGGATCGCCCCCGCCTCTTCGAGGAGTACACCGTGCCGACCGCGAGCATCCCCGCACCGCGCAAGGTGACCCGGCCGCGCGCCGACGCCGTGCGCAACCGGGAGCGGATCGTCACCGCCGCCCGGGAGATGTTCGTCGAGCACGGCCCGGACGTGCCGCTCGACGAGATCGCCCGCCGGGCCGGCGTCGGCAACGCCACGGTGTACCGCAACTTCCCCGACCGTGAGGCCCTGGTCCGCGAGGTCGTCTGCTCCGTCATGGACCGTACGGCCGAGGCGGCCGAGGTGGCCCTCGCCGAGACCGGGGACGCCTTCGCCGCGCTGGAGCGGTTCGTGCACGCCTCCGCCGACGAGCGGATCAGCGCGCTCTGCCCGATGATCTCCAGCAGCTTCGACAAGCACCACCCCGACCTGGAGGCCTCCCGCGAGCGCGTCGAGCAGCTCGTCGAGGAGGTCATGGGCCGGGCCGTGGCGGCCGGACAGCTCCGGTCCGACGTCGGGGTCGGCGACCTGATGATCGCCGTGGCCCAGCTGAGCCGGCCCCCGGCCGGCACGGACTGCCTGCGCGGCGACCGTTTCGTCCACCGCCACCTTCAGATCTTCCTCGACGGCCTGCGGGCGCCCGCCCGCTCCGCCCTGCCGGGCACGGCCGTGACCATCAAGGAGCTGCGCGAGTGCTGACCGATTAGTTCGGCTCCCGATCCCAGTCCACCCGTACGTCCCTTCGTACGAGCTGTACGCCCTGTACGCCCGACCTTCCGGCCGTCAGCGTCGACGAGCCGTTCCCTGCGCCTGCCGCTTTGCCGTCCTGTTTCTCCGTACTCCTCCGTACTCCTCCGTACTCCTCCGTACTCCTCCCTAGTCCTCCGTAGTTCTCCTACCTCGTCTTTTTCCGTCACGAAGTCCCGAAGTGGGTACCTCCATGTCCGATACCGCCCGTAAGGCTCCCGGCGCCACCGCGCCGGCCGGCTTCGCCGCACAGTCCGGCGACGCCAATCGCTGGAAAGCGCTCGTCTTCATCGCGCTCGCCCAGCTGATGGTCGTCCTCGACGCCACCATCGTGAACATCGCCCTGCCCCACGCCCAGACCGACCTCGGCATATCCGACGGCAACCGGCAGTGGGTCGTCACCGCCTACGCCCTCGCCTTCGGCGGTCTGCTGCTCTTCGGCGGCCGTATCGCCGACAAGTGGGGCCGCAAGCGCGCCTTCGTCACCGGTCTGACCGGCTTCGCCCTCGCCTCCGCGCTCGGCGGTGCCGCCACCAGCGGCGCGATGATGTTCGGCGCCCGCGCCCTCCAGGGCGTCTTCGGTGCCCTGCTGGCCCCGGCCGCGCTCTCGCTGCTCGCGGTGATGTTCACCGACGCCCGTGAGCGCGCCAAGGCGTTCGGCATCTACGGCGCCATCGCCGGCGGTGGCGGTGCCGTGGGCCTGATCCTCGGCGGCTTCCTCACCCAGTACCTGAACTGGCGCTGGACCTTCTTCGTGAACATCCCGTTCGCCGTCGTCGCCGCGCTCGGCGCCTACTTCGTCATCCGTGAGCCCGAGGGCGGCCGAAACCGCTCCCCGCTCGACATCCCCGGCGTGGTCCTGTCCACCCTCGGCCTGGTCGCCCTCGTCTACGGCTTCACCCGTGCCGAGTCCGACGGCTGGAGCGACGCGGTCACCATCGCCATGTTCATCGCGTCCGTCGTGCTGCTCACCGCGTTCGCGTGGGTCGAGTCCCGGGTCAAGGCCCCCCTGCTGCCGCTGCGCGTGGTGACCGACCGCAACCGCGGCGGCATCTACCTCTCGCTCGGCCTCGCGATCATCGGCATGTTCGGCCTGTTCCTCTTCCTGACCTACTACCTCCAGGTCGTGAAGGGCTACTCGCCGGTCAAGACCGGCTTCGCGTTCCTGCCGATGGTGGCCGGCATGATCACCGGCTCCACGCAGATCGGCACCCGGCTGATGACCCGGGTCCCGGCCCGCTTCCTGATGGGCCCCGGCTTCCTGGTCGCCGGTCTGGGCATGCTCATCCTGACCCAGCTGAAGATCGACTCCGCCTACCTCACCCAGCTGCTGCCCGCCATGGTGCTGCTCGGCCTCGGCATGGGTACGGCGTTCATGCCGGCGATGTCGCTGGCCACCCAGGGTGTCCAGCCGCGGGACGCCGGTGTCGCCTCCGCGATGGTCAACACCTCGCAGCAGGTGGGCGGCGCGATCGGCACCGCCCTGCTGAACACCATCGCGGCCTCGGCGACCACGTCCTACGTCAAGGGCCACATCGCCGGTGCCGCCGCCAGGCCGCAGCAGGAGCTGGTGAAGCTCCAGGGCATGGTGCACGGCTACAGCATGGCGATCTGGTTCGCCGTGGGCATCCTCGGGCTCGCCGCCCTGATCGCCTTCACCTTCGTCAACGCCGGCCGCCCGGGCGGCACCGAGGTGATCTCCGGCGAGGGGCAGGGCGAGGGCATCGAGGACGAGGTGCCGGTGCCGGTGGTGGCCCACTGAGCACCCGTACGGTGATTCACCAGTGATCTAGCGGAGCCAGGGCAGGTCCGCACCCACTTCATCGGGCTGGAGGCCCTCGGCGATGATCTCCATGATCTCGCCGAGGGCCTTCTGCTGCTGCGGGCTGAGCCGGTCGAACATCGCCTGCCGTACGGCGTCCACATGGCCGGGGGCGGTGCGCGCGAGCACCTCGGCGCCCTCGTCGGTGAGCACCGCGAACTGGCCGCGCTTGTCGGAGGGACAGTCCTCGCGGCGCACCCAGCCGTTCTTCTCCAGCCGCGCGATCGCGTGCGACAGCCGGGAGCGGGTGATCTTCGCCTGCATCGCCAGCTCGGTCATCCGCAGCCGGCGGCGCGGGGCCTCGGCGAGACCGACGAGCAGGCCGTAGTAGATGTGCGGCATGCCCGCGTCGCGCTGCAGCTGCCGGTCGAGGTGGTCCTCCAGCAGGGTGGTGGCGTGCAGATAGGCGCGCCAGACGCGCTGTTCCTCGTCGGTGAGCCAGCGGTGCTGTGCGGCGGAGCCGGGTGCCGTGTTCATGTGTCCCACTGTACGAGGCAGCTCCTTGAAACTTGAACAAGTCGGGCGTACCGTTGTCGGTATAGAGCTTGAGAGTTAAAGCATCTGGATCGACTGCTGGAGCCGCCGCCATGTCCTCCGCCGCACAGGAGACGCACACCGTCGCGCAGGAGCGCATGCCCGCGCTGTACCTCAGCCACGGCGCCCCGCCGCTCGCCGACGACCCCGTCTGGCCCGGCCAGCTCGCCGCCTGGTCCGCCGCTCTGCCCCGGCCCAGGGCGATCCTCATGGTCTCCGCCCACTGGGAGGAGGCCCCGCTCGCGCTGGGCGCGGTGCGGACCGTCCCACTCGTCTACGACTTCTGGGGCTTCCCCGAGCACTACTACCAGGTGCGGTACGCCGCCCCCGGCGCCCCGGAGCTCGCCGAGTCCGTCCGCAAGCTGCTGCGCGCCCCCGGCACCCCCGTCCAGGACATCCCCGACCGCGGCCTCGACCACGGCGCCTACGTCCCCCTCGTCGAGATGTTCCCGGCCGCCGACATCCCCGTCCTGCAGATATCCATGCCCACCCTCGACCCGGTGCGGCTGATGGACATAGGCCGCAAGCTGGCGCCGCTGCGCGACGAGGGTGTGCTGATCGTCGGCTCCGGCTTCTTCACCCACAACCTGGCCGCCCTGCGGTACGCGGGGACGGGCGTGCCCAGCTGGTCCTCCGAGTTCGACGACTGGGGCCGGCGCGCGCTGGAGGCCCGCGACTGGGACGCCCTGCTGGACTTCCTGGACAAGGCCCCGGCCGGCCGCTACGCCCACCCGCGCACCGAGCACTTCGCCCCGCTCTTCGTCACCATGGGCGCGGCGGAGGCGGGCGGCGAGCTCGACGCCCAGAGGTCCGTGATCGACGGGTTCTGGATGGGCATGGCGAAGCGGTCGGTGCAGTTCGGGTGAGCCGCGCGTCCCGGCCGGGGCCGTGCCCCTAGCCGAGGTCCTTCTCGTACCAGGCCACGTCCCAGTAGCGGCCGAACTTGCGGCCGACCTCGCGGTACGTGCCGACGTGCCGGAAGCCGAAGCGGGCGTGCAGCCGCTCGGAGGCCTCGTTGGGCTGCGCGATCCCGGCGTAGGCGCGGTGCACGTCCTCGCCGGCCAGCGCCTTGAAGAGGGCGTCGTAGAGGAGCGACCCGATCCCGCGGCGTCCGGCGTCCGGGGCGACGTAGACCGAGACCTCCACGGACGTGACGTACGCGGGCTTCGGGCGGTAAGGGCTGGATGTGGCGTACCCCAGAATCTCCTGTGACTCCGCATCTGTGGCAACCATCAGGCGGTGCGGGCCGTCTTCCGGGTGGGAGAGCAGCCAAGGGCGGCGCTCTTCCGGAGTGAAGATCGCGGTATCGAACGTGATGGCCGTCTCGCGTACGTAGTGGTTGTAGATCGCCGTGAGGGCGTCGAGATCACCCTCGGCCCCCGCTCTGACCTGCACCTCTGTGCGTTGCGTCGGCATCGCGCCTCCCGTGTGGCGGACAGGGTACTGCATGATCAGAAAAATTGGGGGGCGGGTTGGGAATTCTGTCCGGATTCCAGTCGTTGTTTCCCACGGATGCAGGGCACTCGGAGAGAGTCGCCAGAGACACTCCCCCGATGCCGAGCGTTCATCAGGACCACCCGCCAGCCCACCATCGCAAGGGAGCACGCATGGCAACCCGTGCCGTCGCCCGTCGTCAGTCCGCCACCGGCGAGACGGCCGACTCGGCAAGCAGTGTTCGCGCTCATGGCGGCGAGATCGCGGACCGCGACCTGGTCGGCATGTACCTCGACGAGATCGCGCGTACGCCGCTGCTCGACGCCGCAAAGGAGGTCGAGCTGTCCCAGACCATCGAGGCGGGTGTGTTCGCGCAGCAGGTCCTCGACGGCGAGGAGGAGTCCGCGTCGGACGCCACCCGCGAGGAGCTCCAGGCCCTGGTCGCCGCCGGCGAGCGGGCCAAGGACATCTTCATCCGGTCCAACCTCCGCCTGGTCGTGGCGGTGGCGCGCCGCTACCCCCGTAGCGGTCTGCCGCTCCTCGACCTGATCCAGGAGGGCAACGCCGGCCTGGTGCGCGCGGTCGAGAAGTTCGACTACCGCAAGGGCTTCAAGTTCTCGACGTACGCCACCTGGTGGATCCGTCAGGCCATCACCCGCTCCATCGCCGACCAGTCCCGCACCATCCGGCTCCCCGTCCACCTGGTGGAGGAGCTGGGCCGCATCCGCCGCGTCCAGCGCGAGTTCAACCGGGAGAACGGCCGCGACCCGGAGCCCGCGGAGATCGCCGCGGAGCTGGGCGCCACGCCGGAGCGCGTCATCGACGTCCTCGACTGGGCACGCGACCCCGTCTCGCTGAACATGTCGGTGGACGACGAGGGCGAGACCCAGTTCGGCGACCTGCTGGAGGACACGTCCGCGGTCAGCCCCGAGCAGTCCGTCCTCACCCTCCTGCGCAGCGAGGAACTGGACGACCTGATCGGCCGCCTGGACCAGCGCACGGCCTCCATCATCAAGATGCGCTACGGCATCGAGGACGGCCGCGAGCGCACCCTGACCGAGGTCGGCAAGGAGCACGGCCTGACCCGCGAACGCATCCGCCAGATCGAGAAGCACGCTCTGCTCGAACTGAAGAAGCTGGCCCGCCAGACCGGCTTCGACGCGGCGGCGTAAGGGGTTCGGGTGCCGGTGCCGGTGCCGGTGCCGGTGCGGTGAGGGGGTGCCTGTGAGGGGAGGCAGGGGCGCGACGCCGGGGCGCGGCGCTGCGCAACGCCTGGTGCCTGTGGGCGTACGGTGCCTGAGGGAGCGCACGCCGGTGGCGGAGGACGGCGCAAACATGGCGTGGTCCCATCGCTTCAACTGCCGGGCCCACGGGAACAACCCTTGCGGGCCCCACAGCAGCCAGGCCCCGGAACCGCACTCCCCACGCACCGCACAGACCGGCCGACCCCACGCGCCCACCCGCACGACCCGACCCGCACAGCCAGGTCCCGACGCTCATCCCCCCCCGGCGCCGGGACCTTCCCAGCCGGGCCTCGGCACCTATCCCCCCCGGGTGCCGGGGCCCGGCTTCATCTGTGTCTCCATAGGCAACATCCCCTGTGTTCGGGCCGGTTGAGGGGTGGGATCCGTCAACGCGTCACTCGAATCCGAACGTTGGCATCAAGCCACCGCCCGCGCACGCAACGCCGCGGTCGCCCAGTCGATCACCGGGGGCACCGGCTCGGGAGCCGGCCGCCCGTTGACGACGGCCGGCAGGCAGAGGCAGGCGTCCCTGCGGGGTTCGCGCGCGGATTCGAGGCGCTGGAGCAGCCACGCGTACGGCGTGACGGTGGCCGGCCTGCCCGGAGGCGGGGGCGCACCGGCTGACGAGGGCCGCGACGTCGGCATCCGCTTCCGGCGCTTCGGGCCCGGTGCCGGACGCCAGAGCGGTGCCCACGACATCCCGGGCGACAGCGACGACATCCGGCGCGGGCGGTGTGGCCACGCTCTGCTCGGGCCCGTTCCGATTCCCCGCGTGCTCCTGGAACTCGGAGGTGAGGGAACATCGTAGCCCGGTCTTGGCGGGGTGAGGTGTGCCTGCCGGTGAGGGCCGGGGTGTGAGGGCGGGGACGGTGCCTCGAAGACTGCGCCGAGGAAACCGTTAGTCAGGCGTCGCCGTTCCGCTGCGGACAGGGTCGCCAACCGGCGCATGAGCTCCATCTCCTCCAGGGTCGGCTCACGCCTGGCGGACACGGCGGACAGCACCGCCCGGCGCAGGCGCAGCACACTGATCTGCACGTCCGGTGCGGCCGCCTGTTCGGCGGCGACCCGGCCCAGGAGAGCGGCCGGTCCGCGATCCGCCGGATCACCTCCAGGCCGAGGCCGAGTTCGCGCAGTGTCCGTACGAGCGCCGGCCGGGCGACCGCCTCGGGGCCGTAGCGGCGGTAACCGGCCGGCGTGCGGCTCGCCGTGCCACGAGACGCCGAGCCGAAGAGAAACGGATCGTCCTGACCGACAGCCCGGTGCGCCGGGCCGGTTCATCGATCGAGTGCGAGATGCCGGAGTGCATGAGCCCGCCTTCCGGTCTTCCCCGGCGGGAGGCTCAAGTCCGCGCGGTGGGCGGGGCGGTGGAGCGTCCTGGAGCGACGGCCCACCCCGTACCTGAACCCCGGGGTGGACCGTCGGATGGCAGATTCTGCCACATGGGCATAGCCTGCCGGGATGAGCACCACCCCCAGCGCCACCAGGGGCATCTTCCCCAGCACCGACCGCCGGCCGCCTTCCGCCCCCGCGCCGGTCTCGCTGACCGAACGGCGCAAGGCCGAGACCCGGATGGAGATCGCCCGGGCGGCGGCTGCCCTGTTCGTCCGCCAGGGCCTGCGGGCGACCCGCGCCGAGGACATCGCACAGGCCGCCGGCATCGCACCGCGCACCTTCTACCGTTACTTCGCCACCAAGGAGGAGGCGGTCGCCCCCCTCTACGCGGCAGGCGCGCAGCGCTGGGCGGAAGCGGTCCGCTCGGCCCCGGACCGGCTCAGTGTTCCCGAGGCCCTGGAGCACGCCGTACACCACACCTTCACCCCCGGCGCGGGTGTCTCGGTGGCGTCCTGGGAATGGGTCCGCACCCTGATCCGCCTCGCCGACTCCAGCCCCGCCCTGCGCAAGGTCTGGGCAGAGGTCTGCCAGGCGTCGGAGCAGACCCTGGCCGAGATCCTGGCGCACCGGATTGCGTCAAGCGGCCGACGCGGTACGGGAGTCGGGTCAGCCGGAAGCGGTGACGACGCCGGAAGCGGTGAGGCCGCAGCCGGAAGCGGTGACGACGCCGGAAGCGGTGAGGCCGCAGCCGGAAGTGGTGACGACCCCGGAAGCGGTGAGGCCGACGCGGTCGAAGGGCGACGCGACACCACTGCCCCGGGGCCCACGGCCCCCGCACAGGTGACCCCCGGCCTCCGCTTCGCCGCGGCCGTCGCCGGCACTGCCGTCCGCGTGGCCGTGGAGTCCTGGGCCACCTCCTCCTCCCCGCCCAGCGGCCCGGAGGGCCCCGCGGCCCTGGCGCTGCGCAACCTCCGGTCCCTGCGGGACTTCCAGTGGGGCGAGGGCTAGGTCTGGGCCAGGCCGTCACCGAGGGCTTCCCGCTCGGGGGCGTCCGCCCCGGCCCGGCTCAGCCGACCACCCAACTCCCGTACCGCTGCCCCCAGTTCATCCGGTCCGTGCACCGTGAACTCGTACCCCGCCATCGCCGGCCGCACCGCCAGCCACTCCGGGGGATCACTGACGCTGCCCCGCAGCACACAACCTCCCTCGCCGTCGTCCTCCGGCGCCCCGAGCCACGCCGACAGGCGGGCGGAGACCTGCTCCGCCGGCGCGACGAACCGCACCGCGAACGCGTAGGTCTCCTGCCGCCGGTGGATGGACCGCCGCAGGTACTCCGCCGCGCTCCCGGTCGGCAACTCCCCTGGCACGAAGCTGACTCCGGTCGCGAACGGCGAGCTCACCCGGTCCACCCGGAAGGTCCGCCAGTCGCCGCGGTCGAGGTCGTACGCGACGAGGTACCACCGGCGCCCGGTCGACCCCGGCCCGGGTCGGCCCGGCCCTCGTGCACGCCTTCCAGTACGCGCTGGGGTGGGTCGCCGGGATCATGGGCGCGATCTTCCTGCTGATGTCCGCCCTGCCGAGACGGTCGGCTCAGCACATGGAGGGGGCCGGAGCGGAGCCGGCCGTGGCCGAACGGGAACCGGAACTGGTGGCCTGACCAGTCACGACGAGGCCCGTCACCCCCCAGGTGCCGGGCCTCTCTGCTGCTCCGAGCGCCCACGGACGTCCGATCATGCCCGCTTCGGGTCTGAACCTGTTTACTTTCCGGAAATCCGGGCGTAGCCTCGCATCGAAGCCACACGTTCGGGCATCACCCGGAAGCGAACGGACATCGAGGCGGAGGCCAACGACATGTACGCACCGGAACGGCAGCAGGAGATCCTCCGGCTCGCCCGTGACGGCGGCCGGGTGGACGTGCTGTCGCTCGCCGAGGAGTTCCAGGTCACCGCGGAGACGATCCGCCGCGATCTGAAGGCCCTCGACCGCGCCGGACTCGTCCGCCGCGTGCACGGCGGTGCCATCCCGGTCGGCCGCCTGGACTTCGAACCGGACCTCACCGAGCGCGAGTCCACCGCCGCCGACGAGAAGGACCGCATCGCCAAGGCCGCCCTCGCCGAACTGCCGACCGAGGGCACGATGATCCTCGACGCCGGTACGACGGTCGCCCGGGTCGCCGCCGCGATCCCGCTGGAGGCCTCCCTCACCGTCGTCACGCACAGCCTGCCCATCGCCGCCCGCCTCGCCGACCACCCGGGCATCCAGCTCCACCTGGTCGGGGGGCGCGTACGGCACCGTACGCGCGCCGCCGTGGACGCCTGGGCACTCCGCGCGTACGGCGAGATCCGCGCCGACGTGCTGTTCGTGGCGGCGAACGGCTTCTCCGCCGAGCACGGCCTGACCACCCCGGACCTCGCCGAGGCCGCGGTCAAGCGGGCCGCGGTCGCCGCCGCCCGCCGCGTGGTGCTGCTGGCCGACTCCTCCAAGCACGGCCAGGAGCACTTCGCCCGCTTCGGCGACCTGAGCGACGTGGACCTGCTGATCACCGACAACGGGCTGAGCCCCGAAGACGCCGCCGCCATCGAGCGCGGCGGCACGGAAGTAGTGCGCGCATGATCCTCACCGTCACCCCCAACCCCTCCCTCGACCGCACCTACGAGGTCCAGGCCCTGAAGCGCGGCGAGGTCATCCGTGCCGAGACCGAGCGCATGGACCCCGGTGGCAAGGGCGTGAACGTCTCGCGCGCCGTCGCGGCCGCCGGCCGGCGTACGGTCGCCGTTCTGCCCCTGGGTGGTGCGCCGGGGGCGCTCGTCGCCGACCTGCTCGACGCGCAGGGCATCGAGGTCGCGCCGGTCCCGGTCGCCGGGGACACCCGCTCCAACATCGCGCTCGCCGAGTCCGACGGAGTGCTCACGAAGATCAACGCGCCGGGGCCGGAGCTGTCGGCGGCCGAACAGGAGCTCCTCCTGGACACCGTGCGCGAGCAGTCGCGCGACGCCGACTGGATCGCGTGCTGCGGCAGCCTGCCCCGGGGACTCGCCCCCTCGTGGTACGCCGATGTCGTCACGCGGGCCCACGCCGGGGGCGCACGCATCGCGCTGGACGCCTCGGGTCGTGCGCTCCTGGAGGCGCTGCGCGCGCAGCCCGACGTGGTGAAGCCCAACGCGGAGGAGCTCGCGGAAGCCGTCGGGCGCCCCCTGGCCACCGTGGGCGACGCCCTGAAGGCGGCCGAGGAGTTGCGCGGCATGGGCGCGCGCGCCGTGCTCGCGAGCCTGGGCGCCGACGGGCAGATCCTCGTGGAGGACGCGGGCGCCTGGTTCGCCACCGCCCACGTGGACACCGTCCGCAGCAACGTCGGTGCCGGCGACTCCTCCCTCGCCGGTTTCCTGATCGCCGGCGGGAGCGGCCCCGAGGCCCTGGCCTCCGCCGTCGCCCACGGCGCCGCCGCCGTCCAGCTCCCTGGCAGCGTCATGCCGACCCCCGCCGACCTGGACCCGTCGGCGGTGACCGTCACGGCCGAGATCCCCCTCGACCGCGAACTCACGGAGCCGGTGCCGTGACCGGGTTCGCGTTTCGTGGCACCCGCCCGGGCACCCGGCATCTGGGCGCACGCCCCACGCCCGCACGCCCGGACTCCACGCCACCGGCGCCCAAGCGGCGAGGCGCCCCCTTACTCGTCGCTGTCCGGGGGCGGCCCGGCCACCTGAGCCGCCACCGTGCCGCCTCGGGAAGGCGGAGTTTCCCCGACCCCGCCTCCCGCACGACCTCATTCCCCCACCGCACCCCCGTCCCCCTTTCCGCCCACCCCTCTCCCCGGGCGATACGCGTGCATAGGAGCCCGCGATGAGCGACATGATCACCGCGGACCTGGTCGACCTCGACCTGTCCGCCGACACCAAGGAAGCGGCGGCGCGCGCCCTCGCCGAGCGCATGGTGAGCCAGGGCCGGGTGACCGACCTGGAGGGCTTCCTCGCCGACGTGGCCGCCCGCGAGGCGCAGATGCCGACCGGCCTCGACGGCGGCATCGGCATCCCGCACTGCCGCAGCGCGCACGTCACCGAGCCGACCCTCGCCTTCGGCCGCAGCGCCGCCGGCATCGACTTCGGCGCCGCGGACGGTCCGGCCGACCTGATCTTCCTGATCGCGGCCCCGGCCGGCGCCGACGACGCCCACCTCACGATCCTCTCCTCACTGGCCCGCCAGCTGATGAACGCCGACTTCACCTCGGCGCTGCGCGCGGTGACCGACGCGCGGACGGCGGCGGCGCTGATCCGCGGGGACGAGACGCCGAGCACGGCACAGGTGCCGGCGGCCACTACCGAGGAGGGCGGGGACGCGGGCGCGGCCGTGGAGAGCGCGGGCGCGGGCGCCGCGCAGGGCGCCGTGAGCGCCTCCAAAGACTCCGCTGCGACGCCGGTGGCGGCCTCCGCCGGCGCCGCAGCGGACACCACGGCCCCGGCACCGGGCGCGGCCGCCGAGAGCGGATCCGCCCCGGCGCCGGGTGCCACCGACTCCGGTGAGCGCCCCTTCCGCATCGTCGCGGTGACCTCCTGCCCGACCGGCATCGCGCACACGTACATGGCGGCCGAGTCCCTGGAGAACGCGGGACGCGAGGCGGGCGTCGAACTCGTCGTCGAGACCCAGGGCTCGGCCGGCTTCACCCGGCTGGACCCGGCGCTGATCGCGGCGGCGGACGCCGTGATCTTCGCGCACGACGTCCCCGTACGCGACAAGGACCGCTTCGCCGGCAAGCCGACCGTCGACGTCGGGGTGAAGGCGGGCATCAACCGCCCCGCCGAACTCATCACGGAGGTGCGCGGGAAGGCGGCGCGCGGCGAGACGAGTGCGCCGGCGGCCGCGTCGGGCGGCACGCCGGTCGAGCGCGCGGGCGACTCCACCGAGGGCTACGGCACCAAGCTCCGCAAGTGGCTGATGAGCGGCGTGAGCTACATGGTTCCGTTCGTCGCCGCGGGCGGCCTCCTCATCGCCCTCGGCTTCGCCATCGGCGGCTACAAGATCAACAAGGCGCCGTCGGTGATGGACCACTTCGTGTGGACCCAGGCCGACAGCTGGGGCGCTCTGATGTTCCAGATCGGCGTCGTCTCCTTCGGCTTCCTGGTGCCGGTCCTGGCCGGCTACATCGCCTACGGCATGGCCGACCGGCCGGGCCTGGTCCCCGGCTTCGTGGGTGGCGCGATCTCGGTGACCATCAACGCGGGCTTCCTCGGCGGCCTCGCGGCCGGTCTGATCGCCGGTGGCGTGGTGCTGGCCATCCAGCGGGTGCGGATCCCCGCGGCGTTGCGCGGCATCATGCCGGTGGTGGTGATCCCGCTGATCTCCGCGGCGATCGTCGGATTCCTGATGTTCGTCGTGATCGGCAAGCCCATCGCCACCGCGCAGAAGGGCCTCACCGACTGGCTGAACAGCCTCACCGGCACCAACGCGATCCTGCTCGGCGCCCTGCTCGGCCTGATGATGTGCTTCGACCTGGGCGGTCCGGTCAACAAGGTCGCCTACACCTTCGCCACCGCCGGCATCGCGGTCTCGAACCCCAGCGACTCCGCGATGAAGATCATGGCCGCGGTGATGGCGGCCGGCATGGTCCCGCCGCTGGCGATGGCCCTCGCCACCACTGTGCGCGGCAGGCTGTTCACGCGGACCGAGCGCGAGAACGGCAAGGCCGCCTGGGTCCTGGGCGCCTCCTTCATCTCCGAGGGCGCGATCCCGTTCGCGGCGGCCGACCCGCTGCGCGTGATCCCCTCGGCGATGATCGGCGGCGCACTCACCGGCGCCCTGTCGATGGCCTTCGGCGCCACCCTGCGCGCCCCGCACGGCGGCATCTTCGTGGTCCCGCTGATCGGCAACCCGTTCCTGTACCTCATCGCCATCGCGGCCGGCGTCTGCGCCACCACGGCCCTGGTCGTCCTCCTCAAGGGCATGCGCAAGCAGACCCCGGAGACCGCGGCCACCGAGCCCGCCCCGAACGCGGACGCCACGACGAAGGAGACCAAGCAGCCCGTGGCGGCGTGACCACTGCACTCGCCCCGTCCGCCCTTGTCCCTTTAGTTCGCTGTGAGTTGTTCACGGCACATGCGAGATACGTCACGGTCCGGGACCACAGTCCCGGACCGTGGTGTGTACTGGGCCCATGCCAGAGCATGTCTCGACTCTCCAGTCTGCGGGCGCGGTCGCCCTCACCCTGGCCGGCGTGGCCTGGGCGATCGTCGTCATACGCCTGCTGCGCCGCTTCCGCGCGGCGGCCCTGCGAGAGCTCCCGGCTGTTCATCTCCCGGTCCTGCCGCGCCAGCCGCAGGCCGGCCCCGCGCTGGAGAAGGTGGAACTCACCCCGGCGGAACAGGACGCCTTCGCCGGACTGATACGGCGACTCGGCGATCACTGACCGGACGGGCGCCGTCCCCCGCCCCCCGGAACGCCCCCCTACGCCTGCCGCGCCGCGCGCCGCTCCATCGCGTCCCGGGCCGCGTCCTCCGACATGTACACCTCGCACATGTGGCGCCCGTCCGGCGTCGCCGTGTGCTCCACCTCCCACAGCGAGAGCTCGCTGCCGTCCGGCAGCAGGAACGCGTGCTCGTACAGCGCGTAGCTCAGTCCCGCACGCCCGGCGCGGCCCGGGCGCCCGAACGCCTGCGTGATCTCGTGCGCCGTCGACGTCGCCAGCAGCGCCGCCGTCTCCGGACCGGGCCGGTCCGGATTCTCCGCACGGCGCAGCAGCCGGCGCGCGTGGTCCGCCGAGTCGTCGGCGGCGAACACGTGCCGCGGCTCCGGGATCGCCCACAGCCGCATCAGCGCGGGCAGCTCGAACTCCGGCGGCTGAGGCGGCATCCCGAGCCGCGCCGTGGCCGTCTGCAGCTCGTCCTCGTCGACGTACAGCTCGCTCTCCGGGGCGCCGCCCGGCGTGGGGTTGTGCACGAGCTCCCACAGCGTGACCGCGGAGCCGTCCGCGAGCAGCCAGGTGTGCCGGTACGTCTCCCGGTGCAGCCCCGCGCTGTGGTACGCGGAGTGCAGCGAACTGTCATGCGCCAGCGCGCACTCCAGCTGCCGAATCACCTCGTCGGGCAGCTCGAAGGAGTTCAGGGCACGGCCGAGGAGCCGCTCGAGATGCTCCTCAGGAGACTCGGGCGACTCGGCTGGTTCGTACGCTGCCGTCTCGTACGGAACGCTCAAGGTTTCTCCCGGCGTTGCTGCATGTCACCTTGTGGGTGCATACCGTAGCCCCTCGGTCGGACATCATGTCCGGGAACCGAGAAAACGTACGCCGGGAAAACGCGCGGGCCGCGCGAGAAGTTCCCGCGCGGCCCCACATGCCGTCAAAAACCGCCGCTCAGGCGGCGCTTCCGGCGGTCCAGGCGCTCCAGGACATGTTCCAGCCGTTCAGGCCGTTGTCCGGGGATACCGACGTGTCCGGGGAGTTCTTCACGACGACGACGTCCCCGATGAGCGAGTTGTCGTAGAACCACTTGGCAGGCGTGGCGCCCTGCGCGCCCTGCACATCGGCCAGGCCGACGCAGCCGTGGCTGGTGCCCTCGCGGCCGAAGGGCGGATTGCCCTTGTCGTACCAGTAGTTGCCGTGGATGAAGGTGCCGGAGTCCGTCAGGCGCATCGCATGCGGCACGTCAGGGATGTCGTACTCGCCGCCGAGGCCGACCGTCCGGCTGTCCATGCGGGTCTGGGTGAACTTCTCGGAGATCACCATCTGCCCGTTGTAGGTGGTGTGCTGCGGGCTTCCGGTGGAGATCGGAATCGACCTGACCGTCCTGCCGTCCCGCACCACGGTCATGGTCTGGGTGTGGGCGTCGACCGTGGAGACCTGCGACCGCCCGATGGTGAAGGAGACGGTCTTCTTCTGCACCCCGTAGACGCCGTGCGCGCCCTGGACCCCGTCCAGGTCGATCTTCATCGTGACCTTGGAGCCGGCCTTCCAGTAGTCCTGCGGCCGGAAGTCCAGGCGCCGGTCCCCGAACCAGTGCCCGACCACCTGCTGACCGCTGCTGGAGCCGATAGTGATGTGCGACTGCACGGCCTTCTTGTCGGTGATCGACTTGTCGAACGTGAACGACACCGGCATCCCCACCCCGACCGTGGTGCCGTTGTCCGGCGTGTAGGTACCGATGAAGCTGTTCGCCGACGTCACCGTGGTGAAGATGGAGTTGGCCGCCGCGGTCCGCCCGTCGGCGTCCTTCGCGGTCGCGTCTATCTGGTACTTCGTCCCGCGCTCCAGCTGCTGCTTCGGCTTCCAGCTGCTGCCGTCCGCCGAGATCGCCCCGGCCACGGCCTGCCCCGTCCCTGACACGGTCATCTTCACGTCGGTCAGCTTTCCGCCGCTGACCCTCACGCCGGTCGCGTTGATGGACGCGTCGGTCGAGCCGTCCTTGGCGGAGATGAGGATCCTCGCCGTCGACGTCTTGGGGGAGTTCTTGCCGCCCTTGCCGTCGTCAGTGGCGTTGGCGCTGCCACCGCACGCGGTAAGGGTGAGGCTGCCGACCAG
The DNA here is from genome assembly GCF_006715785.1 of Streptomyces puniciscabiei. Classification (NCBI taxonomy): domain Bacteria; kingdom Bacillati; phylum Actinomycetota; class Actinomycetes; order Kitasatosporales; family Streptomycetaceae; genus Streptomyces; species Streptomyces puniciscabiei. The sequence continues at coordinate 3,785,900 of NZ_VFNX01000001.1, forward strand.
CAGGGCGGCACAGGCCCCCAGTACGCGCCGCGCTGCAATGTCCGGCGTTGTCACGGGCTGCTCCAGGTTCGTGTGATGTGCGTGATCCGTTCCAGTGCGTGAGGAAAGAGGGCACTGGCGCCCGGAAAGGTTCCCTCCCACTCCTGTGAACCGCCATCACGTGACAGAACCGCGACAATTCGCGTCCGGCGGACGGTCCACCCCGACCACAGCCCACCGCGCCCCGCCGTCCGCCCCCGCCCGCACCCCCTACCTCGCTCCGTACAACTCCCCGTACGACGGCCACACTCCACCGGGCCCGTCGACCGACTCGGCTGCGCGGACGCCCCGCACGATCGCGCGCGTCACGACATCCGCACCGGCCGCGAGGATGCCGTTGAGCTCCAGCGGGTGCTCGGCGAGAGCGCGCGTGCCGGTCGCGAGGGCGAACACCGTGTCGCCGTCGTTCATGAGGTGGACCGGCCGTACGGCGCGCGCGATCCCGTCGTGCGCCGTGCCCGCCAGCTTCTGCGCCTGCGCCTTGGAGAGGTGCGCGTCGGTCGCGACCACCGCCAACGTCGTGTTGAGCGGAGGCGGCGCGTTCTTGGCGGCTGTTTCGTCGAGGCGCCGGCACGCGGCCTCGTGCACGCGCTCCCCGGGATACTCCACTCGCCCCTGACTCAACTCCCCGTACAGCGCCCCCGTCTCCGGCTCGATCACCGACCCCGCGGCGTTCACGACCACGAGCGCGGCCACGGTGATTCCCGAGTCCAGCACCGTGCTCGCGGTGCCCACGCCGCCCTTGATCCGTCCCGCCGCGGCGCCCGTCCCGGCCCCGACGCAGCCCTCCGCCACCCGACCACCCGGCGTGCTCACCGCCGCGGCCTCCACCGCCGTGCGCCCGGTCGCCGCGTCCGGCCGCGCGCCGAAGTTCCCTCCGCGCCCCAGGTCGAAGACGCACGCGGCGGGCACGACCGGCACGACATGCCCCGGGTCCGGGCCCACCCGCACTCCGCGCCCCCGCTCCTCCAGCCAGGCCATCACGCCGGACGCCGCGTCGAGCCCGTACGCGCTGCCACCGGTCAGGACCACGGCATCGACCCGCTGCACCACGTTCCGCGGATCGAGCGCGTCGGTCTCCCTGGTGCCGGGGCCGCCGCCGCGCACGTCCACGGCGGCGACCGCGCCGCCCTCCGGAGCGAGCACGACCGTGGTGCCGGTGAGCCGGCCGTCTCCGCGGAGGGTGGCGTGCCCCACCCGCACCCCGGCGACGTCCGTGATTGCGTCAACTGTCATGGGGGCCAGTCTCGCCCGCCGAGGCGCCCTGGGGCAGTCAGCCGGCCGGAGCGGTGGCGCTCGCCGCACGCTCCCGGCCGGCCGTGCGCGCCGTCAGCGTCACCCCGACCGCCACCGCGGACGCGCACACCAGCCCCGTCGCGAACACCGCCCAGTCGCCCAGGAAGGTGCAGCAGATCACCAGCAGCGCCGTGGCCGGCAGCACCAGTTGCTGGGCGATGCCGACCTTGAAGTGCCGCGAGTGGAGCGCCCAGACGGTGATCAGATACAGCGCCGTGGGCAGTGTCACGGCCGCCGACGCGGACAGCGTGGAGATGTGGGTCCTGCCGACCGCGTGCTCCACGGTCACCTCCAGGCCCGCGCCGATCGCCGCGGCCGAGGCGAAGATCAGGTAGTGGCCGTAACCCCACAGGAACGCCTGACCATGGGCACGGAGGTGACCGTGGATGGGCACCACGAAGTAGATCCACCACGCGGAGAAGACGATCAGGAGTCCGCCCGCCGCGATCGGCAGCAGCTCGCCCAGCGCGTTGTGCTCGTCGAAGGCCCCCTTCACGGCGACCGTCGCCGAGGCGACCGTCTCGCCGAGCACGATGATGGTGAACAGGCCGTACCGCTCGGCGATGTGATGCGAATGCCAGGACGTCTCGTGGTGCTTCTCGGCGAACAGCGGCACGCACATCTCCGCGATCGCCATCACCAGGAACACCCAGGGCCGCGCGGGTCCGGGCAGCAGCAGCAGTCCCAGCCAGCCGACCTGGCACAGGAGCACGCCGCACGCGTACCGCAACGCCACGGTCCGCTCGGCGCCCTCGGCCGAACGCGCGGCTCTCAGCCACTGCGTGGCCATCGCCAGCCGCATGATCAGGTAGCCGAGCCAGACCACCAGGTAGTCGTGGTGCTGGAAGGCCCGCGAGATGCCGGCGGCCAGCACCAGGACGCCGGCGATCTGCACCAGGGTGACCACCCGGTAGAGCACGTCGTCGTTGTCGTACGCCGAGGCGAACCAGGTGAAGTTCATCCAGGCCCACCAGATGGCGAAGAACTGCATCGCGTAGTTGAGGATTCCGTCGCCCGCGTGGCCCTCGGCGACGGCGTGCACCAGTTGCACGCCCGCCTGCGCGATCGCCACGACGAAGCACAGGTCGAAGAAGAGCTCCAGAGGCGAGGAGACCCGGTGCGCCTCGTCGCGCCCGCGCGCGACGAGGCGTCGCAGAGGCCCGGAGGACTGGGGTGCGCCCGAGGAGGTGGGCGCCGGAGCGGAACTCGACGTCATGCCTCTCAGCACAGCAGAAAAGCGGGCGGGAGGCCTTGTGAAGACCACTGCGGACAAGAAGACCACTGCAGACAGTGGCCGCGGTCACGAGCGGCCCCCACGCGGGCGGCGGACGCCCAGGGGCGCGTGCAGAGGGGCCGTACCCTTGAGGCATGAGCACCGCCCCCGCACCCGGCTCCCGCGACCCGAAGCCCGCGCTGGTCTTCGACGACCCGCTGGACCAGCAGACCTCGGACGACACCGATCGCGGCTGGGGCGAGCGCACGGACGGCGACAGTGCAGCCGACCTGAAGCGCTTCCTGGACGAGAAGCCGCCGCACCACCTCTGAGCCGCCCGCGGCGGCGCGGCTAGCGCTCGTCGTGTCCCGATCCACGCTGTGCGACCAGCGCGTCGCGGATCTCCTTGAGCACCTCCAGCTCGGTCACCTCGATGACCTCCTTGGTGCCCTCCCGTGCCGCCTTGCGGGCCGCCTGGCGCGCCAGGTACTTCGACATCGGCAGGATCATGAGGAAGTAGACGACGGCTGCGGTGATCAAGAAATTCAGCGTGGCGCCGAGCACGGAGCCCCACATCAGCTGGATGCCGTGGGTTTTTGTGCAGGAGGAGGTCAGGCACGAGCTGTAGCTGTCCAGGCTCTGCGTGCCGATCGCTCCGACCACCGGGTTGATGACCCCCTTGACCACCGAGTTCACGATGTTCGTGAAGGCCGCGCCGATGACCACCGCGACTGCCAGATCGACGACGTTGCCGCGCATCAGGAAGGCCTTGAAGCCCTGCCAGACGCTCGCTTCCTTCTGCTTGCTCACCTCGGGGACTCTCCTCGCATGCACAGGGTGTGGAACCAAACGCTCCGCAACCTACGACACGGTGTGGCCATGGTGTCCAGTCCCGCCGTTCGACCGAGCGGTGTGACAGCAGTCCGCGGAGAAAGCGTCCGAGCCGGTTCAGCACGGCGTCGATCAGCACAGCGTCACCGCCAGGCGCGCCGTCGCGCTCGCGCCGACGAGCTTGGCCGCCGTGCCACGCGGCACCGACAGCACGACCAGCGCCCCGCTCTCGGCCGCCTCCGCCGGCGGCTCGGGCACCTCGGTCACCCGCACACCGCGCGCGAGCACCCGCGCGACGCCTCCGGCCGCCGGGTCCCCGGCGGCGATGACGTCGACGCGGTCGCCGGGCCGCAGGAGCCGGACGGTGGCCGCGTCGGCGATCCGCACGGGCGCCGTCACCACCTCCACGGCCGCATGCCGGCGTACGGGCACCGTGGCCGGGTGCGCCCGGGCCCGCTCCGCAGGTTGCGGTCCGGCGCCCGTGCGCGGCCCCGCGGCGACGAGCGCGGCCGCGGTCACCGCGAGGCCGGCCGCGATGGCCCGCCTGCGGTGCCGTACGAGCCGCTGCAGTTGATACCGCCCGCCGCGCACCCGCACCGGAGGGAACTGCGGCACCTCACAGGTCGCCGGGGCGTCCGTGCCCAGCGGACGCGGAAGCCGGACGGGAAGCGGGGAAAAGGGAGGCGGGGAAACGGGCGGCGGGGAAAGAGGAGAGGGCGAGGGCGGAGTGGGAGACGGGTTCAAGGACGGGGACAGAGGCACGGAAATCACCGCCTGCGACGAGGAATTCGGCTTGCGATGCCACGATGAGGCCTCGCGCCGAATCCCGCCGCAGCCGGTGGATCACCGACGGTTTGTGGACAACCCGCTCACTCGAACGAGAAATTCCGGAACTTCCCGTGCCTGTGTCACGGCAGCTCGAAGCCCGGATCCATGCCGCCGAGCGCGTCCACGCAGAGACAGTCCCGCGCCCCGGTCTCCGGCAGTGCCGCCACCGCGTCGAACAGCACGCCCCGCAGCCGGTCCACATTGGCCGCGAACACCCGCAGCACCTCCTCGTGCGAGACGCCCTCACCGGTCTCGGCACCGGCATCGAGGTCGGTGACCAGGGTCAGCGACGTGTAGCACAGCTGAAGTTCCCGGGCGAGCGCCGCTTCCGGGTGACCGGTCATGCCCACGACCGACCAGCCCTGGGCCCGGTGCCACAACGATTCGGCACGCGTCGAGAAGCGCGGTCCCTCGACCACGACCAGCGTGCCGCCGTCCACCGGCTCCCAGTCCCGCCCCCGGGCGGCCTTCAGCGCGGCAGCCCGTCCGGTGGGGCAGTAGGGGTCGGCCATGGAGACGTGCACGACGTTCGGCACGGTGCCGTCGGGCAGCGGCAACCCGTCGAAGTACGACTGTGCCCGGGACTTCGTACGGTCCACGAACTGGTCCGGCACGAGCAGGGTGCCGGGGCCGTACTCGGGCTGCAGGCCGCCCACCGCGCACGGGCCGAGGACCTGCCGGACGCCGACCGAGCGCAGCGCCCACAGATTGGCGCGGTAGTTGATGCGGTGCGGCGGCAGGTGGTGGCCGCGGCCGTGCCGGGGCAGGAAGGCGACCCGCCGGCCGGCGACCTCGCCGAGGAAGAGGGAGTCGCTGGGCGGCCCGTAAGGGGTGTCGACCTGGACCTCGGTCACGTCGTCGAGGAACGAGTAGAAGCCCGAACCGCCTATTACGCCGATCTCTGCGTTCGCCATGACCAGCACACTAGCGGGCCGTGAAACCGTGGGGGAGCGGTGCCGGAGAGCACCGAGGACCCCGCCGTCGTACGACGGCAGGGTCCGGGGAGGCAGAGGTCAGGCCGCGGAGCTGCTGGCGGAGCTCGAGGAGGAGGACGACGAGGCCGGCTTCGAGTCGGACGAGGACGAGCCGGACGACGACGTGCTCGACGACTTCGACGCCGGGCTGCTGCTCGACGTGGAACCGCGGGAATCGTTGCGGTAGAAGCCCGAGCCCTTGAAGACGATGCCGACCGCGGAGAACACCTTCTTCAGGCGGCCCTTGCAGTTGGGGCACTCCGTCAGGGCGTCGTCGGTGAACTTCTGCACCGCCTCGAGGCCCTCGCCGCACTCGGTGCACTGGTACTGGTAGGTCGGCACTGTGTTCCTCCTGGCACTCTCACTCAATGAGTGCTAACGACGAACCATAGTGACGTATTCCGGGGGATCAGTCCACCGCCACCGGCACGCGGTGACCGACGCCACGTGCGACGGTGCGGTTCTGCCCCCGCGCGACCAGCCGGGACCGCAGCGCCAGCAGGGTCGCCAGCGCGAGCACCGTGCCGGCCATCGGCACCAGGAATCCGGCGCCGTCCCACAGCCGGTCCTCCAGCTGTCCGGCGACCGTGACGGCGGCCGCCTGCCCGAGCGCGACCGCACCGGTCAGCCAGGTGAAGGCCTCCGTGCGGGCGCCGGCCGGGACCAGGCCCTCGACCAGCGTGTACCCGGTGATCAGCGCGGGCGCGATGCACATGCCGACCAGCAGGCCGAGCCCGGCCAGCAGCAGGACCGAGTGCGCCGTCCACAGGGCGGACGCGACGATCGCGAGCGCCGTGTAGCCGACGACCAGGCGGTGCTGCGGGGCGGTCTTCCAGGCGATCGCGCCACAGACGATGCCGGACAGCATGTTGCCGGCGGCGAAGACGCCGTACAGGACGCCGTTCAGGCCGGGCTGGCCGATCGACTCGGTGAACGCCGCCAGCGCCACCTGCATGCCGCCGAAGACGGACCCGATGCCCAGGAAGGTCACGACCAGCACCCGCACGCCCGGCACGCGGAGCGCGGAGGCGTGCTTCACGCGCGCGTGCCCGCTCTCCCCGGTCACCGGCGGCTGTGTGCCCTTCTGCGCGGCGAACAGCAGACCGCCGACGAGGGTCAGCGCGCCCTCGGTGACCAGGCCTGCCGCCGGGGTCACCGCGGTGCACAGCGCGGTCGCCAGCAGCGGGCCGAAGACGAAGGTCAGCTCGTCCGTGACCGACTCGAACGCCGCGGCGGTGGCCATCAGGGGCGAACCCTGCAGCTTCACGCCCCAGCGTGCACGCACCATGGGGCCGACCTGCGGCACCGAGGCGCCGGTCGGTACGGCCGCCAGGAACAGCGCCCACAGGGGGGCGTGCGCCAGTGCGAGCGCGGTCAGCGACAGACCGGACAGCGTGTGCACCACCACGCCGGGGACCAGCACGGCGCGCTGGCCGTAGCGGTCGGCGAGGCGTCCGCTGTACGGCGCGAACAGCGCCATGGAGACGCCGGTGGCGGCCGCGGCGGCACCCGCGGCGCCGTACGAGCCGGTGGTGTGCTGGACGAGCAGCACGATGGAGATGGTGAGCATCGCGAACGGCTGGCGCGCCGCGAAGCCGGGGAGCAGGAAGGTCCAGGCGCCGCGGGTGCGCAGCAGCTGTCCGTACCCCGGGCGGGGCGAGGCCGGCGAGGTCTGCTCCGGTTCGGAGACCTTCTCCGGTTCGATGGTGCTGACCGTGGATCCCACGGCCCGTGCCTTTCTGCCGCCTGGTAGCGCGGGCCCCGTGCGGGCCCGGGCGCCGAGAGCTGTCCTCTTGCGCGGACTGCGGTAGATACCGGCGCCCACTGGGGGGTGGGGGGCGTCACGGCCGCCATACGGTCGCGCCAGCTCTGCGTCAGGCAGAGTTGGTTCGATCAGGGTGCGCCTTCATGGTACAGGGATCATCGGCTTGCACGGCTGTGAAAATGAGCACCACGCGCGCCGGTAACCTGGGATTTCATGGGGCGTGAGCCGCCCGAAACGCGCCCTTAACGCGCGCCGCCCGCTCCGTTCAGGCCCAGCCAGCCGGCCAGCTTGCCGCCGTGCGCGACGGCGCGCAGACGTCGTTCCGCCGCGTCGCGGACCGGGTCGGTGGCGACGACGAGCAGTTCGTCGCCCCACCGCAGCACTGTGGTGGGGAGCGGAACAAACGATTTTTCATCGCGGACGACCAAGGTGACGGCAGCACCGGGCGGCAGGCGCAGCTCGTTGACCTCCACGCCGTGCATCCGCGAGCCCTCGGGGATCGTCACGGACAGCAGATGTCCGCGCAGCCGCTCCAGGGGCGCCGACTCGATGCCGAGGTCGGCGGCCTCGCCCGCCTCGCCCAGGCGCAGCGTGCGGGCCAGCCAGGGCAGCGTCGGCCCCTGCACGAGGGTGTAGACCACGACCAGCACGAAGACGATGTTGAAGATGCGGCGGCTGCCGATGACGCCGTTCACCATCGGGATGGTCGCCAGGATGATGGGCACGGCGCCGCGCAGTCCCGCCCACGACATCAGGCTCTGCTCCTGCCACGGCACCCGGAACGGCGCCAGGCTGAGCACCACGCTCAGCGGCCGGGCCACCATGGTCAGGACCAGGCCGATCACCAGGGCGGGCCAGACGTCGTCGCCCAGCTCGTGCGGGGTGACCAGCAGGCCGAGCAGGACGAACATGCCGATCTGGGCGATCCACCCGAGTCCCTCGGCGAAGCCGCGCGTGGCCGGCCAGTGCGGGAGTTTGGCGTTGCCGAGCATCATCGAGGCCAGATAGACGGCCAGGAAGCCGCTGCCGTGGCCCAGCGCGCCGGCGGCGTACGCGGTCACGGCGATCGCCATGACCGCGATCGGGTAGAGGCCGGAGGCGGGCAGGGCCACGTGCTTGAGCCCCCACGAGCCGAACCAGCCCACCGCGAGCCCTATGGCCGCGCCGATGGCCAGCTCCAGGGCTATCTCGCCCAGCAGGACGTACCAGTGCTCGACCGGTCCGGCCGTGCAGAAGGCGACGACCAGGATGACCACCGGGGCGTCGTTGAAGCCGGACTCCGCCTCCAGCGTGCCCGTCACGCGCGCGGGGAGGGGAACTCTGCGCAGCACCGAGAAGACCGCCGCCGCGTCCGTCGACGACACCACCGCGCCGATGATGAGCGCCTGCCGCCACTCCAGCCCGACCAGGTAGTGCGCACCTGTCGCCGTGACGCCCACGCTCACGGCCACGCCGAGGGTCGCCAGGACCGACGCGGACGACAGGACCGGCCTGATCTCCTTCCACTTCGTGCCGAGACCGCCCTCGGCGAGGATCACGACCAGCGCGGCGTAGCCCATGACCTGGGTCAGCGCGGCGCTGTTGAAGTGGATGTGCCCGATGCCGTCCTGGCCCATGAGGATGCCGATCCCCAGGTAGACGAGCAGGCTGGGGAGCCCGCTGCGGGAGGAGATCCGCACGGCCGCGACGGCGACGAGCAGGACCAGCGAGCAGACGAGCAGGAGCTGGTTGAGATGGTGGACGGTCAGCGGCGTTTCCTCCCCTGAGATCTCCGGTTACTTCGTTACCTTACCTAACTCTTGACGCTTTCTTGACGCTCGCCGAGGCAAGATCGAACGCCCGTGCGCGCTTGTTCCCGACTCCGCGTCAAGCGGGACAGGGCCCTGCGCCTATGGTTGCTCCAGCGCTCATTCAAAGTCACAGCCCGACCTGCCGCTCGCGTTAGGACAGCAAGGACAGCGATGCCCCCCAACACCACCGCCACAACGGGTGCCGCCGCCACCACCGGTGCCGCGCCCGCCAAGTCCGGCAGGAAGAAGGGGCGCAAAGCCCGGCTGATCGTGCTGGTGCTGGTCCTGGCCGTCATCGGCGGCATCGCCTACGGGGCGTACTGGTCGATCAGCACCGTCCGCGCCTCCTTCCCGCAGACCAAGGGCACGATCACGCTCCAGGGCCTGTCGGGGCCGGTCGACGTCAAACGGGACGGCAACGGCATCCCGCAGATCTACGCGTCCTCCGACGAGGACCTGTTCATGGCGCAGGGCTACGTCCAGGCGCAGGACCGGTTCTGGGAGATGGACGTGCGCCGGCACATGACCTCCGGCCGCCTGTCCGAGATGTTCGGCAAGAGCCAGGTCAAGAACGACGAGTTCCTGCGCACGCTCGGCTGGGACCGGATCGCCAGGCAGGAGTACGACACCAAGCTGTCGGCCGCCACGAAGACCTACCTCCAGGCGTACGCCAAGGGCGTCAACGCCTACCTCCAGGGCAAGGACGGCAAGGACATCTCCCTGGAGTACGCCGCCCTGGGCCTCACCAACGACTACAAGCCGCAGCAGTGGACCCCGGTCGACTCGGTCTCCTGGCTCAAGGCGATGGCCTGGGACCTGCGCGGCAACATGCAGGACGAGATCGACCGCGCCCTGATGACCAGCCGGCTCGGCCCGCAGCAGATCCAGGACCTGTACCCGGAGTACCCGTACAGCCGCAACAAGCCGATCGTGCAGGAGGGTCAGTACAACGCGCTGACCAAGTCCTTCGAGCAGGGCGGCGCCGGCACGGCCTCGCAGAGCACCGGCACGACGGGCACGACGGGCACGGCCGGCGGCGCCACAGGCGCCTCTGCGGGCTCCACGGGCACGACCGGCTCCTCCGCCTCGGCCACGACCGGATCGTCGCTCACAAGCCAGCTGGCGGGCCTCCACCACGTTCTGGACGACGTCCCGACCGCCGTCGGAGTGAACGGCCAGGGCATCGGCTCCAACTCGTGGGTGGTCGCCGGGAAGTACACCATCACCGGAAAGCCGCTGCTGGCCAACGACCCGCACCTGTCGCCGTCCCTGCCGGGCGTCTGGTACCAGATGGGCCTGCACTGCCGCACCGTGTCCAGCAAGTGCCAGTACGACGTGACCGGCTACACCTTTGCGGGCATGCCCGGTGTGATCATCGGGCACAACGCGAACATCGCCTGGGGCATGACCAACTCCGGGGTCGACGTCACCGACCTGTACCTGGAGAAGGTGACCGCGAACGGCTACCTGTACAACGGCAAGGTCCGGCCCTTCAGGACCCGCGAGGAGACCATCAAGGTCGCCGGCGGCGCGTCCAAGTCGATCGTCGTGCGCCAGACCCAGGACGGGATGCCGCTGCTGTCCGACCGCGACGACGAACTCGTCCAGGTCGGCAAGCGGGCCACCGTCAACACCGCCGCCCCCGACCGCGGCGACGGCTACGGCATCGCCCTGAGGTGGACCGCGCTCGACCCGGGCACCTCCATGGACGCCGTGTTCGCCCTCGACAAGGCGGCGAACTGGAGCGACTTCCGCGCGGCGGCCGCCCTGTTCGACGTGCCCTCGCAGAACCTCGTCTACGCGGACACCGACAACCACATCGGCTACACGCTGCCCGGCAGGATCCCCACGCGCTCCTCCGTCGACGACGGCTCGATCCCGGCTCCGGGATGGGACTCGAAGTACCGCTGGACCGGCTTCATCAAGCAGGACGAGCTGCCCTACGAGTACAACCCCAAGCGCGGCTACATCGTCACCGCCAACCAGGCCGTGGTCGACAAGGACAAGTACCCGTACACCCTCACCACCGACTGGGGCTACGGCACCCGCAGCCAGCGCATCACCGACCTGATCGAGTCCAAGATCAAGGACGGCGGCAAGATCTCGACCGAGGACATGCGGCAGATGCAGCTGGACAACAGCAGCGAGATCGCCAAGCTCCTGGTGCCCAGGCTGCTGAAGATCAACCTCGACGACAAGAACGTCCGCGACGCACAGAAGCTGCTGGAGGGCTGGGACTACACCCAGGAGTCCGACTCCGCGGCGGCCGCCTACTTCAACGCGGTCTGGCGCAACATCCTCAAGCTCGCCTTCGGCAACAAGCTGCCCAAGGAGTTGCGCGTCCAGGGGCAGTGCCTGTGGGTCGACAAGATCGACAGCACCGGCCCGGTCGACGACGACGCCAAGGTGCGCGAGTGCGGCCAGCGCGACGCCGACCAGGCGCAGCCGGACGGCGGCGACCGCTGGTTCGAGGTCGTGCGCGAGCTGATGGACAAGCCGGACAGCGACTGGTGGAAGACGCCCAGGTCGGGCACCCGGCCCGCGGCCACCAACATGGACCAGCTCTTCGCCCGGGCCATGATCGACGCCCGCTGGGAGCTGACCGCCAAGCTCGGCAAGGACATCGACACCTGGAGCTGGGGCCGGCTGCACCGCCTGTTCCTGAAGAACCAGACACTCGGCACCGACGGCCCCAAGGCGCTGCAGTACATCCTCAACCGCGGCCCCTGGAAGCTCAGCGGTGGTGAGGCCACGGTGAACGCGACCGGCTGGAACGCCGCCGGCGGCTACGGCGTCGTCTGGGTGCCGTCCATGCGGATGGTCGTCAACCTCGCCGACTTCGACAAGTCGAGGTGGATCAATCTGACCGGCGCCTCCGGGCACGCCTTCAGCGCGCACTACACGGACCAGACGAGTCTGTGGGCGAAGGGCGAACTGCTGCCCTGGTCGTTCTCGGACCAGGCGGTCGGCAAGAGCACGAGCGACACGCTCGTCCTCAAGCCCTGACCGGCCGGCTGACGCACGGAAAACGGCCCTCCACGCGCGCGTGGAGGGCCGTTTCGTCGTACGGGCAGCGGGGGCGCCGGGTCAGGCGTCCGGGAAGCGGCGCACGCCGGAGGGCGTCACCACGGCGTGCACGGGCTTGTCGTGCGCCTCCGCCGGGACGCGCGCGACGACCTCCGTGTCGTACAGCAGCACCACGAGCCGGGGGCACGCGCCCGCGCGCTCCAGGCGGGCCAGTACGCGGTCGTACGACCCTCCGCCGCGCCCGAGGCGCATCCCGCGCGCGTCGACCGCGAGACCGGGCAGCAGCACGACGTCCGCGGCCGTCACGGCGTCCGGACCGAGACGCGCCCCGGATGGCTCGAAAAGCGCCATTTTCCCGCTGTGTTGGACCCGGGCGAGGGAGCCCCGGCCGGCGTATTCGCCCCAGTCCAGGTCGTTGTCGGGCAGGAGCGCGGGGAGCAGCACCCGCACGCCCCGCGCGCGCAGCGCGTCCAGCAGCGCAGGCGTGCCGGGCTCGCTCCCCACGGAGACGTACGCCGCCACCGTGCGTGCGTGCGCCAGCTCGGGCAGCTCCAGGGCGCGCTCCGCCAGTGCGCGGCCCGTCTCGGCGACGTCATCGTCCGTCAACCTGTTCCTCACCGAGAGGAACTCCCGGCGCAACATTCGCTTGTCAGGCTCGCCCCTGCGTCCTTCGTGTTCCACTGGTCGTTCTCGCGCCCTTTCTTGAATGCAGTCATAAAGGGTCAATCAACCGGAGCCACAGTTTCCGCACAAAGGCACCGGATAAGGTTGCGGGCATGACTCAGTCGCACCCCAGGATCAGCAAGGCTGTCATCCCCGCGGCAGGCCTCGGCACCCGGTTCCTGCCGGCCACCAAAGCCACTCCCAAGGAGATGCTGCCGGTCGTCGACAAGCCCGCGATCCAGTACGTGGTCGAGGAGGCCGTCGCGGCAGGGCTGGACGACGTCCTCATGGTCACCGGGCGTAACAAGCGTCCCCTCGAGGACCACTTCGACCGCAACTACGAGCTGGAATCGGCGCTCGACAAGAAGGGTGACGCCGAACGGCTCGCGAAGGTGCAGGAGTCCAGCGACCTGGCGACCATGCACTACGTGCGCCAGGGCGACCCCAGGGGTCTCGGCCACGCCGTGCTGTGCGCCGCCCCGCACGTCGGCCACGAGCCCTTCGCCGTGCTCCTCGGTGACGACCTGATCGACCCGCGCGACCCGCTCCTGCAGCGCATGATCGAGATCCAGGAGCAGCACGGCGGCAGCGTGATCGCCCTCATGGAGGTCGCGCCCGAGCAGATCCACCTCTACGGCTGCGCGGCCGTGGAGGCGACCGCCGACAGCGACGTCGTCCGGGTGACCGGGCTGGTCGAGAAGCCGGACCCGGCGGACGCCCCCTCCAGCTACGCGATCATCGGCCGTTACGTCCTCGACCCGCACATCTTCGACATACTGCGCAAGACCGAGCCGGGTCGCGGCGGTGAGATCCAGCTCACCGACGCCCTCCAGCAGCTCGCGGCGGACGAGAAGGTCGGCGGGCCGGTGCACGGCGTCGTCTTCCAGGGCCGCCGCTATGACACCGGCGACCGTGGCGACTATCTGCGTGCCATTGTCAGACTCGCGTGCGAACGTGAAGACCTGGGCCCGGACTTCCGGACCTGGCTTCGCAGTTACGTAGCCGAGGAGATGCAGCAATCTTGAGCAGCGCCGCGACCCGCCCCGCCGGCCCGGACGACCTGTGGTCGGTGGACGAGCACCTGGAGGACATCCTCTCGACCGTCCGCCCCCTCGAACCCATCGAGCTGCAACTGCTCGACGCCCAGGGCTGTGTCCTGGTCGACGACGTCACGGTGCCGGTGTCCCTGCCGCCGTTCGACAACAGCTCCATGGACGGGTACGCGGTGCGGGTCTCGGACGTGGCGGGCGCCAGTGCGGAGTTCCCGGCCGCCCTGGAGATCGTCGGCGACGTCGCGGCGGGCGCGGCCGATCCGGTCCGGGTCGGCCCCGGCCAGGCCGCCCGCATCATGACCGGCGCCCCGCTGCCGCCCGGTGCCGAGGCCGTCGTCCCGGTGGAGTGGACCGACGGCGGACTCGGCGAGGGCCCCGTGAGCGGGATGCGGGCGCGCAGCCTGGCCCCCGAGGGCGCGCAGGGGCAGGTGCGGGTGCACCGTCCCGTCGAGGCACGCGCGCACGTGCGCGCCCAGGGCAGCGACGTGAAGGCCGGCGACCGCGCCCTCGAGGCCGGGACGATCCTCGGCCCGCCGCAGATCGCGCTGCTCGCCGCGATCGGCCGCGGCACGGTCCGCGTGCGCCCGCGCCCGCGCGTGGTCGTCCTGTCCACCGGCAGCGAACTCGTCCAGCCCGGCGAGGAACTGGCCCGCGGGCAGATCTACGACTCCAACAGCTTCGCCCTCACCGCCGCCGCGCGGGACGCCGGCGCCATCGCCTACCGGGTCGGGGCCGTCGCCGACGACGCCGAGACGCTCCGCTCCACCATCGAGGACCAGCTCGTCCGCGCCGATCTGCTGGTGACCACGGGCGGGGTGAGCGTGGGGGCGTACGACGTCGTCAAGGAGGCGCTGTCGTACGCCGGCGACGCGGACGAGGCGGGCAGCGGCGTGGAGTTCCGCAAGCTCGCCATGCAGCCCGGCAAACCCCAGGGCTTCGGTTCCATCGGCCCCGACCACACGCCGCTGCTGGCCCTGCCGGGCAACCCGGTGTCGTCGTACGTCTCCTTCGAGCTGTTCGTCCGTCCGGCCATCCGCGCCCTGATGGGGCTCACGGACCTGCACCGGCCTCGTGTCCGGGCCATCTTGAGGGCCGACAAGGCGCTGCGCTCGCCCAAGGGGCGCCGGCAGTTCCTGCGCGGTGCCCACGGAGACGGCGAGGTGACCCCCGTGGGCGGCGCCGGCTCGCACCTGATCGCGGCGCTGGCCCAGGCCGACGCGCTGATCGTCGTCCCCGAGGACGTGGAGTCCGTCGAGCCCGGCGCCGAGGTGGAGGTGGTCCTGCTCGGCTGAGACCCGCTGGTTGGGGGTACCGTGTCGCGCACAACAGGCCCGCGCACCGCACTGCGCCGGGCCCGGACCGGGAGCGGCACACACCATGGCTGAGTCTTTCCGGGGGGAGACCCCCGGACCCCCTGCGCAGGACCGACTGACGCACATCGACGAGGCGGGCGCGGCCCGGATGGTCGACGTGTCCGGGAAGGACGTGACCGCGCGCACCGCCCGCGCCAGCGGCCGTGTCCTCGTCTCGGCCCGCGTGGTCGAGCTGCTGCGCGGCGAGGGGGTGCCCAAGGGGGATGCCCTCGCGACGGCACGGATCGCCGGGATCATGGGCGCCAAGCGCACACCGGATCTGATCCCGCTGTGTCACCCGTTGTCGGTGTCGGGTGTGAAACTGGATCTGTCGGTCGCGGACGACGCCGTGGAGATCCAGGCCACCGTGCGGACCACGGACCGTACGGGCGTCGAGATGGAGGCCCTCACCGCCGTGACGGTCGCCGCGCTCACCGTGATCGACATGGTCAAGGCGGTCGACAAGGGAGCGGTCATCACGGACGTGCGGGTGGAGGAGAAGACGGGCGGCAAGTCGGGCGACTGGAGCCGGGCATGACCTATCGCGCTCTGGTGGTCACCGCCTCCAACAGGGCCGCCGCGGGTGTCTACGAGGACAAGGGCGGCCCGTTGGTCGCCGACGGCCTGAAGAGCTTCGGGTTCCACGTCGACGGCCCCCGGGTGGTCCCGGACGGGGACCCCGTGGAAGCGGCCCTGCGCTCGGGAGTCGACGCCGGCTACGACGCGATCGTCACCACCGGCGGCACCGGGATCTCGCCCACCGACCGCACGCCCGAGGCGACCCGCGCGGTGATCGACCAGGAGGTGCCGGGCATCGCCGAGGCCATCCGGGCGTACGGGCGGGAGAAGGTTCCCGCGGCGGCGCTCTCCCGGGGCCTGGCCGGTGTGGCGGGGCGGACCCTGATCGTCAACCTGCCGGGCTCCACGGGCGGGGTACGGGACGGCCTCGCCGTGCTGGAGCCCCTGCTGATCCATGCCGTCGAGCAGATCCGCGGCGGCGACCACCCCAGACCCGGCAGCGGGGGTGCGAGCTGAACAGCCCTTCCTGGCCCGTCGTGCTGGCGGACGGCGATGTCGTCCTCCGGCCGATAAGGCTGCGCGACCAGCGGGCCTGGCGCGAGGTGAACCGGCGCAACCGGGACTGGCTGCGCCCCTGGGAGGCGACCATTCCGCCGCCCACGCCGAGCGGGCCGATCGCGCACCGGCCGACCTACCGCCAGATGGTCCGGCACCTGCGGTCCGAGGCCAACGCCGGCCGGATGCTGCCGTTCGTCATCGAGTACCAGGGGCGGCTCGTCGGCCAGCTGACGGTCGCCGGGATCACCTGGGGATCGATGTGCTCGGGGCACGTCGGTTACTGGGTGGACGAGTCGGTGGCCGGGCGCGGGGTGATGCCGACGGCCGTCGCGCTGGTGGTGGACCACTGTTTCCGCACCGTCGGACTGCACCGCATCGAGGTGTGCATTCGGCCGGAGAACCGGCCCAGCCGCCGGGTCGTGGAGAAACTGGGATTCCGCGAGGAGGGGCTCCGGCCGCGCTATCTGCACATCGACGGGGCCTGGCGCGACCATCTGGTGTTCGCGCTCACCGCGGAAGAGGTGCCCGACGGTTTGCTGGCGCGGTGGCGGCGGGCACGCTCCCAGCAGCTGCCGCAGAAACCCCAGAGCACGGGAAATTGAATATGTGTTCGAAATTGATCGTTTGTTGACCGTCTCAGGGGTATTGAATTCACGCCTGAGGCGGTCCGCTGATCGCATCGGTCGCAAAAAAAGCTAGAAATATCAGCCAGATCGTGCGACACACCGGCCCAATTGGCGGATGGCCTCACGCAAACCCCTCTACGGTGTGAGACGTGAGCAGCAGCGGCCTCATCTACGCAGTCATTGTCGGGGCCTGGGCCGCCTACTTGGTGCCGATGTGGCTCCGTAGGCAGGACGAGCTGAACGAGGCCCGTCCGACGGAACGCTTCAGCACCGCCATCCGGCTGCTGTCCGGACGGGCGGGAATGGAGCGCCGGTACGCCAAGGACCTGCGGGCACGCTCCGCCGAGGAGGGGGAGCCGGACGCCGGCGCCCCGGACGCCGTCACCGATTCGGTGGACGTCCGGGCCTTCGCCATGCCTCCGACCCGCCGTCAGGTGCACGCCGACGCCGAACCCGAGCCGTCCGGCAGGGTGGAACCGGCGCGCGAACAGGACGTCGCACCGGCGCCCAAGTCCGGTTCGGCACCCGCCCAGAAGCGAGTGCCGTCCGCGCGGCCCGCGTC
Organism: Streptomyces puniciscabiei; assembly: GCF_006715785.1. Classification (NCBI taxonomy): domain Bacteria; kingdom Bacillati; phylum Actinomycetota; class Actinomycetes; order Kitasatosporales; family Streptomycetaceae; genus Streptomyces; species Streptomyces puniciscabiei. The sequence goes on from NZ_VFNX01000001.1 coordinate 3,802,995, forward strand.
CTCGGCGCAGGCGGCCGCAGCGCGGGCCCGGCGCTCGAAGGTTCTCGCGCGCCGCAGGCGCACCACTGTGGTTCTCTTCGTCGCCTTCACGCTGGGCGCGATCGTCGCCGCCGTCGGCGGGCTCGCCTTCCTGTGGGTGCCCGCCGTGCCGGCCGTGCTGCTCAGCGGGTACATCGCGTACCTGCGCTCCCAGGAGCGCCGTCGCTTCGCGTACCAGATGGACCGCCGGCGCGCCGAGGTGGCCGCCCAGCGGCTGCGTGAGCGGGAGCGCCAGCCGCGCCGCCGCGCGCCCCTCGACGCGGGCCCCGGCGCGGACGAACCGGAGGACGCCCCGCGGGCCGGGACGGACCCGGGGCTCGCCGCGCTCGCCGCGGACCGGCGCGCCCTGGTCGAGCAGACGGACCACGCCGAGTGGGTCGACCAGCAGCGCGAGCGGCAGCGGCGGCCTGGCGGCGACAGCTGGGACCCGGTACCGGTGCCTCTGCCGACGTACGTGACCGCGCCGGTCGCGCCGCGTGCCACCTCCGACGTGGATCTGGGGGCGCCCGGCACATGGAGTTCGGCGCGCTCCAGCCCGGTCGCGCCGGAGCACGAGGCCGGTCGCCCGGCGGAGGCCGGGGCGGACGGACAGGCGCCCGCTTCCGGGGAGAAGCCGGCGGACGGCCGTGGCGACGCTCGCCGTGTGGCCTCCGCGCGCCGGTCGCGCGAGCGCGGCGGGCGCACCCCTCTCTTCGATCAGTACGAGGACGGCGACCGGCCCCGCGCGGCCAACGAGTGACGCCCGCCACACTTCCGGAAGGCGCGCTGACCAGTCAGGGAACGGATTTCCAAGCACCCCGATCGGGATGCTAAAGTTTCACTCGTTGCAAGGGCCTGTGGCGCAGTCCGGTAGCGCACCTCGTTCGCATCGAGGGGGCCAGGGGTTCAAATCCCCTCAGGTCCACGCAGCATGGAGCCCCGGTCGGCGGAAGCCGACCGGGGCTCCATCGTGTTCACAGCTGCTTCGCGAAGCAGCGGCTGTCCTCGTAGTGGCGGTAGTAGCCGAACTTGGCGCACGGCTCGTAGCCGCTGGAGGTGTACAGGGCGATGGCCTCCGGCTGCTTGGTGCCCGTCTCCAGGACCATGCGGACGCGGCCGGCCATCCGGGCGTTCTCCTCCAGTGCCGCGAGCATGCGGCGGGCCAGGCCCCGGCCGCGCATCTGAGTGATCACGAACATGCGCTTCAGCTCGGCGTCGCCGTCCTCGTTGCCCTCGTCGTTGCGGTCCTGGCTGCGCCAGCCGCCGGTCGCGACGGGACGGTCGTGCTCGTCGTAGGCGATCAGGTACACACCCCGGGGCGGGTCGAAGTCGGCGGGATCGAGGAGCGTGGCGTCGCCGCCGTCGCCGTAGCGAAGGTGGTACTCGGCCTGGACCTCGTCGTTGAGCTTGACGGCGTCGGGGTGGTCGAAACGAACACGACGTATATTCATGCTGGGTATCGTACTTCTATGCAGTAGGGGGGCTTCGGCCTTTTCCGGGCACTCGGACCAGTGTGCCGGTATCGTGCCCTGGTGCTGACTGTGACCTCGGTGAACGTGAACGGGCTGCGAGCCGCCGCCAAGAAGGGCTTCGTGGAGTGGCTCGCGCGGACTGACGCGGACGTCGTCTGCCTGCAGGAGGTGCGCGCCGAGCCGCACCAGCTGCCCGAGGAGGTGCGGCAGCCCGACGGCTGGCACGTCGTGCACGCCCCGGCCGCCGCCAAGGGCCGTGCGGGCGTCTCCCTCTACACGCGGCGCGAGCCCGACCGCGTCCGGGTCGGCTTCGGCTCGGCCGAGTTCGACGGCAGCGGGCGCTATGTCGAGGCGGATCTGCCCGGCGTCACGGTCGCCTCCCTCTATCTGCCCTCCGGTGAGGTCGGCACCGAGCGCCAGGACGAGAAGGTCCGCTTCATGGGCGAGTTCCTCGCCCATCTCAAGGCGCTGCGCGAAAGGGCCGCCGCCGACGGGCGCGAAGTGGTCGTCTGCGGTGACTGGAACATCGCCCACCAGCAGGCCGACCTCAAGAACTGGCGCGCCAACACCAAGAACTCCGGCTTCCTTCCGGAGGAGCGGGAATGGCTCGGGCGGGTGTTCGCCGCCGAGGACGGCGGGTACGTCGACGTCGTACGCGCCCTGCACCCTGACGTCGAGGGGCCGTACACCTGGTGGTCGTACCGGGGCCGGGCCTTCGACAACGACTCCGGATGGCGCATCGACCACCACGTGGCCACGCCCGGTCTCGCCGGCAAGGCGGTGAAGGGCTTCGTCGAGCGCGCGGCCACGCATGCCGAGCGCTGGTCGGACCACGCCCCGGTGACCGTCGTCTACGACCTCTGACACGCGACCGCCGGCCATACGCAGGGGGCGTTCAGCAGGGGCGCGTTCAGGTGTCCTGCGCGCCCGTCTCCTTGTTGATCCGCCGGTCCAGCGCCAGGGACAGCTCCGCCTCCACCACGCTGCGGGCCAGGGGGCGCAGGCGGTGGAGGTCCTCCTCGGGGCCGTGGCGGAGGATCAGGTCGGTGAAGAGTTCGGCCAGGGCGTCGGCGTGTTCGCGGACCCGGGCGCCGGCGGTGAGGACCTCGGCGAGCGGGATGCCCTCGCGGACCAGGGCGGAGGAGACGTCCAGCAGGCGGCGGCTGATGTGGACGATCTCGTCGCCGTCGGTGCCGAGGTAGCCCAGTTCCATGGCGGCGGCGAGGTTCTCGGGGGTGACCTCGCCCTCGAAGCGGGCGGCGAGTTCCTCCGGGGTGAGGCGGACCGGCTCCTCCTCGGTGGGGGTGCCGACGCCGAGGAGGTCGGCGACGCCTCGGCCCTGGTCGAGGGCTTCGGCGAGTTCGGCGATGCCGTTCAGCGTGTGGCCGCGCTCCAGCAGGGCGGCGATGGTGCGCAGACGAGCCAGGTGGTGGTCGTCGTACCAGGCGATACGGCCCTCGCGGCGGGGCGGGGGGATCAGCTTGCGCTCGCGGTAGAAGCGCAGGGTGCGCACGGTGATGCCGGCCAGCCGCGCCAGCTCCTCCATGCGGTACTCGCGCCGCGCCTGGGGTCGTACCTCCGGGTGTTCTGCGTCCTCTGCCACGCCCGCAGCCTATGTTGTACCGCCGGTAACTTTCCTTTCCCGACCCCTACCGCCGAGTACGGAGCTGCTCTACAGTCCCATTGCGCCAGTGTTCACTGGCAGAGTTCCTGGGTTCCTAGGTGACGCGTGGAGGCTTCGTCGATGGCCGAGCACGAGCATGTACGGGTGGCGGTGATCGGGTCCGGGTTCGGCGGGCTGGGGGCCGCCGTGCGGCTGCGCCGCGAAGGGATCACCGACTTCGTCGTCCTGGAGCGGGCGGACAGCGTCGGCGGGACCTGGCGGGACAACAGTTACCCCGGGTGCGCCTGTGACGTGCCCTCCCACCTCTACTCCTTCTCCTTCGCGCCCAACCCCGACTGGCCGCGCACCTTCTCCGGGCAGCAGCACATCCGCGCCTACCTGGAGCACGTCACCGACGTCTTCGGGCTGCGCCCGCACATCCGCTTCGACTCCGAGGTCAAGCTGATGCGGTGGGACACCGAGAAGCTGTGGTGGGAGATCGAGACCGTACGGGGCACGCTCACCGCCGACGTCGTCGTCTCCGCCACCGGGCCGCTGTCCGACCCGAAGGTCCCCGAGATCCCGGGCCTCGCGTCCTTCCCGGGCAAGGTCTTCCACTCCGCCCGCTGGGACCACGACTACGACCTGCGCGGCAAGCGCGTCGCGATGGTCGGCACCGGTGCCTCCGCCATTCAGATCGTGCCCGCGATCCAGCCGCAGGTCGGCCGGCTCACCCTCTTCCAGCGGACCCCGCCCTGGGTGATGCCCCGCATCGACCGCGCCATCAGCGGCGCCGAGCGCCGACTGCACCGGGCCCTGCCCTTCACCACCCAGCTCAGGCGCGGCCTGCTGTGGGGCATCCGGGAGCTGCAGGTCCAGGCGTTCACCAAGCATCCCGACGAACTCGGCCTGGTCGAGCGGCTCGCCAAGCGCAACATGGCCCGCGCCGTCAAGGACCCGGCCCTGCGCGCCAAGCTCACTCCCGACTACCGCATCGGCTGCAAGCGGATCCTGCTGTCCAGCGAGTACTACCCGGCGCTGGCCAGGCCGAACGTGGACGTCGTCGCCAGTGGGCTCAGCGAGATCCGCGGGTCGACCGTCGTCGCCGCCGACGGCACCGAGGCCGAGGTCGACGCGATCGTCTTCGGTACGGGCTTCCACGTCACGGACATGCCGATCGCCGAGCGGGTGGTCGGCGCGGAGGGCGTCACCCTCGCCGAGTCCTGGAAGAACGGCATGCAGGCGCTGCGCGGCGCCGCGGCCGCCGGGTTCCCCAACTGGATGACGATCATCGGGCCCAACACCGGTCTCGGGAACTCCTCGATGATCCTCATGATCGAGTCCCAGCTGAACTACATGGCCGACTATCTGCGGCAATTGGACGTCCTCGGCGGCCGCACGGCCCTCGATGCCCGGCCCGCGGCCGTCGAGGACTGGAACCGGAAGGTCCAGGAGCGCATGAAGCGCACCGTGTGGAACACCGGCGGCTGCACCAGCTGGTACCTCGACGCGAGCGGCCGCAACACCACCATCTGGCCCGGTACGACGGCGGAGTTCCGGCGCGCGACCCGGCGGGTCGACCTGGGGGAGTACGAGGTCATCCGCAAGCCCGGCAGCAAGCCTGCCGGTGCGGCCGTACAGCAGAAGACGGTGGCCGCCGCCGCGCGGAGCGAGGGTGCCGCATGAGCCGGCCCGCCCCCGCGGCTTCCGTGACCTCCGGACCGTACGCCCCGCCCACCCCCTCCCGGGAGCTCACCGTCGTTTCCGCCGACGGCGCGCGGCTGCACGTCGAGGTGCACGGTCCCGAGAAGGCGCCCCCCGTCGTCCTCGCCCACGGCTGGACCTGCTCGACCGCGTTCTGGGCGGCGCAGATACGGGAGCTGGCGACCGACCACCGTGTGATCGCGTACGACCAGCGGGGGCATGGGCGCAGCCCCGCGAGCCCCGCGTGCACCACCCACGCGCTGGCGGACGACCTCGAAGCGGTGCTCGCGCAGACGCTCGCACCCGGGGAGAAGGCGCTGATCGTCGGCCACTCCATGGGCGGGATGACCGTCATGGCCGCGGCGACGCGCCCCCGCTTCCGTGATCACGCCGCCGCTGTCCTGCTGTGCAGCACGGGCAGTTCGCGGCTGGTCGCTCAGGCGCGCGTGGTGCCGCTCGGCGCCGGGCGCGTGCGCACCTGGCTCACCGGGCGCATTCTCGGCTCGCGCGCCCCGCTCGGCCCTGTCACGCCGGTCGCGAAGAGCATCCTCAAGTACGCCACCATGGGTGCCGGTTCCGCCCCGCACATGGTGGAGGCGTGCGCGCGGATCGTGCACGCCTGTCCGCGCTCGGTGCGCCATGCCTGGGCGCGGGCGCTCGAGGCACTCGATCTCGACCACGGCGTACGGGAGTTGCATGCGCCCACCGCGATCGTGCACGGCGTGTCCGACCGGCTCACGCCCCCCGTGCACGCCCGTGCGCTGGTCGCCGCGCTGCCGCACTGCGTCGGCCTCACCGAGCTGCCCGGCATCGGCCACATGACCCCGATCGAGGCCCCCGACCTGGTGACCGGCAGGATCCGGGAACTCGTCACCACGTATGTCACCGTCACGGGCACCGATCCCGAGGACGCGCACGGTTCCACCCCGGAGCAGATCAAGGAGGGCGCATGAGCAGGGTCAGCCTCGAAGGCCAGGTGGCGGTCGTCACCGGAGCGGCGCGCGGCGTCGGTGAGCAGCTGGCGCGCAAGCTCTCCGCGCGCGGCGCGAAGGTGGCGCTGGTCGGTCTGGAGGAGGAGGCGCTCAAGGAGGTCTCCGAGCGGCTGCACAGCGACAGCGCCTACTGGTACGCCGACGTCACCGACCACGAGACGATGAGCCGGGTCGCGCAGGAGGTGAAGGCGCGGTTCGGGAAGGTCGACATCGTGGTCGCCAACGCCGGTGTGGCGACCGGCGGTCCGTTCATGGACTCCGATCCGCAGGCCTGGCGGCGGGTGATCGAGGTGAACCTGATCGGTTCGGCGGTGACCGCGCGGGCCTTCCTGCCGGTCCTGGTGGAGAGCCGGGGCTATCTGCTGCAGATCGCCTCGCTCGCCGCGATCACCCCGGCGCCGATGATGACGGCGTACTGCGCGTCCAAGTCGGGTGTGGAGGCGTACGCGCACAGTCTGCGCGCCGAGGTCGGCTACCAGGGCGTGCGCGTCGGTGTCGCCTACCTGTCCTGGACCGACACCGACATGGTGCGCGGGGCCGACCAGGACGACGTCATGCGGGAGCTCAGGCAGCGACTGGTGTGGCCGTCCAACAAGACGTATCCGCTGGGACCGACGGTGGACCGGCTGGTCGCCGGGATCGAGCGGCGCTCGGCACATGTGTACGGGCAGTGGTGGCTGCGCGGCATGCAGGGCGTGCGCGGCTATCTGCCGGCGCTCATCGGGCGGGTCGGGCAGCGCGAGATGAAACGGTTCGCGCCCCGTCTCCAGGGAATGCGCTCCGGGCTCGTCGGCGCAGGTGGGGCGGCTGATGACGCAGCCCGCGCTACGCACCGTAAGTGATCCACATGCGTTCCGTGGTCGGCCGTGTGAATCTGGGTGAGGCCCCTCCGAGGGGCCGTTTCCCCCACCTCACCCACCACGGGAGTGAACCCACATGGGTATGAAGGACAAGGCCAACGAGTGGCAGGAACAGGGCAAGCAGAAGATCGGTGACGCCCGTGAGCGGGCCGGTCAGCAGCAGTCCCAGCGCGGCCAGCAGCCGCAGCGCGGTCAGCAGCCCCAGCGTGGCCAGCAGCCGCAGCGCGGTCGCGAGAACCTGCGCGACATCGAGGACACGGAGGCGGAGATGGAAGACCGCTTCGACCGGGACTACGACGCGTAGTCGCTGCGCTCGGCTTTGGCCGTCTTGGCGTGGGGCGCCCTTCTTCTTGGAGGGCGCCCTGCGTCTGTTCTGGGGCGGTGGAGGTGCGTTTGTCCGGTGCGGGTGCGTGGTGGGTCGCTCGCGCAGTTCCCCGCACCCCTTCACGCGCGTCCCTCGCGATCAACTGGGTCGCTGCGGCAGTTTCGGGCGGGAGCGGTCGGGGAGGCCGGTGTAGCCGGGGGGGATGGCCGCCGGGTTGGACTCCAGGAGTTCCAGGGCCAGTTGGACCGCGTCGGCGAGTTGGGCGTGGCGGCCCTCGGCCCAGTCCAGGGGGGTGCGCAGGATCTCCAGGTCGGGGGTGACGCCGTGGTTCTCCACGGACCAGCCGTAGGCGTCGAACCAGGCCGCGTTCATCGGGACGGTGATGACCGTGCCGTCGCCCAGCCGGTGGCGGCCGGTCATGCCGACCACGCCGCCCCAGGTGCGGGTGCCGATCACCGGGCCGAGTTTCAGCAGCTTGAAGGCGGCCGTGATCATGTCGCCGTCCGAGGAGGTCGCCTCGTCGGCGAGGGCGACCACCGGGCCCCTCGGGGCGTTCGAGGTGTACGACACCGGTTGCGCGTCCCGGGTCAGATCCCAGCCCAGGATGGTCCGGGTCAGCTTCTCGATGACGAGTTCGCTGATGTGCCCGCCCGCGTTGCCGCGCACGTCCACGATCAGGGCGGGCCGGGACACCTCCATGCGCAGGTCGCGGTTGAACTGGGCCCAGCCGGAGCCGCCCATGTCGGGGATGTGCAGATAGCCGCACTTGCCGCCGCTCAACTCCCGGACGACCGTACGGCGTTTGGCGACCCAGTCCTGGTAGCGCAGCGGCCGTTCGTCGATGAGCGGGACGACGGCGACCCGGCGGGCGTGCCCCTCGCCGTCCGCCTGGGCGAACGTCAGCTCCACGGTCGTACCGCCGGAGCCTGCGAGGAGCGGATACGGTCCGGTCACCGGATCGACCGGGCGGCCGTCGACGTGGGTGAGGACCGCGCCCTCGCGGATGCCCGTGCCGGCCAGCGGTGAACGGGCCTTGGAGTCGGAGGAGTCGCCGGACAGGATGCGTTTGACGATCCAACCCTCCTCGCGGTGCACGAAGTTGGCGCCGAGGAGACCCTGCCAGCGCTGGTAGTGGGGTGGGCCCTCGTTGCGGCGGGCGGCGGTGACGTAGGCGTGCGAGGTGCCGAGTTCGCCGAGGACCTCGCGCAGGAGGTCCGCGAACTCGTCCGGGGAGGCGACCCGTTCGACGAGGGGACGGTACTGGTCGAGCACCGCGTCCCAGTCGATGCCGCACATGCCGGGGTCCCAGAAGTAGGCGCGGATGAGCCGGCCGGCCTCGTCGAAGGCCTGGCGCCACTCGGCGGGCGGGTCGACCACGTGCAGGATGCGGCGCAGGTCGATCCAGACGGTCGTGTCGCTGTCGCCCAGCTCCGTGGCGGGCACCGCGCGCAGGTCGCCCTCGTCCACGACCACCAGCCGCGTCCCGTCGCCGCTGACCGCGAACCAGTCCAGGTGGTCGACCAGTTCGGACTTCTTCGCCTTGGCGAGGTTGAAGTACTCCAGGGTCGGACGGCCGCTGATGTCGGCCGGGTTGGCGAAGGTCTCGCCGAGCGCGCCGGAGATCGGCCAGCGCAGCCAGACCAGCCCGCCGCCGGCGACCGGGGCCAGCGCGGAGTACTTGGAGGCGATCACCGGGAACGGTGTGACCCGCATCGCCAGGCCCTCCACCTCCACGGTGACCGTGCCGGCCTCGCCCGTCTCCTCCTCCTCGACCGGGTCGAGCCCGCCGGCCGCCGGACGGCCCTCGGGGTTCAGCGCGAAGGGGGAGGGGGTCGCCGAGTTCAGCGGCACGAGGTAGGGGCGGCAGCCGAGCGGGAAGGACAGGTCGCCGGTGTGGACGTCGTACACCGGGTCGAAGCCGCGCCAGGAGAGGAAGGCGAGATAGCGGCCGTCGCGGGTGAAGACGGGGTTCTCGTCCTCGAAGCGGCCGTTGGTCACGTCCACGATCAGCCGGTCCTTGATGCGGGCCAGCTTGATCTGGCGCAGGGAGCGGCCGATGCCCGGGTGGGACCAGGTGAGCCAGGCACCGTCCGGTGAGAAGGCGAGGTCGCGCACGGGTCCGTTGACGGACCGGATCAGCTCGGTGACCCGCTCACCGGCATCGGCGACGCCGGCTTCACCGGATCCACCGGAACCGTCTCCTGCGTCCGCCGCTTCCTCCGCGACCTGATCGTCCGCACTCTCCGACCCGGCCCCCGACTCACCCTCCGACTCCCTCGCCCCTTCCCCCTGCCCCTCCCCTTCCTCCGCCACGTCGATCAGCAGCAGCCGCCCGTCGTGCGAGGCGACCGCCAGCCGTTCGCCCAGGGGATCGCAGGCCAGCTCCAGGACGCGGCCCAGCCGGCCGGAGGCGAGCCGGCGCGGAGCGCGGTCGCCGCTCGCGCGGGGCAGCTGGGCGATCTCCACGGCGTCCTCGCCCTCGGCGTCCGTCAGGTACGCCACCTGGCCGGTCGTGCCGAGCATCTCCGGCAGCCGTACCCGCACCCCGGGCGGGTCGGTGATCGTACGGGCGGGGCCGTCGCGGTGGGTGAGCCAGTACAGGCTGCCGCGTACGACGACGGCGCTGGCCCGGCCGGTCTCGTCCACGGAGATTCCGTCGACGTTCTGCGCGGCCGGGACCGGGTAGCGGCGGCGCCCGGTGGCGGGCCCGGCGAGGCGGATGTCCAGCCTGCGCGGTACGCCCCGCGGCGAGAAGTCGTCCACCAGCCACAGGTCGCCCGCGCACTGGTAGACCACGCGGGTGCCGTCGCTTGCGGCGTGCCGGGCGTAGAAGGCGTCGTGGTCGGTGTGGCGGCGCAGGTCGGTGCCGTCGTAGGCGCAGGAGTAGAGGTTGCCGACGCCCTCGTGGTCGGAGAGGAAGGCGATCCGGCCGGCGACGAACATGGGGGAGGCCAGATGGCCGCCGATGTCGGGCACGAGCTGCCGCCCGTGCAGCCACAGGCGGCCCATGGCGCCGCCGCGGTAGCGCTTCCAGGAGGCCGGTTCGTGCGGCGGGGTGCCGGTGAGCAGCAGCGTCCTGTGCTCGCCCTCGACGTCGGCGACCTGGATGTCGGCGACCGGGCCCCAGGGCAGTTTGCGGCCGGGGTGGCCGTCGGTGGACACCTTGTAGGCCCAGGTGAAGTGGGAGAAGGGCTCGCCGTGGGAGGCGACGGCCAGGATGTCGGCGTTGCCCTCCCCGTCGGGGGGCGTCCAGCCGCAGACCTGTGTGTCGGTGCTGCCCCAGTACGTCAGCTGCCGGGTGGGACCGCCGTCGACGCTCACCAGGTGGATCTCGGGCTCCAGGCTGCGCCAGCTCGTGTAGGCGATGTCGCGGCCGTCGGGCGAGAACCGCGGGTGCCCGTCCTTGGTGCGGTCCGCCGTGAGCCGCCAGGCACGGCCCGGGGCGTCGAGCGGGGCCAGCCAGAGGTCGTCCTCGGCCACGAAGCACAGCAGGTCGCCGCTGAGGTGGGGGAAGCGCAGATAGCTCACCCTCCCCATGCTTTTCCGGGTACAGGGCCCCAGCAACTTATGCGGCCTTCACCTTGGTGAGCCAGGACACGTACGAAACTGTTTCGTTTCGATCCGCCTCAGGGTATCTTCATGGATGTACGAGGACGGAGATACGGAGCGGGAAGGTGAGTGGCATGACCGAGGCCGTCACGGCGGCACGTCGCAGCCGGATCACACCCGAGCGTGAGGCCGAGCTGTACGAGGCCGTGCTCGACCTGCTCCGGGAGGTCGGCTACGACGCCCTCACCATGGACGCCGTCGCCGCCCGCACCCGGTCCAGCAAGGCCACGCTCTACCGCCAGTGGGGCGGCAAGGCCGAGCTGGTGGCGAAGGCGGTGCGGCACAACAAGCCGGGCGGCTCGGCCGACGACGTCGACACCGGGTCGCTCCGGGGTGATCTGCACGCCCTCACCCTGCGCTCGGACGACTGCGAGATGGAGCAGAACTCCGCGCTGATGCGGGGTCTGGCGATGGCCGTGCACGGCAATCCCGACCTTCTGCGGGCGTTCAAGGACCATCTCATCGAGCCGGAGATGGCGGAGTTCCGCCGCGTGCTGGAGCGGGCGATCGACCGGGGTGAGATCCGTGCGGACAACCCCGCGCTCGACTACGTGATGCACATGATGATCGGCGGGTTCGCCGCCCGCTCGCTCATCGACGAGCAGCCGCCGACCCAGGCCTTCCTGCTGTCCTACATCGACGCCGTGGTCCTCCCCGCCCTCGGCGCCTCCACCAGCTGAACCCTCTCCACCAGCTGAACCCTCTCCCCGAGCAAGCCCACCACCTGACGTAACCGCTCACGTCGTCGGGCTGATCACCCCTGCCCTGAAAACCCCACGACTGACCGGGAGTACGCCCTCGTGGCCACGTTCCTCTACAAACTCGGCCGGCTCGCCTTCCGGCGACGGCACTTCGTCGCCCTGCTGTGGGTCGCGCTGCTCACCCTGGCCGGGGTGGGCGCCGCCTCCGCGCCGCCCGCCGGCAGCACGTCCTTCTCCATCCCCGGTACCGAGGCCCAGAAGGCCTTCGACCTGCTGGAACAGCGCTTCCCAGGGATGAGCGCCGACGGCGCCACCGCGCGCGTGGTCTTCAAGGCGCCCGGCGGCGAGAAGATGACGGACGCCGGCAACAAGGCGGCCGTCGAGAAGACCGTCAAGGAGCTGAAGAGCGGCTCCGAGGTCGTCTCCGTCGCCGACCCCTACGCCGGGCACGCCGTCAGCCGGAACGGCACGATCGCCTACGCCTCGGTGAAGTACAAGGTCTCCGGCATGGAGCTGAAGGGCTCCTCGAAGGACGCCCTGAAGGAGGCCGCCCAGCACGCGCGCGACGCCGGGCTGACCGTCGAGGTCGGCGGTGACGCGCTCACCACGGCCCCGGAGACCGGCTCCAGCGAGGTCATCGGCATCGGGATCGCCGCCGTCGTCCTCGTCATCACCTTCGGTTCGCTGCTCGCGGCCGGATTCCCGCTGCTCACCGCCCTCATCGGCGTCGGCATCGGCGTCTCCACCATCACCGCGCTCGCCAGCGCCCTGGACCTCGGCTCCACGACCTCCACCCTGGCGATGATGATCGGCCTGGCCGTCGGCATCGACTACGCCCTCTTCATCGTCTCCCGCTACCGCGCCGAACTGGCCGAGGGCCGCGAGCGCGAGGAGGCGGCCGGACGGGCCGTCGGCACGGCGGGCTCGGCGGTGGTCTTCGCCGGCCTCACCGTCGTCATCGCCCTGGTCGGCCTCTCGGTCGTCAACATCCCGATGCTCACCAAGATGGGCATCGCCGCGGCGGGCACGGTCGCCGTCGCCGTCCTGATCGCGCTGACGATGATCCCGGCGTTGCTCGGCTACGCGGGCCGCAGGATCAAGCCGGCCGGCCAGAAGAGCAAGCTGCTGGGCGGCGGCCGTACGCCGAAGAAGCCCGGCCGCCCCAACATGGGCACCCGCTGGGCGAGCTTCGTCGTACGGCGCCCGGTCGCCGTCCTGTTGCTCGGGGTGCTCGGCCTCGGCGCGGCGGCGGTCCCGGCCGCGTCCCTGGAACTGGGGCTGCCCGACGACGGTTCCCAGCCCACCTCCACCACTCAGCGCCGCGCCTACGACCTGCTCTCCGAGGGCTTCGGGCCCGGCTTCAACGGCCCCCTGATGGTCGTGGTCGACGCCAAGGACAGCGCCCACCCCAAGAAGGCGTTCACCGAGGTCGGCGACGAGATCAAGGGCCTGAAGGACGTCGTCACGGTCACCCCGGCCGTGCCCAACAAGGCCGGCGACACCGCGACGATCACCGTCGTACCCAGGTCCAAGCCGTCCTCGAAGACGACCGAGGACCTGGTGCACGCCATCCGCGACAAGGGCGCGGGCATCACCGAGAAGACCGACTCCAAGGTGCTGGTCACCGGCTCCACGGCGATGAACATCGACGTCTCGCAGAAGCTGAACGACGCGCTGCTGCCCTACCTGGCGCTGGTGGTGGGCCTCGCGTTCCTGCTGCTGATCGTGGTCTTCCGCTCGGTCCTCGTCCCGCTGAAGGCGGCCCTCGGCTTCCTGCTCAGCGTGCTCGCGGCCCTCGGCGCGGTCGTGGCGGTCTTCCAGTGGGGCTGGCTGTCCGGCCTGATGAACGTCGAGCAGACCGGCCCGGTCATGTCGATGATGCCGATCTTCATGGTGGGTGTCGTCTTCGGCCTCGCGATGGACTACGAGGTGTTCCTCGTGACCCGGATGCGGGAGGCGTTCGTCCACGGCGAGAAGCCGAGCCAGGCCGTGGTGACCGGCTTCAAGCACGGGGCGCGGGTCGTGACCGCCGCGGCCGTCATCATGATCGCCGTCTTCTCCGGCTTCATCGGCTCCAGCGAGGCGATGGTCAAGATGATCGGCTTCGGCCTCGCGGTCGCCGTCCTCTTCGACGCGTTCATCGTCCGCATGGCCATCGTCCCGGCGGTGCTCGCCCTGCTCGGCAGGCGGGCCTGGTGGCTGCCGAAGTGGCTCGACCGCGCGCTGCCCAACGTCGACGTCGAGGGCGAGGGCCTGCGCACGCAGTCCCCGGCGGGCGGCAAGGACGCCGACCCCGACGAGGAGAGGGAGCTGGTACGGGCCTGACGTACCGCTCCTGACGACGGACCGGCCGGTGAGGGTGCCCGTGGGGACGGGGCTGCACCCTCACCGGCCTTCTGCCGTGCCCGGGAAAACGCCGTGAGCGGTGTTCGGACGATGGCGTAGCGTGCCTGCCATGACGACGACAGCCGCCACTGACGCCGACACATCCGGAGCCCACCCCCGTTTCGCCGAAGCCCTTCGCGCGCTCGGCCTCGACGACGTGCTCGCACGGACCAGGAGGTTCCCGGAGGCCACCCGGACCGCGGCCGAGGCCGCCGCTGCCATCGGGTGCGAGCTCAGCCAGATCTGCAAGTCGCTGATCTTCGCCGCCGACGGGGTACCGGTGCTGGTCCTCATGGACGGGGCCTCCCGCGTGGACGTGCAGCGGGTACGGGAGGAACTGGGCGCCCGCGAGGTCACCCGGGCCGGCGCGGGTGTCGTGCGCGAGACCACCGGGTACGCCATCGGCGGCGTGCCGCCCTTCGGGCACCGCACACGCACGCGGGTCCTCGCCGACCGTTCGCTGCTCGCCCACGACGTGGTCTGGGCGGCCGCCGGGACGCCGCACACCGTCTTCCCGATCGAACCGAAGGCACTGGTGGCCCACGCGGGTGCCGACCTGGCGGACGTGCGCGAGCGGACCGCGTGACCCCGCTCGTCGCGACCGCCGTCCTGCTCGCCGCGGTGACCCACGCCAGCTGGAACGCCATCGCGCACCGGATCACCGACAAGCTGGTCGGCTTCAGCCTGATATCGGGGGGCGGGGTGCTGATCGGGCTCGCGATCGCGCCGTTCGCGGCCTTCCCGGCGGGGCCCGCCTGGCCGTACCTGCTGACCTCGGCGGTCGTCCACATCGCCTACTACGCCCTGCTGATGACCTCCTTCCGGCTCGGCGACTTCGGGCAGGCGTACCCCATCGCGCGCGGCAGCGCCCCGCTCGTGGTCACCGTGCTGGCCGCCGTGTTCGCGCACGAGGTGCCCGGCGGCTGGGCGCTGGCCGGGATCGCCGTGTCCTGCGTGGGACTCATCGGCGTCAGCCTGTGGGGCCTGCGCGGCAGCCGCCCGAACTGGGCGGCGATCGGCGCGGCCCTCGCGACCGGCCTGACGATCGCCGCGTACACGGTGATCGACGGCCTGGGCGTACGCGCCGCGCACGCACCCCTCGGGTACATCGCCTGGCTCATGGCCATCCAGGGAGTCGTGATCCCGGGCTACATGTACGCACGCGCGCGTGCCGACACCGTCCGGCTGCTCCGGCCCCACGCCGCCGTCGGTCTCCTCGGCGCCGCCCTGTCCGTCACCGCCTACGCCCTGGTCCTGTGGGCCCAGACCCGCGCCGAACTCGCGCCGATCGCCGCCCTGCGCGAGTCCTCGATCATCGTCGGGGCCGCGATCGGCGCGGTCTTGTTCAAGGAGCGCTTCGGCGCCCCCAGAATCGCGGCGGCCGGGCTGCTGGTGGTGGGCATCGGGTTGATGTTGCACGCCGGGTAGCCGGGTAGTCCGTCAGTGAGAAGCACCGGGCAGCAATCGGACGACAGGGAGCCGTCAATGACCGACAAGCCGACCGTCAGCGTTCTGGGCACCGGCATCATGGGGGCCGCGATGGCCCGGAACCTGTGCCGTGCCGGGCTGGAGGTCCGCGCGTGGAACCGTACGCGCGACAAGGCCGAGCCACTCGCCGCCGACGGCGCGCGGATCGCCGGCACACCCGCGGAGGCCGTCGAGGGCGCCGACGTCGTCCTGACGATGCTGTACGACGGCAACACCGTCCTGGACGTCATGCGCGAGGCCGCGCCGGCGCTGCGGCCCGGCACGGTGTGGGCGCAGTGCACCACCGCCGGCATCGAGCTGGTCACCGACCTGGCCGCCTTCGCCGACGAGCACGGGCTCGTCTTCTACGACGCACCCGTCCTCGGTACGAAGCAGCCCGCCGAGGCCGGTCAGCTGACCGTGCTGGCCGCCGGGCCGGAGGAGGGCCGGGAGACGGTCGCGCCCGTCTTCGACGCGGTCGGCGCGAAGACCATGTGGACCGGGTCCGACGGCGGCGCGGGCAGCGCGAGCCGGCTGAAGCTGGTCGCCAACAGCTGGGTGCTCGCGGCCACCGCGGCGGCCGGTGAGGTCCTCGCGCTCTCCCGCGCCCTCGGCGTGGATCCGCAGGGGTTCTTCGACCTCATCGAGGGCGGCCCGCTCGACATGGGTTACCTGCGGGCGAAGTCCGCGCTGGTGCTCGACGGCAGGCTGACCCCGCCGTCGTTCGCGGTGGCCACCGCGGAGAAGGACGCCCGGCTCATCGTGCAGGCGGGTGAGCGGGGCGGCGTACGGCTCGACGTCGCCGCGGCGGCCGCCGAGCGGTTCGCCCGCGCCGCCGCGCAGGGGCACGCCGACGAGGACATGGCCGCCGCCTACTTCGCCAGCTTCGAGGACCAGGCGTCGACATGACGGGCCGGGGTGCCGGGGCGCACCCTGGAAGCAAGGGTTTTCGGAGGTGATCGTCATGATGCACACCGCTGTGGGATGGCACGTCGAGCTCGAGTTCAAGGAGGACGATCAGCACACGAAGGCGGCCGCCCTGGTGCGCTTGCCCGATGGAACCGAGGTACGGGCGCACGGCCATGCGACCAGGCACCGCGTCGACTCCAACCAGCCCAGGGTCGGCGAGGAGATAGCGGGCGCCCGTGCCCTCAACGAACTGGCCATGCAGTTGCTGACCAAGGCGCACGACGAGATCGACGCGGCGTCCGGACGGACCTCGCACACGATCAACGTGTGACGGCGCGCAACGGCGCGAGCGCCCGGGCGAGCGCCGTGCGTACCCCGCCTAGGCGAGTGCCGTGCGTACCGCCCGTACCAGCGCCTGCGCCCTCGGGTCCGCTGTCACACTCTTCCTGAAGCCGTTGGTGACATAGCCGAAGGCGATACCGGTCTCCGGGTCGGCGAAGGCGAGGGCGCCGCCCCGGCCCGGGTGGCCGAAGGAGGCGGGGGAGAGCAGCGGGGACGCCGCGCCGTGCAGCATGTGGCCGAGGCCGAACCGGGTGCCCACCACCAGCACCCGGTCCGGTCCGGCGGACTGCTCGGCGCGGGCGAGTTCCCTCGTCTCGGGGGTGAACAGCCGGCAGCCGCCGTCCACCGCGCCGATGAGCGAGGCGTAGAAGCGGGCCAGCCCGTCGGCGGTGGCGATGCCGTTGGAGGCGGGCAGGGCCGCCGCGCGGTAGGCGGGGTCGTTCTCGTCGGGCAGCGGGGTGATCGCGGCGAAGGCGCGCCGGGTCAGCGAGTCCGGGTCGGCGTAGGCCTCGGCCACCGCGCGCTTGGGGCGGGTCTTCAGGCCGCCCACGGCCTCGGGCGCCTCGAGAGGGCCGACGCGGCCCACGCGCGCGTGCTCGGACTCCGGCAGGCCGAGCCACAGGTCCGCGCCGACGGGACGCGCGATCTCCTCCGCGATCCACACGCCGGCCGGGCGGCCGGTGATCCGCCGGATCAGTTCGCCGGTGAGCCAGCTGTAGGTCTGGGCGTGGTAGCCGTGGTCCGTGCCGGGCTCCCACACCGGCGCCTGCGCGGCGACGGCCGCGGCGCCCAGGTCGGGGTCGGCGGCCTCGGCGGGGGTCAGCGGGCGGTCCAGCACGGGCACGCCCGCGCGGTGCGCGAGCAGGTGCCGGACCAGGGTGTGCTCCTTGCCGGCCGCCTTGTACTCGGGCCAGTACGCGCCGACCGGGGCGTCCAGGTCCAGCTCGCCGCGCTGGTGCAGCAGCAGGAGCGCGGCGGCGGCGACGCCCTTGGTGGCGGACCGCACGATCTGCGCGGTGCCGGGCTCCCAGGGAGCCGTACCGTCCACGTCCCTGGTGCCGGCCCACAGGTCGACGACCTTGTGCCCGTCGCGGTACACGGCCACGGCCGCGCCGCGCTCGCCGAGCAGCGCGAAGTTCGCTGCGAACGCCTCCCTGACCGGCTCGAAGCCCTCGGCCACTGTGCCGTGCACGTCCACGTCCGCTCGTTCCCTTCGGCTCGCCTTCGACAATGGGTCCAACAGCCACTGTCCGCCTGGGATTCCTTGGTGGCGCTACCCGAGGAGAATCGTTACGTCGATGTTGCCGCGCGTGGCGTTGGAGTACGGGCAGACCTCGTGCGCCGCGTCCACCAGCCGGGCCGCCACGTCCGGGTCCAGTACCGGCAGGGAGACGCTGAGGGCGACCGCGAGGCCGTAGCCGCGGTGCCGGTTCGGGCCGATGCCGACCTTGGCGGCCACCGTGGAGCCGGTCAGGTCGTAGCCCGCGCGGTTGCCGACGAGGATCAGCGCGTTGTGGAAGCAGGAGCTGTAGCCGGCCGCGAAGAGCTGTTCCGGGTTGGTCCCGTTGCCGTCGCCGCCCAGCTCCGGAGGCATCGCGACCCTCAGCTGGATCTGGCCGTCCTGGCTGGTGACATAGCCGTCGCGGCCGCCGTGGGCGGTGGCCTCGGCGACGTACATGATCTTCGTCGGACGGGTGTCGACAGCGGTGTCCTCGGTCATGGCCGGCCTCCCCCGGAAAAAGTGGCGCACAAGTACATCGTGCACAAGGTACTGTCCGGTACGTCAGCAGACGGCACCAGGGGGTGGCAACCGGGGGTAACGGGAGATCGGCGCGCCGGAACCGGATCAGTGCCGGTCGGCCGCCGCGTCGGCGCGCTCGGTGAGATGCCACAGTGCCTCGCGCAACCGCGCGACCTCCTGCGCGCCGAGACCCGTCGTGGTGAGCAGCGCGCCGGGTATGCGCGCCGCGCGCTCCTTGAGTTCCTCTCCGCGCCCCGTGCACGCGACGAGCACCGAGCGCTCGTCGCCGGCCGCCCGCTCCCTGCGCACCAGACCCGCCCCCTCCAGCCGCTTCAGCAACGGCGAGACGGTCCCGTAGTCCAGACGCAGGGCGCCTGCCAGCTCCTTCACGCTGGTCTCGCCTCGCTCCCACAGCACCAGCAGCACCAGGTACTGCGGGTAGGTGAGCCCGAGGTCGTCCAGCAGCGGACGGTACGCGGCGGTCACGGCCCGCTGTGCCGCGTACAGCGCGAAGCACAGCTGGTCGTCCAGCAGCAGCGACCCCTCGGGGGCGCGGTCCTCGTTCGTCACGCGCCCATTGTCACGGACTTCGGGTCGAAGCCGAACGGCAGCTCCAGCCGGTGCGTGCGCATCAGCTCCTCGTCGGAGAGCAGCGTGCCGGTCGGGCCGTCGGCCGCGATGACGCCGTCGCCGAGGATCAGGGAGCGCGGGCACAGCTCCAGGGCGTACGGGAGGTCGTGGGTGACCATGAGGACCGTGACGTCCAGGGAGCGCAGGATGTCGGCGAGTTCGCGGCGGGCGGCCGGGTCGAGGTTGGACGACGGCTCGTCGAGGACGAGGATCTCCGGCTCCATGGCGAGCACGGTGGCCAGGGCCACGCGCCGGCGCTGACCGAAAGACAGGTGGTGCGGCGGGCGGTCGGCGAGGTCCCGCATGCCGACCCGCTCCAGGGCGGTGTGCACCCGTTCCTCCAGCGCCGCGCCCTTGATCCCGGCCGCGGCCGGGCCGAACGCGACGTCCTCGCGCACCGTCGGCATGAACAACTGGTCGTCCGGATCCTGGAAGACGATGCCGACCTTCTGCCGGATCGCGGCCATGTGCCGCTTGCCGACGGGCAGTCCGGCCACCGTCACGGTGCCGGTGCCGCCGCCCAGGATGCCGTTCAGGTGCAGCACCAGGGTGGTCTTGCCGGCGCCGTTCGGGCCGAGCAGCGCCACTCGTTCCCCGCGGGCGATGGTGAAGTCGACGCCGAACAGGGCCTGGTGGCCGTCGGGGTAGGCGAAGGCCAGTCCGGCCACTTCCAGCGAAGGTGTCACAGAACCCATCCCCACAGACAGACGACGAGGGCGGCGCAGGGGAGCGTGAGTGCGCGCCGCCACTGCGCGCCGGAGGCGGTCACCTCGTCGATGACGGGCATCGACCCGGCGTACCCGCGGCTCACCATGGCCAGGTGCACGCGCTCCCCGCGTTCGTAGGAGCGGATGAAGAGCGCGCCGGCGGACTTGGCGAGCACGCCCCAGTGCCGGACGCCCTTCGCCTCGAAGCCGCGCGACTCGCGGGCGATCCGCATGCGGCGCATCTCGTCGGTGATGAGGTCCCCGTAGCGGATCATGAAGGAGGCGATCTGCACGAGCAGCGGCGGCAGTCCCAACCGCTGCAGACCCGGCAGCAGGTGGCGCAGCTCGGTGGTGGCGGCCAGCAGCACGGAGGCGGCGACGCCGAGCGTGCCCTTGGCGAGCACGTTCCAGGCGCCCCACAGCCCGTTCACGCCGAGCGGGAGGCCGAGGACGTGCACCCGCTCGCCCTCCGCCACGAACGGCATGAGCACCGCGAACGCCACGAACGGCACCTCGATCAGCAGCCGCCTGAGCAGGAAACGTGCGGGCACGCGCGCGTGGTGCGCGACGAACGCGAGCAGGACGGCGTACGCCGCGAACGCCCCCATCGCCTCGCGCGGGGTCGACACGACGACCACCACGAACAGGAAGGCGGCGGCGAGCTTGGTGTGCGGCGGCAGGCCGTGCACGGGCGAGTGCCCGTGCCGGTAGAGCCTGTGCAGATGTCCGGCGCCCATGTCAGCCGCCCGTGTGGGCCGCGGAGACGTCGTCGGTACGGCGCCTGCGCACGGCCCGGAACACCGCGCTGCCCGCCACGACCGTGACACCGACGCCGATCACGCCCGCGAGACCGCCGGACAGGCGGGCGTTCGAGACGTCCCTGACGCCGTAGTCGGCGAGCGGGGAGCCGGCGGCGGCGTGCCTCCGCTCCGCCCTGTCGATCCCCTTGTCGTGCGCGACCTTCTCCAGCCCGTCGGGGTTCGAGGAGGCGTAGAAGCTCACGAAACCGGCCAGCACCAGCGAGGTGACCAGACCCGTCATCCACAGCGCCCGCCGGGAGGTGCGCGCCGCCACAGGCGCCGTGGGCGCCCCTGTGAGCGCCGGAGCGTCCACCAGCGCGCCGTTCACACGCAACTTGAGCCGCTGTCGCAGGCCGTGCGCGCCGTACACGAGATCCGGGCGCACGGCCATCACCGCGCTCACCGTGAGAGCCGTGATGACGGCCTCCCCCACGCCGATCAGCAGGTGCACGCCGACCATCGCGGTCGCGACCTTGCCGATGGACACGTCGGTGGTGCCGCCGATCGCATACAGGAGTGTGAAGACGACGGCGGCGGCCGGCACGGACACCAGAGCGGCGACGAAGGAGGCCACGGTCACCGAGCGCCGCCTGCGGGGCAGGACGGCGAGCAGCGCGCGGAAGACGGCGTACGACACGGCCGTCGTGGTGATCGCCATGTCGGTGACGTTCACGCCGAGCGCGGTGAGCCCGCCGTCCGCGAACAGCACGCCCTGCATGAGCAGCACCACGGACACGCAGAGCACACCCGTGTACGGGCCGACCAGGATCGCGGCGAGCGCTCCGCCCAGCAGATGGCCGCTTGTTCCGGCCGCGACGGGGAAGTTGAGCATCTGTACGGCGAAGATGAACGCCGCCACCAGACCGGCCAGCGGAGCGGTGCGCTCGTCGAGTTCCCGGCGGGCGCCGCGCAGGCTCACCGCGAGGGCGCCGGCGGCGGCCGCTCCGGTGACGGCGGAGGTGGGGGCGTCGATGAATCCGTCAGGTACATGCACCTGGTGATTTTAATATGTTGTTGCCAACCCTTTGCAAGAGAGACAAGGTCTCGCCGCTCGCCCCGCCGCTCGTCGGCGCGCTCGAAAATGCGTGAATCGGAAAATATGGGACATTAGGGATGAGGCGGATACACAGGTTTCTCAGAGGTCACCCGGCGTGAAAGGGCGGTCCGATGTCTGTAGTCGAACAGTACGCACGCGCCCACATCGTCACGGACGAGGAGGATCCGGGGGCCGTACCCGTAGTGCTGCGCTACGACCCCGACTCCGATCCACGGTCGGTCCGGGTGGGCCTGCCCGGACCGCACGAGTGGACGTTCTCGCGCACGCTGCTCGAACGGGGCCTGCGGGCGCCGGCCGAGAGCGGCGCGGTCCGGGTGTGGCCGTGCGGACGCGTTCAGGCCGTCGTCGAGTTCCACTCCGACAACGGTGTCGAGGTGGTCCAGTTCGAGTCGAAGACGCTGGTGAGATTTCTGCGCCGGACCTACACGGCGGAGCCGGTACGGGCCTGATCAGCCGCCCGTCGCGAACTGATCAGCCGCCCGTCTTCAGCAGGGCCGCCACGATCGGCCCGGCCGTGTCACCGCCGTGACCGCCCGCCTGGACCACGCCCGCGGCGGCGAGATCGCCCTTGAAAGCGGTGAACCAGCCGTTCGGCTTCTTCTGTCCGTCGACCTCCGCGGAGCCCGTCTTGGCGCCGTAGTCGCCGCTCATCCCTGCCATCGCCTTGGCCGCCGTGCCGTAGTCCGCCGTGAACCGCATGACGTCCTTCAGCTGGGACTGCGTCGTCGCGGACATGGTGCGCGCGGCCTTCGCCAGCGTCCGGTGGTCCACGTCGGGGGACACCAGGTACGGCTGGCGGAAGACGCCCGACTCCACCGTGGCCGCCACCGACGCCATGTTCAGCGGGTTCATGCGCACCCCGCCCTGCCCGATCAGTGAGGCACCCATCTGCGCGCCGCTCTGCACGGGGACGGAGCCGTCGAAGGACGGGACGCCGATGGCCCAGTTGTCCATGGAGAGGCCGTAGACCTGCTGGGCCTCCTTCGTCAGGTCGCTGTCCGACAGCTTCGGCGCGAAGTCGATGAAGGCGTTGTTGCAGGAGGCGCCGAAGCTCTGCTTGAACGTGCCCTTCTTGATCTCGGAGTCGCCGTCGTTGTGGAACGTCCAGCCGGCCAGCTTGTACGTCTTGGGGCAGGGGTGCGAGGCGTCCGGGGTGATGAGCTTCTTCTCGAACAGCATGGTCGACGTCACGATCTTCATCGTGGAGCCGGGCGCGAGGGAGCCCTGGAAGCCGACGTTGAAGCCGTGCTCGCTGTTGGCCACCGCGAGGATCTCGCCGGTCGAGGGCCGTACGACGACCACGGAGGCCTTCGCCCGCTTGCCGACCTGCTGCTCGGCCGCCGCCTGGAAGGTGGGGCTCAGCGTCGTTCGCACCGTGCCCGGCGTGCCCTTGCTCAGCTCCACCAGCGTCTTGTCGGACAGCCCGGCCTTCTGCGAGGCCTTGCCGCGCACCACGCGCAGCTCCACGCCCGCCTTGCCGCCCGCGGTCTTGCCGTACTTCTCCCGCAGCCCGTCCAGCACCGGCCCGAGCGAGGGGTACTTGGCGGCGGTCAGCTCGCCGCCGTGGCGGTCCAGCGCCTTGACCGGCGGGGTTCCGGACTCGCCGGTGACGAGGGTGTCCCCGTCCCTCAGGTCCGGGTGGACGACCGAGGCGTGCCAGTCGACCAGCGGCTTGCCGTCGCTCGCCCGCCGCACCACGGTGAAGGAACTGCCGTACACCAGCGGCTTGCTGAGGTCCCGGTAGGCGACCGTCGCCTTGACGGAGAACGGCACCTTGGCGCCCGTCGGCGTGCCGGCGGTGAGCGTGACGTCCTTCAGGTGGGCGTCCTTGGCGTAGCCGGTCAGCAACTGGGCGGCGGCGGAGGCGTCGTCGGTGGCGGCGGCCGCCTCACCGACCCTGCCCTGCTGCCACGCGGTGAGGAAGCGGGTGGAGGCCGTGCGGATCTCGGCGGCGCTGAGCGGGCCGGTCCTGACGGCCTTGTGGTCGGTGGTGGGGGACGTCCGCTCGTCGGCGGCGGCACCGCCGCCGGTCAGCGTGTAGACGGCGAACCCGGCGCCGCCGACGACCAGGGCGATCACCCCGCCGACCACGGCGGGCGCGGTTGTTCTCCGTCGCTCGGCGACGCGCCTTCTGTTGCCCACAGCCTCAGTTCCTCCGTGCCTTCCCCAGGATCCCGTAGCCCGCACACTCCTCAACGACGGCACTCACCTTAAGGTCCCTGCCTCAGCGGGCGATCCCGGCGGCACATCCGTAGCACGCTTGCGACAATCGTCCCGGCCCACGCGCGGCCCACGCGCCCCCGGCACGCACGCGTGGCGGCCGTGCGCCCCGCGCCGGCGTCCACGGCCATCGGGTAGCGGCAGGTTCGCAGATGGCACGGATCTTGGGCGCAGATCATCCCATCGTGGTACCAGTTGGACATGTCTGATGGACGGCGGACGACCGGGTGGTTGCAGTCCCCGGAGGCACGCCGTTGGGTGAGGTTCGGTTCGGCGGTGCTCGGCTTCGGCGGCGCCGCGGTCGTCGTGCACCTCTGGCTGGGACAGTCATGGCGCGATGTCCTGCTGATGGCCGCTTCGCTGGCTTTCGTGTGGGTGGTCGTTCGAGAGGCCCTGGAGGGCAGGCGCGGTGGGCGGACCGGGCGGCGGGACCGTTGAAGGCCGGCCGTGGAAAGGGTTCCGCTTGAAGCTCGCTTTGCGGATGCCGGCAGAACGCCAAGGGTCCGGTCAGACCCAGGTGTCCAGCCACATCCGCGACCGCCAGGAGTCGATCGGGATCGCCGTGCCCGTGTACAGGGGCCAGAAGTAGATGAAGTTCCAGGCGATCAGCAGGACCAGCACGCCCGCCGCCGACGCGCCGATCACGCGGCGGGTGTCGGAGGAGCCCGGTGGGCCGATGATCGCGCCGATCATCATGGCCACCGCCAGGCACAGGAACGGCAGGAAGACGACGGCGTAGAAGAGGAAGATCGTCCGCTCCTGGTACAGGAACCAGGGGAGGTAGCCCGCCGCGATGCCGCACGCGATGGCACCGGCGCGCCAGTCGCGGCGCAGCGCCCACCGCCACAGCACGTACAGGATCGCGAAGCAGGCCGCCCACCACAGCAGCGGCGTGCCGATGGCCAGCACCTCACGGGCGCACTTCTCGCCCGCGTTCGCCGGGCAGCCGTCGGCGCCGGGGTTCGGGGACTCGTAGAAGTACGACACCGGACGGCCCAGCACGATCCAGCTCCACGGGTTGGACTGGTAGGTGTGCGGGGAGGTCAGGCCGACGTGGAACTTGTACACCTCGTGCTCGTAGTGCCACAGGCTGCGCAGCCAGTCCGGCAGGAAGGTCCAGCTGCCGCCCCTGCCGTCGGTGGCCGCCCAGTTGCGGAAGTAGCCGCCGGTGCCGTCCGTCGGGGAGAGGATCCAGCCGAGCCAGGAGAGCAGGTAGACGGCGATCGCCACCGGGACCGTCGCCAGGAAGGCGATGCCCGTGTCGTACTTCACGGCCGCCGCGTACGGGTGCCGGGCGCCGGCCGTCTTCCGGGCGCCGACGTCCCACAGCACCGCCATCACACAGAACGCGACCAGGATGTACAGGCCGTTCCACTTGGTGCCGATGGCCAGGCCCAGCATCAGCCCGGCCGCCCAGCGCCAGGGGCGCAGGCCGAAGCGGAACGCGTCGGCGACGTGCTCGTCCGGGCGGACCCGGCCGTCGGCGTCCACGGGCAGGGCCGCGGCCAGCCGTTGCCGTGACCGGTCCCGGTCGACGACCAGACAGCCGAACGCGGCCACCACGAAGAACATCAGCACGCCGTCGAGCAGCGAGGTCCGGCTCATCACGAAGTGCAGGCCGTCCACCGCCATGAGCGCGCCCGCCAGGCAGCCGAGGAACGTCGAGCGGAAGACGCGGCGGCCGATACGGCACAGCAGGAGGACGGAGAGCGTCCCCAGCAGCGCCGTCATGAACCGCCAGCCGAACGGGTCGAACCCGAAGACCAGTTCGCCGAGCCCGATGACGTACTTGCCGACCGGCGGGTGCACGACGTACGCCGCGTCCGTCGGGATCGTGAGGTGCCCGTGCGTCTGCAGCACCAGGTCGTTGGCGTTCTTGTCCCAGTTGACCTCGAACCCGCGGTGGACGAGCGCCCAGGCGTCCTTGGCGTAGTACGTCTCGTCGAATATCACCGCGCGCGGGCTGCCCAGGTTCCAGAACCGCATCAGGCCCGCCATCAGCGTCACCAGCAGCGGCCCGCCCCAGCCCGACCAGCGGGTGATCCGCTCGGCGAGGACCGGCGGCACGCCGAGCACCTGCCACAGCCGGGGGCTCGGCTCGGCGTACGGGGGCACCAGCCGGTCGCGTACGTCGCCCGAGGGCGCGTCCTTCGCCGGTACGTATCCGAATCGGCGCAGCCGCTGCTGCCACGACGGCCGCTGGTCGTGCGGCGCCTGGCCCTGCCGGAGGTCCATGGAGGACGCGGTACTGGTCACCCGCGCCATGGTAGGGAACCGTGCTGTGCGAGTCCCGTGCATGTGGGGTACCGGTCGCGACACGGTCGTCCCGCCGGGCCCGGAGGGCCGGCCGTCCGCGGTGCTCGTCGGCACGTCGGACGGGCTGTCAGTGGTTCCTGCGAGGATGGGGAGCGTGACTGGAACCCTTGTCCTCGCAGGCACCCCCATCGGCGACATCGCGGACGCGCCGCCCCGGCTGGCGGAGGAGCTCGCCGGCGCCGACGTGGTCGCCGCCGAGGACACCCGGCGGCTGCGCCGGCTCACCCAGGCCCTCGGCGTCACACCCAAGGGCCGCGTCGTGTCGTACTTCGAGGGCAACGAGTCCGCGCGTACGCCGGAGCTGGTCGAGGAACTGCTCGGCGGCGCGCGCGTGCTGCTCGTGACCGACGCCGGGATGCCGTCCGTCTCCGACCCGGGCTACCGGCTGGTCGCGGCCGCGGTCGAGAAGGACATCCGGGTCACCGCCGTACCGGGGCCGTCCGCCGTGCTCACCGCGCTCGCGCTGTCCGGGCTGCCCGTGGACCGCTTCTGCTTCGAGGGCTTCCTGCCCCGCAAGGCCGGCGAGCGCCTGTCCCGGCTGAAGGAGGTCGCGGCCGAGCGGCGCACCCTGGTCTACTTCGAGGCCCCGCACCGGCTCGACGACACCCTCGCCGCCATGGCCGAGGTCTTCGGCGCGGACCGGCGGGCCGCCGTGTGCCGGGAGCTGACCAAGACGTACGAGGAGGTACGGCGCGGCCCGCTGGCCGAGCTGGCGGAATGGGCCGCGGAAGGCGTCCGGGGGGAGATCACCGTGGTGGTCGAGGGGGCGCCGCAGGCCGCACCGGAGGAACTCGGCGCGGAGGAGCTCGTACGGCGGGTACGCGCGCGTGAGGAGGCGGGGGAGCGGCGCAAGGAGGCCATCGCCGCGGTGGCCGTGGAGGCGGGGCTGCCGAAGAGAGTGGTCTTCGATGCCGTTGTGGCCGCGAAGCGTTCGGGTGACTGACGGGTCTCCTCCCGGTCCTCCCAGCCTTCATACCCCCTCTGAGCAGGGCTGTTCTCGGGTGAGCGAGCGGGCCATGGGACGGCAAAGGGCTGTCGCCGATGGCAAAGGGAAACGGGGCCGACCGGGGCCTTTTCGGCAAGGAAGACTCAAATCGCCTCCAACACTCGACAGCCCTCGTGCGTTCGGCCTGGTGAAGGCGTCCACTGGTTGAAGAGCGCCCCGTTGCGGGGCGCTCGTCCAGCGGAACAGAGGAGCTGGCATGAGCGAGATCGCAGGGCAGACCGGCCTCCGTGGCACGCCTTCAGCCGTCGTTCACGAGTCGTACTCGTTCGCCTGCATGCGATGCGGGCACGGCTGGGAGCAGTCGTACGAGATAGAGCACCACACGGACGCCGACGGGCACGAGTTCGTGCTGTACGTGGCCGACGGCCGGGTCGTGCCGTCGCCGCTGAGCCGGCCCAGCTGCCTCAACTGCGACGGTCACGTCGTGCGGATCATGCGCGCCGGGCAGGTCTCGTCGGTGCGGGGCACCGCCGAGCGGCACCACGCCGTGCCGCAGGCCGGCCCGGTCGAGGCGCCCCAGGTGCCCACGGAGCCCGGCGAACCGCACCACTGGCACCTGTCCGATCTCCTGCACGCGTTCCAGCGCAAGGCCGGCTGAGCGGAACGCCGGCCGGTGCGGGCATGCCCCTTTCGTAGGATCGGGGCATGCCTTCGAACGCCGGCCAGACCTCCAAGGGCGACAAGAACGCCGCACCGCCGCTTCCGCCGCCGCTGCGGGTTCCGGTCGCCGACTCGCACACCCACCTCGACATGCAGTCCGGCACGGTCGAGGAGGGCCTCGCGAAGGCCGCGTCGGTGGGGGTGACGACCGTCGTCCAGGTCGGCTGCGACCTCAAGGGCTCGCGCTGGGCCGCCGAGACCGCCGCCGCCCACGACAGCGTCCACGCCACCGTCGCCCTTCACCCCAACGAGGCCCCGCGCATCGTCCACGGCGACCCCGACGGCTGGTCCCGGCAGGGCGCCCGTGAGCCGGGCGGCGACGCGGCGCTGGACGAGGCCCTCGCCGAGATCGACCGGCTCGCCGGGCTGCCCCAGGTGAAGGGCGTCGGCGAGACGGGGCTGGACCACTTCCGCACCGGCCCGGAGGGCAAGGCGGCCCAGGAGCGGTCCTTCCGCGCCCACATCGAGATCGCCAAACGGCACGGCAAGGCGCTCGTCATCCACGACCGCGACGCGCACGCCGACGTGCTGCGCGTGCTGAAGGAGGAGGGCGCCCCCGAGCGGACCGTCTTCCACTGCTACTCCGGCGACGCCGAGATGGCGGAGATCTGCGCCCGCGAGGGCTACTTCATGTCCTTCGCCGGCAACGTCACCTTCAAGAACGCCCAGAACCTGCGGGACGCGCTCGCCGTCGCCCCCCTGGAGCTGGTCCTGGTGGAGACCGACGCGCCGTTCCTGACCCCGGCGCCGTACCGGGGGCGCCCCAACGCGCCGTATCTGATCCCCGTCACGGTGCGCGCGATGGCCGTCGTGCGCGGCATCGACGAGGACGCGCTGGCCACGGCTCTCGCCGCCAACACCGCCCGCGCCTTCGGCTACTGAGTCTCCTGTTCGAGCGCTGGGCGCACGCTCGACGGGCAACAGTGCGTAGTCGCGTCGCTTTGGAGAGTGACGGTCGCTCCGCTAGGTTCTGGGGGCCCGATCCGGACCCCTCTGGCACCTCTGGAGCGTGTCGGCGTGAGCAAGTCGCAGTACGAGACGTCCGAGACCTACGAGCCGTATCCGCCCTACGGCCCGGACCCCTCCGTGCACACGGCGGAGACCCTGGCGTACGGGCTGTACCCGGACACCTACCGGCCCGCCTACGAGGCCCAGGCCTACTTCGTCACCGAACCGGTGCTGCCCCGGCAGGGCGGGAGCGGCCTGCCGCAGCCGGGGGACCCGGAACACGACAGGAGAGCGCAGGACGCCGGGGGCATGCCGGGTGACGTCGGCACGCCGGACGGAGAAGGGGCGTGCGTGGCCGAGGCGGCCGCCGTTGGGGGCGGGCGGGCCGCGCGCCGCCGCAGGGTGCGCTGCGCCGAGCGCCCGGAATCCGCGGTGCGCCGCCTGCTGCCCCAGGCGCTGGTCGTGGCCTTCCTCGCCGGCGGCACCACCGCGTTCGTCGCCAAGGACAAGGCGATCGAGCTGAGCGTCGACGGCAAGCCGCGCACCCTGCACACCTTCGCCGACGACGTGCACGAGCTGCTGGCCGAGGAGGGCGTGCACGTCGGGGCGCACGACGCGGTCGCACCCGCCCCGGGCGCGGAGATCGCCAGCGGAGACACGGTCGCCGTGCGCTACGGGCGCCCGGTCCGGCTCACCCTGGACGGCCGGCAGCACGAGGTGTGGACGACGGCGCACACGGTGGAAGGCGCGCTGCACGAGCTGGGGGTGCGCGCGGAGGGCGCGTACCTGTCCACCTCGCGCTCCCAGCCCATCGGCCGCGCCGGGCTCACGCTCGACGTACGCACCGAGCGCGCCGTCACGATCATGGCCGACGGCCGGACCCGGACCATCCGCACCAACGCGGCCACCGTCCGCGAGGCCGTCGAGGAGGCCGGGATCGGGCTGCACGGCCAGGACACCACCTCCGTCCCGCTCGACAGCTTCCCCCGGGACGGGCAGACGGTGACCGTGCTCCGGGTCAGCGGCACCCGGGAGGTCCGCGAGGAGCAGATCCCGTTCCGGACCGAGCGCACCGAGGACCCCACCCTCTTCGCCGGCGCCGAGGTCGTCGTACAGCCCGGGCAGCCCGGACTGCGGCGCGACACCTATCTGCTGCGGATCGTCAACGGGGTCCGGGAGAAGCCGCGCCGGGAGGCGTCCGAGGTGGTGCGCAAACCGCGCAAGCAGATCGTGAAGGTGGGCACCAAGCCGCGGCCGCGCTCCGTGGCCGGCGCCGACCATCTGAACTGGCACGGCCTCGCCGCCTGCGAGTCCGGCGGCCGCCCGCACGCGGTCGACCCCTCCGGGACGTTCGGCGGGCTCTACCAGTTCGACCTCGGCACCTGGCACGCCCTCGGCGGCACGGGGCGTCCCCAGGACGCGCCGGCGGAGGAACAGACCTTCCGCGCGAAGAAGCTGTACACGCGCCGCGGGTCGACGCCGTGGCCGCACTGCGGGTCGCGGTTGCACGGGTGACGTGGGGAGGGCTTGGGTGCGGGGATGCGCCGTCGGGGTCGTGCCGGATGCCGGGTGCGGGGATTCGCCGTTGGGCGCGTGTCGGATGCCGGGTGCGGGTCGTTCGTGGCTGGTCGCGCAGTTCCCCGCGCCCCTTCGGGGCGCTCCGCCGGCGCGGGTGAGCGGTCCCACCCCCGCCCAGCCCTCGCGCCGGGCACCTGGCGAGTCGGCCCGCCTCGCCCCCGTACCCTTGTCCCGTGAGCAGCCCCACTCCCGACGCCCTCCTCGGCCCCGCAGACATCCGTGAGCTCGCGGCAGCGCTCGGTGTCCGGCCGACCAAGCAGCGCGGTCAGAACTTCGTGATCGACGCCAACACGGTCCGCCGTATCGTCCGCACCGCCGAGGTCCGCCCCGACGACGTGGTCGTGGAGGTCGGCCCGGGGCTCGGCTCCCTCACGCTGGCGCTGCTGGAGGTCGCCGACCGGGTCACCGCCGTCGAGATCGACGACGTGCTCGCCGCGGCCCTGCCCGCGACCGTCGGGGCGCGCATGCCGGCGCGCGCCGACCGGTTCGCGCTGGTCCACTCCGACGCGATGCACGTCACCGAACTGCCCGGCCCTGCGCCGACGGCGCTGGTGGCGAACCTGCCCTACAACGTCGCCGTACCCGTGCTGCTGCACATGCTCGACACCTTCCCGAGCATCGAGCGCACGCTCGTCATGGTGCAGTCGGAGGTCGCCGACCGGCTGGCCGCCGCACCCGGCTCGAAGGTGTACGGCGTGCCGTCGGTGAAGGCCAACTGGTACGCCGAGGTGAAGCGGGCCGGGGCCATCGGCCGCAACGTCTTCTGGCCCGCGCCGAACGTCGACAGCGGGCTGGTCTCGCTGGTGCGGCGGGCGGAGCCGATTCTGACGACCGCCGCCAAGGCCGAGGTCTTCGCCGTCGTCGACGCGGCCTTCGCACAGCGCCGCAAGACCCTGCGGGCGGCACTGGCCGGCTGGGCCGGATCCGCGGCGGCCGCCGAGGCCGCCCTGGTCGCGGCCGGTGTCTCGCCCCAGGCGCGCGGCGAGTCGCTGACGGTGGAGGAGTTCGCGCGGATCGCGGAAAGCAGGGAGGCGGGCGCGTGAGCGTCACGGTACGGGTACCGGCCAAGGTCAATGTCCAGCTCGCGGTCGGCGCGGCCCGCCCCGACGGGTTCCACGACCTCGCCAACGTCTTCCTCGCGGTCGGCCTGTACGACGAGGTCACGGTCACCGAGGCCGACGAGCTCCGCGTGACCTGCGAGGGGCCGGACGCCGGCCAGGTCCCCCTGGACCGCACCAACCTCGCCGCCCGCGCGGCCCTCGTCCTCGCCGAGCGGCGGGGCATCGAACCGAACGTGCACATCCACATCGCCAAGGACATCCCGGTCGCCGGCGGCATGGCGGGCGGCAGCGCGGACGGCGCGGGCGCGCTGCTCGCGTGCGACAGGCTGTGGGGTACGGGCGCCCCGCGCGCCGAGCTCCTCGCGATCTGCGCGGAGCTGGGCAGCGATGTGCCGTTCAGCCTGGTGGGCGGCGCGGCCCTCGGGGTCGGGCGCGGCGAGCGGCTGACCGCCCTGGAGGTCGGCGGCACCTTCCACTGGGTGTTCGCGCTGGCCGAGCGGGGCCTGTCCACTCCCGCGGTCTTCCGCGAGTTCGACCGGCTGGCCGAGGGGCGGGAGATCCCCGAGCCGGTGGCTTCGGCGGAGCTGCTCCAGGCGCTGGCGAAGGGGGACGTGGAGGCGCTGGCGGCGGCGGTCTCCAATGATCTCCAGCCTGCCGCTCTGTCCCTGTTCCCGGAGCTGGCGGAGACGCTGGCGGCGGGGCGGGGGGCGGGTGCGCTCGCCGTGTTGGTGTCCGGTTCCGGGCCCACGACGGCGTTCCTCGCGCGGGATGCGGAGTCGGCGGAGAAGGTGGCGGCGGCGCTGCGGGCGTCCGGTACCTGCCGCAGCGTACGGACGGCGGCAGGGCCGGTGGCGGGGGCGACGGTTCTCTAGGGCCTCAGAGTTCGTCGATCGCCGTCAGGTCGATGTCGATGGGGTACGGCTTGTCGACCTTGATGCGGTCGCGATGCATGCCGGTGTGGATGTATGCCCTGGTGAGCGGGTCGAGCTCGTAGACGTGGATGACGGGCCTACCACTCGTCCCGTTCTCCTCGACGCGCCAGAAGTTCGGGATCCCGGCAGCGGCGTACTTCTGGGGCTTGGTCGTGCGGTCGCGGGACTCCGAGTCCGGGGAGACGACTTCGATGGCCAGGAGCACGTCCTTGGCCTCGTACTTCGTCTGGCCAGGGCCCGTGACGGCGTCGGCGCGGATGACGCTTACATCGGGCTCCGGGCCGTTGCGCTCGTTGAGGACGATGGTCATCTCACGCTTCACCTTGAACTCGATTGGCAGGCCCTGGCGAAGGCCGTTCACCAGCAGGTCGATCGCATCGGCGTGAAAAGCGCGCTGCGGACTCACGAAAACCAGGCTCCCGTCGATCAGCTCGGTGTGCGGCGGGAGATCCGGCAGTGTGAACAGGTCGTCCACGGTGTAGCCGTCCTGGGGCGGCACCGGCCAGTGGTGGCGGTGCTCTACGGACTCGGCGGTCATGGTTCCTCCCATGGACGGGATCCTGCTGCCTGTCCTCCACGGTAGCGGCCTGTTCCCGATCACGGCATCACAAAGAGTGACAGCCCCCTCGCGCCCCGCTCGTCACCCCCGAGGCCCTACGCTAGAAGGCTGACCCCCGCGGCTGAGCCGCATGTCGACACAGCCCCGCGCACAGGAGTGAAATGGCCGTCAACCTGGTCAATGTCGAGAACGTCAGCAAGGTGTACGGCACCCGTGCCCTGCTGGACGGCGTCTCGCTCGGTGTGTCGGAGGGGGACAGGATCGGGGTCGTCGGGCGCAACGGCGACGGCAAGACCACCCTCATCCGGATGCTCGCCAAGCTGGAGGAGGCCGACACCGGGCGGGTCACGCACTCCGGCGGCCTGCGGCTCGGCGTGCTCACCCAGCACGACTCCCTCGACCCCGCCGCCACCGTCCGCCACGAGGTCATCGGCGACATGGCCGACCACGAGTGGGCCGGCAACGCCAAGGTCAGGGACGTGCTGACCGGGCTGTTCGGCGGGCTCGACCTGCCGGGCTTCCCGAAGGGGCTGGACACCGTCATCGGGCCGCTGTCCGGTGGCGAGCGGCGCCGGATCGCGCTCGCCAAGCTGCTCATCGAGGAACAGGACCTGCTCGTCCTCGACGAGCCCACCAACCACCTCGACGTCGAGGGCATCGCCTGGCTCGCGCAGCACCTGCAGAACCGGCGCTCGGCGCTGGTGTGCGTGACCCACGACCGGTGGTTCCTGGACCAGGTGTGCACGCGGATGTGGGACGTGCAGCGCGGCGACGTGTACGAGTACGAGGGCGGCTACTCCGACTACGTCTTCGCGCGTGCCGAGCGCGAGCGGATCGCCGCCACCGAGGAGGTCAAGCGGCAGAACCTGATCCGCAAGGAGCTGGCCTGGCTGCGGCGCGGGGCCCCCGCCCGTACGTCCAAGCCGCGCTTCCGGGTCGAGGCCGCCAACGAGCTGATCGCGGACGTGCCGCCGCCCCGCGACAGCAGCGAGCTGATGAAGTTCGCCTCCTCGCGGCTGGGCAAGACCGTCTTCGACCTCGAGGACGTCACCGTGCAGGCCGGGCCGAAGGTGCTGCTCAAACACGTCACCTGGCAGCTCGGCCCCGGCGACCGGATCGGCCTCGTCGGCGTGAACGGCGCCGGCAAGACCTCGCTGCTGCGCGCGATGGCGGACGCGGCCCGCAGCGAGGGCGAGGAGCAGCCCGCCGGTGGCCGGGTCGCCGTCGGCAGGACCGTCAAGCTCGCCTACCTCTCCCAGGAGGTCGCCGAACTCGACCCGACCTGGCGGGTCCTGGAGGCCGTGCAGCGGGTCCGTGAGCGCGTCGACCTCGGCAAGGGGCGCGAGATGACGGCCGGTCAGCTGTGCGAGACGTTCGGCTTCAACAAGGAGAAGCAGTGGACGCCGGTCGGCGACCTGTCCGGTGGTGAGCGCCGCCGTCTGCAGCTGCTGCGGCTCCTCATGGACGAACCCAACGTCCTCTTCCTGGACGAGCCCACCAACGACCTCGACATCGAGACCCTGACCCAGCTGGAGGACGTCCTCGACGGCTGGCCCGGCTCGATGATCGTCATCTCCCACGACCGCTTCTTCGTCGAGCGCACCACCGACCGGGTCTTCGCCCTCCTCGGCGACGGCACCCTGCGGATGCTGCCGCGGGGCATCGACGAGTACCTGGAGCGGCGGCAGCGCATGGAGGAGGCGGTCGCCGCCCAGGCCGCCGCCGCGGCGCCCAAGCCGGCCGGGACGGAGAAGAGCTCCGCCGACCAGCGCGCCGCCAAGAAGGAACTCCAGAAGATCGAGCGCCAGTTGGACAGGATCTCCGAGAAGGAGTCCAGGCTGCACGCCCAGATCGCCGAGAACGCCACCGACTTCGCCAAGGTCGCCGATCTGGACGCCCAGTTGCGCGAGCTCACCGACGAGCGCGAGGAACTGGAGCTGCGCTGGCTGGAATTGGCGGAGGACGCGTAGCGAGGACGCGCAGCGGGGAGCACCCCGACACTTCACCCCTGCACATGCGCCCCCGGGCGCGCGGTGCTGTTGCGTGCGCCGCGTGAAGGGGGCGTGAAGGCGCGTAACGGCGGCATCACGGGCCGGTCGTCCCTTGGGAACAGCGGCGGATCCGGGCCCGGGTGCTGTCGGTGCCGGGTGATAGAAAGGGCCGTCTGAGAACCGTCTGAGTAACGACCCAGGGTCCGTCAAGTACCTCAGGGCGTGGCGAAATCAGTGAGCGAGGGGGAAGAGCGCTGATGACCCAGCCACCCGACCAGCCGCCGCAGGGCGGATTCGGGGCGCCGCCGGGCCCGCCGCCGCAGGGGGGCGGGTTCGGCGCGGGCGTGCCTCCCCTGCCCCCGCCACCGGCCCAGCCGCCCGCCGCCCCGCCGCAGCCCGCGGGGCCGGGCTACGGCTACCCCCAGCAGCCGGGCCCGTACGGCACCCCCACCGCCCCCGGCACCCCGGGCCCCTACGGCCATCCGCAGCAGCCGGGCCCCTACGGGACGGTTCCCCAGCCGGGCCCCTACGGGGCGGTGCCCCAGCCCGGCTTCGGCGGGCCGCAGCAGCCGCCGTACCCGGGCGTCCCCGGCACCCCGCCCGGCAGGAAGAAGCCGGCGCTGGTCATCGGTGCCGCGGTGGCCGCGCTGCTGGTCATCGGCGGCACGGTGTACGCGGTCACGAGCGGCGGCGGTGGCGGCGGCAAGAAGAAGCCGGTCGCCCAGCCGAGCGGCGGCCCCGAGCAGTCCGCGTCCGCCTCGCCGAGCGCATCGAGCGGCGGCGGTGACGACCCGGAGAACCTCAACGCGGGCCGCAAGGCAGGTGAGGCGAAGGTGCTCTGGTACAAGTCGGCACCGGACGCCCCCGGTTCCGGCGCCGACGCGCCCGGCATGTGGGTCACCGGCAAGGCCGTGGTGAAGGCGGCCTACAAGCAGGTCTTCGCCTACGGCGTCGGAGACGGCGGGTCCGCCTGGAGCCCGATCGCCTTCCCGCAGAAGATCTGCGCGGTCACCCCGCAGAAGTCGGCGGACGACAAGGTCGTCGTGGCGTACATGAACGGCGCCGGCGACAACGCCGTGTGCAACCAGCTGCAGCAGATCGACCTGGACACCGGCCGAAAGGGCTGGAGCGGCACGCTCGACCGTCACGGGGCGTTCGACATCCAGGTCGAGATCAACCTGTCCGTCAGCGGCAGGACACTGATGGTGGGCAGCGGGGAGGCGGGCACGGCGTACGACATCGACAGCGGCAAGAAGCTGTACGAGAAGGGGAAGTACGGCGCTTCCTGCTACCCGGTCGCCTACGCGGGCGGCGCCGGCCGGCTGGTCCAGGCCTCCTCCTGCGCCGCGTACGCACCGGGCGAACACGCCGAGATCCAGGAACTCGACCCGGCCACCGGCAGGGTCAAGTGGAGCCGGCCGGTGAAGAAGGGCTGGCAGGTGACCAAGGTGTACTCCCTGGACCCGCTCGTGGTGTACCTGACCAACCCGGACAAGAAGGCCTGGAACATCTCCACGTTCACCAAGGACGGCACGTTCCGCTCCGAGGTGAAGGTCGACGAGAAGTTCGCCCCGCGCTGCGGTTTCCTGGACCGGGAGCTGCAGGGCTGTCAGGGCGTCACGGCCGACGCCGACAGGCTGTACCTGCCGACGGACAGCACGAGCCGCGCCAACGAGATCGTCGCCATCAGCCTCACCACCGGCAAGGCCGAGTGGCGGGCCAAGTCCCCGGCCGACGAGCCGATGTACCCCCTGAAGACGGAGGGCGGCAAGCTCGTCGCCTATGTGCAGGCGTCCTACGACGCGGGCGGCCAGGTGGTGTCGATCCCGGTGACCGGTTCCTCGCACCGGCCCGTCAGGTTGCTGCAGAACCCGCAGGGCACGGCCGAGATCGAGAACACCTTCTACGAGCCCGTCGTGGACTGGGCCGACGGGCGGTTCTTCATCTCCGCCGGACGGCTGTCCGGCAGCGTCCAGTCGAAGGAGAAGCTGATGATGGCCTTCGGCAACTGAGCCGCCGTCCCGGCTCCACCCCGTCCCTACCGAATCCCTTCGCCGTCCGGCCTTCCCGGCCTCACGAGGTACCCGTCCCATGACCCAGCCGCCCCCTCCGCCGCCCAACCAGCCCCCGCAGCAGGGTGGTTTCGGCCCCCCGACCCCGAACCAGCCCCCGCAGCAGCCTCCTCAGCCCCCGCAGCCGCAGCCGCAGCCCGGCTACGGCTACCCGCAGGCCGCACCGGCCCCGCAGCCGCAGCCCGGTTACGGCTACCCGCAGGCCGCGCCCGCCCCGCAGCCGCCCCAGCCCGGTTACGGCTACCCCGGCGCGCAGCAGAACCCGTACGGCCAGCAGCCCCCGGCCTACGGCCAGCCGCCCGCCGCTCCCTACGCCGGCCAGCCGCAGAACCCGTACGCGCAGCCCACGCAGCCGGGTTACGGCTATCCGGGCCAGCCCCCGACCGTCCCGATGCAGCCGCAGCCGGGGCAGAGCGGCGGCGGGCGGAACAACACGGTGCTGTTCATCGTCGTCGCGGCGGTCGTCGCCATCGCGCTGATCGTCGGCGGCGGCATCTGGTACGCCGGCTCGGGAGGCGGCGACGAGAAGCACGACACCGCGTCCTCCAGCGGCGGCACCGGCGGCAAGAACGGCAGCGGCGGGAGCACGGGCGGCGGCCAGGAGAAGCCACCGGCCGACCCCTCCGGGCAGCTGCTGTTCCAGGAGCCCATGCCGACCGCGAACGACCTCGTCAGGACCGTCGGTTCCTGGCTGACCGACAAGGTGTACGCCAAGACCGGCGTCGCCGAGATCACCGGCTACGACCCGGCCGACGGCACCAAGCTGTGGACGCTCAAGCTGCCCGGCCCGGTCTGTGCGGCCAGCAAGCACGCCACGACGGACGGCAAGACCGCGATCACCTACCAGCCGACGTGGGACACGGCGAAGACCATCGCGGGCTGCAGCCAGATCGCGGCCGTCGACCTCACCTCGGGGAAGAAGCTCTGGACCAAGACGGT
Organism: Streptomyces puniciscabiei; assembly: GCF_006715785.1. Classification (NCBI taxonomy): domain Bacteria; kingdom Bacillati; phylum Actinomycetota; class Actinomycetes; order Kitasatosporales; family Streptomycetaceae; genus Streptomyces; species Streptomyces puniciscabiei. The sequence continues at coordinate 3,840,599 of NZ_VFNX01000001.1, forward strand.
CAAGTCCGGTGACTACCCGGTCGACTACCAGAACGTGACGGTCGCCCAGCGCACCGTCGCGGTCGGCGACAGCGACGGCGGTGCCGCCTTCGACCTCGACTCCGGCAAGCCGCTGTGGCTGCCGAAGCCGGGCGACGACTGCTACGACGGCGGCTACGGCGGTGGCACCAAGCTCGTCGCGGTGCGCCACTGCGGAGACTCGGACAACGAGCGGCTGCTCATCCAGACCCTCGACCCGAGGACCGGGAAGGTGATCTCCGAGTACCGGATGGACCCGGGCATCGGCTACGCCTCGGTCGTCTCCACCGACCCGCTGGTGGTGGCCGCCGAAGCCGGCGACGAGAGCCGAGCCCTGGACTACTTCTCCATCGACGACAAGACGGGCAAGCTGCTCGCCCACATCTCCGCACCCAGCAAGACCTACGGCGGCCAGTGCGACAGCAGCAGCCGCATCGAGGACTGCAAGGAGGTCGTCGTCGGCGACGGCAAGCTGTACCTGCCGACCGCGGAGCACGACGGCACCGGCGATTTCAGCAACACCAACGAGATCGTCTCCTTCGACCTGAACACCGGCAAGCCGACCGGTCAGCGAGCCGAGGCCGGGGACGGCTACACGCTCTCCCCGCTGCGCATGGACGGCCCGAACCTGCTCGCCTACAAGCGGCCGCCGTACGACAAGGGCGGTCAGGTCGTCAGCATCGACGGCGGGTCGTTCAAGGAGACCAAGTTGCTGGAGAACCCGGCCACGCAGAGCGTGCGGCAGGCGGAGACCAGCATGCTGCCGGACTACGCGGAGATCCTGTTCGGGCACGGCCGTCTGTACATGTCGGACGTCTTCGCGACCAAGAAGGGCGAGTCGGCCGGTAAGAAGTACCTGGTCGTGGCGTTCGGCCCGAAGAGCTGACCGCCTCGCCGACGCCGCCTTCGGGTTTCGCCCGAATGGGTGACTTACCGAGAAGTGCCCCGGATTTCATCGATCCGGGGCACTTCTCGTCAAGAGGGGCAGCGCGACGTCGAACAAGCGTGTAGCTTCCGGGGGCATGTGGAAGGCGGAGGTGCCGGGGGGCCCTCTGTCCTTGTGGACCGGTGGGCGTCCATAGTGGGGCATCCATGGGGGGGACTGGGGGGTTGCTCTATGGGAGTGCGGCTCATGGTCGTCGACGACCACCGCCTGCTCGCGGAGGCGCTCGCGTCGGCGCTCAAGCTGCGCGGGCACCGGGTGCTCGCCGCGGCGGCGCCGGCCGCGGGCGCGGCGGACCTGGTGATCGCGCGGGCGCCGGAGGTGTGCCTGCTGGGTACGGCGGCACCGGCCGAACCGGGTGTCTTCGACCCGGTGGTGAAGATCAAACGGGAGCGGCCGCAGGTGGCGGTGCTGGTGCTGGGCCCGGTGCCCTCGCCGCGCGGCATCGCGGCGGCCTTCGCCGCCGGGGCGTCGGGGTACGTACGGCACGACGAGCGGATCGAGGGCGTCGAGCGGGCGATCATGAAGGCCCGGGCGGGCGAGGCCGCGGTGGCGCCGCAGTTGCTGCAGGGGGCGTTCGGGGAGCTGCTCAACCCGGCCGCGCAGCCCGACGACGAGGCGCAGCGGCTGCTGTCGATGCTGACGCCGAGGGAGGTGGAGGTGCTGGTCAGGGTGGCCGACGGGGAGGACACCCGGCTGATCGCGGCCGGCATGGGCATCGCACCGAGCACGGCCCGCACCCATGTCCAGCGCGTGCTGATGAAGCTGGGCGTCGGGTCGCGGCTGGAGGCGGCGGCGCTGGCCGCGCGCACGGGGTTGCTGGACCGGGCGGGGCCGTTGGGTTCCGGCACCGAGTAGACGCCCTGCGCCGGTGCCGGCGGCACTACGAAGCGACGGCCCTGCAGCGCCCCGGAAGGGGCGCGGGGCTGTGTCGACATGCGGCTCCGCCGCGTGGGCGCGACCAGCCCCCACGCACCCGCAGACGGAAACGGTGCGTTACTCCCCCTGCCTCTCCTCCGGCAACCCCTCCGGAGGAAGCGGCGGCGGAGTCGGGCGGAGCTTCAGCCAGGCCAGGAAGAAGATGCCCAGCAGGAGCATGCCGATCCCGGTCCACAGGTTGATGTTGACGCCCTGGGCCTTGTCGATGGCGGACTGGGAGTCGGTGATACCGGCGATCGTGACGATGACGCCGTACACCACGAACAGGCCGCCGATGATGCGGCGCAGGTCGAAGATGCGCGCCGCGGTCGCGGACTTGCCCTCCAGGTCGGTGACTTCCCGCGCCACCTCGTCCTCGGTGTAGTGGTGGCGACGGTCAGGGTGCTCGGGGTGTTCAGACATGGTTTCCTCGATCCTCCCGCGTCAGAACGAGAACGGGACGTAGCAGACGGCGGCCAGCACGACCGCGCCCCAGCCCAGCAGGGCCGGCCTGCGGTACCAGGCCTCGTCGCCGGGCGCGGGCGGTTCGGACATGCCGGGGGAGCGGGTGCCGTAGACCAGGCCCTGCAGCTCCTCGGCCGGCTTGGGCCTGGTGAACAGGGACACCGCGACCATCACGACCGCGCCGGCGACGAAGCCGGCGATCGCGGAGACGAAGTTGGCGCCCTGGTCGGAGGGGATGGCGATGATCCCCTTCTTGTAGAAGACGAAGTAGTTGACCATCGCGGTCACGGTGCCCGCGAGCAGGCCCCAGAAGCCGGACTTGGCGGACGCGCGCTTCCAGAACATGCCGACGATGAAAACGACGAACATCGGCACGTTGAAGAAGGAGAACAGCGTCTGCAGGTAGCTCATGATGTTCGAGAACGACGACGCCAGGAACGCCGTGCCGACGGAGGCGAGGACACCGATCACGGTGATCAGGCGGCCGAACCGGACGTAGTAGGCGTCCTCGCGGCCGCGCACCACGTACTTCGCCCAGATGTCGTTGGTGAACACGGTGTTGAAGGACGACACGTTGGCCGCCATGCCGGCCATGAAGGCGGCGAGCAGACCGGTGACGGCGATGCCGAGCACGCCGTTGGGCAGCAGTTCCTGCATCAGGAAGGGGATGGCGTCGTTGTACTGGTAGCCGGAGCCCGCGGTGCCGAACTTCGGGATGAGCGCGGCGGCGACCAGGCCCGGGATCATCACCAGGAAGACGATGAAGATCTTCGGGTAGGCGGCGATCAGCGGGGTCCGCTGCCCGGCGGAGAGGTTCTTCGCGGACAGGGCGCGCTGCACCTCGGCGAAGTTGGTCGTCCAGTAGCCGAAGGACAGCACGAAGCCGAGGCCGAGGACGATGGTCAGCCAGTTCGCGCCGAGCGGGTTGACGTGTCCGATGCCGGTGCCGCCCCAGGCGGTGGTGAAGTTCGCCCCGTGCGTCGCGGTGAGCTTGTGGGTCAGGCCGTCCCAGCCGCCGGCCTTCTTCAGGCCGAGGGCGGTGATCGGGATGAGGGCGGCCAGGATCACGAAGAACTGCAGCACCTCGTTGTAGATCGCCGAGGACAGACCGCCGAGGGTGATGTACGCCAGCACGAACGCGCCGGCGACCACGATCGCGACCCACTGCGGCCAGCCCAGCAGGGCCTCGACGACGATCGCGAGGGCGTACAGGTTGACGCCCGCGATCAGGATGGCGGCGAACGCGAACAGGATCGAACTGAGCAGGTGGGCGCCCCGGTCGAAGCGCAGCAGCAGGAACTCGGGGACCGAGCGGACCTTGCTGCCGTAGTAGAACGGCATCATCACCAGGCCGAGGAAGACCATGGCCGGGATGGCGCCGATCCAGTACCAGTGCACGGTGTACGCGCCGTACTGGGCGCTGTTCGCGGCCATGCCCAGGATCTCGGTGGCCGCCAGGTTCGCCGAGATGAAGGCGAGGCCGGTGATCCAGGCGGGCAGCGAGCGTCCGGACAGGAAGAAGTCGAGGCTGGTCTTCACCGAGCGGCGGGCCGCGAAGCCGATCCCGAGCACGACGACGAAGTAGATCGCCAGGATCGTGTAGTCCAGCCAGTTGGTGGGGAGCCGTAGCGCCGCCGCCAAGTACAGGGGACTGTCTGTGGGGGTTTGCATGAGTACTCGCTTCGTTGCGCGAACTGATCCAGAGCGGAACCTACGCCTCCGCGTTCAGAAATTGAACACTTCTGTTGGTGTTCTTTGTTTGATTGTGATGCGCCTGGACGTTGTCGAGTTGTGGTCTGTTATGTTTGATTGTGTTGAGTGATTGGGTGCGGGACGTAGAGGAGTCCGGCGTTGAAGAAGACCTCGACACGGCTGGCCGACGGTCGTGAGCTGATCTACTACGACCTCAAGGACGACGCCGTGCGGGACGCCGTCGACCGCCGTCCACTGGAGCCGACCCGTACGACGTCCGAGGTCCGCCGTGACGTGCTGCTCGGCGACTCGGTCGCCGTCGCCTCCCACCGGCAGGGCCGCACCTACCATCCGCCGGCCGACGAGTGCCCGCTGTGCCCCACGCAGGGCGACCGGCTGAGCGAGATCCCGGACTCGTCGTACGACGTCGTCGTCTTCGAGAACCGGTTCCCCTCCCTCGCCGGCGACTCCGGCCGCTGCGAGGTCGTCTGCTTCACCTCCGACCACGACGCCTCCTTCACCGACCTGACCGTCGAGCAGGCGCGCCTGGTGCTGGACGCGTGGACGGACCGCACGTCGGAGCTGTCGCATCTGCCCGCCGTCGAGCAGGTCTTCTGTTTCGAGAACCGCGGTGCCGAGATCGGCGTGACCCTGGGCCACCCGCACGGACAGATCTACGCATACCCCTTCACCACCCCGCGCACCGCGCTGATGCTCCGCTCGCTCGCCGCGCACAAGGAGGCCACCGGCGGCGAGAACCTCTTCGACGCCGTGGTGGAGCGGGAACTGGCCGGTGAGCGGGTCGTCCTTGAGGGTGAACACTGGGTGGCGTTCGTGCCGTACGCGGCGCACTGGCCCTACGAGGTCCACCTGTACCCCAAGCGCCGCGTGCCCGATCTGCTCGCCCTCGACGAGGCGGCGCGCACAGAATTCCCCCAGGTCTATCTGGAACTCTTGAGGCGCTTCGACCGGATCTTCGATGGCGGGGACGGAGGGGAAAACGCTGCGGGTGAGCCTCCGACGCCGTACATCGCGGCCTGGCACCAGGCTCCGTTCAGCGCGCTGGAGGAGTTCGAGGGGGTCACGCGCGACGACTTCGCGCTCCACCTCGAGCTTTTCACCATCCGCCGCACTTCCGGCAAGCTGAAGTTTCTCGCGGGTTCCGAGTCCGGCATGAGCGTGTTCATCAACGACGTGCCGCCGGAGCGCGCGGCCGAGCGACTGCGAGAGGTAGCGAGTTCATGAAGTACCTGGTGACGGGTGGCGCGGGTTACGTCGGCAGCGTGGTGGCCCAGCACCTGCTGGAGGCCGGGCACGAGGTCACCGTCCTCGACAACCTCTCCACCGGCTTCCGCGCGGGCGTGCCCGCCGGCGCGGCCTTCGTCGAGGGCGACATCCGCGACGCCGCCAAGTGGCTCGACCCCTCCTACGACGGCGTGCTGCACTTCGCCGCGTCCTCCCAGGTCGGCGAGTCGGTGGTGAAGCCGGAGAAGTACTGGGACAACAACGTCGCCGGCTCGATGGCGCTGCTCGGCGCGATGCGCGAGGCGGGCGTGCGCACGCTCGTCTTCTCCTCCACGGCCGCCACGTACGGCGAGCCGGAGCAGGTCCCGATCGTGGAGAGCGCCCCGACGCGGCCGACCAACCCCTACGGCGCCTCCAAGCTCGCCGTCGACCACATGATCACCAGCGAGGCGAACGCCCACGGCCTGGCCGCGGTCTCCCTGCGCTACTTCAACGTGGCCGGCGCCCACGGCGCGTACGGCGAGCGCCACGACCCCGAGTCGCACCTCATCCCGCTGGTCCTCCAGGTCGCCCAGGGCCGCCGCGAGGCGATCTCCGTCTACGGCGACGACTACCCGACCCCGGACGGCACCTGCGTCCGCGACTACATCCACGTCGCGGACCTGGCCGAGGCCCACCTGCTGGCCCTCAAGGCGGCCCGCCCGGGCGAGCACCTGATCTGCAACCTCGGCAACGGCGAGGGCTTCTCCGTCCGCCAGGTGATCGAGACGGTCCGGCAGGTCACCGGCCACCCGATCCCCGAGATCGTGGCCCCGCGCCGGGGAGGCGACCCGGCCGTCCTGGTCGCCTCGGCGGACACGGCCCGCGAGAAGCTGGGCTGGAACCCGACCCGCGCGGACCTCGCGGGCATCGTCGCGGACGCGTGGGAGTTCGCGCAGAGCATCACGAAGGAGCACTAGTGGGGGCACAGCAGGTCGCGGAGCGCTTCGCCGAGCTGTACGGCGCCGAGCCGGAGGGAGTGTGGGCGGCACCCGGCCGCGTCAACCTCATCGGTGAGCACACCGACTACAACGACGGCTTCGTGATGCCGTTCGCGCTGCCGCACCGGGCGGTCGCGGCGGTCTCGCGCCGCACCGACGGCGTGCTGCGCCTGCACTCGGCGGACATCGACGGCGGCATCGTGGAGCTGTCCCTGGACGCCCTGGCGCCCGGGAGCGACGCGAACTGGACGGCGTACCCGGCGGGCGTGGTCTGGGCGCTGCGCGACGCGGGCCACGGCGTGACCGGCGCGGACGTCCACCTGTCGTCCACGGTCCCGACCGGAGCCGGCCTGTCCTCCTCGGCGGCCCTGGAGGTCGTGATCGCGCTCGCGCTGAACGACCTGTTCGCACTGGACCTGCCGCGCTGGCGGCTGGCCCGGCTGTGCCAGCGCGCGGAGAACGTCTACGTCGGCGCGCCCACCGGGATCATGGACCAGACGGCGTCGGCCTGCTGCGAGCAGGGCCACGCGCTCTTCCTGGACACCCGTGACCTGTCCCAGCGGCAGATCCCCTTCGACCTCGCGGCCGAGGGCCTGCGCCTGCTGGTCGTGGACACCCAGGTCAAGCACGCCCACAGCGGCGGCGAGTACGGCAAGCGGCGGGCGGGCTGCGAGAAGGGCGCGGCCCTGCTCGGCGTCGACGCCCTGCGGGACGTTCCGTACGCCGAGCTGGACGCGGCCCTCGCCCGCCTCGGCGACGAGGAGGAGGTGGTTCGCCTGGTCCGCCATGTGGTGACGGAGGACCAGCGGGTGGAGCGGGTGGTCGAGCTGCTGCGCGCCGGTGAGACCCGCGCGATCGGCCCCGTCCTCACCGAGGGCCACGCCTCCCTGCGCGACGACTTCCGTATCTCCTGCCCGGAGCTGGACCTGGTCGTCGACACCGCCCTGGCGAACGGCGCGCTCGGCGCCCGGATGACCGGCGGCGGCTTCGGCGGCTCGGCGATCGTCCTGACGGAGGCGGCCGAGGTGGACACCCTCACCAAGGCGATCGAGGAGGCGTTCGCCGCGGCGGGCCACACCGCGCCTCGGGTGTTCGAGGCGGTGCCCTCGGCGGGGGCGCGCCGGCTGAGCTGAGCGAGTGATCGGTCCGGTGAGCGGTTTTTCGTACCGAAGGCCCGGGTAATGTCGCGGCACCTTGTTGTCCGGTATAAGCCAATATGAGGCAGAAAATATGCGTGTACGCAGAGCCCTGGCCATCGTGATCGCCACCCCCGTCCTGCTCGCCACGATCGGCGTGACCGGCGCATCCGCGTCACCTCGGCCCCAGCCCGCCGGCGACGGACCGAGCGCCCGGCACCACCATGCCGCCGACAGCAGGGGTGCTGCGGCGGCACAGTCCCCCGACGAAGCGGAACAGGAAGAAGGCCTCCTCGGCACACTCACGGGTGAAATCCTGGGGCGCACGGCCTAGGGGCGAAGGCAGGCGGAGGTTGCCTCCGGAGCGCCTCCGTGATCCCCGGCGGACCGCCGGGGATCACGGCTGTCCGCCAGACTGTCGACTTCCGCCTCAATACGAAACTCGTGGCACACGACAAACACGCTGGGCGGCCAGTTCTGCAAATCTCCTTCCGCTGCGTGCTCCCATCCGTACTCTGTGGAACAGCACCGGTGGGGGCCGGTGCTGTTCAGGGGGCGAGACAGGCGGGTACGGCGCCCGCGGTGGGGGTAGCAGTTTCCGCGACGGCGGCGGCCGAAGCGGCGCGCGTCCTTTTTCCGTGGGTGGCCGTATCCGCGCGGGTCGTCGTCCTCCGGAGGACCAGGCCCGGTCCGGGAGGGGTTTCGTGGTTCGTATCCGAGTCCTGGTCGTCGACGACCACCGCATCTTCGCCGAGTCGCTCGCGGCCGCCCTGGCGGCCGAGCCGGACGTCGACGTCTCCGCCGCCGGCAGCGGCCCCGCGGCGCTGCGCTGTCTGGAGCGGGCGGCCGGTGAGGGTCGCCGCTTCGACGTGCTGCTGGTCGACTCCGACCTGGGCGGCCACGTGCCCGGCACCCGTCCGGCCGTGCCCGTGCCGGTGCAGGAGGGCGGCGAGGACGGGCTGGTCGACGGTATATCGCTGGTCGCCGGGGTCCGGGCCGCCCAGCCCGCCGTGCGGATCGTGGTGCTCGCCGAGAAGGACGATCCCCGGCGGGCGGCGCTCGCGCTGCAGGCCGGTGCCTCCGGGTGGGTCGCCAAGGACTGCTCGCTGTCCCGGCTGCTGACGGTGATCCGGGGCGTGCTGCGCGACGAGACGCATCTGCCGCCCGCCCTGCTCACCGGCGTGCTCAGGGAGCTGACGGCCGCCCGCCGGCACCGCACCGAGAGCGAGCGGCTGGTGGAGTCCCTCACCCCGCGCGAACGCGAGGTGCTGCGCTGCATGGTCGCGGGCCTCGGCCGCAAGGCCGTCGCCGAGCGGCTGTTCCTCTCCCCGCACACCGTGCGCACCCACATGCAGAACGTCCTCGGCAAGCTGGGCGTCCACTCCACGCTGGCCGCCGTCGCACTCGCCCGCCGTGCGGGGGTCGGACCGGCCGAGCTAACCGGGGATGTTGTCGAACGGGGCGGTCAACTGGCGTAGCAGACCGGCGAGTTCGGCGCGCTGGGCGCGGGACAGCTCGGCGAGGATCGCCCGCTCCTGCTCCAGCAGGCCGGCCAGCGCCTCGTCCGCGCGGTCCCGGCCGGTGTCGGTCAGCCGGACCAGCACACCCCGCCGGTCGCTCGGATCGGGCAGCCGCTCGACCAGGCCCTTCTTGGCCAGCCGGTCGATCCGGTTGGTCATCGTGCCCGAGGTGACCAGGGTCTGGGTCAGCAGCTGACCGGGGGAGAGCTGGTACGGCGTGCCCGCGCGCCGGAGCGCGGTCAGCACATCGAACTCCCACGGCTCCAGCTGATGTTCGGCGAAGGCGAGCCGGCGCGCACGGTCCAGATGCCGGGCGAGCCGGCTCACCCGGCTGAGCACTTCCAGCGGCTCCACGTCGAGGTCCGGACGTTCCCGGCGCCACGCTGCGACCAGCCGATCGACCTCGTCCTCCATGGAGATCAGTGTAGTGGTTGTGTCGACATGAAGTCTCTTGATCTAAAGTCTCTTGACATCAAGAGAAATGGCGGGGGACAGTGGAGGCATGACGACACCGATCTGGGACCCCGGGCAGTATCTGCGGCACGCCGGTCACCGCGCCCGTCCCTTCGCCGACCTCCTCGCCCGCGTCCCCGCCCTGCCCACGGAACCGCCCGCAGGGCAACCCCGCATCGCCGACCTCGGCTGCGGCCCGGGCAACGTGACCGTGCTGCTCACCGAACGCTGGCCGGCCGCCCACGTCACGGGGTACGACAACTCGTCCGAGATGCTCGACGCGGCCCACACCGGGCACGAGGGCCCCACAGCCGGGGGCGGCCGGCTGGACTTCGCCCACGCCGACGTGCGCACCTGGGCGCCCGGAGAGCCGTACGACCTGATCGTCTCCAACGCCACCCTGCAGTGGGTGCCGGGGCACACCGACCGGTTCGCCGACTGGATCGCCGGCCTGCGGCCCGGCGGCGCCCTCGCCTTCCAGGTGCCCGACAACATCGACGCCCCGCTGCACGCCCTGATGCGCGAACTCGCCGCCACCCCGCGCTGGAAGTCCCGCCTCGCCGAGGTCCTGCGCCGCACCGACTCCGTGCACACCCCCGGCGCCTACCTGGACCGCCTCGCCCGCCTCGGCTGCGCGACCGACGTGTGGCAGACGACGTACCACCACGTCCTGCAGGGCGAGGATCCCGTCCTGGACTGGGTGAAGGGGACCGGCCTGCGGCCCGCGCTGACCGCGCTCGCCGACGACCCCGAGGCACGGGACGCGTTCCTGGCCGAGTACCGGGACCTGCTGCGGCAGGCCTACCCGAGCGCGCCGTACGGCACGGTCCTGCCGTTCCGCCGCCTGTTCGCCGTCGCCGTGAAGGAGGCCTGAACATGCTCGCCGCGGTCGACCATGTGCAGCTGGCGGCCCCGCCCGGGTCGGAGGACGCGCTGCGGGCGTACTACGTCGACGTGCTGGGGATGACGGAGATCCCCAAGCCGCCGGTGCCGGCGGCGCGCGGCGGCTGCTGGTTCCAGGCGGGTGCCGTGCAGCTGCATCTCGGGATCGAGGAGGACTTCAGGCCCGCGAAGAAGGCCCACCCCGGCCTGAGAGTCACGGAGATCGAGGCGTACGCCGCCCGGCTCACCGCCAAGGGCGCCAAGGTGACCTGGGACGACAACCTCCCCGGCCACCTGCGTTTCTACTCGCAGGACCCGGTGGGCAACCGGCTGGAGTTCCTCCAGCCCCGGTAACCGTACGCACCCTCCCGCAGCCGTCGGCGGGCTACGCCTTCCGGTGCCCGATCAGCCGCGGCTTCTGCTCCAGGCCGTCCAGGCCGTGCCAGGCCAGGTTCACCAGATGGGCCGCGACCTCGGCCTTCTTCGGGCGGCGCACGTCCAGCCACCACTGGCCGGTCAGCGCGACCATGCCGACCAGCGCCTGCGCGTACAGCGGGGCCAGCTTCGGGTCGAAGCCGCGGGACTTGAACTCGCGGCCCAGGATGTCCTCCACCTGGGTGGCGATGTCGGAGATGAGGGAGGCGAAGGAACCCGTCGACTGGGGGATGGGGGAGTCGCGGACCAGGATGCGGAAGCCGTCCGTGTACTCCTCGATGTAGTCCAGCAGCGCGAACGCGGCCTGCTCGCACAGCTCGCGCGGGTGGCCGGCCGTGAGCGAGCTGGTCACCATGTCCAGCAGGCGGCGCATCTCACGGTCCACCACCACCGCGTACAGCCCCTCCTTGCCGCCGAAGTGCTCGTACACCACCGGCTTGGACACCCCGGCCTTCGCCGCGATCTCCTCCACCGAGGTGCCCTCGAAACCTTTCGCCGCGAAGAGGGTGCGACCGATCTCCAGCAGCTGCTGGCGGCGCTCGGCACCGGTCATACGGGTCCGGCGGGTCCGCCGCGGCTTTTCATTGCTGGAGGTGCTGCTGGAGTCGGTCGCCACGGCGTCAATCATGCCGCCTTCGCGGTCTCCTTCCGGCGCCGGGAGCCGTCTTCCCCGGTGTTACGGCGCGAATCGATACGCGAGCGTGACGGCCAGCGCACGTCGTACGCCCAGCCGAGCAGCTCGAAGATCCGGATGAACCGCGCCGAGGAGTCGATCTGGCCGCGCATCACACCGTGCCGCGCCGAGGTCGGGTCGGCGTGGTGCAGGTTGTGCCAGGACTCGCCGCACGACAGCACCGCCAGCCACCACACGTTGCCCGAACGGTCCCGCGACTTGAACGGCCGCTTGCCCACCGCGTGGCAGATCGAGTTGATCGACCACGTCACGTGGTGCAGCAACGCCACCCGCACGAGTGAACCCCAGAAGAACGCGGTGCACGCACCCCACCAGGACATCGTCACCAGACCGCCGATCAGCGGCGGCAGCAGCAGGGACGTCGCCGTCCACAGCACGAACTGGCGGGAGATCGCCCGGATCGCCGGGTCCTTGATCAGATCCGGCGCGTACTTGTCCTGCGGGGTCTGCTCCTCGTCGAACATCCAGCCGATGTGCGCCCACCACAGGCCCTTCATCAGCGCCGGAACCGTCTCCCCGAACCGCCACGGGGAGTGCGGGTCGCCTTCCGCGTCAGAGAACTTGTGATGCTTGCGGTGATCGGCCACCCAGCGCACCAGGGGCCCCTCGACCGCCAGCGAGCCCATGATCGCCAGCGCGATCCTCAGCGGCCGCCTGGCCTTGAACGAGCCGTGGGTGAAGTACCGGTGGAAACCGATCGTGATGCCGTGGCACCCCAGGAAGTAGAAGAACACCAGCAGGCCCAGGTCGAGCCAGCTCACCCCCCAGCCCCAGGCCAGCGGCACAGCCGCCACGAGCGCGAGGAACGGCACGGTGATGAACAAAAGCAGCGTGATCTGTTCGATCGAGCGCTTCTGCTCGCCGCCCAGCGTGGCGGAGGGGGTGGAGGTGTCGGTGGCCTGACGGGCTTCTTCGATCACATCGGAACTTGAGGTCATACGCGTCCCCTGTGGGGTCGAGGGTCGAGGCAGGTGCCGGGCCGCCGGGACCGCACGGGACTGGACGGGAATTCCCTACGGTTCCGTAACCTACGGCGTCGTAAGTATGGCAGCGTGTCGAGCGGCGGCAAGAGCCCCAGAGCCTGCGCGTCCTCATCGACACCTATCCTTGAACTCGGTCGGACAGCGCGGTCCGCTGAAGTTTCCTTCCCGGACGCTCCCGCCCGTATGCGGTACCCGCCGCCGCGGCAGTCGGCCGGGTTCCCGCCAGACGAGCTTCAACACTGCAAGGAGCCGCACCTGTGAGCAGTGCCGACGACCAGACCACCACGACCAGCAGCGAGCTGCGCGCCGACATCCGCCGGCTGGGTGATCTCCTGGGCGAGACCCTCGTACGGCAGGAAGGCCCCGAGCTCCTCGACCTGGTCGAGAAGGTCCGCCGCCTCACCCGCGAGGACGGCGAGGCCGCCGCCGAGCTGCTGCGCGGCACCGAACTGGAGACCGCCGCCAAGCTGGTGCGCGCCTTCTCCACCTACTTCCACCTCGCCAACGTCACCGAACAGGTGCACCGCGGCCGCGAGCTGCGCGCCCGGCGCGCCGCCGAGGGCGGTCTCCTCGCCCGGACGGCGGACCGCCTGAAGGACGCCGACCCCGAGCACCTGAAGCAGACCGTCCAGAACCTGAACGTCCGCCCGGTGTTCACCGCACACCCCACCGAGGCCGCGCGCCGCTCGGTGCTGAACAAGCTCCGGCGCATCGCCGCGCTCCTGGAGACCCCCGTCCAGGGCTCCGACCGCCGCCGCCACGACGTCCGCCTCGCCGAGAACATCGACCTGGTGTGGCAGACCGACGAGCTGCGCGTCGTACGCCCCGAGCCCGCCGACGAGGCCCGCAACGCCATCTACTACCTCGACGAGCTGCACGCCAACGCCGTCGGCGACGTCCTGGAGGACCTGACGGCGGAACTGGAACGGGTCGGCGTCAGACTCCCCGACGACACCCGCCCGCTCACCTTCGGCACCTGGATCGGCGGCGACCGCGACGGCAACCCCAACGTCACCCCCCAGGTCACCTGGGACGTCCTCATCCTCCAGCACGAGCACGGCATCAACGACGCCCTGGAGATGATCGACGAACTGCGCGGCCTGCTCTCCAACTCCATCCGCTACACCGGAGCGACCGAGGAGCTGCTGGAGTCCCTCAAGCGCGACCTGGAGGTGCTCCCCGAGATCAGCCCCCGCTACAAGCGCCTCAACGCCGAGGAGCCCTACCGGCTCAAGGCCACCTGCATCCGGCAGAAGCTGGAGAACACCAAGCAGCGCCTCGCCAAGGGCACCCCGCACGAGGACGGCCGCGACTACCTCGGCACCGGCGAACTGCTGAAGGACCTGCGGATCATCCAGGCCTCCCTGCGTGAGCACCGCGGCGGCCTCCTCGCCGACGGCCGCCTCGCCCGCACCATCCGCACCCTGGCCGCCTTCGGCCTCCAGCTCGCCACCATGGACGTCCGCGAACACGCCGACGCCCACCACCACGCCCTCGGCCAGCTCTTCGACCGTCTCGGCGAGGAGTCCTGGCGCTACGCCGACATGCCCCGCGAGTACCGCACCAAGCTCCTCGCCAAGGAGCTCAGGTCCCGACGTCCCCTCGCGCCCACCCCGGCGCCCGTCGACGCCGCCGGGCAGAAGACCCTCGGCGTCTTCGAGACCGTCAAGAAGGCCCTGGAGGTCTTCGGCCCCGAGGTCGTCGAGTCCTACATCATCTCCATGTGCCAGGGCGCCGACGACGTCTTCGCCGCCGCCGTCCTCGCCCGCGAGGCAGGCCTCATGGACCTGCACGCCGGCTGGGCGAAGATCGGCATCGTCCCCCTGCTGGAGACCACGGACGAGCTGAAGGCCGCCGACACCATCCTGGAGGACATGCTCTCCGACCCGTCCTACCGGCGCCTGGTCGCGCTGCGCGGCGACGTCCAGGAGGTCATGCTCGGCTACTCCGACTCCTCCAAGTTCGGCGGCATCACCACCAGCCAGTGGGAGATCCACCGCGCCCAGCGCCGCCTGCGCGACGTCGCCCACCGCTACGGCGTCCGCCTGCGCCTCTTCCACGGCCGCGGCGGCACCGTCGGCCGCGGCGGCGGCCCCTCCCACGACGCCATCCTCGCCCAGCCCTGGGGCACCCTGGAGGGCGAGATCAAGGTCACCGAGCAGGGCGAGGTCATCTCCGACAAGTACCTCATCCCCTCCCTCGCCCGGGAGAACCTGGAACTGACCGTCGCCGCCACCCTCCAGGCCTCCGCACTGCACACCGCCCCCCGCCAGTCCGACGAGGCCCTCGCCCGCTGGGACGCCGCCATGGACGTGGTGTCGGACGCGGCGCACGCGGCCTACCGCGCCCTCGTCGAGGACCCGGACCTGCCGACGTACTTCCTCGCGTCGACGCCGGTGGACCAGCTCGCCGACCTGCACCTGGGCTCCCGGCCCTCCCGCCGCCCCGGCTCCGGCGTCTCGCTCGACGGCCTGCGCGCCATCCCGTGGGTCTTCGGCTGGACCCAGTCCCGGCAGATCGTCCCCGGCTGGTTCGGCGTCGGCTCCGGCCTCAAGGCCCTGCGCGAGGCCGGCCTGGACACCGTCCTCGACGAGATGCACCAGCAGTGGCACTTCTTCCGCAACTTCATCTCCAACGTCGAGATGACCCTCGCGAAGACCGACCTGCGCATCGCCCAGCACTACGTGGACACCCTCGTCCCCGACGAGCTCAAGCACGTCTTCGACACCATCAAGGCCGAACACGAACTGACCGTCCGCGAGGTCCTGCGGGTCACCGGCGAGAGTGAACTCCTGGACGCCCAGCCCGTCCTGAAGCAGACCTTCGCCATCCGCGACGCCTACCTGGACCCCATCTCCTACCTCCAGGTCACCCTGCTCAAGCGCCAGCGCGACGCAGCGGCGGCCGGCGTCACCCCCGACCCGCTGCTCTCCCGCGCCCTGCTCCTCACCGTCAACGGCGTGGCAGCGGGCCTGCGCAACACCGGCTGACCGCCACGACACGACAAAGGGTGCCCCCGGGGCCGTACGACCCCGGGGGCACCCCCCTTTCCGGGCTCCGGTCAGCCGCGCGCCTTCCGGCGCCGCAGCGCCAGGCAGCCGCCCGCGCCGGCCAGCACGGCCGCCACACCCGACAGCGCACCCACCGGAACGCCGTTGCCGGTCTCGGCCAGACCACCGCCACCGCCCTGCGCGGACGGCGAGGAGGACGGAGCGGGCGCCGGCGAGGACGACGCCCCCGGAGCCGACGCGGACGGCGACGACGACGGCGACGACGGCGACGACGGCGACGACGGGGCCGACGACGAGGACCCGGACGGCGCAGAGGACGTGCCGGCCGACGGACCCGAGGACGGCGCACCGCCACCGGAACCCTGGCAGTTCGTCCAGAACACCTTGTGCTTCGCCGAGCCCTTCTCACCAGCGAAGTTCCAGAACAGCTTGTAGTGCCCGTCGGGCAAGGTCATGTCCGCGCTGCGGCCGTGACCGTCGGCGTCCAGGGACAGGGCACCCGACTTCACCGTCGTGCCCTTCGTCCCACCGGTCGGCGCCCACACCTCGATGCGCCAGTCGACCTGCTGACCGCCGTCGAAGTGGAAGGCGTCCAGGTAGAACGAGCACACGTGCGGCTGATTGCGCTCGTCGTACTCGTCCGTCGCGGACTTGTGGATCTTCACATCGCCGTTGTCACCCGGCGGAGCGGCATGCGCCGCCGGGGCAAGGAACAGCGCTGCAGACACACCGGCGGTCACCGCGCCGGCACGAATGAGGGTACGCATGGGGCTGGTCCATCTTCGAGTGGCCTACGGGGAGGATGTGGAGGGGGCGACACAGCTTCCAGCCCCCCCTGACCCAAGGTCAATCACGAAGACACAACACCTGCCCGCCACCACCGGCGCACGGAGTCACGAACCGGCGGACACCGCAAGAAAAGCCCCCGTCAGCAACGCCATCCCACACCCCGCCAGCACCCACGCCACCCGCGTCAGCCGCATCCCCCCGGCCACCACCACCGACGCCAGAAGCAACGCCCCGCCCAACGGCACCCACGCGTACAGGATCCCCGCCGGACCCGACCGCACCGCGTCCGCCGTACCCGGCTTCAGCACCACGTCGTACGTCCGCCCCGCACGCACCGCCACCGGCTGCGCGATCTCCACACGCGCGCGTGCCCGCGCCCCCGCCGACGTCGGCGAGAACGGACCACTGCACACATCACGCGCACAGGCGGTCACCCGCACCGTGCCCTGCTCACGCCCCTTGGACAGCATCACCTGCTGCGCGGTCCCCCAGGAACCCCACACCCCGGCGAACAGAACCAACGCGGCGACCGCACCCATCGCCGAGACCCGCCCCCACCGCAATGCGGTCACAGAGGCCTGGCGAGCAGTGCTGGCTGTGGCAGGCATGGCCGGGATCATTGGCCATACCCGTAACCGTGGTCAACCTCGCTGTCCGCCGTGGAAGCACATGTCAGGAGTTGTACGCGCTCTGCGCCCGCTCCAGACCCTCGATCACCAGACACTCCACCGCGTCCGCCGCACGGTCCACGAAGTAGTCCAGCTCCTTGCGCTCCGCCGACGAGAAGTCCTTCAGCACGAAGTCCGCCACCTGCATACGACCCGGCGGCCGGCCGATCCCGAACCGCACCCGGTGATAGTCCGAACCCATCGCCTTCGTCATCGACTTCAGACCGTTGTGCCCGTTGTCCCCACCGCCCAGCTTCAGCCGCAGGACGCCGTAGTCGATGTCCAGCTCGTCATGCACGGCCACCACATTCGCCACCGGCACCTTGTAGAAGTCCTTCAGCGCGTTCACCGGGCCACCCGACAGATTCATGTACGACATCGGCTTCACCAGAACCACCCGCCGGCTGCCCGGCCCCGCCGGACCGATCCGCCCCTCCAGCACCTGCGCCTGCGCCTTGCCCGCCCGCTTGAACCTCCCCCCGATCCGCTCCGCGAGCAGCTCCACCACCATGAAACCGACGTTGTGCCGGTTCATGGCGTACTCCGGCCCGGGATTCCCGAGCCCGACGATCAGCCAGGGATCAGTGCTGGCGGGGGTGGTCACGTCCATGTCTCCTTGATACGCGCCAGCCGCCGCTCCCCGCGAGGGAAACGGCGGCTGAACCAGATGATGACGACGGCGAGGATCAGGCCTCGGCGACCTCTTCGCCCTCGGCGGCCTCCTCACCCTCGGTCTCCTCGGCCTGCGCGGCCAGGACCTGCAGGACGACAGCGTCCTCCTCGACGGCCAGCGTGGTGCCGCTCGGCAGGGTGATGTCCTTGGCGAGGATCGAGGCACCGGCCTCCAGACCCTCCACGGAGACGGTGACGGCCTCCGGGATGTGCGTGGCCTCGGCCTCGACCGGCAGCGCGTTCAGGACGTGCTCCAGCAGGTTGCCACCCGGGGCCAGCTCGCCCTCGGTGTGCACCGGAACCTCGACCGTGACCTTCTCGCCACGCTTGACCAGCAGCAGGTCCACGTGCTCCAGGAAGCCCTTCAGCGGGTCACGCTGCACGGCCTTCGGAATCGCCAGCTCGTTGGACTTGCCGTCGATGTCCAGCGAGATCAGGACGTTCGGCGTACGCAGCGCCAGCAGCAGGTCGTGACCCGGCAAAGTCAGGTGCACCGGCTCGGTGCCGTGGCCGTAGAGAACAACCGGAACCTTGTTGTCACGGCGGATGCGACGGGCCGCACCCTTGCCGAACTCGGTACGGGTCTCGGCGGCGAGCTTCACCTCGGACATAGTGATCACTCCTCGTAGGAACTCGGAACGGACGTGGTCACCCGGCCACGAACGGCCTGCTACGAAGAGCGCGTCGATAACGGACCGCCGTACTGCACGAGTACGGCCTCCCTCGCCGAGCAACTGCAGCAGTCTACTCGGCAAGGGAGGCCGCACCCAAAAGGATCTTCAGCCGCCGCTAGCGCAGGCAGCGCAGAAACCTCACTGCTCGTCGAACAGGCTCGTCACCGAACCATCCTCGAACACCTCACGCACCGCACTCGCAATCGTCGGAGCGATCGACAACACCCTGATCTTGTCCAGATCCCGGCCCAGCTCCGCCGGCGTCGGCAACGTGTTCGTGAACACGAACTCACTCACCCGCGAGTTCTTCAACCGGTCCGCGGCAGGACCGGACAGCACACCGTGCGTAGCCGTGACGATGACATCCTCCGCACCATGCGCGAACAGCGCGTCCGCAGCCGCACAGATCGTCCCACCCGTGTCGATCATGTCATCGACCAGCACACAGACCCGGCCCTTGACCTCACCCACGACCTCATGGACGGTCACCTGGTTCGCCACGTCCTTGTCCCGACGCTTGTGCACGATCGCAAGAGGCGCACCCAGCCGGTCACACCAGCGGTCCGCCACCCGCACCCGACCCGCGTCCGGCGACACCACCGTCAGCTTGTCCCGGTCCACCTTCTCGCCCACATAGTCCGCCAGCAGCGGCAACGCGAACAGATGATCCACCGGCCCGTCGAAGAAACCCTGGATCTGATCCGTGTGCAGATCCACCGTCAGGATCCGGTCCGCACCCGCCGTCTTCATCAGATCAGCGATCAGACGCGCCGAAATAGGTTCACGACCCCGGTGCTTCTTGTCCTGCCGCGCGTAACCGTAGAACGGCACGATCACCGTGATGGAGCGGGCCGACGCACGCTTCAGCGCGTCGATCATGATCAGCTGCTCCATGATCCACTGATTGATCGGAGCCGTGTGGCTCTGGATCACAAAGCAGTCCGCACCACGCGCCGACTCCTGATAACGGACGTAGATCTCACCGTTCGCGAAGTCGAAGGCCTTCGTCGGGACAACCCCGACACCCAACTGCTGGGCGACCTCCTCGGCAAGCTCGGGGTGGGCGCGGCCGGAGAAGAACATCAACTTCTTCTCGCCGGTCGTCTTGATCCCGGTCACAGCACAGTCTCCTCAGAGGTTGTCTCAGACCAGCCGGCAGCTCGGGCGACCTCCGCGCCTGGGCATGAGAGGCCGAACCAGCTGGTAGGGGTGCGGGTGCACGCGTGCGGATGTGCACTTATCACGGTACGCCGTGTTTGGCGCACCCGAATCCGGTCAGTCCTCGCTCTCGCCCCTCCGGGACGCCGCCTCGGCCGCCTTCGCCGCCGCGCTCCCCGGACGCTTCCGAGCCACCCAACCCTCGATATTCCGCTGCTGACCACGGGCCACGGCCAGCGAACCGGGCGGCACATCCTTCGTGATCACAGACCCGGCAGCGGTGTAAGCACCGTCCCCGACCGTGACAGGAGCCACAAACATGTTGTCCGAACCCGTCTTGCAGTGCGACCCGACCGTCGTGTGGTGCTTGTGCTCCCCGTCATAGTTCACGAACACACTCGCCGCCCCGATGTTCGTGTACTCACCGATCGTCGCGTCACCGACATACGACAGATGCGGCACCTTCGTGCCCTCACCGATCGAGGCGTTCTTCGTCTCGACATACGTGCCGATCTTGCCCTTGAGACCGAGCCGGGTACCGGGACGCAGGTACGCGTACGGCCCCACGGACGCCTCCGGGCCCACGACAGCCCCATCCGACACGGTGTTGTCCACCCGCGCCCCCGCACCGACCGTGGTGTCCTTCAGCCGGCTGTTCGGCCCCACCTCCGCACCCTCACCGAGGTGCGTGGAGCCGGTCAGCTGCGTGTTGGGGTGAACGAGCGCATCCCGCTCGAAGGTCACGGTCACATCGACCCAGGTGGAAGCCGGATCGACGATCGTGACCCCCTCCAGCATCGCAGCGGTCAGCAACCGGTCGTTCAGGATCCGGCGCGCCTCCGACAACTGCACCCGGTTGTTGATCCCGGCGATCTCCCGGTGATCACCGGCCACGGAAGCACCGACCCGGTGACCGGCCTCGCGGAGAATGCCCAGGACGTCGGTGAGGTACTCCTCACCCTGGCTGTTGTCCGTCCGCACCTTCTTCAGCGCGTCCGCCAGCAACTGCCCGTCGAACGCGAACACCCCGCTGTTGATCTCCCGGATCGCCCGCTGGGCGTCGGTGGCGTCCTTGTGCTCGATGATCGCGGTGACAGCACCCGTCGCGTCATCGCGGATGATCCGGCCGTACCCGGTGGCATCCGGCACCTCGGCCGTCAGCACGGTCACGGCATTGCCGTCGGCGGCGTGGGTCTCGGCGAGCTGCTTCAGCGTCCCGGCGGTGAGCAGGGGCGTGTCCCCGCACACGACCACGACGGTCCCGTCCACAGCGCCGCCCAGCTCCTCCAGGCCCATCCGTACGGCGTGCCCGGTGCCGTTCTGCTCCGCCTGTACGGCGGTCCTGGTGGCCGGGTCGATCTCGGCGAGGTGAGCGGTGACCTGCTCACGGGCGTGGCCCACGACGACGACCAGGTTCTCCGGGTCCAATTCACGGGCGGCGGCCAGCACATGGCCCACCAGGGAACGGCCACAGATCTCGTGCAGGACCTTCGGTGTGGCCGACTTCATACGGGTGCCCTCACCCGCTGCGAGAACGACGACGGCTGCCGGGCGGATGGCGCTCACGGGGTTGCCCTTCGGCTGTGGGTGAGTGGGGATGACAGCCGCAGGATACCGGGGTGTTACTTGGGGGAGGTGAGAGCGGGCCCTGACCGGGGGGTTTCGCCGGTCAGGGCCCGAACCTAGGTCTTGTGTGCTGTGGCTCCCCCGCAAGGATTCGAACCTTGTCCTGCTGGTACCAAAAACCAGTGTGCTGCCAGTTACACCACGGGGGAACAGCGCTTCAGACCTTACCCGAGACGTGCCTCAGCCTGGGCCACGATTCCGTTCCACCAGCCTTCGATGCGGTTGTACAAGTGGGCGCTTCGGGCTACGCCGATGACGAGGCAGCCGTGATAGTCGTCCCCGGTGTTCTTGCGGACCGTCTTGGGGTTGTGCTTCTTCAGCGTCGGCTTGGCGAAGACCGACGGATCGATGTCAGCCACGGCGGCCCAGAATCGGTGCGCGGCGTCCACGTCTGCCGACTCATGGATGAGTAACCGGAAGTTCAGTCGCTCCCTGTCCACCTCCAACAAGTCGAGCCAGGCGAGGTACGTCCGGATCACCCCCGCGTCGCTGTTGACGAAGATCGCGCGCTCACGGCGGTCGTACGGCTTGCTCTTCGATCCTTCCGCCCAGTAGAGCGCGGTGCCCACCATGAAGAGCTCGCGATCGCTGAGTTCACCGATCTCTCGCAGCGCAGCCACCTTGGTCTCCTCGCGCTTCTCCCTCTCTGTGGCGCGGCGCCTTGCGAGGCCCTCTCGCATGAGTGCCCGCTGCTCCTCCGGCGTGTACCGCGGCTCGGGCCTCGGAAGGTCCCGGACCCAGAGCGACACCGAACTCCGCGAGCACCCCAGCTCCGCTTCGATCTGGTCATAGGTCCAGCCCTGGAGTCGCAGCTCCCGCGCCTTTGCTCGGAGGTCGTCCTTGGCGTTCGGGCGCTTCGTCCACTCCGGCGGTGGCTCCCCCTTCACCAGCTGGTTGAGGATGTCGTTGTTGAAGATCTTCAGCTCGTCCCGGATCTGCCGGAGGCTGTAGCCGGCCCGCCGCAAGGCGACCGCCCGTTCCCGGAGGCCCTCGAAGTCGGCGTATTTGCTGTGTGAATGTGCCATGGGCATACCGTCCGGGCGGAATGCGGCGTTCCGGGGTCGAACAGGAAGGGTTCGCCAGTTCGAGTGATTGCGGTGGGTTTCGAGGTCGCCCGGTCACGGAGTGTGGTGTGTGGAGGTCGGTGAAAGTCACCGGAAAAGGCGCGGGGGTCGCCCGTAGGCTGGACGTATGACCGTGACGGGGGAAGAGCACGCCAGGGGTTTGACCGGCCCGTGGTGGTGGGCCAGGTGGCGTAGTGCGGTGCTCGACGGGAGTCTCGCGCTGGTGTCGGCCGTGGAGTGCGGCGCGGAGGGGATTCCGTTCGCCCGGGATGCGGGGATCCCGGTGGCGGTGGGGGTCGTTTTCGGGGTGATCGCCGGGTCCGTCCTGCTCGTGCGGCGGAAGTGGCCGATCGCCGTCGTACTCGTGGCGATCGCGATCACGCCGGCGCAGATGGGGTTCCTGCTGGGGATCGTCGGGCTGTACACGCTGGCCGCGTGTGAGGTGCCGAGGCGGGTCATCGGGGCGCTGGCGGGGATGTCGCTGATGGGCACGGCGGTGGTGACGTTCGTGCGGGTGCGGCAGGACATGGCGCGCGGCGATCTGACGCTGGGTGACTGGTTCGTGCCGTTCGCGGCGGTGACGACGGCGCTCGGGCTGACGGCTCCGCCGGTGCTGCTTGGTTTGTACGTGGGGGCGCGGCGGCGGTTGATGGAGAGCCTCAGGGAGCGGGCGGACAGTCTGGAGCGGGAGCTTCAGTTGCTCGCGGAGCGGGCGGAGGAGCGGGCCGAGTGGGCGCGTAACGAGGAGCGGACCCGGATCGCGCGTGAGATGCATGACGTGGTCGCGCATCGGGTGAGTCTGATGGTGGTGCATGCCGCTGCGCTGCAGGCTGTGGCGCGGAAGGATCCCGAGAAGGCTGTGCGGAATGCGGCTCTGGTGGGGGACATGGGGCGGCAGGCGTTGACGGAGTTGCGGGAGATGCTGGGGGTGCTGCGGGCGGGGGAGGATCCGGTCCGGCGTGCTTCGGGTGTGCTGTTGGCGGCGGTGGGGGAGGCGGCTGCGGCGGCGGCTTCGCGGGTGGCGGAGGTGGACGGTTCGGTGGACGGGCCGTGTCTGTCGGAGCTGGAGGAGCTGGTCGGGCAGTCGGCGGCGGCGGGGATGGTCGTGGATCTGTCGGTGGAGGGGGAGGTGCGGTCGTATGCGGCGGTGGTCGAGCAGACGGCGTACCGGGTGGTGCAGGAGGCGTTGACGAACGTCCACAAGCATGCGGCGGGTGCGAAGACGCATGTGCGGCTCGCGCATCGGGTGTCGGAGATCGCGATGCAGGTGGAGAACGAGCCGCCGCCGGAGCCGGGGTCGGCGTCGTCGGCGGGGTTGCCGTCGGGGGGGAACGGTCTGGTGGGGATGCGGGAGCGGGTCGCGGCGCTGGGTGGTGTGTTCGTGTCGGGGCCGACGGATGCGGGGGGTTTCCGGGTGTCGGCGGTGATTCCGGCGGCGTGAGCCGGTTCCTCATGGTCGGCCGGTTTTCCCGTGGGTCGGCCGGTTTCCTCGTGGGTCGGCCGGTTTCCTCGTGGGTCGGCCGGTTCTCCCGTGGGCCGGCCGGTTTCCTCGTGGGTCGGCCGGTTTCCTCGTGGGTCGGCCGGTTCTCCCGTGGGCCGGCCGGCGGCGTGTGGCTGCCGTGCGTGGGTCAGCCGGCGGTGAGTCGTACCGGCTGGATGCCTGTGATGAGGGTGGCGAGGGCGTGGTCGATGTCGGGGCCGACGTACCAGTCGCCGGTGTGGTCGAGGGTGTAGACGCGGCCTTCGGTGTCGATGGCGAGGACGGCGGTGGTGTCGGCCTCCTCGCCGAGGGGGCAGAGTTCGGTGGCGAGGGCGCGGCCGAGGTCGCCGAGGGTGCGGGCGTGGTGGAGGCCGTGGAGGGGGTCGAGGTGGAGGGTGGCGGGGGCGATCTGGCGGCCGGGGCCGCCGGGGGTGATGGTGAGGCCGCCGAATTCGGCCCAGGCTTCGACGGCGGCGGGGAAGACGGTGTGCCGGTGGCCGGCGGGTGAGGTGTGTTCGCGCAGGGTGTCGGCCCAGATTTCCGCCTGTTTTATGTCCCAGCGTCCGGGTTGCCAGCCGGCGGCGCGCAGGGCGGCGTCGACGAGTACGGGGAAGCGGGATGGGGGTCCCCCCGGTCGCGCGGAGCCGAGACTGGGGGAGGAGGTGCGGTCGGCGTGCATCGGCCCTTCGTTCGTCGAGCTTGCTGGGTGTTACTGGTGTTGACGGGGGCTGTCAGCCGTCGGTTGCCGTGGGGTCGACGATGCGGACGCCGAAGTGGGCGCTGAGGGCGGTGCAGGCGCGGCAGGGGGTGGCGAAGCTGCCGTGGAGGGGGTCGCCGTCCTCGCGTATGCGGCGGGTGGTGAGTTTGGCGTGTTTGAGGGCTTTGCGGGCTTCGCCGTTGGTCATGGGTTTGCGGGCGGCGCGTTTGCTGCGGGCTGCGTCGGCGGTGGTGAGGTGCCGGGAGATGAGGATGGTTTCGGCGCAGCGGCCGGTGAAGCGGTCGCGTTCACCGCTGGTGAGGGTGTCGAGGAAGTCCTGGACGAGGGGGTGCAGGGGCGGGGGCTGGTCGCTGCGGGCGGCGGTGCCGGTGAGGGTGGTGCCGCGGACGGAGAGGGCGGCGGCGATGGTGGGCAGGATGCCGTCGCGGCGGTGGCGGAGGGTGGGGGCGGGCGTGTCGGTGCCGCTCCAGCCGATGCGTGGGTCGCCGGCCCGCACGTCGGTACCTCCGGTTCGCAAGGTATTCATGATCGTTTTCCCCTCCCCGGGCGTTCCCCGGCTTCCCCCGAAGGACACAGGGTGCCAAATGCCGTGGCGGGTGGGGAAGCTGGGGCGGTGCGACACACCCTGTTCGGGGCTGGTCGTCACGGTGGGGTGACGGCTGGTCACGGAGGTGGCAGGTGGTTGCCCGCGGGAGGCGGAGGGTGGTTGGCCGCGGGATGCGGAGGGGTGGTTTCCGCGGGGTGCGGTGGGCCGGTGACCGGGGTGCGTGTACCGCATAGGCTGTCGGCATCCGCGATCGACACCGCCATTCGAGGCCAGAGAGAACGCCGCAGGGGGCTACCGCCATGACGACAGGTCGGCTCGGGCAGCAAGCCGCGCCGCCGAACGCGGCCTACGCCGGGCAGGTCGTGCACTTCCCGGATCCGGTCCGGGCGGCGCGTCACCCGAGAGGGGTACGGGTCGATGAGGGTGGTTACCCGGATTTCTCGCCGTACGCGCGCGTGGCGGTGGAGATCGCCGAGCCGCCGGAGGGTTTCGGTGTCGACGAGTTGCGGCTGACGGACTATGTGTCGGCGAACGCCGCGTTGGCGGCGGCTGGGCACGAGTTGTGGGACACGGTGCCGGATGTGGCGACGCCGCACGGCTGGACGTGGCATCACGTGGCGGGGACGCGGCGGCTGGAGTTGATTCCGGTCGAGGTGAAGGCGTTGCTGCGGCATCACGGTGGGGTGGCGACGGCGGCGGTGGACCACGGCAAGCGGGGGACGCGGCCGTTGCAGGAGACGCGGCCGGCGCATTTCGGTCTGCCGAAGTCGGGTGTGGCGGTGTCGGAGGGGCAGGTTCAGGGGGTCGAGGAGGATCTCGGCTACCGGCTGCCGGGCGCGTATCGCTCGTTCCTGAAGGCGGCGGGTGGGTGTGCGCCGGTGGGTACGGCGCTGGACGCCGAGTTGGGACTGCTGCTGGACCAGCCGTTCTTCACGGTGCGTGAGGAGGCGGCGGTCAATGACCTGGTGTATGTGAACAAGTGTCTGCGCGACCATCTGACGAAGGATTACCTCGGGGTGGCGTTCGTGCAGGGCGGGTTGCTCGCGGTGAAGGTGAAGGGCGAGCGTCCCGGTTCGGTGTGGTTCTGCGCGTACGACGACGTGCGTGATGTGGATCCGTCGTGGTCGCCGGCGGAGCGGGTGGAGCGTCTGCTGTTGCCGTGCGGTGAGGACTTCGATGTCTTTCTGTCGCGGCTGGCGGGTAGTCCGCCGGAGTTGGAGACGGTGGCGAATCTGATGGTCGACGGCGGTTTCGCCCGTGTCGTTCCGGTGTCTTCCGGCCCGGTGGGGGAGTGAGCTTCAGGCGATGGTGACCTACGCGCAGGCGCAGGAGCGCGCCGAGGAGTGGATCAACGGCGACGTGCCCGCGTACCAGCATCGTGAGGTGCGGGTGCGGGAGTTCGAGCTGGGTTTCGTGGTGTGGGGCGAGGACCGGGCGGAGGGTCCGCGTTCGGATGCGGGTGCGCAGCGGCTCGTGATCGCCCGGGACAGCGGGGAGGCGACGCTGTGGCCGGGGTTGCCGGTCGGTGAGGTGATCCGCCGGTACGAGGAGGAGTACGGCCGTGCGGAGGAGCCCCAGGACGCGGTTCCGGCGCCGGCTGCCGCGCGGGTGGATCTGAATCAGACGTCGTTCCTGCTGACTCCTCCGGAGTGGCTGCAGGAGGCGGCGGACAAGCTGGGCATCGGGGACCGGCGGCCGGGGGGCGAGGACGGTGCCGGTGCTGGTTCGGGTTCCGGTGCTGGTTCGGGTGCCGGTGGTGGGGCTTCGTCCGGTGGGGCGGGGCCGGCGGAGACGCAGGCCGGGGTGCTGGCGGGGGCGTCCGGTGGGGCCGGGGCGCCTGCTCCTGCGGGCCCGCCTTCCGTGGATGTGCCGGTGGGGGCCACGCCGTGGGCCGGTACGGACACGAACGCGGACTCCGGTGAGGACGACCGTTCGGTGCCGTTGCCCGCGACGGTGTTCGCGCCGCCGTTGAGCGATTCCGACGACGAGGCTCCGCGGCCGCCGGTGAGCGCGCCGGACGCGAAGACGGCGTTGATGTCGGGGGGCAGCCAGCTGCCGCCGACGGCGGTCGCGCCGGCGCTCGATCCTTCGAACGCGCCGGGCGCGCAGGGCTTCCCGCCGGGCGCGCCCGGTGTCCCGGGGGTGCCCACCGCTCCTGTTGCGCCGGGCGCTCCGCAGGGCAGTACGCCTCCTGCGCCGCCGGGTACGCCGCCGTACGGCTACCCGCAGCCGCCGGCGGCTCCCGGCACGCCGCCGCCGGGCGTGCCCGCGTACCCGTCGGCGCCCGGCGCGCCGGGAGCGGCGCAGGCCAGCCCGCCCCCGCCGCCCCCGGACGCGCCGAACTACGGCTCTCCGCAGGGGCCCGGCGCTCCGCAGGGTGCTCCGGGTTACGGCTATCCGCAGGCGCCGGTGCCGGGCGGTGCGCCGGGTGCGCCGCAGCCTCCGGCCGACCCGGGTGGCCCGGCGCGACGGCTCGCGCCGAACGCCGGGGAGATCGCGGACGCCGCGACGAGCAAGGCCGCGCCGCCGCCGAAGAAGGCGCGCGGTGGGGTGGGTGCGCCGCCTCCGCCGCCGGGTGCCCCTGGTACGCCGGGTGCGCGCCCGGGGGGTGCGGCGACGCCTCCCGCGCCGGGTGCGCCTGCCGGCGGCTATGTGCCGACGCAGCTGGTGTCGGCGCTCGGTCCGGAGGGGCCCGAGGGTCCGGGTGGCGGGCCGGCGGGTCCCGGTGGTGCCGGCGGGGCGCAGGCGCCGGGCGCCCCGCATCCGCCTGCCGCGCCGAATGCTCCGGGCGGCCCGAATCCGTCTGCCGCGCCTTTGGGCAATGTGCACCACGCGGCCACGGTGCTGGCCGACCCCAGTCTGCTGGGCCGGGGCGCGCCCCAGCCGCCGGGCGCCCCGGGCGTTCCGAGCGCCCCGGGCGTTCCGGGCACGCCGGGCGCGCAGGGTGGTCAGGGCGCCTCCGGCATGCCGAACCCGCCCGGTGCTCCTGCGGCTCCGGGCGCCCCGGTTATGCCTCCCGCGCCGGGTGCGCCGCAGCCTCCGAGTGCCCCCGCCGGTCCTGGCGCGCCTGGCGCGCCCGGTGGCGGGCGTGGGGCCGTGCACCACGCGGAGACCGTGCTGGCCGCGCCCCCGGTGACCGGTCCGGGCGCACCCCCGCCGCCGCCCGTGCCCGGCGCACTCGGTGCGCCGGGCGCCCCCGGCATGCCACCGGGAGCGCCGGGCGCCCCGCAGCCGATGCCGCCGGGCGCGCCCGGGCAGCCGCCGGCGTACGGGTATCCGCAGCAGGCGCAGCCGACCGTGGGTCCCGGCTACCAGGCCGTGCTGCGCTATCGCGCGCAGGACGGCTCGGAGCAGCAGCTGATCCGGCGTTCGGCGCCGGGCACGCCGCATCCGGAGTGGCAGATCTTCCATGAGCTGCGGGCGATGAACGTGCCCCCGGACCAGGTGCTGGAGTTGCACACGGAGCTGGAGTCGTGCGCGCTGCCGGGTGCCTACTGCGCGCGGATGATCCGGGAGCAGTGGCCGCAGGCGCGGATCACGAGCATCGCGCCGTACGGCACGGATCACGCGAGCCGGCAGCAGGGCATGCAGCAACTGCTGGCGCACCAGGGTGAGTTGCACCAGGTGGCGGACGGGCCGGCGCGGCCCGCGCCGGTGCGGGCGCCGTTGCCGCCGGTGCAGGCCGCGCCGCCCGTCCCGCCGGAGGGCATCGCGCAGGAGCTGGCGGCGGCGTTCGGGCCGGGGATCTTCCGGTTCGAGCAGCAGGCGGTGTCGCGGCAGGGGGTGCCGCCGATCGTGGCGCACACGCTGGTCGTGGCCGGTCTGCCGGTGGACATGGGCCCGTTCTTCTGGGCGCAGGCCCAGCCGGGCCGCCCCGTGCCGACGCTGGCGGAACTGGCGGCCGAGCGCGGGGTGCAGCCGGCCTCGGACGCGGGGTCCTACCTCGTCATGGGAACCGACTTCGGCAAGGCGATCTGCGTGCAGTACGGCACGGCGAACATCGTGGCCGTGCCGGTGGAGGCGGGCCCGGGCGGTGCTGCCGTGCCGCCGCAGTTCGTGAACACCGGGCTGCCGGAGTTCGCGCGCTGCCTGGCGCTGCTGGGCCGGATGTGGCGCCTGCGGTTCGGGCTGAACCAGGAGCAGGCGGGCCGCTGGACCGTGGACTTCCAGGCGCAGCTGGCCGCGCTGGACCCGGCGGCGCTCGGTTCGCCGGAGAGCTGGTGGTCGGTGCTGCTGGAGCAGATGTGGGACGGGCTGCTGTAGGCGGGGCCGGCCGGTGTGAGCGGATCATGCCCTCCCCGCGCGCGTGGAGGGCATGATGGGCCGGTGGACTTCCAGCCGTACCGGGGCGAGCTGGTGGCGTACTGCTACCGGATGCCGGGCTCGTTCCACGAGGCCGAGGACCTGACGCAGGAGACGATGCTGCGGGCCTGAAAGGCGCGGGACCGCTACGACCCCACGCGCGCGTCCGTGCGGACCTGGCTGTACCGCATCGCGACCAACGCCTGCCTGAACGCCCTTCAGAGCCGCGCACGCCGCCCCCTGCCGTCCGGGCTGGGGGCACCCTCGGACGATCCCGGGGCGCCGCTGACGCCCGCCCTGGACGTGCCGTGGCTGGAGCCGTTCCCCGAGGCGCGGTACGACGTGGAGGCGCGCGCGGACCTGCGGCTGGCGCTGGTGGCGGCGCTGCAGCTGCTGCCGGCGCGGCAGCGGGCCGTGCTGGTGCTGCGCGAGGTGCTGGAGTTCTCCGCCGCCGAGGTCGCCGAGCAGCTTCGGACGTCGGTGGCCGCGGTCAACAGCGCGTTGCAGCGGGCGCGCGCCGTCCTCGCGCGCGAGGACGCGACCGGCGCGATCGACGAGGTCGGCGAGCCGGAGGATCCCGAGGTGCGGGCGGTGGTGCGGCGTTGTCGTGCTGGGGCAGGGCCGGCGGCTGTTCCCGGCCGCGAGTCCGCCGGCCGGGCTGGAGTGCCTGTCGGCCGAACGGGTGGGCGCCGCGGTTCTCACGCGTCATGGGAGGGCGGCGCGATGACGGCCCGTTTCCTCGCCCTGTACGAGCCCCCTGCCGACCCCGAGGCGTTCGACCGGCACTACCGCGAGGTGCACATCCCGCTCGTCCGGCGGCTGCCCGGTCTGCGCCGCTGCACGGTCGGCCGGAATCCGGCGCCCGTGCGCGGGGGTGCGCCGTACTGCCTGGTCGTGACGCTGGAGTGGGACTCGCCGGAAGAGCTGCGCGCGGCGTTCGACTCGCCGGAGGGGCGCGCGACGGCGGCGGACGCGGCGCTTCTGGCGGAGCTCGCGCCCGTTCGCAGCATGATCATCACCATGGAGGAGGACGTGCTGTAGCCGGCCCCGTCCGCCACACCGGTCACCGAGTGCGCGGTTCGGGGCGTGACCTGAGCGCGGAGTGTCGCGTTATGCACACTTGTGCCCGATCCATCAAGATGTGCGCGAAATCGTCCTGTCGTGCATGTCCGGTGGAGAGGGGTTCCCAGGGTGAGCAGCGCATCGATGCCGCCGCACGGCTTCGTGACCGGCCGGGGGCGCGGCTACCGCCCCGCTCAGGTCGAGGCCTGCCTGGAGCAGTTGTCGTACGACCGCGACGCCGCGTGGGAACGGGCCGCGCGGCTGACCGTGCTCGCCAAGGAGATGGAGGCGGAGGCCGCGCGGATGCGCGAGGTCGTCGCCCAGCTCGCACCGCAGACCTACGAGTCGCTCGGGGAGGGCGCGCGGCGGCTGTACCAGGTCGTGCTGGAGGAGGCCGCGGACCTCCGCGAGCGCACACGGCGTGCCGCGCACGAGTGCGTCGCGCAGGCCGAGGCGCGCGCCGAGAGCGTACGCCGGGAGGCACAGGAAGCGGCGGATGCGCTCCGCGCGGAGGCCGACGAACACGCCCGCCAGGTACTTGACGCCGCGCGCGCGGAGGCCGACGGCATCCGTGTCGGCGTCCGGCGCGAGGTGAGGCAAGAGCGCGCGGAGGCGCTCACCGCGTTGCGCGAGGTACGGCAGCGCGCCACCGGCATGCTCGACCAGCAGTCCCGGCGGCACGCCGAGCGGTGGGCCGAGGCCGAACGCGAGGAGGCCGAGCGGATCGCCGCGCTGGACGCCCGGCACGCGGAGCAGGTGAGCCGGGCCGGGGCCGCGCTGTCCGACGCCGAGCGGGCCCTGGCGGAGAGCGAGGAGTACGCGCGCCGCAGCCAGGAAGAGGCACGCGCGCGTGCCGCCGAGATCATCGCCGACGCGCGCGTGCGGGAGGAACGCATCGCCCGGGAGACCGAAGAGGTGCTGCGCGAGCACGGCGAGACCTGGGACGACGTGCAGACGCACATGGACGACATGCGCAGCAGCCTGATCTCGCTGACCGGCGGAGCGGTCCTGGAATGACACCCGGGCCACCGGCATGACACCCGGGCCACCGGCTCCCGTCCCCGCTCAGCTTCCCTTGCGCACCGCCCCCGCCAGGATCCGCCCCTCCACCGCCTCGTACTGGTGCCGCTGCTGCTCCGCCTCGGTGCGGCCGGAGGCGATCGTGCCGAGCCAGCCGAAGAGGAAGCCGGCCGGGATGGAGACGATGCCCGTCGTGGTGAACGGGAACCAGTTGAAGTCGGCGTTCGGGAAGGCCGAGACGGGGGAGCCGGAGACCAGGTTGGTGCCCGGCATGAGCAGCAGCACGGTCAGGGTGCCCCCGATCAGCGTCGCCAGCAGCCCGGTGCGGGTGTAGCGGCGCCAGAACAGCCCGTACACCAGGGCGGGCGCGATGGCGGAGGCGCCCAGGCAGAAGGAGAGCGTCACCAGCGGCTGCAGGCTGTGGTGCTGCACCATCGTGGCGAGCAGGATCGTCGGCACCCCTATGGCGAGCGCCGAGACCCGGGCGAGGGCCATCTCGCGCCGGGCCGGCATCTCCTGCACGCGGGCCGCGAACACGTCGTGGGCCAGGGAGTTGGCGCAGGCGAGGATCATCCCGGCGACCGAGGCGAGCAGGGTCAGGAAGATCGCGGTCGTCACCATGGTGAACAGGAAGGTCTCCGCCGTGGACACGTCCGCGCCGAACGCCGCCCGCGAGCCCAGCAGATACGCGGTGTTGCCCTGCGGATCGGCCCCGGCGATCACCGCACGGCCGACCAGCGCCGTGGCGCCGAACCCGACCACCGTGATGACCAGCACGAACAGGGCGACGATCGACACCGCCCAGGACATCGAGCGGCGCACCTGGCGGGCGCTGGAGGCGGTGTACATGCGCATGGTGATGTGCGGCAGGACGCCGCCGCCGAGCACCACGGTCAGCTCCGAGGCGATCATGTCGAGGCGGGACGTGCCCGACGTGCCGAACTCCAGCCCGGAGTGCAGGAAGGCGGGCCCCGCGCCGCTCTGCCGGGAGGCCGCGGTGAACAGCGCGCCCGGATCCCAGTCGAAGCGGCGCAGCACCAGCACGGCGACCACCGCGCCCGACCCGACCAGCATCACGATCTTCAGGATCTGGATGAGGGCGGTGCCCTTCATGCCGCCGATCGCCGCGTAAGCGATCATCAGGGCGCCCAGCCCGACGACGCACGAGGTCTTCAGCGACTCGTCGGTGAAGCCGAGGATGAACGCCATCAGCTGCCCGGTTCCGGCGAGTTGGACCAGCATCAGCGGCAGCAGCGCGGCGATGGTCACCGCGCAGGCCGTGATGCGTACGCGGCGTCCCGGCAGCCGGCGGGCGAGCGCGTCGCCCATGGTGAACCGGCCCGCGTTGCGCAGCGGTTCGGCCAGCAGGAACATCAGCAGCATCAGCGACAGCGCGGTGCTCAGGGCGAGGACGACCCCGTCGTAGCCGCACAGGGCGATCACTCCGCCGGTGCCGAGGACGGTGGCCGCGGAGATGTAGTCCCCGGCGATGGCGAGGCCGTTGCGCAGCGGGGACAGGGAGCCGTAGCCGGTGTAGAACTCGTCGAGGTCGTCGCGGTCGGGGCCGGTCATCACGCACAGCAGCAGGGTCACCGTGGCGACGGTGGAGAAGGCGACCAGGGACATGGACTGGGCCGAGCCGCTGAAACCGGCGAAGCCCCCCACGGCCGGGGTACCGGCGGCGGTCATCGGAGTGCTCCTCGGCGGGCGTCCAGTTCGGCCTCCTTGCGGATGCGGTCCGCGAGCGGATCGACGTGCCGGCGCGCGGTGTGCTCGTACAGGGCGATCGCCAGCCAGGTGACCGGGAGTTGGATCAGTGCGAGCAGCAGGCCGGCGGGGATGCCGTCGGCGACCGTGCGCGTCATCACGCCGGGCGCGGACGCGGACAGCACGAGGAACAGCGTGAAGTAGCCCAGCGCGGTGAGCGTGGCCGTACGCCGCTGCCAGCGGTAGGCGCTGCGCAGCACCCGCAGGTCGCTGTGGTGGCCGAGGGGTTCACGGGGCGGCCGGCGGTCCGTGCGGGGCGGCTGCGGGGGAGCGGGCTGCCAGGGATAGGTGAGGTCGGGCGACGGACGGGGCGGGCCGTACGGCGGCCGAGGCGTGCCGTACGGCGGCCCCGGTGGACGGTACTGCGACGGGGGCGGCTCGTACTGCGGCCCCGGTGGGCGGTACTGCGGTTGGGGCGGGCGGTACGACGGGTGCGGCGGGTCGTAGGACATCCCGGGGCTCCTTGCGTGGCTCGGGTCCGTGGCGGCGGACCGCAGGGAGGTGGGGGGGTGTGGAGCCACGCACGCTACTCGTGAGCCCGGGACCGCGCTGCGTTTTCACCGAACTGGCCGGTCGGTATGCGCTTACTACACCGAGTTCGCGTTCTGCCTGGGGTGTTACCCGCGTTAACCGGGTGCGGCCGGTCCCGCGGGACCGCTCACTCCTCGCGCACCGGGAACCGCCGCGGCGCCACCAGCAGCAGCACCAGGAAGGCCAGCGCCGCGGCGGCCGCCGCGCCGAGGTACACCGCGTGCACCGCGTCGGCGATCGCGCGCCGGGTCGCCTCCGGGGCCGTGCCGGCGTCCAACGCGCGCGTGACGGAGTCCAGATCGCCCGCCCCGCCCAGCCGCGCGGCCAGCACCCCGTTGGCGACGGCGCCGAACAGCGAGGCGCCCACGGTCTGCCCGGTCTGCCGGCAGAACAGCACGGACGCGGTCGTGGTGCCCCGCTCCGACCAGCCCACCGTCGACTGCACCCCGACGATCAGCGGCAGCTGGAACAGCCCGAGCGCCGCGCCCAGCAGGAGCATCAGCAGCGTCGGCTGCCACCACGAGCCGGGGTAGGGCAGGAGGGGGAACGCGCACAGGAT
The DNA here is from genome assembly GCF_006715785.1 of Streptomyces puniciscabiei. Classification (NCBI taxonomy): domain Bacteria; kingdom Bacillati; phylum Actinomycetota; class Actinomycetes; order Kitasatosporales; family Streptomycetaceae; genus Streptomyces; species Streptomyces puniciscabiei. Next base: position 3,874,611 of record NZ_VFNX01000001.1, read on the forward strand.
CAGCGCGGCCAGGCCGATGCCGAGCAGCGCGGTGTCCCGGAAGCCGATGCGGCGGTAGACGTGCTGGCTGAGCGCCGCCGACACCGGCCAGCTGAGCGTCCACACCGACAGCACGAAACCGGCGGCCACGGGCGCGAGTCCGAGCACCGACTGCGCGTACGTCGGCAGGAACACGCTCGGCGCCACCATCAGCAGCCCCAGCGCGCCGAGCGCCAGATTGACGGCCGCGATCGTCCGGCGCCGCCACACCCACCCCGGGATGATCGGCTGCGCCGCCCGCCGCTCCACCACGACCACCACGGCCACCAGTGCCAGGCCCGTGCCGAACAGCGCCAGCGACGGCGCCGACAGCCACGGCCAGGCGACCCCGCCCTGTACCAGCGCGGTCAGCAGCACCCCGCCGCACGCGAACACCGCGAGCGCCCCGGCCCAGTCCACGCGCGCGTGGCCGCCGTCTTCCGCCTTCTCCCGCCCGGGCTCGTGCAGGTGACGGACGATCAGCCACAGCGCGGCCGCGCCGATCGGCAGGTTGATCAGGAAGATCCAGCGCCAGTCGGCGTACGCGGCGAGCACCCCGCCGAGGCCCGGCCCCGCCACCGCCGACATCGCCCACACGGTGGACAGCTTGGACTGGATCTTCGGCCGCTCCGCCAGCGGATACAGATCGGCGGCCAGCGTCTGCACGGTGCCCTGCAACGCCCCGCCGCCCAGCCCCTGCACGACCCGGAACGCGATCAGCGCCGCCATGTTCCAGGCGCCCGCGCACAGCAGCGAGCCCAGCAGGAACACGGCCGCGCCCGTCACCAGCACCGGTTTGCGGCCGAAGGTGTCGGACAGCTTGCCGTAGACCGGCAGCGTGACGGTCACGGCCAGCAGATAGCCGGAGAAGAGCCAGGAGAAGACGGAGAACCCGCCGAGGTCGCCGACGATCTGCGGTACGGCCGTGGAGACGATGGTGGCGTCGAGCGCGGCCAGCGCCATCGCCAGCATCAGCGCGGCGACGACCGCGCCTCGGCGCCGGGTGCCCTGCTCGTCGGCGGCGGCGTTGCGTATCGCGGGTGTGGTACTCCCCACCGGACATCCCCTCCCCGTGCCCCTTGCACCTATCTCCGGTACGACAGCTTCCCATTGACCCTCACGCGACGGGAGGGTGGAGGCTTTGCGCACCGAAGGGTGGAGACGACCCCGAGGGGGTCTCCGCCCGGGGGTGGAGCACCCCTAGGGGTACCTCCGTACTACGGCTCGGGGAGGGTTCGTCCCCCCGGAGGACGAGAGGGGCGGGGCCCGGTCCTTAACCTGGCTTTACGCCGCTGGGGGGCGGCCGACCGCACCGGCGGGGTGGGGTTTTCCCCCGGGAAAGAGGGGGCTTCGCACCAGCGCGCGACGGCCCCGCCGGCCGCGAGACTCATCGACGTACCCAAGACCACGCCCTGGCACGCCGGGGCACCACTCACCGACTTGCCGACCGACATAGGAGACATACCGTGACATCGGCTGTGACCATTCCCAGGCACGGGGGCACTGGAGGGACTACGGCCGTTGCCGCGCGGGCGCGGCAGGTCGTGAAGGCGTACGGGTCCGGCGAGACCCGTGTCGTCGCCCTCGATCACGTCGACGTGGACATCGCGCGGGGCCAGTTCACCGCCATCATGGGCCCCTCGGGGTCCGGCAAGTCCACGCTCATGCACTGCCTCGCCGGCCTCGACACCGTCACCAGCGGCAAGATCTACCTGGACGAGACCGAGATCACCGGCCTGAAGGACAAGAAGCTCACCCAGCTGCGCCGGGACCGGATCGGCTTCATCTTCCAGGCGTTCAACCTGCTGCCGACGCTGAACGCCATCGAGAACATCACCCTCCCCATGGACATCGCGGGCCGCAAGCCGGACAAGGCCTGGCTGGACCGCGTGGTGGAGACCGTCGGGCTCGCCGGACGCCTCAAGCACCGCCCGACCCAGCTCTCCGGCGGCCAGCAGCAGCGCGTCGCCGTGGCCCGCGCCCTCGCCGCCCGCCCGGAGATCATCTTCGGGGACGAGCCGACCGGAAACCTCGACTCGCGCGCTGGCGCCGAGGTCCTCGGCTTCCTGCGCCGCTCGGTGGACGAACTCGGCCAGACCATCGTGATGGTCACCCACGACCCCGTCGCCGCCTCCTACGCCGACCGCGTGCTCTACCTCGCCGACGGCCGGATCGTCGACGAGATGTACCAGCCGACGGCCGATCAGGTCCTCGACCGCATGAAGGACTTCGACGCCCGGGGGCGTACGTCATGACCGTCCTGAAGACCTCGCTGCGCAACTTCCTCGCGCACAAGGGCCGCATGGCGCTCTCCGCGATCGCGGTCCTGCTGTCGGTGGCCTTCGTGAGCGGGACCCTCGTCTTCACCGACACCATGAACACCACCTTCGACAAGCTGTTCCAGGCCACGGCCTCGGACGTGACCGTCAGCGCACAGGGCTCCTCCGACACCGGTGAGACCACCTCCCGCACCGGCAAGCCGCCGGTCATGCCGGCCTCCGTGGTCGGCCGGGTCCGGGGGGCGCAGGGCGTCGCGAAGGCCGAGGGCACGGTGTTCTCCACCTCGGTGACCGTCATCGACGCCAAGAAGGACAAGCTGTCGCCGAACAGCGGCGCGCCGACCATCGTCGGCAGCTGGAACGGCAACGACGCCCGCACCATGAAGATCACCACCGGTACGGCGCCCAAGGGCCCGGACCAGGTCATGGTCGACGAGGACACCGCCGCCAAGCACCACCTGAAGCTCGGCGACGACATCGGCGTCATCTCGGTCGTGGGCACGCACCACGCGCGCGTGTCGGGCATCGCCGCCTTCAAGGTCACCAACCCCGGTGCGGCGATCTTCTACCTGGACACGAAGACCGCCCAGCAGACCCTGGTCGGCAAGACCGGCGTCTATACCGACGTCAACGTCACCGCCGCGCAGGGCGTGACGAACGACCAGCTGAAGAAGAACGTCACGGCCGCCCTCGGCCACGGCTACAAGGTGCAGACCGCCAAGGAGGTCGCCGACGCCAACCAGAAGAGCGTCGAGAGCTTCCTGAACGTCATGAAGTACGCGATGCTCGGCTTCGCCGGGATCGCCTTCCTCGTCGGCATCTTCCTGATCATCAACACCTTCTCCATGCTGGTCGCCCAGCGCACCCGCGAGATCGGTCTGATGCGCGCCATCGGCTCCTCCCGCAAGCAGATCAACCGGTCCGTGCTGATCGAGGCGCTGCTGCTCGGCGTGATCGGCTCGGTGCTCGGCGTCGGCGCGGGCGTCGGCATCGCGGTCGGCCTGATGAAGCTCATGGGCAAGATGGGCATGCACCTGTCCACCGACGACCTGACCATCGCCTGGACGACTCCCACCGTCGGGCTGCTCCTCGGCGTCGTGGTCACCGTCCTGGCCGCCTACCTGCCCGCCCGGCGCGCCGGCAAGGTCTCCCCGATGGCCGCCCTGCGCGACGCCGGCGCCCCCGCCGACGCCAAGGCCGGTGCCGTCCGGGCCGTGATCGGCCTGATCCTCACCGCCGCCGGCGGCTTCAGCCTGTACGTCGCCGCCACCGCCGACAAGGCCAAGGCCGGCTCGGGCTGGCTGGGCCTGGGCGTGGTGGCCACGCTGATCGGCTTCGTCGTCATCGGCCCGCTGCTGGCCGCCGGACTGGTCCGCGTCCTCGGCGCGGTCATGCTGCGGATCTTCGGTCCGGTGGGCCGGATGGCCGAGCGCAACGCGCTGCGCAACCCGCGCCGCACCGGCGCCACCGGCGCGGCCCTGATGATCGGCCTGGCCCTGGTGGCCTGCCTGTCGGTGGTGGGCTCCTCCATGGTGGCCTCGGCCACCGACCAGCTCGACAAGACCGTCGGCACCGACTTCATCATCCAGGCCGACAACGGCCAGCGTGTCGTGCCGCAGGCGGTCCGGCTCATCAAGGACACCCCGGGGCTCGCGCGGGTCACCGAGTACCGGCCGACCCTGGCCGACTTCACCACGCCCGACGGCCGGACCCTCAAGGACACGGACATCACCGCGGCCGACCCGACCTACGCGACCGACCTGCGCAAGAAGACCGTCGCCGGGAACCTCAAGGACGCCTACCTGCCCGACTCGATGTCCGTCCACGAGAAGTTCGCCAAGGCGCACGGCATCCACCTCGGCTCGAAGATCACCGTCGCGTTCAAGGAGGGCTCCACCGCCCACCTGACGGTCCGGGCGATCACCAGCAGCGACGACGTGATCGACCAGGGCGCCAAGTACACGTCGACCACCACGCTCGCCAAGTACGTGCCCGCCGCGAAGATGCCGCTCGACCAGCTGGTCTTCGCCAGCGCCGAGGACGGACAGCAGGCCGCCGCCTACAAGGCCCTGAAGTCGGCCCTGCACGACGACTACCCGCAGCTCACCGTGCGCGACCAGACCGACTACAAGAAGGCCCTGAAGGACCAGATTGGCCAGCTGCTCAACATGATCTACGGCCTGCTGGCCCTCGCGATCATCGTCGCGGTCCTGGGCGTGGTGAACACCCTGGCCCTGTCGGTGGTCGAGCGGACCCGGGAGATCGGCCTCATGCGGGCCATCGGCCTCTCCCGCCGCCAGCTGCGCCGCATGATCCGCCTGGAGTCCGTGGTGATCGCCGTCTTCGGCGCCCTGCTCGGCCTCGGCCTGGGCATGGGCTGGGGCGCGACCGCCCAGAAGCTCCTCGCCCTGCAGGGTCTGAAGATCCTGGAGATCCCCTGGCCGACGATCACCGCCGTCTTCATCGGCTCGGCCTTCGTGGGCCTGTTCGCCGCGCTGATCCCGGCGTTCCGGGCGGCCCGGATGAACGTGCTGAACGCCATCGCGACGGACTAGCGCCCACAGGGCCGACAGCCACCGCATACGGGGGTTGCGGGGGAAAACCCGGTGCCGGGGAGTCGCCAGGACTTCCCGGCACCGGGGTTTTGCCGTCCACTTTTCAGCCGGCCGAGTCGGGTGGCGGGTGGGAGAAGGCCCAGGGTCCAGGGGGCGGAGCCCCCTGGTCGGCCCACTGCGGCACCGGGCAGCGAACGCCGGAGTTGTCCACAGCCTCCGACGCCACCCTCGACGGAGTCGTACGCTGGACACCCCCGGCTGCCACCCGCACCGGGCTGCTTGCGTTGCCCCACCACCGGACGGAAAGCCCCTCCATGAGCCTGCACGGTCTGCTCGACGCCGTCGTCAAGGACCCCGCCCTCGCGGAAGCGATCACGGCGGCCGCGGACGGCAACCGTATGCACATCGACCTCGTCGGCCCCCCGGCGGCCCGCCCCTTCACGGTCGCCGCCCTCGCCCGCGAGGCAGGCCGCCCGGTGCTCGCGGTCACGGCGACGGGCCGCGAGGCCGAGGACCTGGCGGCCGCCCTGCGCTCCCTGCTGCCCGCCGAGGGCGTCGTGGAGTACCCCTCCTGGGAGACCCTCCCGCACGAGCGGCTCAGCCCGCGCAGCGACACCGTCGGCCGTCGCCTCGCCGTCCTGCGGCGCCTGGCCCACCCCAGCCCGGACGACCCCGAGACCGGCCCGGTCTCCGTCGTCGTCGCGCCCGTGCGCTCCGTGCTGCAGCCGCAGGTCAAGGGCCTCGGCGACCTGGAGCCGGTGGCCCTGAGGACCGGGCAGACCGCCGACCTGAACGACGTGGTGGAAGCCCTCGCGGCCGCCGCCTACGCGCGCGTGGAGCTCGTCGAGAAGCGCGGCGAGTTCGCCGTGCGCGGCGGCATCCTGGACGTGTTCCCGCCCACCGAGGAACACCCGCTGCGCGTGGAGTTCTGGGGCGACGACGTCGAGGAGATCCGCTACTTCAAGGTCGCCGACCAGCGCTCCCTCGAGGTCGCCGAGCACGGCCTGTGGGCGCCCCCGTGCCGCGAGCTGCTGCTGACCGACGACGTCCGCGCACGCGCGCGTGCCCTCGCCGAGGAACACCCGGAGCTCGGCGAACTCCTGAACAAGATCGCCGAGGGCATCGCGGTCGAGGGCATGGAGTCCCTCGCCCCCGTCCTGGTGGACGACATGGAGCTGCTCCTCGACGTCCTGCCCAAGGGCGCGATGGCCGTCGTCTGCGACCCGGAGCGGGTCCGCACGCGCGCCGCCGACCTCGTGGCCACCTCCCAGGAGTTCCTGCAGGCGTCCTGGGCGGCCACCGCCGGCGGCGGCGAGGCCCCGATCGACGTCGGCGCCGCCTCCCTGTGGTCCATCGCCGACGTCCGCGACCGCGCCCGCGAGCTGGACATGATGTGGTGGTCCGTCTCGCCCTTCGCCGCCGACGAAGAGCTCGACGCCGACACCCTCAAGCTCGGCATGCACGCGCCCGAGACCTACCGCGGCGACACCGCGCGGGCCCTCGCCGACACCAAGGGCTGGCTCGCCGACGGCTGGCGCACGGTCTTCGTCACCGAGGGCCACGGCCCGGCCGCCCGCACGGCGGAGGTGCTCGGCGGCGAGGGCATCGCCGCCCGACTCGACGCCGACCTCGGCGAACTGAGCCCGTCGGTGGTGCACGTCTCCTGCGGCTCCATCGAGTACGGCTTCGTGGACCCGGCCCTGAAGCTCGCCGTGCTCACCGAGACCGACCTGTCCGGCCAGCGTGCCACCGGCCGCGAGGGCGCCCGCATGCCGGCCCGGCGCCGCAAGACCATCGACCCGCTCACCCTGGAGTCGGGCGACTACATCGTCCACGAACAGCACGGCGTCGGCCGCTACATCGAGATGGTGCAGCGCACCGTGCAGGGCGCCACCCGCGAGTACCTGGTCGTCGAGTACGCGCCCGCCAAGCGCGGCCAGCCCGGCGACCGCCTCTACATCCCGACCGACCAGCTGGAGCAGATCACCAAGTACGTCGGCGGCGAGGCCCCCACCCTGCACCGCCTCGGCGGAGCCGACTGGACGAAGACCAAGGCCCGCGCGAAGAAGGCCGTCAAGGAGATCGCCGCCGACCTGATCAAGCTCTACAGCGCGCGCATGGCCGCCCCCGGCCACACCTTCGGGGCCGACACGCCCTGGCAGCGCGAGCTGGAGGACGCCTTCCCCTACGCCGAGACCCCCGACCAGCTCACCACCATCGCCGAGGTCAAGGAGGACATGGAGAAGTCCGTCCCCATGGACCGCCTGATCTGCGGCGACGTCGGCTATGGCAAGACCGAGATCGCGGTGCGGGCCGCCTTCAAGGCCGTACAGGACGGAAAGCAGGTCGCGGTCCTGGTGCCGACGACCCTGCTGGTGCAGCAGCACTTCGGGACGTTCTCCGAGCGGTACGCGCAGTTCCCGGTGAGCGTGAAGGCGCTGTCCCGGTTCCAGACCGACACCGAGGCCAAGGCCGTCCTGGAGGGACTGAAGGAAGGCTCGGTGGACGTCGTGATCGGCACCCACCGCCTGTTCTCCTCCGAGACGAAGTTCAAGGACCTGGGGCTGGTCATCGTCGACGAGGAACAGCGCTTCGGCGTCGAGCACAAGGAGCAGCTGAAGAAGCTCCGCGCCAACGTCGACGTGCTGACCATGTCCGCCACCCCGATCCCGCGCACCCTGGAGATGGCGGTCACCGGCATCCGTGAGATGTCCACGATCACCACACCCCCGGAGGAACGCCACCCGGTGCTCACCTTCGTCGGGCCGTACGAGGAGAGGCAGATCGGCGCCGCCATCCGCCGCGAACTGCTGCGCGAGGGCCAGGTCTTCTACATCCACAACCGTGTCGAGTCCATCGACCGCGCCGCGGCGAGGCTCCGCGAGATCGTCCCCGAGGCGCGCATCGCCACCGCCCACGGCCAGATGTCGGAGTCGGCGCTGGAGCAGGTCGTCGTCGACTTCTGGGAGAAGAAGTTCGACGTCCTCGTCTCGACCACGATCGTCGAGTCCGGCATCGACATCTCCAACGCCAACACCCTGATCGTGGAGCGCGGCGACACCTTCGGCCTGTCCCAGCTGCACCAGCTGCGCGGCCGCGTCGGCCGCGGCCGTGAGCGCGGTTACGCCTACTTCCTCTACCCGCCGGAGAAGCCGCTGACGGAGACCGCGCACGAGCGTCTGGCCACCATCGCCCAGCACACCGAGATGGGTGCGGGCATGTACGTGGCGATGAAGGACCTGGAGATCCGCGGCGCCGGAAACCTCCTCGGCGGCGAGCAGTCCGGCCACATCGCGGGCGTCGGCTTCGACCTGTACGTCCGCATGGTCGGCGAGGCCGTCGCCGACTACCGGCGTCAGCTGGAGACCGGCGAAATCGAGGAGGAGGCACCGCTCGAGGTCAAGATCGAGCTGCCCGTCGACGCGCACGTGCCGCACGACTACGCGCCCGGCGAGCGCCTCCGCCTCCAGGCCTACCGCGCCATCGCCTCCGCCAACTCGGAGGAGGACATCAAGGCCGTCCGCGAGGAACTCACCGACCGTTACGGCAAGGTGCCCGAGCCCGTGGAGAACCTGCTGCTGGTGGCCGGCCTCAGGATGCTCGCGCGCGCGTGCGGCGTCGGCGAGATCGTGCTCCAGGGCACCAACATCCGTTTCGCACCGGTGGAGTTGCGCGAGTCGCAGGAACTGCGGGTCAAGCGCCTCTATCCCGGTACGGTCATCAAGCCGTCCGTCCACCAGGTGCTGGTCCCGCGCCCGAAGACCGCGAAGGTCGGCGGCAAGCCGCTGGTCGGCCGCGAACTGCTGGGCTGGGTCGGCGAGTTCCTCGCCTCGATCCTGGGGTCGTAGGAGTCGTAGGCGCCGGAGGAAAAGGCGGGGCAGGCGGATCGGCGAGCCGGCGCCCCTACGAACAGGCGGACCTGATCACGTCCGCACGCGCCACACGCCACACGCCACGCGCGGATCGCGGCCCGCGCCAAGGCGACCACGGCCGCGTACAGACCGCACCGCTCCGCGTGGCCCGTATGACGACCTCGGGGCCGGGGGCCGGGCGCTCTCATGCATGCTCTCGTTCATGCCGGGGGCGTCGGACCCTGACGCCGGCGTCAGGGGCAAGCTGCCCACGGCCGGATGTGAGCGGGCGCACACCCCCACCGGCCGTGCTCCCCGCGAACGGCACCGCCATGCCCCAACTCGATCGCCGGCTACCCGAAAAGGATGCTTTGGTCCTCATCGGCAGGGGCCCCGGCGGCAGTTACGGTAAGGGACGGAACGATTCCGCCCGCCTGCGAGGGGCGGACCAGGGCGAGTGACGAGTGAGGGGGACGCACCGTGGCGCGTCTGAGGGGTGGGGCGGTCACCGCCGTGGTCGTGCTGGTCGCGGTGGCCGGCTGCACCACGGACAGGACCAAGGGGGCCTCCGGGCCCGAGCGGAGCGGCGGCGACGGCGTGGTCCTGGCCGCCGTCGACTCACTGACCGTCAAGGGCCGCGCCCCGAAGACCGGCTACTCGCGAGCCCGGTTCGGCACGGCCTGGGCGGACACCGACTCCAACTCCTGCGACACCCGGGACGACATACTCAAACGCGACCTGAAGGGCGTCAGGTTCACCGGCGGCACCTGCAAGGTGACGTACGGCCTGCTCGAGCCCGACCCCTACTCCGGCAAGGACATCACCTACCGGCGCGGCAGCAGCCAGGTCGACATCGACCACGTCGTCCCCCTCTCCGACGCCTGGCAGAAGGGCGCCAAGTACTGGGACGCGAGCAAGCGCATAGCGCTGGCCAACGACCCCCTCAACCTCATCGCGGTCGACGCGAGCACCAACCGCGGCAAGGGCGACGGCGACGCGGCCACCTGGCTCCCGCCCAACACCCGGTACCGCTGCACCTATGTGGCCGCCCAGGTCGCGGTGAAGAAGAAGTACGGCCTGTGGGTCACCGCCGCCGAGAAGGCCGCCATGAAGAAGGTGCTCAGCGGCTGCCCCGGCCAGAAACTCCCCACGGGCGGCAACCCGACCCAGGCCCCGGAGCGCTTCCGCGCCCGCTGAGCCCCAGGCCCCTCGGGTCGAACCAGCCGGAGACGCCGACCGGCGAAAACCGTTGTCCGGGCCGGGTGCGTGCCGCCTACCGTGAACGCCATGGACGTCAAGGTGAGCAGCATCGCCGAGCGGCCCGACCGGCTGCCGGCGTTGTTCGAGATGGCCGACACATGGCCCGAGTTCGTGACCAACGACCCTGTGGGCACCGCCCATTACGGCCGTATCCCCACCGAACTGCCGCAGTACGCGCTGTTCGCCGAGGACGAGCGCGGCCGGATCGTCGCCCACGCCTTCAGCGTGCCCTTCGCCCTCGGCGTCGACGGCCGGCGCACCCTGCCCGCGCGCGGCTGGGACCAGATCCTGCTGTGGGCCTTCGCCGACCTGCGCCGGGGCACCCGCCCCGACACGGTGAGCGCCGTCTCGGTCACCGTCGCCCCGCACGCCCAGGGCCACGGCCTGTCCGCCGTCATGCTCTCGGCGATGCGGGCGGGCGCCCGCGCGCTCGGCTTCCGCGAGGTCGTCGCCCCTGTCCGCCCCAGCGCCAAGCACCGGGAGCCGCGCACCCCGATCGCCGAGTACGCGCACCGGGTGCGCCCCGACGGGCTGCCCGAGGACCCGTGGCTGCGTGTCCACGCGCGTGCCGGGGCCACCATCGACTCCATCGCGCCGGCGTCCATGACCGTGGGCGCCTCGCTGGAGGAGTGGCGCCGCTGGACCGGGCTGCCGTTCGACACCGCGGCCGACGTCGAGGTGCCCGGCGCACTGGTCCCCGTCCGCTGTGAACCCGAGCGCGGCTACGCCGTCTACGTCGAGCCCAACGTGTGGATGCGGCACCCGCTGTGAGCGGGTGCCGCGTGTCCCCGGCCGGTCAGGCGGTCTTCAGGCCCTTCAGGGCGGCCAGGATCTCGGTCGTCACCTTCTTCGCGGACGCCGCGCCGTTGTCGCTGCCCGCCGTGGACAGCACGGTGACGACGGAGTTTCCGGAACGGGCCGCGATCAAAGTCTGACCGTTCTGCCAGTGACCGCTCGTCAGCGTCATCGTGTAGGCCTCGTCCCCGAGCCCGGCCGCGGACTTGCCGGTGACCTTCACCTTGGCGTGGTCGTCGGTGTTCGTGTACGTGGCGCACTCGGCCGCCACGGTGCGCAGGTCCTTCATCACGGTGGCCGCCGTGGTGCCCTGGAACGCGTCGATCTCCTGGGCCACGAGCTCGGTCTGGTCCTTGTTCGCGTAATCGTTCTGCGCGAACGACACGCCTCCCTTGTAGCCGCTCACCTGGATCCAGGACGTGGTCTCCAGCCTCGTGCAGTCCGGCTTCCCGGCCTTCCGGTTCGACGGGGAGAGGAACTGGCCGCCGCTGTCCGCGGAACCGTCGGCCTCCAGGGTGAGCCCGGACGGGACGGCCGACGCGGGCGCCAGTGCCTTCTTCAACTGCGTACCGGTGGCGAGACCGGCGTTCAGGTCCTTGGCCTTGGCCGGCTTGGCACTCGCGGCCCCGCTGTCCGAGGAGGAACCGGACGAGCAGGCGGTGAGGGCCAGGGGGAGCGCCGCGACGGCGAGCAGCGTGGCGACACGGGGGGTGAGGCGCATGACGATCCTTCAACGGGTGGGTGTAACGGGGATGTGTGTACGGCTTGCCGTACGGCGTCCGGAACCGGTCCGGCTGCGCGGGGTCGGGCCCGGGCAGCCGGAGCCGGGAGGACGGGTTCGGTGAGCGGTGGGTGTGAGGTGAGCGGTGGCGGGAAGGGCCGGCCGGCTCAGGCCGCCTTCTTCCAGGCGCCGCAGCCGGTGGTCTTGAAGTAGGCGTCGCCCGGGCTGATGGTGACGACGGCCGTGCCGGTCACGTTGTCGTTGGCGATGATCGAGTTCAGCCCGTGCTCGGCGTCCTTGGTGCGCTCCCAGTAACAGGAGTCGTCGGTGTTGCCGGTCGACTTGTAGGTGCCCGGCGCGATGTCCGTGCCGACCTTGTACATGCCGCCGTCGCCGTCCATCGAGGAGGCGGGCGTGCCCTTCGCCTTGGGGTCGACGGCCTCCCAGTCCTTGCAGCCGCTGGACTTGAAGATCTTGTCGGTGGGCTTGACGGTCACGTAACTCGTGCCGGTGACGTTGTCGTTGGCCAGCAGGGAGTCCGTCTCGCCCTTGGCGTCCTTGGCGCGCTCCCAGTAGCACATGTCGTCGGTGTTGCCGGTCGTGCGGTACGTGCCCGGCTTCACGTCCGAGCCGACCTGGTACTCGCCGTCGCCCGCGATGGCGGCCTTCTTCTTCCCGGCCGCCTGCCCGAGCCCCGAGCCCTTCTTGTCCTTGGCGCCGCCGGGCGTGCGTTCGGCGGAGGCGGACGAGCCCTTGCCGATGCCGCCGGAACCGCCGTCCTTGCCGTTGCTGCCGGCGTTCGCCGACACGGCAGCGATGACAACGACCCCCACGACGGCACCCAGCGAGACCTTGGCCTTCATGCCCATGGCGAATCCCTCCCCAAAGCGGCGGCCTCCCCCTCCGGTGGCCGCTCGTTCGCTGGGTCAATAAGAGCAGAGCCTGTGAACCGAGTCAACACGGTTCACAAATGCAGGGCAGTACACGTCGTGAATGCACGGATCTTGTGTACGCCGGTATGCTCGGCGCACACACGGGACGAGGGGAGCGGGGCCGGTGCAGGACAACGCGACAGAGGTGACCGCGGGCGGGATCGCGCGGCTCGCCGGAGTGGGCCGGGCCGCCGTCAGCAACTGGCGCCGTCGGCACGCCGATTTCCCCAAGCCGGTCGGCGGCACCGAGACCAGCCCGTCCTTCGCGCTCGCCGAGGTCGAGGCCTGGCTGCGCAAGCAGGGCAAGCTCGCCGTGGTCCCGCTGCGGGAACGCGTCTGGCAGCAGCTCGTCGGGCATCCCGAGGGCCCGCTGACCGCCCTGGTGCACGCGGGCTGCGTGCTGCTGCTCATCCACGAGCGCCCCACCGTCTGGCTCGACGCGAGCGCCGGCTCCGACGCGCGCCTGGCCGCGATGCTGCCGGGCGCGCTGGAGCAGGTGCTGACAGCGCGTTTCGGCGGCGTGCGGGGGCCCGGTGTGAAGGCACGCCCTGGGACATCCGGTGTGAACGTGGATTCGGCGGCGCCCGCCGTGAACGCCGACACGGAGGCAGCCGCTGTGAACGCGGCACGCACGTCCCCCGCTGTGAACTCCTCAGAGACCGAGCAGCCTGTGAACACCCCGCCAACCGTTCACACGCCCGCTGCAGTTCACGGCACCGCCACCCCGGGCACCGCCACCCCGCGGACCCCGCGCATCCCGCGCACCCCCGCCCCCCACACCCCCGCCCTCCGCACCCCCACCGGCCCCCAACTCCTCCCCTCTGTTCCGCTCCTGCGCGGCGCGGCCGAGCTGGCCGCCGAGACCGGGGCGCGGCAGGCCTTCGAGTTCCTGCTGGGCCGGCACCTGGACGCCAACCCCCGCCAGTACACGCTCACCCCGGCCGAACTCGCCGGCCTCATGGCCGACCTCGCCGGCCCCGCCCGTACCGTCCTGGACCCCGCCTGCGGCACCGGCGCCCTGCTGCGCGCGGTCGACCCCCGCCCCGAGCAGGAGCTGTACGCCCAGGACAGCGCGCCCGACCTGGCCGCGCTGACCGCGCTGCGGCTCGCGCTGCACTCCCGGGCCGGCGTGCGTGGCGCCGTCGGCGACTCCCTGCGCGCCGACGCCCACCCGGAGCTGCGCGCGGAGGCCGTGCTGTGCCATCCGCCGTTCAACGAGCGCAACTGGGGCCACGACGAACTCGCCTACGACCCCCGCTGGGAGTACGGCTTCCCGGCCCGAACCGAGTCCGAACTGGCCTGGGTGCAGCACGCGTTGGCCCGGCTGGCCGACGGCGGCCGTGCCGTGCTGCTCATGCCGCCGGCCGCGGCCTCCCGCCGTTCCGGGCGCCGGATCCGTGCCGACCTGCTGCGCCGGGGCGCGCTCCGGGCGGTGATCGCGTTGCCGGTCGGGGCGGCGCCGCCGTACAACATCCCGCTGCACGTGTGGGTGCTGCGCCGGCCCGACCGGACGCCGGTGTCGCCCGAGGTGCTGCTCGTGGACACCGGGAGGTTCGCCGGGGAGGGCCGCGGCGGTCCGGACTGGCCGGCGGTCCGTGAGGCCGTCGTGGACGCCTGGCGTGCCGTCGAGCGCGCGGGGCGGCCGGCGGAGCGGCCGGGGCTCGCCCGCTGCGTGCCGGTCATCGAGCTGCTCGACGACGACGTCGACCTCGCCCCCGCCCGCCATCTGCCGCCGGCGGCCGTGGCCGACGGCGCGGAGCAGCTCACCGCGGTGCGCGAGCGCCTCGGTGCCACCCTGCGCCTGACCGCCGAGCTCACTCCGCCGCCCGCGGCGCCCGCGCCGGGCGCGCGTTGGCCGCTCACCACGATCGGTGAACTCGCGCGCGGGGGCGCGCTGATGATGCGCACCGGCGGAAACGGCGGCCACGCACGCGTGCCCGTGCTCACCGACCACGACGTCCTCGCCGGCACGGCACCCTCCGGATCGCTGCCGGAGAGCGAGGAGGAGGCCGTGCTGACCGAGCCGGGCGACGTGGTCGTACCGGTACTCGGCGGCGGCTCGGTGGCGCGCGTGATCGATGACACGACGGGCGGCGCCGCCCTGGGGCGCAACCTCGTGCTGCTGCGCCCCGATCGCACGGCGCTCGACCCGTGGTTCCTCGCCGGGTTCCTGCGCGGCACCGCGAACAACCGGCAGGCCAGCAGCTACGCCTCCACCGCGACCCGGCTGGACGTGCGCCGGCTGCAGTTGCCCCGGCTCCCGCTGGACGAACAGCGGCGCTACGGTGAGCGTTTCCGCGCACTCGACGAGTTCGAGCGGGCACTGCGGCTTGCGGGCCGGCTCGGCGAGCAACTCGTGCGCGGCATGTACGACGGGCTGACGGACGGGACGGTGGCACCGGACTGAGCGCCCGGAGAGCGGCAACGGTTCGGTACACCCGGGACCAGCTGTCCTCGGCGGCCTATACGCTCGGACTCAGCACACACGTCCGCACGCATCAGGCCTCCAGGAGCAGCCATGCAAGGCCACGGCTACGCGCCGCCTCAGCCGCAGCCACCCTCGACCGGGGTGCTGGTCCTGTTGCGCGTGATCTTCGTGGCGGTGGCGTTCTTCAGCATCGGATTTCTGGCGTGGGTGGCGCCGCTGCGCGCGGCCATCGTGACCCGCAGGCCCGCCGAGTGGTGGTTCTTCGGCGCGTCCGTGACCGTCCTCGGCATCTGCTTCGCACTCTTCAGTACCGACCACACCGACGACTTCAGCTCGCCCAACGGCACTCTGGGCATGAGCATGCTGCTGCTGAACCTCGTCGCCTGCATCGCCTACTACCTCTACGCGGACATACGCCACTTCCAACGGCTCCGCCAGGCTTACGCCGGGCACGTGCCGTTGGGGCCGGGCTACGGATACGCCCAGCGCGTCTCGCCGTTCACCGCGACGACCGCGCCGAGCACGCCGAGCACACCGCAACCCCCGTACGCCCCGGCCCCGATGCCCCACATCCCCGCGCCCCAGCCGCACGTCCCCGCACCGCCCCAGCGCCCGGCGCCCAGCCACATCGACCAGGTGCGCGCCGAACTGGACGAGCTGAGCGACTACCTGCGCAAGCACGACGGCCGGCCCGACGGTCACGAGAGCGGAAGGTGAGCGTGGCGACAGGACGTGTCGTCGCCGGCCGGTACGAACTGTCCACGCTCATCGGGCAGGGCGGCATGGGCCAGGTGTGGACGGCGTACGACCGGCGGCTCGACCGGCGCGTGGCGGTGAAGCTGCTGCGCCCCGACAAGGTGGCGGGCCAGGAGGCGGACGAGTTGCGCCGCCGGTTCCTGCGCGAGTGCAGGGTGACCGCGCAGGTGGACCACCCCGGTCTGGTGACGGTGCACGACGCGGGCAGCGAGGGCGAGGAGCTGTTCCTCGTCATGCAGTACGTCGACGGCGCCGACCTGTCGGACCATCTCGCCGAGCACGACCCGTACCCGTGGCAGTGGGCGGTCGCGGTGGCCGCGCAACTGTGCGCCGTGCTGAGCGCCGTGCACGCCGTGCCGATCGTGCACCGCGACCTCAAGCCGCGCAACGTGATGGTGAAGCAGGACGGCACGGTCACCGTCCTCGACCTCGGTGTGGCGTCCGTCATGGACAGCGACACCACGCGGCTCACCCACACCGGCTCCCCGATCGGCTCGCCCGCCTACATGGCGCCGGAGCAGGCGATGGGCGGCGTGGTCGGCCCGTACACCGACCTGTACGCGCTCGGGGTGCTGATGCACGAACTGCTCAGCGGTGACGTGCCGTTCGCGGGCTCGACGGCGCTCGGGGTGCTGCACCGGCACCTGTACGAGCCCCCGCTGCCCGTGCGCCGGATCCGCCCCGAGGTGCCCGAGGCGCTGGAGACGCTCGTGCTGCGGCTGCTCACCAAGGACCCGCAGCACCGGCCGGGCTCCGCACAGGAGGTGTACGAGGACCTGGCGGCGCTCCTGCCCGCGCGCGGGACCCCCACCGGGGCTCCCTTGGACCCCACGCGCCCCTTCCTGCGCCCGCACGCCCCCTGGCCGGACCGTGCGCGGACCCCCGCGCCCCAGCCCGCCCCCGTCGCGCCGGCGCCGCCGGTGACCGAGAAGCCCGACGTCGCCGCCGCCGTGGACGAGGTCAAGCGGCTGCTGGGGGAGGGGCGCATCACCCAGGCCGTGGACATCCTGGGCGCGATCCTGCCCGCCGCCGCCGAGCAGCACGGCGAGCACTCCCCGGTCGTGCGCACCCTGCGCAAGCAGTACGCGGCCACGCTCATGGACGACGGCCAGTACCGGCGCGCGCTGCCCGAACTGCGCCGCCTCGCCGACGAACGCGCCGCCGAGGCCGGCCAGGCCGACCCGCAGTCCCTGCGCTACCGCTACGAGGCCGCGCAGTGCCTGGAGCAGCTGGGCCAGCCGGCCGCCGCACTCGCCGAGTACCGGGCGCTGCTGCCGTACTACGAGAACCAGTACGTCTCCGGCGACCCACAGCTCGCCCACGACGTCCGGCGGCGCGTCGGACACCTGCTGCTCGCCCTCGGCGACCGGCCGTCGGCGCACGACACCCTCGCCCGGCTGCTGATGGACGTGGAGCGGCTGCACGGCCCCGGCTACCCGATGGCCCTGGAGATCCGGCGCACCCTGCAATGGCTGGGGCAGGTGCGGGGCTAGCCGCGGCGGTTGGTACCTTGCGTTTCGCTTTTCCGGGCGACGTACGCAAGGGGTGGGGTTCATGGCCGGCCATCGGCAGTCGAAGAAGCGCAGACACATCACGTGGGCGGTGGCAGGGGCTGCCGTCGTCGCCGGCGCCGGGATCGCCGCGCAGACCTCCATGGCCGCCACCGTCTGGCCTGCGCAGAAGACGTTCACGGGGCGCGCGTTCGACACCTGCGCCGCGCCCTCCAAGCCGGCCATGAAGGCCTGGCACACCGGCTTCTACGGCGCCGCCGCCGTCTACGTGGGCGGCAGGAACCGCGGCTGCGCCCAGCCCAACCTCACCGCGGACTGGGTCAGGTACGTCTCCGGCATGGGCTGGAAGCTCGTCCCGATCTACGTCGGCGCCCAGCCGCCCTGCCAGTCCGGTTCCAACCCGGAGAAGATCACCGCGTCCACGGCCGCCTCCCTCGGCGCCACGGACGCCGCCGACGCCGTGGCCAAGGCCTCCGCGCTCGGGATGAAGGCGGGCAGCCCCGTCTACCTCGACATGGAGCCGTACGACATCACGAACACGGCGTGCAACGACGCCGTGCTGACGTATGTCCGCGCCTTCGACAAGGGACTGCGCGCGAAGACCTACCGCAGCGGTTACTACGGCTTCACCAGCTCCAGCGCCAAGGCCGTCGCCACGGCCAAGGACAAGACGGACCTGCCGGGCAACCTCTGGTACGCGCTGTGGGACAAGCAGAACACGACCACCGCGGACTGGCCGTGGGGATCCACCCAGTTCACCGACCACAGCCGCGGCCATCAGTACCTGGTCAACAGCAAGGAGACCTACGGCGGGGTCACGCTCACCGTGGACCGGGACGCCTGGGACGCGCCGGTGGCCATCACCGGCTGAGCCGGGAGCAGGCCCGGCAGGGTGCGCGACGGTGCCCGAAGCGCGTGCGAATCGTTGGTCGAATGGGTTGGCCCCGGCCTCCCCACTGCCTACCATCGATCACCGCAAGACTTTGTGCACCGTCGCACAATCTCCCCCTGGAGGTTTCCTTGCACCGCCGCCGTCGCACCGCGCTCGTCCTCACCGCCGCGATCGCCGCCGCGGCACCCCTGCTGACCGCCTGCGGAAACGACGCACACGCCGGCGCCGCGGCCGTCGTCGGCGGGCAGCGGATCACCGTCGCCCAGCTGGAGAGCAGGGTCGACGAGGTCCGCAGGGCACAGCGGGCCGCGGTGCCGGACGAGACCCAGTACCAGCAGGTCCTCGCCTCCACCAGCAGCCTGACCCGGGACACCCTGCACAACATGGTCCTCGACCGGGTGCTGCACCGCGCCGCGCAGGACGCTGGCATCACGGTCAGCCGCAAGGAGGTCGAGCAGATGCGGGCCGGGCTGGAGCAGCAGGCCGGCGGCGCCAAGGGCCTGCAGACCGCCTGGCTGCAGAAGTACGGCATCGCCCCCGCCCGCCTCGACGACAACCTCCGGCTCCAGCTGGAGGCGCAGAAGCTGGCCGACCGGCTCGGCACCGACACCAGCCGGCCCGCCTTCTGGAAGGCGCTGTCCAAGGCGTCCCAGGAACTCCACATCGACCTCAACCCGCGCTACGGCACCTGGGACGTGCAGAAGAGCAGCCGCGTGGACGCCAGGACCCCCTGGGTACGGGAGGTCACGACGGCGTCGGGCGGGCAGCCCGTGACGGCGTAGCGGCACGGGTGCCGGTCATACGATCACACGACCATCCCCGCCCTGTGGACAACCGAATCCGCTCGTCGCCGCGGTGGGTTACGTTCGGATCGTGAACGCATCCAGCTCCGACCTCGCCCCCGCCGCCGACCCCGGTCGCATCGTCCTGCTCACCACCAGCCACCGCGTCGCGCCCGGCCTGCTGTCCTGGCCCGCCTGGCAGGCCCTGCGCGCCGCCGACGCCGTGCTGTGCGCGGACGGAGCGCATCCGCAGCTGCCGTATCTGCGCGAGGCCGGCATAGCGGTGCGGGAGGCGTCGCCCACCGCGCAGGAGCTCGTCGCGGCCTGCGCCGGCGGGCGGACCGTGGTGGTCGTGGCCACCGGTGAGGGAGAGCCCGCGCTCACCGACGGCCTGGCCCGGCTGGCCGGCTCCGGCCGCGTCGCCATGCCCGAGCTGGAGCTGCTCCCGGCCTCGTACGACCTGCCCGGCGCCCGCCTGCTGGACCTCGTCCAGGTCATGGACCGCATCCGCGCCGAGTGCCCCTGGTCGTCCCGGCAGACCCACCAGGGCCTCGCCAAGTACGGCATCGAGGAGGCGTACGAACTGGTCGAGGCGATCGAGGCCGGCGACCGCGAGGAGCTGCGCGAAGAGCTGGGCGACGTCCTGCTCCAGGTCGTCTTCCACTCCCGGATCGCCGAGGAGCACCCGGACGCGCCGTTCTCCGTCGACGACGTGGCCGGCGGCATCGTCGCCAAGCTCGTCCACCGGCACCCGCATGTCTTCGGCGACGAGAAGGCCGAGACACCGGAGGACGTCAAGGAGCACTGGCTGCGCACCAAGGCCGAGGAGAAGCGGCGCACCTCGGTCACGGAGGGCGTCCCGCTCGGCCAGCCCGGCCTGGCCCTCGCCGCCAAGCTCGCCTCCCGTGCGCGCACGGCGGGCCTCGAGGTGCCGCTCCCGCAGGGCGGGGGCGTCGGCTACCAGCTGCTGGCCCTGGCGGCCCGCGCCGAGGCGGAGGGCGTGGACCCGGAGGCGGCCCTGCGCGCGGCGGCGCGAGCGTACCGGGACGCCATCCGGGAGGCGGAGGGAGCCGTCCCCGGGGCGGTACGCGCGATCCCCGGCGACCACCGGGACGCGGAGGCCCACCGGGACCCCGGCGAACCGGACGCGCCCGAGGCGATACCCACGGCTCCGGGCGGCCACCGGAACGCGGAGACCCACCCGGATCCGGATACCGTCGGGGAGTGACCGACCAGCCCCATCCCCGGACCGGCCCCGACCCGGCGCCCGCTCCCGCCGCCTTGGCACCCGCCCTGTTCACCTGGGAGTTCGCCACCGACCCCTACCCCGCCTACGCCTGGCTGCGCGAGCACGCGCCGGTGCACCGGACGCGGCTGCCCAGCGGCGTCGAGGCCTGGCTGGTCACCCGGTACGCCGATGCCAAGCAGGCCCTGGCCGACCAGCGGCTGAGCAAGAACCCGGCGCATCACGACGAGCCCGCGCACGCCAAGGGCAAGACCGGTATCCCGGGCGAGCGCAAGGCCGAGCTGATGACCCATCTGCTGAACATCGACCCGCCGGACCACACCCGGCTGCGGCGGCTGGTCAGCAAGGCGTTCACCCCGCGCCGCGTCGCCGAGTTCGCGCCCCGGGTGCAGGAGCTGACCGACCACCTCATCGACCGGTTCGCGGCGGAGGGCTCCGCCGACCTCATCCACGAGTTCGCCTTCCCGCTGCCCATCTACGCCATCTGCGACCTGCTCGGCGTCCCGCGTGAGGACCAGGACGACTTCCGGGACTGGGCGGGCATGATGATCCGGCACGGCGGAGGGCCGCGCGGCGGGGTCGCCCGGTCGGTGAAGAAGATGCGCGGCTACCTCGCCGAGCTGATCCACAAGAAGCGCGAGGCGCTGCCCGCCGAGCCCGCTCCCGGCGAGGACCTCATCTCCGGCCTCATCCGGGCCTCCGACCACGGCGAGCACCTCACCGAGAACGAGGCCGCCGCGATGGCCTTCATCCTGCTGTTCGCCGGTTTCGAGACCACCGTGAACCTGATCGGCAACGGCACCTACGCCCTGCTCACCCATCCCGGGCAGCGCGAGCGGCTCCAGCGCTCCCTGGCCGCGGGGGAACGGGACCTGCTGGAGACCGGAGTGCAGGAACTCCTGCGCTACGACGGCCCGGTGGAGCTGGCCACGTGGCGGTTCGCCACCGAGCCGCTCACCATCGGCGGGCAGCAGATCGCGCCCGGGGATCCGGTGCTGGTGGTGCTCGCGGCGGCGGACCGGGACCCGCAGCGGTTCGCCGACCCGGACGTGCTGGACCTCGCCCGCCGGGACAACCAGCACCTCGGATACGGCCATGGCATCCACTACTGCCTGGGCGCGCCGCTCGCCCGGCTGGAGGGCCAGACCGCGCTCGCCACCCTGCTCACCCGCCTGCCCGATCTGCGGCTCGCCGCCGATCCGGCCGACCTGAGGTGGCGGGGCGGGCTCATCATGCGGGGCCTGCGCACCCTGCCGGTGGAGTTCACACCGGTCCCGGCGGGCACCGGCGCTCAGTAGTCCAGGCCCGCGAACCAGTCGCCACGGCCGCCCGGTGTCAGGTCGAGCAGGTGCCAGACAGGACTGAGCAGGTCGATGCCGCGCTGGTCGATGTCCTCGGACATGCGGGGGTGGGCGGAGTAGAAGTGGCGGACCGTGCCGTCCGCGTCCCGGGTGAAGACGGAGACGGTGGAGTCCTGCACACCGCCCTCGTCCTCGCTTCCCAGGTCGTACTTGAAGGTGCTGTCCCCGGCGCTCAGCAGGCGCAGCCGGGACCAGCCGCGGGCCCGGGCGTGCCGGCGCAGGGTGGGCGGGTCGGCGGCCGCGACGACGACGAGGTCGGCGTTCCGGGCGACGTGGTGGGCGACGCCGTTGAAACCGTCGATCCACAGGGTGCACATCGGACACGGGTCGGTCTGCCGTTTGCCGTACATGAAGTGGTAGACGATCAAGGGCCGGCCGGGGCCGGTGAACAGCTCGGTCAGCCGGACCTCGCGCACCGGCGTGTCGCCCGCGTCGAGGTCCGCGGGGCCTTCGAGGAAGACGTAGTCGCCGACCCCGGCGCCCTGCGGCAGCGCCCTGCGCATGGCCGCCACCCGCTCGCGGTGGCGCATGAGTTCGATCTCGGCGTCGCGGAGTTCCTCGCGTGCGGCGAGGTACTCCGCGGACTCGCCGGGCAGCCGGGTGTGCCGCGCCATCGTGTCCTCCTGGACGTCCAGCCCCCCGGGGTCATGTCGAGTCCCATGGTCGCGGCCGTCCCGTGCGCCGGGAGTGAGGCGGCGCCGTTCCCGCCGGGTGACAAAGCGGGCAGGAGGGGAGGATCGGGCGGCGCACAGGGGGAGATGACAAACCTTCAACTCTGTGATCTTCACGTGATCTGCGCGGCATTAACTTGTGACAAGTGATCGTCTGCCTATACGTTCACCCATCAGCGCGGCGGGGGACTCCACTTCACCGCCGCGCCGGTCCTGCTGTCGCACGAAAGGCTTCCGCATGCTCTCCGGGAACGGTCGTCACCGTCGCCCCCGTCAGGCTCCGGCCCTCCTCGTCGCGGCCGGCGTGACCGGCTCCGCCATCGCCATCCCGCTGCTCGGCGCCGCGAGTGCCAGCGCGGCCGACGGCACCACGTGGGACAAGGTCGCCGAGTGCGAGAGCGGCGGTTCCTGGAGCGCGGACACCGGAAACGGCTACTACGGCGGTCTGCAGATCTCGCTGGACGACTGGGACAAGTACGGCGGCACGCAGTACGCCGAGAGCGCCGACCAGGCCAGCCGTTCCCAGCAGATAGCCGTCGCCGAGAAGATCCTGGCCGACCAGGGCACCACGCCGTGGGCCATGTGCGCGCTGACCGCCGGGCTGACCTCCCACTCCGGCTCGGTCGACGTCGACACCGGGGTCGGCTCCGGCGGCGGCAGCGGGTCGGGCGGTGCGTCCGGCTCCGCGGACGGCTCGGACTCGTCCGGTCTGCCGGATTCGTCCTCGTCCGATGCCACGTCGGGCTCGGACTCCGGCTCCCACTCCACCTCCGGCTCCGACTCCGCGGGTTCGGACTCCTCCGGCCCCACCTCGGACCCGGGCGCCACGACGACCCCGAGCCCGGGCAAGGACGTCACCGGGACCCCCGGGACGGCCGACGGCTCCACCGGAACCCCCGCCCCGAAGTCCGACAAGACCGACAAGTCCGGCTCGGACGACAGCGGAAGCTCACAGGGAACCGACAGTTCCCCCACAGCGGCACCCGGCGCCGACAACCCGGACAATTACCAGCAGGGCCCCGGTTCTTGGAGCCTGATCGACACCGGTGCGCTCAACAATGGCGGGCGCCACCGCGGCGAGAGCGCGGACGAAAGCGTGGCAAACGGTCAGAACGCCACATCTTCCGGCCGTCACGCCGGCCGGGGGCCGGACACCTACACCGTCCGCGAGGGCGACTCCCTCGCCTCCATCGCCGACTCCCTTGGCGTCGACGGCGGGTGGCATGCCCTCTATGACGCCAACAAGAAGGCCATCGGGGCCGACCCGGACCACATCACCGCCGGTCAGACCCTGAACGTGGGCGCCGAAAACGGCGATGCACAGCGGTAGTTGACGCCCCACTTCGCGGCTGATGTCCGGTTTGGTGAAAGTGTGGGATGAGTCTCAGAAGCCCTGATCGTCTTTGAAAATCCGTCGATCGCATGTCTACGGTCAGGACCGCTCGTCACCACGAGCCCCGGCAGTCGCAACGCCGAATCCTGCCAGCGGTTGCCCGGGAACAGTCGTCGCGTCAAGCGCCGTAGGCAGGAGCGGGGGACCCAAGGTAGGCGCCGGGCCCAGCGGTTGACGCTGGACCGGCTAGGGGTGGAGCCGCACCTCGCGAAAGCGGGCGTGCGGCCGGGCAACTCAACCGGCCCGAACCCGACAGCTCACCTCGCAGGCGTCGGTGAGGGGATCGATCCATGCTGTTTTCCGGCAAGGGCAAGCACCGTCGTCCGTCCAAGGCCGTCCGCGCCATCACGCTCGCCGGTGTCACCGGCGCCGCCGTCGCCGCCCCGCTGATGGCGGCCGGCAGCGCCTCCGCCGCCACCGCCTCCCAGTGGGACGCGGTCGCCCAGTGCGAGTCGGGCGGCAACTGGTCCATCAACACCGGCAACGGCTTCTACGGCGGCCTGCAGTTCACCAACTCCACCTGGGCCGCGTACGGCGGCACCGCCTACGCCGCGCGTGCCGACCTCGCCACCAAGGCCCAGCAGATAGCCATCGCCGAGAAGGTCCTCGCGGGCCAGGGCAAGGGCGCCTGGCCGGTGTGCGGCACGGGCCTGTCGGGCACCCCGTACAACGGTTCCGCCCCGGCCGCCTCGACGAAGAGCAGCACGCCGAGCACCACCACCCGCAGCACCGGCCAGCAGGCCGCCACCCGCTCCACCACGCGCACGGCGCCGAGCAAGACCGTCACCACGCCGGCCGGCAAGAAGGTCGAGAAGGGTGACGGGGAGTACAAGGTCGTCAAGGGTGACACCCTCAGCTCCATCGCCGAGAAGCACGGTGTCAAGGGCGGCTGGCAGAAGCTGTTCCAGCTGAACAAGGACATCGTCGAGGACGCGAACCTCATCTACCCGGGCCAGCAGCTGCACCTGAAGTGACACCTGGCTCCGAACGGACCCACAGCGCCCTCACATCCCCGGCCCGCACACTGAAGGCCCCGTGAGGGCCACCCCCGTCCCCACGGGCTCCCCGCCCCGGCGCGTGTTCCCCCGTACGCGCCGGGGCGGGGTCTTTTTCTGCCCCCTTTATGCGTGCCCCGTGCACCCACCCTTTGTTCCGCTCGTGAACAATGGGTACCGTCTGCGTGTCCCTCCCGTCCACGGGACGGTCGGTCGGTGGCCGACGCCCCCGGGACGGTTAGGCTCTAGGCGCAAGGCACAGCCGTAAGGCACACCGCCCCGCACTTCCAGCGTCACATCCAAGAAGGAGATGCTCGTGCCGTCCATCGACGTCGTCGTAGCCCGGGAAATCCTGGACTCCCGAGGCAACCCCACGGTCGAGGTCGAGGTCGGCCTCGACGACGGCAGCACCGGTCGTGCCGCCGTCCCGTCCGGCGCCTCCACCGGCGCCTTCGAGGCCATCGAGCTCCGCGACGGCGACCCCAACCGCTACCAGGGCAAGGGCGTCGAGAAGGCCGTCCTCGCCGTCATCGAGCAGATCGGCCCGGAGCTGGTCGGCTACGACGCCACCGAGCAGCGCCTGATCGACCAGGCCATGTTCGACCTGGACGCCACCGACAACAAGGGCTCCCTCGGCGCCAACGCCATCCTCGGCGTCTCCCTCGCCGTCGCCCACGCCGCGTCCGAGGCGTCCGACCTCCCGCTCTTCCGCTACCTGGGCGGCCCCAACGCGCACCTGCTGCCGGTGCCGATGATGAACATCCTCAACGGCGGCTCGCACGCGGACTCCAACGTGGACATCCAGGAGTTCATGATCGCGCCGATCGGCGCGGAGTCCTTCTCCGAGGCCCTGCGCTGGGGCACCGAGGTCTACCACACGCTGAAGAAGGTCCTGAAGAGCAAGGGCCTGGCCACCGGCCTCGGCGACGAGGGCGGCTTCGCCCCGAACCTCGGCTCCAACCGCGAGGCCCTCGACCTCATCCTCGAGGCCATCAAGGAGGCCGGCTACGCCCCCGGCCAGCAGATCGCCCTCGCGCTCGACGTGGCCGCCTCCGAGTTCTACAAGGACGGCAAGTACCTCTTCGAGGGCAAGGAGCGCTCCGCCGCCGAGATGACGGAGTACTACGAGGAGCTCGTGGCGGCCTACCCGCTCGTCTCCATCGAGGACCCGCTGTTCGAGGACGACTGGGCCGGCTGGAAGGTCATCACCGACAAGCTCGGCGACAAGGTCCAGCTGGTCGGCGACGACCTGTTCGTCACCAACCCCGAGCGCCTCGCCCGCGGCATCGAGGAGGGCACCGCCAACGCCCTGCTGGTCAAGGTCAACCAGATCGGCTCGCTGACCGAGACCCTGGACGCCGTCGAGCTGGCCCAGCGCAACGGCTTCAAGTGCATGATGTCGCACCGCTCCGGCGAGACCGAGGACGTCACCATCGCCGACCTGGCCGTCGCCACCAACTGCGGCCAGATCAAGACCGGCGCCCCGGCCCGCTCCGAGCGCGTCGCCAAGTACAACCAGCTGCT
Source organism: Streptomyces puniciscabiei (assembly GCF_006715785.1). Classification (NCBI taxonomy): domain Bacteria; kingdom Bacillati; phylum Actinomycetota; class Actinomycetes; order Kitasatosporales; family Streptomycetaceae; genus Streptomyces; species Streptomyces puniciscabiei. The sequence continues at coordinate 3,900,581 of NZ_VFNX01000001.1, forward strand.
GCGCATCGAGGAGATCCTCGACGACGCCGCGGTCTACGCCGGCCGCAGCGCCTTCCCGCGCTTCAAGGGCTGACCCAACCTGGGGTAAGGCTTAGCCAGTCGTACGTACGTCCCCGTACTCGGTCCCGTACCGTGTCCGGGGACGTACGCACGTGTGGAAACCACACCGGCAAGGGGAGGCGGGAGAAGCCAGATGGCCGTGAAGGACCGGGACCGTTTCTCCACCGCGACCAGGCTGCGGCTGCTCGGCGAGCAGACGGCGGCCCGGGTCTACCGCTCCCAGACCAGGCGGCAGGCCCGCCGCTCCCGGCTCACCGGCCGCGCGGCGCTGCTCGCCCTGGTGCTGTGCACGATGATCGTCGCGCTCGCCTATCCGATGCGGCAGTACGTCTCCCAGCGCGCGCAGATCTCCGACCTCCAGCGGCAGCGGGAGCAGGCCCGCGAGCGGGTCGAGCAGCTGCGCGACCTCAAGGCGCGCTGGCAGGACGACTCCTACGCCGAGCAGCAGATCCGGCGCCGGCTGCACTACGTGATGCCCGGGGAGACCGGGTACGTGGTCGTCGACCCCGGCACGGCCAAGCAGTCCCGCGCCGACCGCAGAGCAGCCCAGCGGCCCTGGTACGCCAATGTCTGGGACGGCGTCGACAAGTCCGACGCCTCCGACCAGTAACCGGCCTCGGCCCGTGACCGACGGCCCGTAACCGATAGAAAGCCGACCTGAAGCAGTCATGGAAACGCCCCCGCCCTCCACCCCGCGCACCGAGCCCACCGACGCGGACGTCGAGGCCTTCAAGCAGCAGCTGGGCCGCCCGCCGCGGGGCCTGCGGGCCATCGCGCACCGCTGCCCGTGCGGTCAGCCGGACGTCGTGGAGACGGCACCCCGGCTGCCCGACGGCACGCCCTTCCCGACGACGTACTACCTGACGTGCCCGCGTGCCGCCTCGGCGATCGGGACGCTGGAGGCGAACGGCGTCATGAAGGAGATGACGGAACGCCTGCAGAGCGACCCGGAGCTGGCCGCGGCCTACCGTGCCGCCCACGAGGACTACATCGCGCGCCGGGACGCCATCGAGGTGCTGGCGGGCTTCCCCAGCGCCGGCGGCATGCCGGACCGCGTGAAGTGCCTGCACGTGCTGGTCGCGCACTCCCTGGCCGCCGGCCCGGGGGTGAACCCGCTCGGCGACGAGGCGCTCGCGATGCTGCCGGAGTGGTGGCGCAAGGGGCCGTGCGTGCAGCCGCTCGAGGCGCCCGATCCGGCGGACGAGCACCCCGGTGAGGAGGGAGCGGTGTTCGACCCCGCCGAGGTCCGCAGCGGCTTCTTCGCCGAAAGGCCCATGGTCCCGGAGGGCTTCTCCCGGGTCGCCGCCGTCGACTGCGGCACGAACTCCATCCGGCTGCTCGTCGCCGACGTCAGCCCCGCCACCGGTGAGCTGCTGGAGCTGGACCGGCGCATGACGATCGTGCGGCTCGGCCAGGACGTGGACCGCACCGGCCGGCTGGCGCCCGAGGCGCTGGAGCGGACCTTCGCCGCATGCCGGGAGTACGCCGGGGTGATCCGTGAACTCGGCGCCACCGAGGTGCGGTTCGTCGCCACCTCCGCCTCGCGCGACGCGGAGAACCGGGACGACTTCGTGCGTGGGGTGCTGGACATCCTCGGGGTCGAGCCGGAGGTGATCAGCGGTGATCAGGAGGCCGAGTTCTCCTTCACCGGCGCCACCATGGAGCTCAAGGGGCGCGCGGACCTCCCCAGGCCGTACCTGGTGGTGGACATCGGCGGCGGCTCCACCGAGTTCGTCGTCGGCGACGAGCACGTGCGGGCGGCGCGGTCCGTCGACGTCGGCTGTGTGCGGATGACGGAACGTCACCTGATGCAGGACGGCAAGGTCTCCGACCCGCCCGCCGAGGAGCAGATCGCCGCCATGCGGGCCGACATCGAGGCGGCCCTGGACCTTGCCGAGGAGACGGTGCCGCTGCGCGAGGCGCGCACCCTGGTGGGCCTCGCCGGGTCCGTCACCACCGTCTCGGCCATCGCGCAGGAGCTGCCCGAGTACGACTCCGCGCGCATCCACCACTCCCGGATCTCCCGCGACCGGGTCCGCGAGATCACCGAGTGGCTGCTGCGCTCCACCCACGCCGAGCGCGCCGCGGTCCCGTCCATGCACCCGGGCCGGGTCGACGTCATCGGTGCCGGCGCCCTCGTGCTGCTCGCGATCATGGAGCGGACCGGCGCCGAGGAGGTCGTGGTGAGCGAGCACGACATCCTCGACGGCATCGCCTTCAGCGCGGCGGAGGCGGCGGCAGCGGGCAAGGACGCGGCCGACCCGCGATGACGTGGAGCGGCCCCGGTTCCGCAGACGCCGGCACGGGGCCGCCTCCTCAAGCCGGGGCGGGCCGGGCGTCAGACGCAGAGCAGAACGATGAGACCGTTGCACTCCTCGTCCTCGTCATGGCCGCCGCCCTCCTCATGGCCGCGGCCTTCGTCGTGGCCGCGGCCTTCGTCACGGCCGCCGCCCTCGTCATGGCCACCGCCGGCGGGGGCGGCCGTGGCGGCGGTGAGATGAGAGGCGGGCGTTGCGGCCACGGCGCATGCGGCCGTCGCCGTCCCCGTGGCGAGAACTATGCCCAGGACCGCGCTGATCGCGGCTATTCGCGAGACGGCCTTCTTGGAGGCCTTCTGTGTAGTGGTCATGCCGTCACGCTATGTGCGCATATGCCCGGATAACGCGCGGTGCATGGCTGATCGGGTGAACGGCGGGCCGCCCAGCGCTCCGGCCGGGTGGGGTCCTGTTGTCCGGCTCTCTTTTGTTACCGCCGGGTAGCCAACTGCTGAGCAGGTCGGATAACGTTTGAGCGGCTTCCGGGGGCCTTCCGGGGCCCCTCGGTGACGCGACGTCGGAAAACTTCGTGAAGTTCTTCACAAGGATTCGCGTCCGGTCGACGTGCGGAAAGCCCCTCGTTGGCCCCTTCAGGGGGCGAAGAGGCCTTTGAACATGTTCAGATGGGGGTCGTACGGCGCCTTCGGATCGCGTGCCCAGGGCGGTGTCTCCAGCCCCTCACACCCTCGCGCCTCGCCGAGAGAGGCAGCTCACGCGGCATTGACAACGGCTGCGGGGGTACTGCGGTTCCCCTCGCCCGTCATGATCTGCGTCACGCGGGCCGCGGAGTGTAGCACAGGGCCTGTCGGTCCTTGTGAAGGGGCGCACGAGCGACCCCCTGGGAGCGGGTGGATACTCGATGGCATGAGCACCACGGAGCGTCCCAGGATCCTCGTAGTAGGCGGTGGGTACGTAGGCCTGTACGCAGCTCGGCGCATTCTCAAGAAGATGCGCTACGGAGAGGCGACCGTCACGGTCGTCGACCCCCGGTCGTACATGACCTACCAGCCCTTCCTCCCCGAAGCCGCCGCCGGCAACATCTCCCCTCGCCACGTCGTCGTCCCGCTGCGGCGCGTGCTGCCGAAGGCGGAGGTCCTCACCGGTCGGGTCACCACCATCGACCAGGACCGCAAGGTCGCCACGATCGCCCCGCTGGTGGGCGAGGCGTACGAGCTGCCCTTCGACTACCTCGTGATCGCGCTCGGCGCGGTCTCCCGCACCTTCCCGATCCCCGGCCTCGCCGAGCAGGGCATCGGCATGAAGGGCATCGAGGAGTCCATCGGTCTGCGCAACCACGTCCTCGAGCAGCTGGACAAGGCCGACTCGACCAACGACGAGGAGATCCGCCGCAAGGCGCTCACCTTCGTCTTCATCGGCGGCGGCTTCGCGGGCGCGGAGACCATCGGCGAGGTCGAGGACATGGCCCGGGACGCGGCCAAGTACTACAAGAACGTGTCCCGTGAGGACATGCGCTTCATCCTGGTCGACGCCGCCGACAAGATCCTCCCCGAGGTCGGCCCGAAGCTCGGCCAGTACGGCAAGGAGCACCTGGAGAGCCGGGGCGTGGAGATCTACCTCTCCACCTCCATGGAGTCCTGCGTCGACGGCCACGTGGTGCTGAAGAACGGCCTCGAGGTCGACGCCAACACGATCGTGTGGACGGCCGGCGTCAAGCCGAACCCGGCGCTGGCCCGCTTCGGTCTCCCGCTCGGCCCGCGCGGCCACGTGGACTGCGAGCCGACGCTCCAGGTCAAGGGCACGGACTACATCTGGGCCGCCGGTGACAACGCCCAGGTCCCGGACCTCGTCGGCCGCAAGGCGGGCAACGAGAACGCCTGGTGCCCGCCGAACGCCCAGCACGCGCTGCGCCAGGCCAAGGTCCTCGGCGACAACGTGGTCTCCGGCATGCGGGGCTTCCCGCAGAAGGAGTACGAGCACGCCAACAAGGGTGCGGTGGCCGGTCTCGGCCTGCACAAGGGCGTGGCGATGATCGTCATGGGCAAGATGAAGATCAAGCTCAAGGGCCGCCTCGCCTGGTACATGCACCGTGGCTACCACGGCATGGCGATGCCGACCTTCAACCGCAAGATCCGCGTCTTCGCCGACTGGACGCTCGGCATGTTCCTCAAGCGCGAGGTCGTCTCCCTCGGCGCCATGGAGAACCCGCGCGAGGAGTTCTACGAGGCCGCGAAGCCGGCGCCGGTCGCCGCCGCGCCGAAGACCGAGGAGAAGGCCAAGGCCTCCTGACCTCCGGTCACCGCGTACGACCCGAAGGGGCCGCCTGCCATCCGTGGTGCGGGCGGCCCCTTCGGCGTGTGCGGGCACCGGTCAGGCCGACACGGGTGCTTCCTCGGCGTGCCGGGTGCCGTGGCCCGGGGCCCTGATGCTGTCGAGCACCTGACGGTAGTCCCGGTCGACAGCCTGGCGCTGATCGCCGTGGCCGACCGTCATGATCGTGAGCGCCTGCTTCCCGTGGTCGACGAGGCGGATGTGCCCCACCCTGTCGGCGCCGGCGAGCTTCGCCTCCAGATAGTGGTCGCCGTCCGTCGTGCCCTGATGGACCTCGGTGCTGCGCAGATGGGCGCCGGTGTCAGAGCTGTTGTAGCCGTCCACCGCGGCCTTGAGGTCCGTCCTGAGGTCCCACGGTCTGTCCGGAGCCTTGCCGGGGCCGTCGAGGACGATGAAGCCCAGGGCTCCGTATCCGGTCTTCACCACGTAGTCACGGCTGTGGACTCCGCCCTCGCTGTACTTCACCACCCGGGGCTTCCCGGGCAGCCGGACGGTGATGCCGCTGCTGTCGGTGATCTTCTGCCACTGCGGGGCGGCGAAAGCGGAGCCGTGCGACAGCACACCTCCGGTGATCACCGTGGTGGAGGCGGCGAGCAGGGCGAGACGCTGGAAGCTGGAGAGACGAGTCATGGTGAGGCACATCCGATGAGGAGGAGGGAATCTCGGGTACGTCATCCATTACGGCCCGGCTCCCGAAGCCCGTCATGCCCCAGCAAGTCGTGACTTGACCGACGGCCGCGCTTCGCGCACACTCCGCCGCTCCTGCATCTGCATGGCCACTGCATCTATTTTGCCCAGTTGTAACTCCTTTGCGGGACTGCGCCGGACGCCCGACGGTGTTTACGTGGTTACCGGCATCCGGGATCTCGTCTTGGAGGTGTGCGCCATGGCCGACGCCGCGTCGCGGCTGAGGAGTCTTGCCGAGCAGGTGCTGGGGGCCCCGCTCCCGGTGCGGGTACGGGCCTGGGACGGATCGCAGGCAGGGCCGCCGGAGGCACCCGCGCTGGTCATCCGCAATCGCCGCGCCCTGCGCCGCATGCTGTTCAAACCGGGCGAGTTGGGCCTCGCCCGCGCCTGGGTCGCGGGCGATCTGGACATCGAGGGCGATCTGTACGCCGCGCTCGACGCGATGGCGGGCCTGGTCTGGGAGCGCGGCGAGGACGCCCCCGGCCTCCTGCAGGCCGTGCGCGACCCCGCCGTACGGGCCGCCGTCCGCGAACTGCTGAAGCTGGCCGGGCCCCCGGTCCCGCCCGCCCCGCCCCGCGAGGAGATCCGCAGACCCCGCCGGCATCTGCACACCCGGCGTACCGACAAGCGGGCCATCAGCCACCACTACGACGTCGGCAACGACTTCTACGAGCTCGTCCTCGGCCCGTCGATGGTCTACTCGTGCGCCTACTGGGAGGACGGCGGAACCCTGGAGACCGCCCAGCGGGACAAGCTCGAACTGGTCTGCGCCAAGCTGGGCCTGACGGCCGGTCAGCGGCTGCTGGACGTCGGCTGCGGCTGGGGCTCGATGGCCATCCACGCGGCCCGCGAGCACGGCGTGAGCGTCGTCGGGGTCACCCTGTCGCAGGAGCAGGCGGCGTACGCCCGTAAGCGCGTCGCCGACGAGGGGCTGACCGACCGGGTGGAGATCAGGGTCCAGGACTACCGGGACGTGACGGACGGGCCCTTCGACGCCATCTCCTCCATCGGCATGGCGGAGCACGTCGGCGCCGAACGCTATCTGGAGTACGCCCGTCAGCTGTACGGCCTGCTGAAGCCCGGTGGACGGCTGCTCAACCACCAGATCGCCCGCCGCCCGCAGCGCGACGAGTCGGCCTACGCCGTGGACGAGTTCATCGACTCCTACGTCTTCCCGGACGGCGAACTCGCCCCCATCGGCAGCACCGTCACCCAGCTGGAGCGCGCCGGGTTCGAGGTGCGGGACGTGGAGTCCCTCCGCGAGCACTACGCCCGCACCCTGCGCCGGTGGGTCGCCAACCTGGAGGGGGAGTGGGACCGCGCGGTCCGCCTCACCAGCCCCGGCCGGGCCCGCGTCTGGCGGCTGTACATGGCCGCCTCCGCGCTCGCCTTCGAACACAACCGGATCGGCGTCAACCAGGTCCTGGCGGTCCGCACCCCGGAGTCGGGCGCGTCCGGGCTGAGGCTGCGCGCCCGCACCTGGAGCACCTGAGCCGGGTACGGCGGAGGGGGCCCCGTTCCCGGGGCCCCCTCCACCCTCGTACGACCGCTACTCGGCCTTGATCGCCGCCAGCATGTTCAGCCGGGCCGCGCGCCGGGCCGGCCACAGCGCGGCGAGGACGCCGACCGTGCCCGCCAGCAGCAGGAAGACCGCCATCCGGCCCCAGGGCAGGACCAGTTCGTACGTCGGCATCTTGGTGCCCAGCAGCTGACCGGCCGCCCAGCCGAAGAACACGCCGAGCCCGATGCCGAGCACCCCGCCGAACAGGGAGATCACCAGGGACTCCAGGCGGACCATCCGCTTGACCGCCTTGCGGTCCAGGCCGATCGCGCGGAGCATGCCGATCTCCTGGGCGCGTTCGAAGACCGACATGGCCAGGGTGTTGATGACGCCGAGGACCGCGACGATCACCGCCATGCCGAGCAGGCCGTAGAGCATGTTGAGCATCGTCGTGAAGATCTTCGCGATGGCGTTGGAGATGTCCTGCTTGTCCTGGACCCTGATGGCAGGGTTGGAGTCGAGAGCCTTGACGAGCTTGTCCTTGGTGGCGCTGGAGGCGCCGCCTGCGGTCTTGACCATGACGTCGCTGTCGGTCGGGCGGGGCAGGTGCGGAGTGAGGGCCTTGTTGTCGACCAGGATCTCCTTGAACATCTCGTTGCCCTTGTAGACACCGGCGACCGTCAGCTTCTGCCGCTTGCCGTCCTCGTAGCGCACGGTGAAGACCGACCCGGCCTTCCAGCCGTGCGACTTGGCGGTGTCCTCGTCCACGGTGACCCGGGAGCCGCTCACCTCGAAGGTGCCCTGTTCCATCTCCAGATGGGTCAGTACGCCGATCGCGGAGCCGTTGACGCCGGTCAGCACCTCGTTGGAGTCGTCGATCCGGGAGACGGTACGGCGCAGGGGGCTGCTGTCGGTCACGCCGTCGGTCGCGGCGATCTTCTTCGCCACGTCAGGGGAGAGCGGGTCGCCGTTGGTCATCGAGACGACGTAGTCCGCACGGAGCGACGAACTGGCCATCTTGTCGATCGCGGTCTGCAGGCTGCCCGCCATCACCGTCATGCCGGTGATCAGGGTCAGGCCGATCATCAGCGCGGAGGCGGTGGCCGCCGTACGGCGCGGGTTGCGCACCGAGTTCTGGCGGGCCAGCTTGCCCGAGACACCGAAGGCACGCAGCACCGGCGCGGCGGCCGCGATCAGCGGGCGGGACAGCAGCGGGGTCAGGACGAACACGCCGATGATCAGCAGCACCGCGCCGATGCCCATCGGGCCCTGGGCGGAGTCGGCGTCCATCGACGTGGCCGCGAGGACCACCGCGACACCGGCCGCCGCGAACAGCGCGCCGAGCGTGTTGCGCAGCACCAGCGACTTGGTGGTCGCCTTGGCGTGCACGCTGCTCATCGCCGCCACCGGCGGGATCTTCGCGGCCCGGCGGCCGGGCAGCCAGGCGGCCAGCATGGTGACGAGGACGCCGACCGCGAGGGCGGCCACCACCGTGCCCGGGGTGATCACCAGCGGCCCGTCGGGCACGCTCGCGCCGAAGGAGCCCAGCAGCGAGCGCAGGCCCGCCCCGATGCCGACACCGGCGGCGAGACCGGCCACCCCGGCGACCGCGCCGACCGCGAACGCCTCGATCAGCACCGAGCGGGTCACCTGGCGGCGGGAGGCGCCGACCGCGCGCAGCAGGGCCAGTTCGCGGGTGCGCTGGGCGACCAGCATGGTGAAGGTGTTGGCGATGATGAACGTGCCGACGAACAGCGCGATACCGGCGAACACCAGCAGCGCCTGCTTCAGGCCGCTCATCGAGTCGGCGATCTGCTTGGCCTGGTCGTCGGCGAGCTGCTTGCCGGTGGTGGTGTCCACCAGGTGGGAGGGCAGCGCCTTGTCCAGCTCGGCCTTCAACGCGGTCTGGCTGGTGCCGGGCGCGGCTCTGACGTCGATCTCGTCGTACGTGCCCTTCTTGCCGAACAGCTTCTGCGCGGTCGGCGTGTCGAACAGGGCGAGGCTGCCGCCGGCGGAGACGTTGCCGTCGTCGGTGGTGAAGATGCCGGCGAGGGTCGGGGTGAGGACCGGGCCGTTCACGGACAGGCGCACGGTGTCGCCGACCCGGTAGCCGGCCCGCTTCGCGGTCTTGGAGTCGAGCAGGACCTCGCCCGCGCCGTGCGGGGCGTGGCCGCCGACCAGCGGGTACCGGGCGTCCTTGGTGCCCCAGTAGTTGCCGCCGTTGGACTGCCAGTCACCGCCGACGAGTTTGCCGTCCTTGCCGGCGACGGCGGTGAAGCCGCTGACGACACCGGTCGCGGAGGCGGCACGGGGAACCTTTGCGGCCTTGTCCAGCGTGGCCTGGCTCAGGCCGGACAGCTCGCCGACCTTGTCGCCCCGGGAGTCCTGGTACTTGGGCTGTACGGCGACGTCGACCTGGTCGAAGCCCTTGGCGGAGCTCTTCTGGTAGGCGTCGGAGATGGTGTTGGTGAAGACGAGCGTGCCGGAGACGAAGGCCACGCCGAGCATCACGGCGAGCACGGTCATCAGCAGCCGGGCCTTGTGCGCGAGGACGTTGCGCAGGGCGGTGCGGAACATCAGGAGGTACGCCCCTTCGCGTCGAACTGCTTCATCAGGTCGAGGACGGAGTCGGCCGTGGGGCCGTACATCTCGTCGACGATCCGGCCGTCGGCCAGGAAGACCACGCGGTCCGCGTAGGCGGCGGCCACCGGGTCGTGCGTCACCATGACCACGGTCTGGCCGAGCTCGCGTACGGAGTTGCGCAGGAAGCCCAGCACCTCGGCGCCGGAGCGGGAGTCGAGGTTTCCGGTCGGCTCGTCACCGAAGATGATCTCGGGCCTGGAGGCCAGGGCGCGGGCGACGGCGACGCGCTGCTGCTGGCCGCCGGAGAGCTGGGCGGGCCGGTGGCTGAGCCGCCCGGACAGGCCGACCATCGCGATCACCTGGTCCAGCCAGGCCTTGTCCGGCTTCCGCCCGGCGATGTCCATCGGCAGGGTGATGTTCTCCAGGGCGGTCAGCGTCGGCAGCAGGTTGAAGGCCTGGAAGATGAAGCCGATCTTGTCCCGGCGGAGCTTGGTGAGCTGCTTGTCCTTCAGGGAGCCCAGCTCGGTCTCGCCGATCCGCACGGAGCCGGAGGAGAAGGTGTCGAGCCCGGCCACGCAGTGCATCAGCGTGGACTTGCCGGAGCCCGACGGGCCCATGATCGCGGTGAACTCGGCCTGCCGGAAGTCGACGGAGACCTGGTCCAGGGCGACCACCCGGGTCTCGCCCTGCCCATAGATCTTCGACAGCTCCGTGGCGCGTGCGGCCACTGCGGTGGTCCGGCCGGCGGTGGGTGTGGTGGTCACGGGACGGTGCTCCTGTCGGGACGACGTGTGTTCCAGGGGACCGCTCCATCGTCCCGGCGCCCGGGGCGCGTGGAGTCAGTCGCTGTTCCGGTTCCGGAGGGCGACTCGGGTCGGACGGGAGAGCGCCGTGTCATACCTGGGGAGGACGGCGGACCCTGAGAGCGGCACCGCCGGGCCGCCGCCGGAAATCCGCGTCGAACCGGTCTCGAACGGTGGTCGAGAACGGGTGGAACACCCTCGTTCGGACGGTGAAATTCCGTCATTCCACGTACGTGCGCAGCCACGTCACGTCACGCTGTTGGCAAGTGCGGACGGCCCGTACCGCGGGCTGATGCACCCTCAGACGTCAATAAAATAAGACAACATCGGTCCGCCCTTCCGCTGTTCGGGGGATGCGTCCCGATAGGCTCGAACCTCGAAGCGGAGCCCATGGCCTGCCCGGATGGTGGAATGCAGACACGGCGAGCTTAAACCTCGCTGCCCCTTCGCGGGCGTGCCGGTTCAAGTCCGGCTCCGGGCACTCACTCCTGCACCGTGCGTGACCAGGCCGCACCCGGTTGAGTGACAAGTAGCGGCAAGTATTACCGTGCCCGACGACGTTCACGATGTGGCGGGCCGATGTCTCTTAGCTTCTTCACAGCATCGGATGTCGGCCGGAAGGTGGTCGCCTGCGTCCGCCACCCGTGGAGGTCATCGGATGTGTCTTCGGCCCTGGGTCGCAGCACCGCTGGCGGGTGCGGCCATCGCCCTTGTGTCCTCGCCGGTCGCCGTCGCCGCGCAGGCGCCCGTGGCGTACGAAGGGGACGGGCGCCACGGTCACCACAACCCCTGGCGCGACTGCCACAGCCGCCGCGGTGTCGTGCTCATCGACAAGGGGCTCAGAGCGATTCTGACCAACGGCCCGCGTGGGCCGGAGGCGCTCGTCATCCAGGGCAGCTCGGCATCGTCCTCGTCCCCGACGGCACCGTGGGACACCTTCACTGTCTCGACCTATCTGGCCGTGGACTATCCCACCCAGACCTCCGGCCAGTACGCGTTCGCGATTCGTGAGTTCTTCCGGGTGCATCCGCTCTTCGAGGTGAAGGCCTTCGGCGTCCACAAGAGACTGTTTCCCTTCCCGGCCACCCACTGCCGCCACGGCCGGGACGACGGTGACGGCGGGGACGGTGTTCGCCCGCAGGGCGGTGCGGTTGTCGACGGGAACGGTTCGCCGTCGCTCCAGAAGGGCGCCCCCGGGCGCACCGCTCCCTCGCACGACAGCGAGGCTGCCGGCTGGAGCGGCAGCCTGCTGAGCGTGAAGCGCATCGTGATCGCGGCCGGCGGTCTGCTGGTGGTTGTGGGACTGCTCGCCGCGGCCTGGCTCCGCCGCCGTCGTTCCGCCGAGTGACAGCCGGCCCGACCAGGCCCCCGAGGACCTCCGGTCTCCTGACGTCGGGTTGCGTCAGGGGACCGGAGGCGCTGCCGCGTCGGCTGTGCCCGCCGGGCGAGGGTCCGGCCCGCGGGAAGGCGGCGACGTGGGGGAAGACGTAGCCCTCGCGGCGGTGCGCACGGCTTGCGGAAGGCCCGCCGTGCCGGGGCCGTCTTCTCCTGGCACCACCTGCGGCTCCACGCCCGACGGCGCGTGCACACCGCCGGTGCTGCTGGGCGCCGTACGCATCCCGCCGGGACCGGTCGGGAAGGACTGCGGCCGTGGGCGGTGGCCGGCGGGGGCGGGTGTGGCCGTGGCCCCGGGCGCAGGCGTGGGACTCGGGGAAGCCGAGCGGTGGGGCTCGGCCGGGCTCTTGTGCTTCGGGCCGGCTAAGCGGCCGAGCCCGGCCGTGGTGCCGCCGCTGCCGCCTCCGGTGGTGCCGCCGCTGCCGGAGGACGCCGTCGACTCCGAGGGGCTGGGTGCGGCGGAGGAACTGGCTGCGGCCGACGGGCTCGGGCGGGGGTCGTGAGGGCAGGGCACGTCGGGGTCCTTGATTCCGTAGCTCAGACCCCACACCCAGTCACAGCCGCCCCGGTACGCCCTCACCCAGCCGCAGTAGGGGCCGCCGTAACTGCGACAGGGGGGTGCCGATGCCTGCGGGACCGGATCGGTGACGGACGGCTCGGGCGGCTCGGTTCTGTCCCGCGAGGCGCCCATGGCGCTGACCGTGCGGACCTGCGTGACATCGGAACCCCACGACGACCAGTGCGGGGGGAAGAAGAGCAGGGCGACGGCTGAGGCGGACGCCGCCGCTGTCGCAGCAGCGAGAGCGCAGCGCGTCAGACGCATGACTCTTCCTCCCGGCTTCGCGGTTTGTCGGACGGTGCGAAGGGATTCTGCGCACGAGAGCGCCGCCGCTGTGGGCGCTGGAGCTGAACGTATGGTTTGCAGACAGCCCCGACCACCAGCGAACCGCCGGTCAGCGGCCTTGCGCCGGTTTTTTCACCCGGAGGGTCTCGCCTCGATCGTGCGGCGCCTCACCCCTCGTACACCGTCAGTACGGCGCCGTCCACCTCGATGCGCCGGCCCGCCCGGAGGCCGTCCGTGCGCAGGGTGCGCAGGCAGGTGCGGAACAGCTCCAGTTCCTCCGCGTCCAGGATCGCGGCGGCCAGGTCCAGCAGTTCGGTCACCGCGTCCTCGGTGAGCACCTCGGGCAGCTCGCCGGAGAGCAGGACGACCGATTCACCGGCGGGGCCCCGGACCACCGCGGTGGCCGGCCCGCCATGCACGAACAACACGTTCCCCCCAAAGAGCCCGGGATCGTGCGGCTCTCGTTCCTCGGGCAGGACGAGAGACTAGCGGGGGATGTCCGCCCATTCGGGCGCAGTTGCATGATTTTTCCGGCATCACATTTTTCCGGCATGCCCCGCGCGGGACGGCCGGTCACTTCTCCGGTGGCGAGGGCGCCGACGGCGCGGAGCGCCCCAGCAGGGACTCGACCAGGGCGGCGACATGCCGGCGGTCCTCCGCCGACAGCTGTTGCACGCTGGCGATGAGCAGGTCCACCTCGGGGTCGGTGGCCGGGGCGGCCGTACCGTCGGTGTCCGGTCCGGCCGGGGTGCCGTAGACGTGGATGCCGCAGGCCTCGGCGGCGGCCCGGCGCACGGTGTCGAGCGGCAGCTCAAGGCCCTTGGCCAGGCCTTCCAGGGTGGTGGCCTGGGGCATGCGGACGACCCGGTCGGTGGTGGCCAGGTGGTGGACGGTGGAGCGGGGCACACCTCCGCGCCGCGCCACGTCGCCGTAGGACCAGCCCTTTCGGTCGAGACGCTCACGGATCAACTGCTGCAGTGCGTTGGCCACCGAAGTCCACTTCCTGCTCGCCGCTCGACCGAACCGTCCCTGTCGGCGCCGATTCTACGGTCGGGTAGTCGGGCCGCCGAAAGGGTGATTCGCCGAACGGGTTGCGGAGGGGTGTCGCGAGGCCCTAGTGTCCAATCTCGTTGGACAGCCCGTCCGACCAAGTTGGACAGAGTCCGGGGGGAACCTGACTCTCTCCGACCGGAACCGCCTGTTTCCCGAGGGGGAATCGATCATGTTGAACGCCCATGAGCTCGACGCCGAGTCCGCGGAGCTGCTGCCGGGCCGTGAGGCCCTGGGCCGGCTGAAGTTCAGCTTCGGCAAGACGGTCAACGTCACCAAGCACGTCGCGCACATCAACGCCCACAACGAGTCGGCCGCCGTCAACGACCACTCCTCGTGGTCCGTGGCCGACTCCGGCGCCGGCCAGAGCATCACCGTCGTCCAGTAACGCTCGCGCCCCGTCCCCGAACGACACACCACGAGAGGAACACCACCATGAGCATGGACATGCGCGAGCTGGACGGCGAGTCCGCGGAGCTGCTGCCGGGCCGTGAGGCCCTGGGCCGGCTGAAGTTCAGCTTCGGCAGGACCGTCAACGTCACCAAGCACGTGGCGCACATCAACGCCCACAACGAGTCGGCCGCCGTCAACGACCACTCCTCGTGGTCCGACGCCGAGTCGTCGGCCCAGCAGACGATCACCGTCCAGCAGTAACGGCACCACCGCTACGACGGCAGCGGGGGCGGACCGCACCGCCGAAGGGGCGCGCCGGAGGTGACAGGCCACCGGCGGGCGGGGCGGTCCGCCCCCGCTGCCATGGGGGGAACGGCGTGGGGGGAGACCACGGATGACGGTGCTCGACGACGGCACCAGCGCGCTGTACGACACCGGTCCGGTGCCCGGGCCCGGGGGCTGGCCGGTGACGTACGAACAGGTGACGACCGGCAGCCTGCCGGCCGTCGGAACGCCGGTCCGCCCGGCCCCGCGGCTCAGCGCGGGGCTGCGGCTGCACGGCGAGTACCAGGGCTCGGGCTTCACCGAACCGAAGTACATCGCCCGTCGGGGGGACGGGCAGGTCGTCCAGCTGTCGCGGCTGCTGTACCTGGTGGCGTCGTCCGTCGACGGGATCCGTGACGTCGACACGATCGCCCACCGGGTCAGCGCCCGCTACGGCCGTGAGGTCAGCGGCGAGAACATCCGCTACCTGCTGGAGAACAAGCTCCAGCCGCTCGGTGTGACCGTGCCGGAGGGTCAGGAGGACGACGAGGTCGACGCCCCGCGCTCCGACCTGCTGCTCGCCCTCAAGGGCCACCGGGTGGTCTTCGACGAACGTCGTACGGCACGGATCGCGCGCGCCCTGGCCTGGCTGCACCGCCCGGCCGTGGTCGCCGCCGTGCTGCTCACGGCGCTCGCGATGGACGTCTGGCTGTTCGGCTACTTCGGGGCGATCGAACCGGTGCTGGAGGTCCTGGACCAGCCGGTGCTGATCCTCATCGTCTTCGTCCTCACCGTGGCCTCCCTCGTCTTCCACGAGTTCGGCCACGCCTCGGCCTGCCGCTACGGCGGCGCCCGGCCCGGCTGCATCGGCTGCGGGCTCTTTCTCATCTGGCCGTCGATGTACACCGACGTCACCGACGTCTACCGGATCTCCCGGGCGGGCCGGCTCCGCACGGACCTCGGCGGGGTGTACTTCAACGTCGTCTTCATGCTGGCCATGGCCGGGGCCTACTTCGCCACCGGGGCGCAGTTCTTCCTGGCCGCCGTCTACCTCGGGCACTTCGAGATCCTGGAACAGCTGATGCCGGCCGTCCGCCTGGACGGCTACTACATCCTCGGCGACCTCGCCGGGGTGCCGGATCTCTACGGCAAGATCAAGCCGATCCTGCTCTCGCTCGTGCCGGGCGTGAAGGGCCGGGCGGCGCGCACGGAGGTCGCCGGGCTGAAGAGCTCCGCGCGCACCATCGTGGCCGGCTGGGTGCTGACCATGGTGCCGCTGATCGTCGGCGAGCTGGGCTACGCGCTGTGGAACCTGCCCCGGATCCTCACCACGACGGTCCGCTCGCTGACCGAGCAACTCCTCGGTACCGGCGCCGCGTTCGCGCACGGGCAGATCGTCGCCGGGCTCGTCGGGGTGATCGGCAGCGTGATGCTGCTGTGCCCGATGGCCGGTGTCGGCTACCTCTCCGTGAAGATCGGCGGCCGGCTCCTGCGGGCCGCGAACCGCTCCACCGCCGGCCGGCCCCGGCTGCGGCTGGCGCTGTGCGTGCTCGCCCTCGCCGGACTCACCGGGCTCTCCTACGCCTGGGTCTCGGGGATGACCCCGAAGCCGTTGCCGAAGCAGCCCCCGATCGCACCGATTCTGCAACCCGGGGTGTCGACCGAGGAGCCCTCGCCCCGGGACGCCTCCACTCCGGTCCACGGCGGGCACGGCCGGTACGGCACCGGCGGCGCCTCCGTGTCGCCTTCGGCGGTGCCGGGGGCTTCCGCTTCGGCGCCGGGCGGCGGGCCGTCGCCGGGCCCCTCGGGGAGCGCGTCCGCCTCGGCCGCCAGGCAGTCGGCGTCGGGCCCGGCCGCGCCGGCCGCACCGACCGGCTCGAAGTCCCACCAGCCGGAGTCCTCCAGCGGCGGGGCCACCGCGACCACGACCCCGCCCGCCAGCCCGGACCCCGGCCCCCCGACCTCCCCGACCCCCTCGGAGAGCGTCCCCGCGTCACCGACCGGGAGTCCGACGTCCGCGCCGCCCGGCGGCTCGCCCGCGCCGGCGTCGTCCTGACACCTCGTCAGCGGCATCCGGCCCGCCCGGCCGATCGACACCTTCCGGCCTTCCTGGGCCGGCCGACACCTTCCGGCCCTCCGGGGCCGACCGACACCTTACGGAGACCCCATGAGCAGCCACCGCAAGGCACGCTCCAGCAACCATCCCCTCGCCCGGCGCGCCCTGGGCATGGGCCTGTTCGCGGCCGGATTCGCCGGTGTGGCCACCGCCGTACCGGCCCAGGCCGCCACCGGCGCGTCGCACGCGGCCTTCGCCGCCGACCACGTCTTCAGCCACGTCGACCGGGCCCACCACACCCAGGCCCGGGACTCCTTCACGATCCGCCAGTTCGGCGCCGTCAACGCGGCGGGGGTGCGCAACCAGGCCAACGCCGTCTCCGCGGGCTGCTCGGCCGACGACCACTGCCGGTCGGTCGCTCTGTCCTTCCAGATCGTGACCGTCGCGGGCGAGCACACCCACCTGAACGCCGTGAACCTCAGCGACGCGGCCAACAAGGAGTGCACCGGCTGCCAGACCCTCGCCGGCGCCTACCAGTTCGTCGTCTCCACACCGGCGCCCCTCACCCTCGACACCGCGGCCCGGGAGCGGCTCGCCGACATCCACCGCCGGCTGGACGCGCTGACCCGCTCCTCGGTGCCCGCGGCCGAGCTGAAGACGCGGGTCGACGGACTGGCGGGCGAGGTCTCGCAGGTCCTGCGCGACGCCGTCGCCCACGCGCCGAAGACGGACACCGCCCAGCCCACGGTCACGCTTCACCGGCATCTGGACGGCTGGCCGGGCCACTGACCGTGTGAACGCCTCGCGCTCCCCCGGGGCGCGAGGCATCCGGCCACGCGGTGCCCCCATTGACATCGGATGCCCCTCGGCGCAGACTCGCCGCACATCAGTGAAGGAAATTTCACTGAGCGAACGGCGATACTCGTGGAGTCGACCCGAAGGGACCCACCGATGCGCACCACCGTCGGGATCATCGGAGCCGGACCGGCCGGACTGCTGCTCGCGCGGCTGCTGCACCGCGCCGGCATCGACTCGGTCGTCCTGGAGAGCCGTGACCGGGCCTACGTCGAACATCGGCAGCGCGCCGGAATCCTGGAGCAGGGCACGGTCGACGTGCTGCGCGCGGCCGGCGCCGGGGAGCGGATGGACCGGGAGGGTCTGCGGCACGACGGGATCGAGCTGCGCTTCGGCCGTCGCCGCCACCGCGTGGACTTCCCCGGCCTGACCGGCGGCCGGTCGGTGATGGTGTACGCCCAGACCGAGGTCTGCAAGGACCTGATCGCCCTTCAGCTGAAGGAGGGCGGGCCGCTGCTGTTCGAGGCGGAGGCGCTGGCGGTGCTGGGCGCGGACGGCGACCGGCCGCGCGTCCGCTTCCGGCACCAGGACCGCGAGGACGTGCTGGAGTGCGAGTACGTCGTCGGCTGCGACGGCTTCTGGGGCGTGTCCCGCAGGGCCTTCCCGGCCGCCCTGTCCCGCGTGTTCGAACGGACGTACCCCTACGCCTGGCTCGGCATCCTCGCCGACGTCGCTCCCTCCCACGACGAACTCGTCTACGCCCGCCACGACCGCGGCTTCGCCCTCCTGTCCATGCGCTCCCCGTCCGTCTCCCGCCTCTACCTCCAGGTGCCTGCCGGCACGGACGCCCACGACTGGACCGACGACGAGATCTGGGCCGAGCTGGAGCGGCGTTTCGAGACCGAGGACGGCTGGCGGCTGGAGCGCGGGCCCATCACCCAGAAGTCGGTCACGCCGATGCGGTCCTTCGTGCACGAGCCGATGCGGCACGGCCGGCTCTTCCTCGCCGGTGACGCCGCCCACATCGTGCCGCCGACCGGGGCCAAGGGGCTGAACCTCGCCGTCGGGGACGTCGTCACCCTCGCCCGCGCCCTCGCCCACGAGAAGGAGACCGGCTCCCCGGAGCTCCTCGACGCCTACTCCGCGACCTGCCTGCGCCGCGTCTGGCAGGCCGAGCGGTTCTCCTACGACATGACGACGATGCTCCATCCGGCCCCGGACGCCACCCCCTTCGAAGCCCGCCTGCAGCAGGCCCGGCTGGAGCGGATCGCCTCCTCCCGCGCGGCCGAGACCGACCTGGCCGAGGCGTACACCGGGTTCCCGCTCGGCTGACCGGGTCCCCGCCGGGTTAGCGGAGCGTCTCGGTGAGGTAGCAGGTTCGTCATGGAAGGCGATCACCCATGGCCGGGAATCACCGGTACGCGTAGCGTGTTGGGCAGCACGGCAGGGGAAAGATCCTCCTCAAGTATCATGTCGATCCTTTGCCAATCCATTACGCTTTGAGCCAAGGCTGCGCACGGCAGCCATGGAGGAGTGAAATGAGGAGCAGTAACCCGGTCTTCTCGCGACGGGGGTTCAGCCGCGACAACGGCTACGCCGGCTTCAACACCGCACCGCAGGCCGGGTACGCACAGGGCAACCCGTACGCGCAGAACCCCTACGCCCAGAACCCGTACGCCCAGCAGGGGCTCCAGTACGGCGCCCCGCCGCAGGCCCCGGTCACCACCGACCGGATGACCATGGACGACGTCGTCGTCCGCTCGGCCATCACGCTCGGCACCGTCGCCGTCGGCGCCGTCCTCGCCTGGGCCCTGCTGCCGGTCACGGCGACCAGCTACGGCCTGGCCGTCGGCTCGGCGATCGTGGCGTTCGTCCTGGCGATGGTCCAGAACTTCAAGCGCACCCCGTCCCCCGCGCTGATCCTCGGGTACGCCGCCTTCGAGGGCGTCTTCCTCGGTGTCATCAGCGAGATGTACAACAGCCGCTGGAGCGGCGCCCCCTTCCAGGCGGTGCTCGGCACCATGGCGGTCTCGGCCGCGACCCTGCTGGTCTACAAGGCCGGCTGGATCCGCGTCACCGCCCGCTACGCCCGCATCGGCATGGCCATCGCCATGGCGTTCCTGGTGGTGATGGCGGTCAACCTGCTGCTGGTCGTGTTCGGCGTCGCCGAGAACGGCGGTCTGCGCAGCTTCGGTCCGCTCGGCGCGCTCGTCGGCATCGTCGCCATCGTGCTCGGCGCGTTCTTCCTGACCCTCGACTTCAAGCAGATCGAGGACGGCATCGCCTACGGCGCCCCGCGCAACGAGTCCTGGCTCGCCGCGTTCGGCCTCACCGTGACGCTGGTGTGGATCTACCTGGAGATGCTGCGGCTGGTGGCTATCTTCACCAACAACGACTAGCGCCCGCGCCGGTCATGAGGAGGGCCCCGGGTTCCACCCGGGGCCCTTCGCCGTCTCGGCGGCGGCTAGCGCAGCTTGCGCGCCGCCCTCCTCAGGTCGTACTCGTGGACGATCGCCTTCGCGTGGCCGTACGCGAGGTCGTACTCGTGCCGGAGCCAGCTGACCTTCTCCTCGAAGCGGAACAGGGCGGGGCCTTCTTCAACGGTGCGCAGCCAGTCGGAGACTTCGCGACCGGTGCAGTGGGGGATGCGGGCGAGCAGATTGCGGTGGGTCTCCTCCGAGAAGAGCTGGGACATCGGCGCCTCCGAACGCAAAGGGGATGTAAGCCGGTCCTTCACGTCACGGTGCCTGAGCGTTCGCGTATTGGCAACAGTGCGGCACGTTACGCTCGGCGCGTGGTTGATACGACGCCCTTGACCCGAGCAGTGGATCACTTCGCCGACCGGTTGCGGGCTGCTCCGCAGAGCCGGCTTCAACGGGGCGCCGCGGCAGAGGCCTTGGCGATGGCGAGGGAGCTGTCCCGGCGGGCCCAGCTGTTGGAGGACCCCGGTGTCGAGCCCCGGGAGATGCCGGACGCCGGGATGTTCGCCGCGGCCGATCAGATTCTCGTGGCCGCGCACGACTTGGCGGTGGTGCTGGAGAGTGACGATCAGGTCGCTGAAGCGGTGCGGTTGGTCGAGGAGGCGCGTCAGAGGGCGGGTGTCTGAGCACCGTTCGCGCCTGCGGTTTCGTCGTGGCTGGTCGCGCCCACGCGGCGGAGCCGCATCTCAGACGCAGCCCCGCGCCCCTTACGGGGCGCTGTCCCCCGCCGGTGTCTCAAAGTGAGGCGATGACCCTGTCCGCCAGGATGTAGACCATGTTCGCGTCGTCCTCGCCGTAGGCGAAGGTGAGGGTGTAGGCGCCGGAGACGCCGGAGCCGCCCAGCAGGTGCGGGGCCTCGCCGGCTTCCACGGCCGCTGCCAGGCGTTCGGCGGTTTCGCGGTGGCCCGGGGTCATGCACAGGGTGGTGCCGTCGGCGAAGACGTAGACGTCGAGGGTGCCGAGGGGGCCCGGGCGGACATCGGAGAGCTCGACGCGTTCGGCGGCCAGCTGTTCCAGCGTGGTGACGGTGCGCTCGTGGTCGTTCACGGCCGGCGACTGCACCGGGACGAAGTCGGGGTGCGAGGGGTGACGGCGGCGGGCCGCGGCCAGTTCCGGGGACTCCGCGGCGAACTCGTCGGTGTCGGCGGTCGGCTCGGACACCGGCTCCAGCCCGGCGAAGTCGGCCTGCCGGGGCAGGAACAGCTCCGTGTCGGGCAGACCCAGCAGAGTCGGGGTGTCGGAGGCGTCACGGGCCTCCTGCGCGGCCCAGAACGCACGCGCCTCGGCCAGCTCCCGCTCCCGCTCCTCGGCGAGCGCCTCGGCCACGGCGGCGCGTATCTGGTCGGCGTCGGCGCCGCTGCGGGCGTGGGGCAGCAGCGCGCCCAGGGCGGCCGACTGGTTCTCGGCGAGCTGGGTCTGCAGCTCCGCCAGCTGACGGCGCACCTTCAGCACGGTGCGCAGGACGGCGACGCCCACGGCGCCGGTGGCGGCCGTGGTGAGCAGCAGGGCGATCGGCATGGCGCTCACTGACGTACTCCCGGTTCAAAGTCGACCCCCGACTTCCTACATCAGCTTGAAGGGCGGACTAAGCAGCTGTCAGTGCGTAACGTCACGAAACGGACAGGACTTTGATTCCGCGGCTTCTTCGCGTGCCGCGCTGACCTGTGCTGACCTGCAGCGATGCGTCCGGCGAGCGAGATAGGTCACATCCTGGGGGAATTTGGATCACGAAAAGGCCCAGAACCTTGGAGTTTCCTCGGTTCCGGGCCACTTCCTGACGTAAAGTGCCTGCCCCGCTACGGACGGTGGGTCAGCTGAGGCGCTCGATGACCATCGCCATGCCCTGGCCGCCGCCGACGCACATCGTCTCCAGGCCGAACTGCTTGTCGTGCCACTGCAGGGAGTTGATGAGCGTGCCGGTGATGCGGGCGCCGGTCATGCCGAAGGGGTGGCCGACGGCGATGGCGCCGCCGTTGACGTTCAGCTTGTCGATGTCGATGCCGAGGTCCTGGTAGGAGGGGATCACCTGGGCGGCGAAGGCCTCGTTGATCTCGACCAGGTCGATGTCGTCGATGGTGAGGCCGGCTCGCTGCAGGGCCTGCTTGCTCGCCTCGACCGGGCCGAGGCCCATGATCTCGGGGGAGAGGCCGGAGACGCCGGTGGACACGATCCGGGCGAGCGGGGTCAGGCCCAGCTCGCGGGCCTTGGTGTCGCTCATGATGACGACGGCGGCGGCACCGTCGTTGAGCGGGCAGCAGTTGCCGGCGGTGACGAGTCCGTCCGGGCGGAAGACCGGCTTGAGGCCCTGGACGGCCTCCAGGGTGACGCCGGGGCGGGGGCCGTCGTCCTTGCTGACGACCGTGCCGTCCGGGAGGGTCACCGGGGTGATCTCGCGCTCCCAGAAGCCGTTCTTGATGGCCTGCTCGGCGAGATTCTGCGAGCGGACGCCGAACTCGTCCATCTCCTGGCGGCTGATGCCCTTGGCGCGGGCCAGGTTCTCGGCGGTCTGGCCCATCGCGATGTACGGGTCGGGCAGCAGGCCGTCCTCGCGCGGGTCGTGCCAGGTCGTGCCCTCCTGCTGGGCGACGGCCTCGGTGCGGGCCTGCGCCTCGGCGAACAGCGGGTTGTAGGTGCCCGGCACGTCGGAGCTGCCGTGTGCGTAGCTGGAGACCATCTCGACACCGGCCGAGATGAAGACGTCGCCCTCGCCGGCCTTGATGGCGTGCAGGGCCATGCGGGAGGTCTGCAGGGAGGACGAGCAGTACCGGGTGATGGTGCAGCCCGGCAGGTGGTCCATGCCCATCTGTACGGCGACGATCCGGCCGAGGTTGTGGCCCTGCTGGCCGCCGGGGAGGCCGCAGCCGAGCATCAGGTCGTCGATGTCCCTGGGGTCCAGCTCGGGGACCTTGGCCAGCGCGGCCTGGATGATCGTGGCGGTCAGGTCGTCGGGGCGCAGGTCCTTCAGGGAGCCCTTGACGGCGCGGCCGATGGGGGAGCGGGCGGTCGAGACGATGACGGCTTCGGGCATCACGGCTCCAGTGAGGGTTGTTTGAGCAGGGCCGGTTGGGAAGTTACCGCTACGTATGGCCCAGGTCACCCGTGTCGCGGTGTGACACTGACCGCAATTTACTAAGCGCTTGCTTTGGCCCGCGGCGGCTCAGCGGCACACCTCTGCCGTCACAAGGACGGACGCGCGGGCTCGGCCTCCGGTACCCGGCGTCGACGGCGCCGCTTGAGCAGCGCCCACGGCCCCCGCGGCCCCGTCGGCATCGCGGCCGCGACTTCGGTACCGGCCTCCGACGCCGCCTCGGCCGCCGCGCGAGCGACCGGCAGGAAGCCCTCGCGCCGCGACACGTCCGGCCGTTCCTCCTCCGCCGGCCACAGCCCCAGCGCCGCGCACACCGTCGGCAGCACCGCCATCGCCGCCGTCGCATAGCCCTCGGCGGAGGGGTGGTAGTTGTCGGGACCGAAGAGCTCCCGTGGGTTCGCCTCGAACTCCGGGCCCAGCAGGTCACCGAGGGACACGGTCCGGCCCCCCTGCTCCACCACCCCGATCGTCTGCGCCGCCGCCAGCTGCCGGGAGGCCCGGCGGGCCAGCCAGCGCAACGGCTGCTGCACCGGCTCGATCGTGCCGAGGTCGGGGCAGGTGCCGACCACCACCTCCGCACCGGCCGTGCGCAGCCGCCGTACCGCCGCCGACAGATGCCGAACCGAACGGGTCGGCGGCATCCGGTGGGTCACGTCGTTCGCCCCGATCATGATCACGCAGATGTCCGGGACGGGGAACGACGACGACAGCACCAGCGCCACCTGGCGGTCCAGGTCGTCGGACCGGGCGCCCGGCAGCGCCACGTTCCGCAGCTCCACCGGGCGTTCGGCCACCGCCGCCAGACCCGAGGCCAGCAGCGCGCCCGGGGTCTGGCCCGCCCGGTGCACGCCCTGCCCGGCCGCCGTGGAGTCGCCGAGCATGGTCAGGCGGAGAGGTGGTTCCCCGGGGATGTCGTACGCGTGGCCGTACACGCCGTCGGCGACCGGAACCCGGCCGCCGCTGTGGTTGCCCACATGGCGCCGGGCCAGCCGTACCTCCGCGAGCAGCAGCCCGACCGCGGCGGCGCCGACCAGCCCGACCCCGCCACCGCCGTACGCCGCTCCGGCCGCGATGCGCCGGGCCACTCTCGCCCTCGACATGCTCGTCATGCGTCGCCGCCACCTCCTCGTAGCCGTACACACAGTCCTTGCCCCGTACGGACCGTGCGTCAATCTCAACGGGGAGTGAACGGCCGCCTCGGCCACACACCTGGCCTTAGGCTGGCGACACCACTAAGACCACATCTCTTTTGCAGCAACCGGAGACAACGGTGCAATTCCACGACTCGATGATCAGCCTCGTCGGCAACACCCCGCTGGTGCGGCTCAACAACGTGACCAAGGGCATCCAGGCGACCGTCCTGGCCAAGGTGGAGTACTTCAACCCGGGCGGCTCCGTGAAGGACCGCATCGCCCTGCGCATGATCGAGGCCGCCGAGCAGAGCGGCGAGCTCAAGCCGGGCGGGACGATCGTCGAGCCGACCAGTGGCAACACCGGTGTGGGACTGGCCATCGTGGCCCAGCAGAAGGGGTACAAGTGCATCTTCGTGTGCCCCGACAAGGTCTCCACCGACAAGATCAACGTGCTGCGGGCCTACGGCGCCGAGGTCGTCGTGTGCCCGACCGCCGTCGCCCCTGAGCACCCGGACTCCTACTACAACGTCTCCGACCGGCTCGTCCGCGAGACCCCGGGCGCGTGGAAGCCCGACCAGTACTCCAACCCCAACAACCCGCTCTCGCACTACCACTCGACCGGCCCCGAGCTGTGGGAGCAGACCGAGGGGAAGATCACCCACTTCGTGGCGGGCGTGGGCACGGGCGGCACCATCTCCGGCACCGGCCGCTACCTGAAGGACGTCAGTGACGGCCGCGTCCGGGTCGTCGGCGCCGACCCCGAGGGCTCGGTGTACTCCGGCGGCTCCGGGCGGCCGTACCTGGTCGAGGGCGTGGGCGAGGACTTCTGGCCGACCGCCTACGACCGCACCGTCGCGGACGAGATCGTCGCCGTGTCCGACAAGGACTCGTTCCAGATGACCCGCCGGCTGGCCAAGGAGGAGGGGCTGCTGGTCGGCGGCTCCTGCGGGATGGCCGTCGTGGCGGCGCTGCGGGTGGCCGAGCGGCTGGGCCCGGACGACGTCGTGGTGGTGCTGCTTCCGGACAGCGGGCGCGGCTACCTCAGCAAGATCTTCAACGACGAGTGGATGGCCGACTACGGCTTCCTGGAGGACGAGGGCCCGAGCGCCCGCGTCGGCGACGTGCTCAGCGACAAGGCGGGCGGCATCATCCCCTCCCTGGTGCACATGCACCCGGAGGAGACCGTCGGCCAGGCCATCGAGGTGCTGCGCGAGTACGGCGTCTCGCAGATGCCGGTCGTCAAGCCGGGCGCCGGTCACCCGGACGTGATGGCCGCCGAGGTCGTCGGGTCCGTGGTGGAACGGGAGCTGCTGGACGCCCTGTTCAACAAGCGCGCCTCCCTCGACGACCCGCTGGAGAAGCACATGTCCGCCCCGCTTCCCCAGGTCGGCTCCGGCGAGCCGGTCGGCGACCTGATGTCCGTGCTCGGCTCGGCCGACGCGGCGATCGTCCTGGTCGAGGGCAAGCCGACCGGCGTGGTCAGCCGGCAGGACCTGCTGGCCTTCCTGGCCAAGGGGGGAAAGCAGTAGCGAACCCCGGGTGAACTGCGGGTTTACCGGCGCGATGTGAGGCGAGTCGGGGTTTGCGGAAGTGGTACGAGCGTGTCACGTGCGCGCAGCACCCGCTTAACACGCGTCCGGCACATTAGGGGGTGTCGGCAGGGCGGGAGCGGCTCCCCGCCCCGGCCGGCGCCGAACGGCGCCAAGGACCTCCGGAGCGGCTCCCGGACCTCCATGGACGCCACGGACGCGGGGGCCCGGCCCTGACCCGGCCCGCGTCCCTCGCGGGGACCGCCGTCGTCCCGCCCCCCGGAAACGGGGGTGCGGCGGTCCCCGCGCAAGCCCCCCTCTTTGCGCCTAAACCGGCGCCGCTCTCGCGGACGTGGTTGCTCGCCGTCGTGGTTCCTCAATTGGTGGTTGCGGTCGTCGCTTTCCAACTTCCCAGCAAGGCAAGGCGTTCCGCCGTCTCCGAGCCCGGTTCCGGGGTGTACACCACGATCACCTGGTCCGGGGCCGCCGGGATCGTGAGGGTCTCGAACGGCAGGGTCAGCAGGCCGGCCACCGGGTGCCGTACCTTCTTGACGCCGTACGCGCACTCCCTGACCTCGTGGTCCGCCCACATCCGGCGGAAGTCCTCGCTCTTGAGGGAGAGTTCGCCGACCAGCGCGCACAGCTCGGGGTCGTCGCCGTACCGGCCCGCGTTGACACGCAGATGGGCCACCGTCTGGGCGGCGACCGCGTGCCACTCGGGGTAGACGTCGCGGCCGGTGGACGCGAGGAAGACCTGCCGGGGGATGTTCCGCTCCGCCGCCGTCACGCGGCTGAAGCCGTTCAGCGCGTCGCCGAGGGCGTTCCACGCGAGCACGTCCATACGGGGGTTCAGCACGAACGCCGGGCTGCGGTCCATGCCGTCCAGCAGGATCTGGATTCCAGGGCGGACGCGGGGCGCCTCGGACCGCTGCCGCCGCCCCCGCTGCCGGCGCGGCCGCGCCACCGTCCGCAGATACGCCTGCTTGGTCTCGTCCAGCCGCAGCACCCGGGCGACCGCGTCCAGCACGGCGTCGCTGACTCCCCCAGACTTCGTCCGGGAGGTGCCCCCAGTACCCCGGCCCTGCTCCAGCCGGATGTAGTAGTCGACGCTGACCCCCGCGAGCTGGGCCACCTCCTCGCGGCGCAGGTCCGGTACGCGGCGCCGACCGTGGCCGGGCAGCCCCACCTCCTCGGGCTGGATCCGTGCACGGCGCGAGCGCAGGAAGTCGCCGACTTCCCCTCCCAGCCAGTCCCCGTCCATGTCCCGATCGTAGGGGGAGCCGCCGGACGCCGTCCTGGTACTGGCAGACCCAGGAAAACCGCATCCCTGGGTACGGCCGCCGGACCGGGCGAGGCTGGTGCCAGCCGCCGGGGAGCCGCCCCGGCGCCCACATCCTGGGGGAACACCCATGTCGTACGAGAACCTGTCCGGCCGCGTCGCCGTCGTCACCGGAGCCGCCAGCGGCATCGGGGAGGCCGTCGCCCGTCAGCTGGCGGCCGAGGGCGCCCGGGTGGCGCTGCTCGCCCGGCGCGCGGACCGGCTGCAGAGCGTGGTCGACAAGATCCGGGCCGACGGTGGCGAGGCGCTCGCCGTGGTCGCCGACGTCACCGACGACGCCTCGGTGGCGGCCGCCCGGGACCTGGTGCACGAGACCTTCGGCGCCGCCGACCTCGTCGTGAACAACGCCGGAGTCATGCTCCCGAACCCCGTCGCCGACGGCCGGCTCGACGAGTGGCAGCGGATGCTCGACACCAACGTCACCGGGGTGCTGCGGGTCATCCGTGCCTTCGGCGCCGACCTGGTGGCCGCCGCCGGCGAGGGCCGCAGCGCCGACCTGGTGAACGTCTCCTCCATCGGCGCCCACATCCCCTTCC
Source organism: Streptomyces puniciscabiei (assembly GCF_006715785.1). Lineage (NCBI taxonomy): Bacteria > Bacillati > Actinomycetota > Actinomycetes > Kitasatosporales > Streptomycetaceae > Streptomyces > Streptomyces puniciscabiei. Next base: position 3,927,721 of record NZ_VFNX01000001.1, read on the forward strand.
CCAACTACGCGGTGTACGGTGCCACGAAGGCCGCCGTCACCTATCTCTCGCAGTCCCTGCGCACCGAGTTCGGGCCGCAGGACGTGCGGGTGACGAACATCGAGCCGGGACTGACGGAGACCGAGCTGAAGGACCATGTCGACAGCACCGAGCTGTCCGGGCAGCTGGACGGCATGCTGGAGGCGATCGGTGCCCTCGCGGCGGCCGAGGTCGCGGACGTCGTCGCCTACGCCACCAGCCGGCCCCGGCACGTCAACCTCCGCCAGATCATGGTCCTGCCGACCCGGCAGGCGTGAACCGGCGCTCCGCTCGGCCTGCCGGCCCGGCAGGCCCGGGCTCAGTCCTGCCGCTCAGTCCTGCCCGCTCAGTCCTGCCGCTCGGAGCGGTCGCGGCGGCCGGTGAGCAGCTCCGGGTTGAGCCGTACCGCCTGGGCGAAGTTGACGCCGACGATGCCGATCCAGGCGGCCACCGTCCCGGCCGTCCCCGCGACACCGCCGGCCACGGCGGTCAGCGGGATCGCCAGGACCAGCGAGATGATCGCGAGCCCGAAGCGCTCCGGCCAGGTGTCGGCGTTCTTCGGGCGCCGGGCGCCGCGGGCGGTCGCCAGCTGCTGCTCGGCCAGATGACGGCGCACCCGGCGGTCCACCGCGTCGTCGATCCGCTGCTCGACCTTCTCCAGGAAGGAGTCGACCAGCGCCGTCTCGTACTCCTCGCCCAGCTCCCTGCGGGTCTGCAGGGTGGCGTCGAGTTCCTTCCGCAGGTCCGGATCCTTCTTCAGGCCGCTGTCCCGCGAGTCCAGTGCGCTCATGGGCTCAACCCTAGGGAGCGCCCATGCCCCGCGCACTGGGGACAACCCCCCTCTTGCCGTCCCCGGCGTGCGGTCGGCGGCGCACGCCCGAAGGGGGTCCCGAGACGGCCCTTGCCTGACTGCATAAGGTCATGCAGAGTTCTCTGTGTGTGAATAGTTTGGAGCGGCTCGGCGATGGGAGTGTGGGCTCGATGTCGTCTCGCATCGTGGACGCGCCGCAGTCCGTGTCGCAGTCCCTGCCGTCCGCGCGATCCGCGGCCGTGGTCCTGGACGGGTCCGGACTCGGCGTCGAGGACGTCGTGCGGCTCGCCGACGGCGCCGCGCATCCCGTCCCCGAGGCCGGGGCCATGCGGCGTGTGGAGCACTCCTGGAACGTCGCCCGGCGGATCGCCGCCACCGGGCGCGTCTACGGCCGCTCCACCGGCGTCGGCGCCAACCGGAACGAGGACGTGCCCACGGAGGCCGCCGCCGGCCACGGCCTGCGCCTGCTGCGCAGCCACGCCGGCGCCATCGGCGAGGAACTCCCCGCCCGCCAGGTCCGCGCGATGCTCGCCGTCCGCGCCAACCAGCTGCTGGCCGGCGGCGCGGGCCTCAGGCCCGGCGTGGTCACCGCCCTGTGCGAGGCCCTGGGCACCGGCGCGTACCCGGTGGTCAACGAGTTCGGCTCCGTCGGCACCGGCGACATCGCGGCCCTCGCCCAGGTCGGCCTCGCGCTCGCCGGGGAACACCCCTGGCGCGGCGCCGGCGCCCCCGAGCCGCAGCCCCTCGACAACAACGACGCCCTCGCCCTGATCAGCAGCAACGCCCTCACCCTCGGCCAGTCCGCGCTCGCCCTGCACGAACTGCGCGGGCTCATCGGCGCCACCCAGGTCGTCGGTGCGCTGTCCCTGCTCGCGGTCGACGGCTCCCACGAGGCGTACGCCGCCCCCGTGCACGCCGCCCGCCCGCACCGGGGCAGCACCGAGGTGGCCCGGCGGATGCGGGAGCTGATCGGCGCCGCCGACCGGCCCACCCCGCCGCTCGGCCGGATCCAGGACCCCTACGGCTTCCGCTGCCTGCCCCAGATCCACGGCCCGGCGCACGACGCGGCCGACGCCCTGGAGCAGATCCTCACCGTGGAGATCAACGCGGCCGCCGAGAACCCCCTCATCGCCCCCGAGGACCTGGCCGCCTACCACCACGGCGGCTTCTACCAGGCCCAACTCGCCCTCGCCCTCGACCACTTCAGGCTCGCCCTGATGCAGGTGGCCCGGCTGTCCACGTCCCGGCTGTCCACGCTCAACGAGCCCGCCTACACCCGGCTGCGCCCCTTCCTCGCCGACCACGAGCCGGCCTCCTCCGGCGTGATGATCCTGGAGTACGCGGCCGGCGCGGCCCTCGGTGATCTGCGGGCCTTCTCCGCGCCCGCCTCGCTCGGGCACGCTGTACTCTCCCGGGGCGTCGAGGAACAGGCGAGCTTCGCCTCGCTCGCCGCGCGGCAGACCTTGCGCGCGTGCGCTGCGTACCGTCTGGTGGTCGGCTGTGAACTCGTCGCCGCCGTCCGCGCGCTGCGCCAGCGCGACCTGCGGCCCGACCCCGGGCTGCCGGCCGGGCGGGCGTTCGCGCTCGCCGAGTCGGTCCTCGACGCCGACCCGGCCGACCGGCCGCTCACGGACGACGTGACACAGGCGGCCGCACTGCTCGACCGGTTCACGGACATCTGGAGGGGGAGCGCGTCATGAGCGTGGACAGGGATACCGGTGCGGGCGCCGTGGAGGGTGTCGCGTCCGGCGGGGCGACCGACAGCCCCGCGAACCGGCTGCAGGCGCTGTTCGAGGGCCACCGGCTCACGCCGACGCAGCGCCGGATCGCGCACAGCATGGTCCGGCGGGCCGCCGACGTGCCGTTCCTGTCCAGCGTGGAGCTGGCCGAGCTGGCCGGGGTGAGCCAGCCCTCGGTGACCCGGTTCGCCGTGGCGCTGGGCTTCGACGGCTATCCCGCGCTGCGCAAGCACCTGCGCGAGGTCGTGCCCGCCGAACCGGCCGCCGAGGCGGGCACCTTCAACGAGTACCAGCAGGCCGTCGAGGCCGAGATCGAGAACCTCAGGCACCTCGCCGACCTGCTCGCCGACCCGCGCCCGGTGCAGCGGGCCGGACGGATCCTGGCCGCTTCCCGCCCGCTGCCGGTGCTCGGCCTGCGCGCCGCCGCGTCCCAGGCGTACGGTTTCGCCTACTTCGCCGCCAAGGTCCACCCGGATGTCCGGCTCCTCAACGAGGGCGGCACCATGATCCAGGACCGGATCGACGCCGCCGTCCGCGCGGGCGCCTCCGCGCTGCTGTGCTTCGCCCTGCCCCGGCATCCGCGCGAGGTCGTCGACACCCTCGCCTACGCCAAGGACGTCGGCCTGACCACCGTCACGGTCGCCGACTCCGCGTTCGCGCCGGTCGCCAAGTACTCCGACCTGCTGCTGCCCGCCGCCGTCGGCACCGGGCTCGCCTTCGACACCGCGTGCGCGCCGATGCTGCTCGGACGGGTGCTGCTGGAAGCGCTCTGCGACGACCTGCCCGAGGCGCAGGCTCGGCTGGAGGAGTTCGACGCGAAGGCGGCGGGCCGCGGGCTCTTCGTGGAATGACGTTCGGGGTCTCTCAGACTCGTCTCACGTTCTGCTATTAGCTTCCTTACGAGACACGAGCGCTGTGGACACGTGACACGGGAGGCTGACGTGGCGCGCGGAGGACAGGGGCTGGCCCGGGTGGCCGTCGTCGTACGGGCGGGGGCCGCCCCGCTGTGGTGGTGCGGGGTGTTCGCCGCCGGAATCGGGGCGGTGCCGTCCGGGCTGACCGGGCGGCGGATCGGGGTGCTCGCCGGGGCCGCGCTGTTCCTCGTCGGCGCGGCGGCCGTGGCACTGGTGCGGCGGGGCCGCTACGGCGCCCTTGCCCGCGGCGTGGCCCGCGCGGGCAAGTACGACGTGCTGCAGGACCGTGCGGTGACCGTGCGCAACTGGCGCCGGGGCCACCGCTGGTGGCTGCTGCTGGCCTTCGTGGCGGCGCTCGGCTCCTCCTTCGCGGTGCCCGTGGCCGGCGGCATGCTGCTGGCCGGGCTCGGCACCGGGCTGCGGCTGAAGGCCGCCTGGATCGGGCGCCGCGAACGCGCCGCGGAGATGCTGCTGTGGGTCCGCGTCGACTGGCTGGACCGGCGCGGAGGGAGCCCGGCGGGCAAGGCCGTCAAGGGCCTGCGCGGCACGGGCATCGCGGCTGGCGACGCGGCCCCGGGCGGGGCCCGCCGCCGTACCGCGGCTCTGGTCTAGACCTCAAGCTCCGCTTCGATCTTCTTGAGCTGGTGCCGGGCCATCGCCAGGTTGGCCCGGGCGGCGTCGAGGACCAGGTACAGGAACAGGCCGTTGCCGCCGCGGCCCTTGAGCAGGCGGATCAGGTGGTACTGGTCCGTCAGCGTGATCAGGACGTCCTCGATCTCGCCCTTGAGGCCCAGCATCTCCATCGTGCGCATCTTGGCGCGGATCACGTCGGTGTTGCCCGCGGCGGCCACGTTCAGGTCGAAGGTCTTGCTGCCGCCGATCGTGCCCAGCGCCATGCCGCTGGTGTAGTCGACGAGCGCGACGCCGGTGGCGCCCTCGATGGAGGTGAGGGCGTCCTTCAGCGCGGTCTCGGTGTTGGCCATGGTGGATCCTCTCGTACGGTTCAACTGTCGGTTGCGGTGCGCGCGTCGGAGCTCGAGGCGCGGGTCGTGCGGGGCGTGCGGGGCGTGCGGGTACGGACCGGGGGTGCGGAGCTGACGGCGCCCAGCGGCCGCCCGGCGCGCCCCGCCTCCCGGGCCGAGGCGTCGGCGGCGTCGAGCAGCTCCCCGATGCGGGCTCCGGAACGGCGGCCCTCCAGATGCAGCCGGCCGACGTTGACCCGGTCCCCGGCGAGCAGGGTCAGCACGGCGGTGCGGCCGGCCGCGTAGGTGGCGACATAGCCGCGCTCGCCGCGCACCAGCAGCTCCCGGAAGCCGCCGTTGCCGGTGGCGTCGGCGACCCGTACGGCGACGCCGAGCGCGGCGGCGGTGAGTGCCGCGAGGCCCTCGGGGTCGACTCCGGGCGTGTCGTGGGCGACGACGAGACCGTCGACGCCCGCCGCCAGGGCGCCGGTGAGCTGCGGCACCCGGTTGCGCAGCTGGTGCAGCTCGTCCTGGACGGCCCCCAGGTCCTTCTCGGACGCCATCAGCTCTCTCCTCTCGGCGGGGCGGTGCCGTTCAAAGTGCCTCCAGCGCATCCCTGAGCCTCTTCAGCAGCGCGATGTCGGGGTCGGTGACCTGGGGTGGGGGCGGCGGTGCGAGTTCCGCGACGACGGGTGCCCGGGGCGCGACATGGCCGGCCGCGGCGAGCCTGCGTACGTCGACCAGCGTGTGGAAGGCCTGCCGGCCCAGGTTCCGGGCGATCTGGGTGGCCGTGCGGACGCCGTCCACGCGGTCCAGGACCGCCCGCTGCCGGGGCGTGACCGGCGCGGCGGCGGCCCGTGCGGCGGCCACCGGCGCGGCGACCGGGTCCGCGCGGATCAGCGGGGCGCTGTCGGCGGCCGGGTCGGGCCACAGTCGGTGCAGCAGCAGCCGGCGGCGCAGCGTCTCGCGTTCCAGGGCGACGACCGGGACCGAGGGCAGCGGGCCCAGCCGGGGCGTGTTGTCGTACCGGAAGCGGCCCGGGGTGCTGCTCGGCGCCAGGGCGAAGTACCCGGCGTCGTAGAGCGCGTCCAGGTGGCACAGTTCCAGCGCGCCGGCGGGCAACAGTCCGGAGGCCAGCAGGAGTTCGGCGGCGTGCGCCGGACCCGAGGCCCGGTCGGCGGCCCCCTGCCAGGCGTCGGCCGCGAGGGTGCCGTGGGCCGTGAGGAGCAGGTCGAGACCGGGGGCGAACGGGCTCTCGGCGTGCACCACGCGGCCCTCGGCGAGGTGCAGGGTGCCGTGCTCGCGGACCAGGACGCCGGTGGCCCGCTCCTCGGCGAGCCGGGTCAGCATCGGCGAAAGGGCCCGGCCCGCCGAGGTGTCCCGCACCGGCAGGGGCGGCGGAGGTATCTGGGTCACGGTCATCCCAGCACCAGCCGGGCCGCCATCTCGGCGAGCCTGATCCGGGCGAGCGCGAGGTTGCCCTCCTCGCGGCCGAGCCACAGGTGCAGGAAGACGCTGCTGTCGAAGGACGTGTCCACGAACCGCAGCAGGTGATAGCTGTCGCGGTTGCTGACGATCACGTCCTCCACGGTCGGGTGCCCGTCGTCGGCCCGGGTCGCGAAGGCGCCGTGCTCGGCGGCCATCCGGGCCAGTTCGGCGGCCTCGGCGGCGGTCGTCTCGTGATCGCCGCCGGGCGCCTCCCCGACCGTGCCGAGGGCCAGTCCGCTCGTCCAGTCCACCAGCGCCGCTCCCCGCGCACCGGGCAGTCGCATCGCTTCCAACAGGCACTCGTCGATTCCGGGCACCGGTGGCTCCCCTCCCGCCTGGGTCTCCGGCTGAGTGACAGCGACACTACGCACCGTGCGCGGGAAAGGGGGAGCCTTTGGCATTTTCCAGTGGAACATGCGTCCGGCGTACTAGTGTGGGTCAACTGAGCTCTGCGACAGGCGAGTTGATCCATTCGGTGGAGGGGCGCCGGAGGTGCGTCAACGGCTTCCCGGCGCTTGCAGGGTGGTGAGTGCGTCCGCGTGCGCCCCGCCGGATTCCGCCACCACCTCGGCGATGGTCTGCGGCTCCCGTACGGTCGCGAAGGCGACGCCTCCCGAGCCGTCCGGCGCGAAGCCGTAAATGCCCGGGCGTACAAGGGAGTTGTAGGCGTAGTGGTGGGCGAAGTAGTACGCCCCCGTGTCCAGCGCCGCCGCGTAGTCGCCCTGCTCCAGCAGGGGCAGCGCGCGCCCCGCCGCCAGCAGGTCGCCCGAGAAGCAGGCCGGCCCCGCCACGTCCTGCACCACCTCCGGTCCCGGCTTCGGCCGCCCCTTGGCGTCGTACGCGGCGATCCTCAGCGGCCACGCCCCCGGCGCGTACACCGTCCGCGTCGCCACCTGCACGCCCGCGTGCGTCACCGCGATCCGCCGCCCGCCCGCGCTCTTGGCGTACTCCACCCGGGCCACCACCGTCCCGTGCTTGGCCAGCAGCGACCGCCCGAACTCGGTCACCAGCCCGTACCGCCCGTCGAAGAGCCCCGGCACCTGATCGGCCAGCAGCCGGGCGTGGTGCGCGTACGAGGGCGCCGTCGCCTCGGCCGCGAAGTTCACCGGCAGCCCGCCGCCGATGTCCAGCGTGTCGATCTGCCGCCGTCCGGCCCGCTCGTTGATCTCCTCCGCGAGCGCGTACGTCTCGGCCACGCCCCGCGCCAGCAGCGCCGGCGGGATGCCCTGCGAGCCGGTGTGCGCGTGCAGCCGGGTCAGCCACGGCCGGTCCAGAAACGCCCGTACGACCCACTCGCGCGCCCCCTCGTCGCGCAGCGCCACCCCGAACTTGGAGGTCTCCGTCGCCGTCGAGGTGGCTCCGATCGTGCCGCCGCCGATCTGCGGGTTGATCCGGAGGCCGAGCGGGGACCTGGTCGGGGCGGACCGTACCAGGGTGTCCAGGCGGTGAAGCTCCTGTGGGTTGTCGGCGTTCACCGCGATGCCGAGGGCCAGCGCCTCGCGCAGCTCCGCCGGGGTCTTGGCGGGCGAGTCCAGTACGGTCCGGGCCGTCGGCACCCCGGCCGCCCGCGCCAGCGCCAGCTCGCCCGGGCTCGCCACCTCGGCGCCGATGCCCGCCTCGCTCAGCAGCCGCAGCACCGGCACCAGCGGGGTCGCCTTCACCGCGAAGGCGTGCAGCACCGGTGTCCCGGGCGGCACGACGGCGTCGAACGCCGCCCGCAGCGCCGCCGCCGACTCGCGGATCCCGGTCACGTCCAGCAGCCCGGCCACGGCCGCGTCCGGCCCCAGCAGCCCCTGCTCCACGGCGGCCCGCACCGCCTCGTCCCGCCGCGCGGCGCGTTCCCGCGCCTCCCTGTCGAGGTCTTGCACCACGGCCTCTCCCCTCGTGTCCCCTCGTGTCCGTCTCGCGTACATCCAGCCAAACACCGGCGACGGGCGGACGGGGTCGCCCCCATGTATTGACTAGTTCTATTCAGGAGGACAGGATGTGAATAGAGATAGCAACAGGAGGAGGCAGACGATGTCGGGACCCCGCCCCGTACGAGCACCGCGCGGCACGGAACTGAGCGCCCTGGGATGGCAGCAGGAAGCCGCCCTGCGCATGCTGCAGAACAATCTCGACCCCGAGGTCGCGGAGCACCCCGACAAACTCGTCGTCTACGGCGGCACCGGCAAGGCCGCCCGTGACTGGCGCTCCTTCGACGCCATGGTCCGCACCCTGAGGACCCTCAAGCAGGACGAGACCATGCTGGTCCAGTCCGGCCGCCCGGTCGGCGTGATGCAGACCCACGAATGGGCCCCGCGCGTCCTGATCGCCAACTCCAACCTGGTCGGCGACTGGGCCAACTGGGAGGAGTTCCGCCGTCTGGAGGCCCTCGGCCTGACCATGTACGGCCAGATGACCGCCGGCTCCTGGATCTACATCGGCACCCAGGGCATCCTCCAGGGCACCTACGAGACCTTCGCCGCCGTCGCCGCGAAGAAGTTCAACGGCACCCTCGCCGGGACGATCACCCTGACCGCCGGCCTCGGCGGCATGGGCGGCGCCCAGCCCCTGGCCGTCACCATGAACGACGGTGTGGCCATCTGTATCGACTGCGACCCGCGCGCCATCGAGCGCCGCATCGAGCACCGGTACCTGGACGTGAAGGCCGACTCGCTCGACCACGCGCTGCAGCTGGCCACCGAGGCGCGTGACGCCCGCCGCCCGCTGTCCATCGGCGTCCTCGGCAACGCGGCCGAACTGGTCCCGCAGCTGCTCGCGATGAACGCCCCCATCGACATCGTCACCGACCAGACCTCCGCCCACGACCCGCTGTCCTACCTGCCGGTCGGCGTGGCCTTCGAGGACATGGCCGACGCCGCCGCCAAGGACCCGGCCGGCTTCACCACCCGTGCCCGCGAGTCCATGGCACGTCACGTGGAGGCCATGGTCGGCTTCATGGACGCCGGCGCCGAGGTCTTCGACTACGGCAACTCCATCCGTGGCGAGACCCAACTGGCCGGTTACGACCGGGCGTTCGCCTTCCCCGGCTTCGTCCCCGCCTACATCCGCCCGCTGTTCTGCGAGGGCAAGGGCCCCTTCCGCTGGGCGGCCCTGTCCGGCGACCCCGCCGACATCGCCAAGACCGACAAGGCGATCCTGGAGCTGTTCCCGGAGAACGAGTCCCTGGCCCGCTGGATCAAGATGGCCGGTGAGCGCGTCCACTTCCAGGGCCTGCCCGCGCGCATCTGCTGGCTCGGCTACGGCGAACGCGACAAGGCCGGCGAGCGCTTCAACGACATGGTGGCCTCCGGCGAGCTGGCCGCTCCGCTGGCGATCGGCCGCGACCACCTGGACTGCGGTTCGGTGGCCTCGCCGTACCGCGAGACCGAGGCCATGCTCGACGGGTCGGACGCGATCGCCGACTGGCCGCTGCTGAACGCCATGGTCAACGTGGCCTCCGGTGCGTCCTGGGTCTCCATCCACCACGGTGGTGGCGTCGGCATGGGGCGGTCCATTCACGCCGGGCAGGTGACCGTGGCCGACGGTACGAAGCTGGGTGGCGAGAAGATCCGGCGCGTCCTCACCAACGACCCGGGCATGGGCGTCATCCGGCACGTGGACGCCGGGTACGACATCGCGGAGTCGGTGGCCGAGGAGCGCGGTGTCCGGGTGCCCATGCGCGAGGGTGACGACGCGTGAGTTTCCACGGCATGTGGGCGGAGCTGCTGCCGATCGGCCGCAGCTCCGCCTCCGGCGGCTACCGGCGCTACGCCTGGACCGGTGCCGACACCGACTGCCGGGCCTGGTTCAGGGAACAGGCCGAGGCACGCGGGCTGACCTACGAGGTCGACCGCAACGGCAACCAGTGGGCCTGGCTCGGTGACCCCGCCGCCGGGGATGCCGTGGTCACCGGGTCCCATCTGGACTCCGTGCCCGACGGCGGTGCCTTCGACGGCCCTCTCGGTGTGGTGTCCTCCTTCGCGGCCCTCGATGAGCTGCGGAGCAGGAACGCGCGGTTCGCCAGGCCCCTGGCCATCGTCAACTTCGGTGACGAGGAAGGGGCCCGGTTCGGGCTCGCCTGCGTCGGGTCGCGGCTCACCGCCGGGCAGCTGACCGTCGAGCAGGCCCACCGGCTCACCGACGCCGACGGGGTCAGCCTCCCGCAGGCCATGGAGGCCGCCGGGTACGACCCCGAGGGCATCGGGGCCGACCCGGAGCGGCTGGCCCGGATCGGCGCCTTCGTCGAGCTGCACGTCGAGCAGGGACGGGCCCTGGACCTGTCCGGGGACCGGGTGGGCATCGCCAGCGCCATCTGGCCGCACGGGCGCTGGAGGTTCGACTTCCGGGGCGAGGCCAACCACGCCGGCACGACCCGGCTGGTCGACCGCCGCGACCCGATGCTGTCCTACGCCGAGACGGTGCTCGCCGCCCGCCGCGAGGCCGAACTCGCCGGTGCCGTCGCCACCTTCGGGAAGATCGCCGTGGAGCCCAACGGGGTCAACGCGATCCCCTCCCTGGTGCGCGGCTGGCTCGACTCCCGCGCCGCCGACCAGGAGACCCTGGACACGGTGGTCGGCGGCGTGGAGAAGGCCGCGCGTGCGTACGCCGACGCCCACGGCATCGACCTGGACGTGGTCAGGGAGTCCTTCACCCCGGTCGTCGAGTTCGACCACGCCCTGCGCGACGAGCTCGGCCGCATCCTGGGCAAGGACACCGGCCTGAAGGTGCCCGTCCTCGGAACCGGGGCCGGACACGACGCCGGAATCCTCTCCGGCAGCATTCCGACCGCCATGCTGTTCGTGCGCAACCCCACCGGTGTCTCGCACTCCCCGGCCGAGTTCGCCGCCGAGGACGACTGCGTGGCCGGGGTGCGCGCGCTCGCCGACGTACTGGAAGGGCTGGCCTGCAGGTGACCAAGCGGACCTACTGGTTGGAGCACGCCTGGCTCGGCGACCGGGTCGAGCCGGGAGTCGCGCTGGAGATCGAGGACGGGCGGATCGGCGCCGTGCGCACCGGGACGCCCGCCCCGCCGCCCGGCGCCGAGGTGCTGCGCGGGCTCACCCTGCCGGGGCTCGCCAACGCCCACAGCCACGCCTTCCACCGGGCGCTGCGCGGCACCGTCCAGGTCGGCAGCGGCACCTTCTGGACCTGGCGGGAGGTGATGTACTCCGTCGCCGGCCACCTGACCCCGGACACCTACCACGCCCTGGCGCGCGCGGTGTACGCCGAGATGGCGCTGGCCGGCGTCACCTGTGCCGGCGAGTTCCACTACGTGCACCACGCGCCCGGCGGCACCCCCTACGCCGACCCCAACGCCATGGGTGAGGCGCTGATCGACGCCGCCGCCGAGGCCGGTATCCGGATCACCCTCCTCGACACCTGTTATCTGTCCTCCGGCTTCGGTGAGCCGCCCAACACCCACCAGCTGCGGTTCTCCGACGGCAGCGCGGAGGCCTGGGCCGAACGCTGTGCAGTTCTCAAGGAGCGGGACCACGCGCGGATCGGGGCGGCGATCCACTCCGTGCGGGCCGTGCCGGCCGGGCAGTTGGCCACCGTGGCGGGATGGGCCGAGGAGCGGCGGGCCCCGCTGCACGTGCACCTGTCGGAGCAGACCGCGGAGAACGACGCCTGCCTCGCCGCGTACGGCTGCACCCCCACCCGGCTGCTCGCCGACCACGGTGTCCTCGGGCCGCGCACCACCGGTGTGCACAACACCCACCTCACCGACGAGGACATCGCCCTGCTCGGCGGCTCGGGCACCGGCACCTGCATGTGCCCGACGACCGAGCGCGACCTGGCCGACGGCATCGGCCCGGCGACCGCCCTGCAGCGGGCCGGCTCCCCGCTCTCCCTCGGCTCCGACAGCCACGCCGTCATCGACCTGCTGGAAGAGGCGCGCGCGATGGAGCTGAACGAGCGGCTGCGCACCCGCACCCGGGGGCACTGGACGGCGGACGCCCTGCTGCGGGCCGCCACCGCCGACGGCCACGCCGCCCTCGGCTGGGACGAGGCAGGCACCCTCGAACCCGGCGCCCTCGCCGACTTCACGACGATCGCCCTGGACTCGGTCAGGACAGCGGGCCCGCTGCCCCGGCTGGGCGCCGAGACGGCCGTATTCGCGGCGAGCGGGGCGGACGTACGGCACACGGTCGTGGGCGGGCGGCATGTCGTACGCGACGGGGCGCACACGCTGGTGCCCGATGTGCCGTCGGCGCTCGCGGACGCCATCGACGCCCTGCGCGGCTGAACACCGCGCGCCCGAAGTCCGCCGACCCCCCTCCGGCCACCCACGAGGACACCATGAGCAGCAGCACCGTCATCACCAACATCGCCACGCTGGTCACCAACGACCCCTCCCTCGGTGACGGGTCCCCCCTCGGTCTGATCCAGGACGCGGCCGTCGTCATCGACGGCGACCGCGTCGCGTGGACCGGTGAATCCAGCAAAGCACCCGCCACTGACAACCGGGTCGACGCGGGCGGCCGGGCGGCGCTGCCGGGCTTCGTGGACTCCCACTCGCACCTGGTCTTCGCCGGAGACCGCACGCAGGAGTTCAACGCCCGCATGTCCGGCCGCTCCTACACGGCGGGCGGCATCCGCACCACGGTCGCGGCCACCCGGGCGGCGAGCGACGCGGAACTGGAGGCCAACCTCACCCGTTACCTCGACGAGGCCCTCCGCCAGGGCACGACGACGTTCGAGACGAAGTCGGGCTACGGCCTCACCGTCGAGGACGAGTCCCGCGCCCTGCGCCTCGCGGCGAAGCACACCGACGAGGTGACGTACCTCGGTGCGCACATCGTCTCCCCGGATTACGCCGAAGACCCGGCCGCCTATGTCGCCCTGGTCACCGGCGAGATGCTGGACGCCTGCGCGCCGCACGCCCGCTGGATCGACGTGTTCTGCGAGAGGGGCGCCTTCGACGGCGACCAGGCCCGCGCGATCCTCACGGCGGGCAGGGCGAAGGGCCTCCACCCCCGCGTCCACGCCAACCAGCTCTCCTACGGCCCCGGCGTCCAACTGGCCGTCGAACTCGACGCGGCCAGCGCCGACCACTGCACCCACCTGACGGACGCGGACGTCGACGCCCTCGCCAACAGCGACACCGTCGCCACCCTCCTCCCCGGCGCCGAGTTCTCCACCCGTGCCGAGTGGCCGGACGCCCGCCGCCTGCTGGACGCGGGCGTCACGGTCGCCCTGTCCACCGACTGCAACCCCGGCTCGTCCTTCACCTCCTCCGTGCCCTTCTGCATCGCCCTGGCCGTGCGCGACATGCGGATGACCCCGGACGAGGCGGTCTGGGCGGCCACGGCGGGCGGCGCGGCGGCCCTGCGCCGCACCGACATCGGCCGCCTCAGCCCCGGCGCCCGGGCCGACCTCACCCTCCTGGACGCCCCCAGCCATGTCCACCTGGCCTACCGGCCGGGGGTACCCCTGGTCAGCGGGGTGTGGCGGCGCGGCGAACGCGTGGTCTGAGCGGGGAGCGCCGCGCGGACGGCGCCGCACGGACAGCGGCCCGCCTCACTGCGCCCCCGCCCGCCACCGCTGCTCCCCGCTGCCGTCGAGGGGCTCCAGGGAGACGTCGTGTCCGCCGTCCGGGGTCACCGCCGTCTCGATGGCGATGTCCGGGCGGATCGTGCCGTCGGGGTCGATGGTGAAGCGGAGGTTGTCGCCGTTGTCGCTGTAGACCGAGTCGCAGGTCCAGATGCCCACGCCGCGGTCGGTCGAGCCGCGGCTGTCCAGGCAGAAGCGGTCGTCGGCCGCGGAGCGCAGCACGCCCAGGTAGGTGTCGAACCGCCAGCGCTGGGTGTCGGCGGAGGAGCACGGGGCCGTGACGACGTCGTTGCCCTGCGACAGATCGCCGTCGCGGATGTCCAGGCAGCGGCCCGTCGCCAGGTTCACCACCTGGGCGAAGGAGGTGCCGGGCGGGGCGAACGACGGGGTCGGCGTGGGAGTGGGCTTTTGGGTGTGCGGCGGGTGCGTGGCCGGGCGCGACGGACTCGGTGTGGGCGAAGGGGGCCTGGACGAGGGGGACTTGGTGGGCGAGGGAGACGGGGACGGGGTGACGGAGACCGTCGCCGTCACCGTCACCGGTGGCGGCGCGGGCGTCGCGGCCGTCGGCTGCTGGTCGTCGGTGTGTGCCGGGGTGAGGGCGAACACCAGGAGCGGGGTCAGGGCCACGCCCAGGGCCGCCGAGACCAGCAGGACGCGCCGCCGGGGCGGCCAGGACGGACGTACGGCAGAGGCCCCTGGAGCGCCATGAGCGCCATGGTTGCCAGGAGCGTCAGGAGCGCCAGGAGCGGCCGGGGGGTCCCCGGCGCGCAGGTACGCCGCCCCGCTCCACGGCAGCAGGCCGTCCGCCAGGGTCTCCCGGGGCGCGTCCCGCAGCGCCCGCAGGTCCTCGAACGCGGCCGTGCAGTGCGGGCAGCGGGCCATGTGGGCGTCCAGGTCGGGGCTGTGCCGCGGGCCGTCCGGCCGTACCGCCTCCTCGATCAGCCGGCGGAAGTCGGCGCACTGCGGGTCGTCGGAGGCGGCGAGACGGTCGCGCAGGCAGGCCTGGGCCAGGGCCTTGAGGGCCTGCGGGGTGCCGTAGGCCACGTCGACGCCGCTCAGGCCGAGGAAGGCGGCGGTGCGGTGCTGCGGCTCCGCCTCCAGCACGCCGTACCAGATCAGGCCCTGGGTGCGGGAGGGCAGCGAGCGGAACGCCGGGAGCAGGGGCGGGGTGGGGCCCTCGGGCAGGCCGGACGCGTTCAGGACGAGCAGCAGTCCGGGGTCGACGCCCGCGGAGCGCTCGTCGCGCGCCCAGCCGGCCGCGAGCCGTGCGGTGAGCAGCAGCAGCCGGTGGCGCAGCGGGACGGCCGGGTCGACGCCCCGGGCCGTCTCGCGGGCCGCCGTGGTGAGGACCTCGGCCGCCAGCCGGCGGGCGGCGGACTCGCCCGCGGCGCACAGCCGGGCGTAGGCCAGGACCGCCGGGTGGTGCCGGCGGCGCAGTTCCTGCAGGGCGGGGTACGCCGTCGCCGTGGGGGAGCGGAGCAGCTCGCTCAGCCGGGCGTCCGGCGCGTCCTCGTACTCCACGCCCGTCCCGGTGCCGCCCGCCTCGGTTCCGCCCGTCCCGGTGCCGTCCCCCTCAGCCATGCGTCCAGCCTCCTCGCACCCCGGGGCACCGCGTCGTTGCGGCCCCGGTCTCACATACCGGCCAGTAGCCGGTTCGGTGGGCCATAGTGGTCGAGGGGACCGGCCGGGAAAAGGGGTTACTCTGGGTAACCACGTAACGGTTGGTATCCCGGAGCCAGTTGGCCCCAAGGTCCGCAAAGAACCGGGAATGACGGACGGATTCCTGGCTACTCGCGGCAGACGGAGAGGTGGGCCGACGGCGGAGACGCCGCAGCGGCCCGGCACCGGTGGCCGGACCGCTGAGGAAGGCGTCACAGGGGCGACGCGGAGGTCACTCCTCGAGTGTCAGACCCTTGCGCAGCCGTGCCAGCGTGCGCGCCAGCAGCCGGGACACGTGCATCTGGGAGATGCCGAGTTCCTCGCCGATCTCCGACTGGGTCATGTTCGCCACGAAACGCAGGGAGAGGATCTTCCGGTCCCGTTGCGGGAGTTCGGCGATCAGCGGCTTGAGGGACTCGATGTACTCGATGCCCTCCAGGCCGTGGTCCTCGTACCCGATGCGGTCCGCGAGCGCGCCCTCCGTCTCGTCCTCCTCGGGCTGGGCGTCCAGCGAGGAGGCGGTGTAGGCGTTCGAGGCGGCCATGCCCTCCACGACCTCGTCGTTGGAGATGCCGAGCTTCTCGGCCAGCTCCGGGACGGTCGGCGCCCGGTCCAGCCGCTGGGCCAGCTCGTCCCCGGCCTTGGCCAGGTCCAGGCGCAGCTCCTGCAGCCTGCGCGGAACGCGCACGGACCACGAGGTGTCACGGAAGAAACGCTTGATCTCGCCGATGATCGTCGGCATCGCGAAGGTGGGGAACTCCACCCCGCGGGCGAGCTCGAAGCGGTCGATCGCCTTGATCAGGCCGATGGTGCCGACCTGGATGATGTCCTCCATCGGCTCGCTGCGGGAGCGGAAGCGGGAGGCGGCGAACTTCACGAGCGCGAGGTTGAGCTCGACGAGCGTGTTGCGGACGTACGAGTACTCGTGCGTCCCTTCCTCCAGCGACTCCAGGCGCTCGAAGAGGGTCTTGGACAGGGCCCGAGCATCGACCGGGCCGATCTCGTCGTACGGGGGGATCTCCGGAAGTCCCTCGAAGGGGTCGAGGGCGTCGATGGGATGATCCAGTTGTTCCGGTGGGGGTGTCGACGTCGCGATCGGGGTATGCGATGCGTCGAGCCGGGGTGACATGGTGTCCTCCATCGTTCTCGGCATATGGCTGCCGAAGCCGATACGTGCACTGCGGTGTGCGGCGCCTCCAAAGCCGGCGTGTAGCGAAAGATGTTCCTACTAGCCCTACCCGCTCGACGGAGGCGATCGCAAGTGCGTTCTGTTGTGATATGTCCACTTCCGTGAGGTTCTTCGGGTGCCGGAGTGCGCTTGGAGGGCGTAATGTTCGAGAGCAGTCAGCGTCCACGACCTCGGGAGAGAGACGGCATGGACCACGGGACGGTCGGCAGCGCACAGTCGGGCCGGCTTCTGGTGGAGGTGCGTGAAGAGGGCTCCAGCGCCGTTGTGACACCGGCGGGTGAGCTCGATCACCACACCGCCGATCTTCTGCGCGAGCCCCTTGACGACCTTCTGGACAAGGGATTCTCGCGCCTCGTCGTGGACTGCACACGACTGGAGTTCTGCGACTCCACGGGCCTGAACGTCCTGCTCGGTGCCCGGCTGAAGGCGGAGGCCGCCGGTGGCGGGGTCCATCTGGCCGGGATGCAGCCGGTGGTCGCCCGTGTGTTCGAGATCACCGGCGCGGAGGCGGTCTTCACCGTGCACGACTCCGTGGAGGCCGCCCTGGCCGACGGTGCCGACTGAGTCCGCCGTCCCCGCCCTCCCGTGTCCCGACGGCCGCGGGCGTTCGCTCCGGGCACGCCGAAATCAGGGGTGTTGTACCGGATCGGCCGGGCAGGAGAGGGCAGGAGAAGGCGGGGCACCCTCTGACGAGCGCCGGCCCGGACCGCCCCGGGACCGGCGGAACGACCGGACGGGACGTACGTGCGACGGACGGGCGAGCAGGACACCCCGCGCGGACTGCGGCGGACGACGTACGGACAGCGGGCGGACGACGTACGGACCGGCCGGCACACACCAGTGCCGGTCCTTTGAATCATGACATCGTGAACTGGTGATTCGGTGAGGTGAAGCGCTGATGAGCACCACCCGGCCTTACTCGCCGGGCGACCGCGGCCCGGAGCCCAGCGGCGCTTCCGGGGCGTCCGAGGAGGGTGCGCCGCCGGCCGGCGTCCCCACGGGGGCAGCCGCGCCGTCCGTGCCGCCCGACGGCACCCAGGGCCCCGGCGGGCCGCAGGTCCGCCGGATCGGCCTGCAGGGCGAGAGCGGGGTCGTCCCGCTCGCCCGCGACTTCACCCGCCAGGCGCTGTACGCGTGGGGCTGGCTGCCCGCCGCCGGCGCCGACCAGCGGGCCGCGGCCGAGGATGTGCTGCTCGTCGTCTCGGAACTGGTCACCAACGCCTGCCTGCACGCCGAGGGCCCCGAGGAACTGCTCCTGGCCTGCGACAAAAAGGTGATCCGGATCGAGGTCTCGGACCGCGGCACCGGCCAGCCGACCCCCCGCACCCCCCATCGCGCCGGCCGCCCCGGCGGCCACGGCATGTTCATCGTGCAGCGGCTGTGCCTGGACTGGGGCGTCGTCCGCGCCGCGGGCCGCCCGGGCAAGACGGTGTGGGCAGAGCTGGGCGCTCCGGCGTAGGGCGCCGGGTTCCCGGCGGATCGGCCCATCCGGTTTCCGCCTGCCCGCGGCGCCCGGAAAATCGATTTCCGTCGGAAGCGGCGCCGCCTACCCTGGCCGCAACGCGCTGACGGAGACAAGTAGCCCGGGACCCTGCGAGCCGAGAGAGCCGCCACCCGCTGTGAAGGCGGCCTCGCACCCCGGGTGAATCCACTCCCGAGTGCGGGGAGGAAATGCCCCGCCGGCCGGCCCCCGTCATCGGGCCCGAAGAGGCCGTCGTACGACGGCGAAGGCGTGGTGGCACCGCGAGCACCCTCTCGCCCGCGCCCCGAGGGACCGACCCGGGGCGGACCGTGCCGCCCCGCCGACCAGTTGGGCAGCACCATGCTTGACGTCACCCTCATCCGACAGCACCCCCGACGCGTCCGCGAAGGCCTGGCCAAACGCGGCCTGGACGTGGACCTCGACGCCTTCCTCGCGCTCGACCAGCGGCTGCGCGAGGCCCGTACGGCCCTGGAGCGGCTGCGCGGCGAACGGCGCCGCGTCTCGGCGGACATCGCGACCCGCCGCCGGACCGGCGAACCGGCGGACGAACTCCTCCACAGGGCCGCCGAACTGGCCGACCGGGTCGCCGAGGCGACGGCCGCGCACGGCAGGCTGGAGACCGAGCACCGCGCCTTCCTCGACGGCCTGCCGAACCTACCCGATCCGGACGTGCCCGCGGGCGGCAAGGAACACAACGAGGTCGTCCGCACCGGGGGCACCCGTCCGGAGTTCGGCTTCGCGCCCCGGGACCACGTCCGGCTCACCGAGGAGCTCGCACTCGTCGACCACCGGCGCGGCGCCGCGCTCGCCGGCAGCGGCAACTGGGTCTATCGGGGCGAGGGCGCCGCGCTGGAGTGGGCGCTGCTCAACCACTTCCTGGACGGCCACCGCCGGGCCGGCTACACCTTCGTGCTGCCGCCCCACCTGCTCACCTGGCAGGCCGGTTACACCGCCGGCCAGTTCCCGAAGTTCGCCGACGACGTCTTCGTCACGGACCGCGGGGCCGACGGCCGTCCCGAGCGGTTCCTGCTGCCCACCGCCGAGACCGCGCTCGCCGCCCTGCACCAGGACGAGACCCTCGACGAGCGCGAGCTACCGCTCAAGTACGTGGCCTTCACGCCCTGTTACCGCAAGGAGGCCGGCGGCTACCGCACCGCCGAGCGGGGCACCCTGCGCGGCCACCAGTTCAACAAGGTCGAACTGTTCCAGCTCACCCGGCCCGCCGACTCGGACGCGGCCCAGCTCGAACTGCTGCACCGCGCCGAGCAGTTGGTCGCGGACCTCGGTCTGCACCACCGGGTCACCCGGCTCGCCGCCGGGGACACCAGCGCCGCCCAGGCCAAGACGTACGACGTCGAGGTCTGGCTGCCCAGCCTGGGCGCCTACGCCGAGGTCAGCTCGGTGTCGAACGCCCGCGACTACCAGGCCCGGCGCGGCGGCATCCGGTACCGCCCGGCGGG
Organism: Streptomyces puniciscabiei; assembly: GCF_006715785.1. Classification (NCBI taxonomy): domain Bacteria; kingdom Bacillati; phylum Actinomycetota; class Actinomycetes; order Kitasatosporales; family Streptomycetaceae; genus Streptomyces; species Streptomyces puniciscabiei. The sequence goes on from NZ_VFNX01000001.1 coordinate 3,946,983, forward strand.
CGGCGGCAGGGCGGCGTACGTCCACACGCTCAACGCCTCGGGACTGGCCACCAGCCGTCTGGTGCCGGCCCTCCTGGAACAGCACCAGCGGCCGGACGGCACCGTCGCCGTCCCCGAGGTGCTGCGGCGCTGGGGCCTGCCGGAGGTGCTGCGCAGGGCCTGACGCCACTGCCCAGCCTCCACTCCGGCCACGCGTCACACACGCCGGATCACCACAACTCCGGCGTGTGATGCGTCTTCCCTCCTCGCGGCGCCGGGCGTACCTTGACGGCCGAATCTGATATGTCGTCAGGAAATGTCGTCGCAAGGGATTGGGGTGGACCGATCGTGTCGTACCCGAAACGAACCGCCGCGCTCGCGTCCGCCGCGGCACTGGCCGGCTCGGTGGTGCTGCTGTCCGCGCCGGCCGCCCACGCCGACGTGGTCGACGTGAACTACCGCTGTCAGACCCCGATCGGCGTCAAGAGCGCCGTCTCGCCCATCGACATCAAGGGTGTCAAGAGCGGCAGCGGCTACCGGATCACCATGTCCTGGCAGAAGGGCGTCTCCTCCAGCCCCGTCGAGCTGGGCAAGGGCGCGATGACCCCGAGCGCGAGCATCCGGCTCGGCGGCGCCGACAGCGGCACGCTGCCGGTCAGCGGGCCCGCCAACGCGGCCGCGATCCCCGCCAACACCCCGATCAAGATCAGCGACTTGAGCGGTACGTACACGCCGAAGAAGACCGGCAAGGTCACCTTCACCCCGAGCACGCTCGTCATCAAGGCGCTCGGTACGACGACGACCTGCACGCCGACCAACAGCCCCGGGCCGGGGCTCACGCTGGACGTGACCGCGGCAGGAGGCTCGTCGTCGACCTCGTCCTCCGGCGGCTCCTCCACCGGCGGAACGCTCCCGCAGACCGGCCCGGAGGACTCCGCGATCGCCCTCGGCACCCTCGGCGGCACGGTGCTCCTCACCGGCGCGGCAGGCGCCCTCTGGCTGACCCGCCGCAACCAGCCGTCCCGCCGCTGACCTGGCCCGACGACCACGGAAGCCCCGGCCGAGCGCCGAAGCCCAGGCCGACCACCGAAAGCGGAGCCACCGCCGAGGCCTGAGGCCGACTGCCGAAGCCGAGCCACTGCCGAAGCCCCCAGGCCCGACTGCCGAAGCCCCCAGACCCGACTGCCGAAGCCGAACCACCGTCGAAGCCCCCAAGCCGTCCGCCCCAGATCGACCACCGAGAGCCGAGCCAGCGCCGAAGCCCCAGGCCCACCGCCGTGGCCTGAGGCCGACTGCCGAAACCGAGCCACTGCCGAAGCCCCCAGACCCGACCGCCGAAGTCGAGCCACTGCCGAAGCCCCCAGACCCGACCGCCGAAGTCGAGCCACTGCCGAAGCCCTCAGACCGACTGCCGAAGCCGAACCACTGCCGAAGCCCTCAGACCGACTGCCGAAGCCGAACCACTGCCGAAGCCCCCAAGCCGTCCGCCCCAGATCGACCACCGAGAGCCGAGCCAGCGCCAAAGCCCCCAAGCCGTCCGCCCCAGATCGACCGCCGAGAGCCGAGCCACCGCCGAAGCCCCAGGCCCACCGCCGAAAGCGGAGTCACCGCCGAGGCCTGAGGCCGAGCGCCGAAGTGAGCCACCGCCGAAGCCCCCAAGCCCGACTGCCGAAGCCGAGCCCCGCCGAAACCCAGGCCAACCGCCGGAGCCGCCCATGCCGTCCGCCGCCCGCGCCCTGACCCGCCATCGGTGCCCGCCCCGGACCCACGCATCGCTTCCGGCCCGCGCCGCCCTGCCCGCGGCCCTGTGCCTGTGCGCCGTACTGGGTGCCGCGGCGGGCGCCTCCGCCGCGCCCGGGGCTTCCACCGCATCCGGGGCCGCCGCCGCGTCCGCGCGGTGGTCCGTCGCGCCCGCGGGCGGTGGCCGCCCCTCCTTCTACGCCGAGGGTCCGCCGGGGGCGGTCCTGCAGGACACGGTGGCCGTCACCAACCCCGGGCGGGCGCCGGTCGTCGTACGGCTGTCCGGAACGGGATTGCGCACGGTCTTCGCCGAGCAGGCGGAGAGCGGGATACGCGTCCCGGCCCGCACCCGCGCCGAGGTGCCCTTCACGGTGACCGTGCCGGCCGGGGCCGCGCCCGGCGACCGCCCCGGCGCCGTCGTCGCGCGGGACGCGCGGGGACGTACGGCGACCGTCCCGGTCCGGCTGCGCGTCGGTGGCCCGGCGCTCGCCGCGCTGACCGTCGAGCACCTCGCCGTGCACGCCGACCGCATCACGTACGAGCTGGTCAACCGCGGTACGACCGTCCTCGTGCCGAGGCTCTCGGTGCGCGCCGACGGTGTCCTCGGCCGGGTCCTGGACCGGGCGCCGCGCACCCTCCCCGTCCACCTGCGCCCAGGCGCCCGCGTGCGGCTCGCCGAGCCCTGGCCCGACCGGCCCGCGCTGGACGCGGTCGACGTACGGCTGACGGTCACGGCCCCGGGCGGAGCCCATGACACGGCGACCACGTCGGCCCGGTTCGTGCCGTGGCCGGCGGTGGCGGGGGCGGGCGTCGTACTGCTCGCGGGGGTGGCGGTGCCGACCGCCGCCCGTCGGCGTCGCAGCGGCACTCCGGCGGCCGGTGCTCCGGTGACCGGGAGTGCACGGGGCCCTGTTGACGCCGGGCTCCCGTACCCCGGTGGTGAGTTGACGGAAGGCGCAGTGAAGTGAGCGGCAAGGCGGGGATCCTGCGGGTGCCGGCGATGCTGGCGGTGCTCGCGTTGCTTGTGTTGACCGGCGGCGGACAGACGTACGCGGCGGACGGGCCGGTGGTGAGACTGTCGGCGTCCCAGGCCGGCACCGGCGGCTCGGTCACCGTCAGCGGCAGCGGCTGGCGGTCGCACACGTTGCTGATGCTGCTGGTGTGCGGGCGGGCCACACCGGCCCGGGGGGTCATCGGCGGCACCAACTCCTGCGCCAACGGCGACGGCCGGGCCGTGACCACCGATGCCCAGGGCGCCTTCAGCCGGCGACTCCCGGTCGCCGAACCGCCCGTGCCCTGCCCCTGCGTGGTGCACGTGGCCACGGTCACCGGCGCGGGGGCGGAGGCGGACGCCGTCCTCCAGGTCGCCGGGCATCCCGTCGCCCCGCTGCCCGCCGAATCGTCCGCCGGCCGGCTGTCCGTGCTGTCCGATGTCCGGCTGACCGGTGCCGGTGGGCTGCTGACCTGGTTCGGCGCCCCGCCGAGCCGCAGCCTCGTGCTCACCGTCGGCAACACCGGCACGAGCACGATCAAGGACCCCGTCTTCCAGGTCGGCAGCGCGCACGGCGTCTTCGCCCCGCAGTGGGACGACCGGCAGTGGCACGGCACCCTGGCCCCCGGCCGGAAGGCCGAGGTGAGGCTGCCGGTCGAGCTGTCCGCCGGGGCGCACGGCGACTACACCGTCACCCTGAAGTACGACGGCAGGGTCCTCGCCGAACAGCCGTGGGGCGTGGGCCGCCCCTGGGGCGTGACGCTGTTCTGGATCCTGCTCTGCCTGGTCGTGCCGGCCGCGCTGTTCCGCATCGGCATGGCCGTGGTGGACCGGGTGCGGCCGCGCCGCCCGGGTGCCGCCCGCCCCGCCCGGACGCCGCGCCTGCCCCGGCTGCCCCGCACCGGCCGCCGTACCGCCGAACCGCCCCCCACGAACCCGACCCTGCCGTGGTTCGCCCCGGACTCCGTCCCGGGCGACCCGGCCGGCCGGCTCTCCGCACCGCACCCCGACAGCCCGACGAGTCCGACGACTCCCACCACGAAAGGACCGACGTGAGCATCCGAAGGAGAGGTACGGCCGCGGGCGCCGCGCTGGCGCTGAGCGGTGCGGGCGTCCTGCTGGGCCTCGCCGCGAGCCCCGCGCAGGCGGCCGAGGTGGCGTACGCCACCCACTGTGTGCCGCCGGCGGGCATCAGCCCGATCGACGGCACCACGAAGGTCGAGATCGACGCGCCGGCCACGGCGAAGGTCGGCGACACGGTGGACGTGGTGTGGAAGTTCGTCCAGGCCGCGTCCAAGAACCCCGACATCATCGACCTGCCCGCGAACTCGGTCCAGCCGTCCGGCGTGCTGAAGGCGGCCGGGGCACAGGCCGCCGACATCGCGATGCAGGGGACCCGCACGAACCCCCCGATTCCCAAGGGCGCCGCCATGGTGCTGTCCGACATGAAGGGCAGCGTCAAGCTGACGACGGCCGGCGAGGTGACGCTGACTCCCGACGCGTACACCGTCAACGCGATGTCGACGGACACCAAGTGCACGCCCAAGGAGACCGTGCAGAAGGCGGCGACCATCCAGGTGACGGGCGGGGGCGGCGGCGGGAGCACCGGCACGCCGACGCAGTCGACGACACCGACCCCGTCCAGTACTGCCACCCGGTCCGCCAGTCCCACGGCGACCTCGAGCGGCGGCAGCGGGCAGACCGACTTCACCGGCAAGGAGGTGCAGATCCCCTACGCCTGCAAGACGCCGATCGGCGACAAGAACGCGACCTCGCCGGTGCAGATCAACGCGAAGAAGAACGGCGGGAACTTCGACCTCACCGTGCAGTTCAAGAAGTCGGTGATGAACAGCCCCGCCGACATCCCGAAGGGCTCCGTGAAGCCGTCCATGGAGGTGGTGCTGGGCGGCTCCGACAAGGGCACGGTGCATGTGGAGGGGCCGACGAACGCGAAGGACATCAAGTCCGGCGACCCGATCGAGATCCCCGACCTCACCGGGACCTACAAGCCCGGCGCGAGCGGCACCTCGACGCTGTCCCCGGGCGTCCTCACGGTCAAGGCGCTCGGCACGACCACGACCTGCACACCGACCAGGACAGAGGTCTCACTCACCCTGGACACCAGTCAGCAGCCGGGTGGGGCGTCCGGCGGCACGTCCACCTCCGGCGGCTCGGCCGGCGGCAGCAGCACCTCCGGCTCCGGCGGCCTCGCCGAGACCGGCGCGAGCGACCACGGCGCCCTGAAGGCCCTCGGCCTGGTGGCGGGCACGGCGATCCTGCTGGGCGGCGCGGTGTTCACGTTCCTGCCGGGACGAAGGACGCGATAGCCGACCCAGGGGCGCGAGGAACCGCGCGACAAGCCAGGACGGACCTCTGGCCGCGCACCGGGATCGCCCCCGACGGCGCTTGGCCATGCCCCGGCACACCAAGAGGGCCACCACATCCCGAGGATGCGGTGGCCCTCTGTCGGCCGAGCCCAGCGGCAGCGACTAGTGGACGTCGCCCATGAGCTTGTTGACCTTCCGGCGGTACATCCACACCGCCGCACCGGCGATGACGGCGAGCACGGCCTCCAGGGCGACGAAGCCCATCTTGTCGAGGTTGACGCCGCCTATGGCCGGGTTGGACACCAGCGCGGTGATCGAGTCGCCCGCGGTGACCGCGAGGAACCAGACGCCCATCATCTGCGAGGCGTACTTCTTCGGCGCCATCTTCGTCGTCACCGACAGACCCACCGGCGACAGCGTCAGCTCACCGACGGTCTGCACGAAGTAGATCGCGACCAGCCACATCGCCGCGGCCTTGTGACCGCCCTCGGCGATCGACAGCGGGGCGAGGAAGAGGAAGAAGGACGCACCGATCAGCACCAGGCCGGAGGCGAACTTCACGATGGTGCTCGGCTCCTTGCCGCGCCGGTTCAGCCACAGCCACGCCCAGGCGAAGACCGGGGCCAGCGCCATGATCATCACCGGGTTGACCGACTGGTACCAGGAGACCGGGAACGTCCAGCCGGCGATCGAGTTCTTGGCCGAGCCGTCGGCGAACAGCGACAGGGTCGAACCGCCCTGGTCGTAGATCATCCAGAAGACGGCGGCGGCGGCGAAGAACCAGATGTACGCGCGCACCTTCGACTTCTCGCCCGAGTCCAGGTCCTTGTCGCGCAGCATGCGGGCGATGACCAGGATCGGCACGATCAGGCCGATGAGGGTGAGCGGGATCAGCGCCCAGTTCAGGGTGAAGTGGCCGGTGCCGCCGACGACGCCGTAGAAGACCGCGGCGATGGCCAGCCACATCAGGCCCTTGCGCAGGGTCACGGACTTCTGCTCGGCGGTCAGCGGGGTCGGGACCTCGCTGCTCTTCGGGCTCAGGTGGCGGCCGCCGAGCAGGTACTGGGCCAGACCCAGCGCCATGCCGAGCGCGGCCAGCGCGAAGCCCAGGTGCCAGTTGACGTTCTCACCGACGGTGCCGATGACCAGGGGAGCGGCGAACGCACCGAGGTTGATGCCGATGTAGAAGAGGGTGAAACCACCGTCACGGCGCGCGTCGTCCGGGCCCTTGTAGAGGTGGCCGACCATCGTGGAGATGTTGGCCTTCAGCAGACCCGAGCCGATGGCGACGAGACCCAGGCCGACGAAGAAGCTCGCGGCCACGGGCAGCGCGAGGCACAGGTGGCCGAGCATGATGATCAGGCCCGAGACGGCGACCGTCTTGCGGGGGCCGAGTACACGGTCGGCGAACCAGCCGCCGGGCAGGGCGAGCAGGTACACGAGCGAGACGTACACCGAGTAGATCGCGGTCGCGGTGCCCGCGCTCAGGTGCAGGCCGCCCGGGGCCACCAGGTACAGCGGAAGCAGAGCCCTCATGCCGTAGTAGGAGAAACGCTCCCACATCTCGGTCATGAAGAGAGTGGCCAGGCCGCGGGGGTGGCCGAAGAAGGTCTTCTCGGAACCGGGGGTGCCCGGGCGGACCGAGTCCTTCGTCAGGCTGGACGCCATGGTCGTTCCTTGCTGGTCGGGACGCGCTTTTCGAGCGTTGCGCGCCCGGTGGGGGTGTGGCCGGCACCGGCACGGTCGGTCGTCCGCCCCCAACGCCCGAGGGGAGTCCGCGTCCGGGTCTCGGAAGCGGTGGACGGCGACCACCGGGATCCACGCCCCGACGCGCGTCGATGCGCTGCGGAGCCCGGCCAGAGGTCATTCCTTTCAAGGCCGGCCAAGGCTTGATCTTGGTCGGCCCGCACACAAATAGAGACCCTCAGCGTCAAGTGCTCGCCAAAGGTCCCCGGTGTACTACAGGCGTTCAGGTCACCATACGGCAGGACACGGCCGGATATGGAAGGACTTGAGACACGGATCACAGGTGTCGGGGGAACCACAGGACCGGAATCGAAGGTCTCTTCTACGGTCTCATCCCCACAGTGATGGTCCGTACCAGTGCCGTCACAAGGTAAGAGTTCCTGGAAGCGATCACACCCCAGCACCGTGCGCGGGCGGTCTACCATCACCTCATGACCCGTGTACTGCTCGCCGAGGACGACGCGTCCATCTCGGAGCCGCTGGCCCGCGCCCTGCGCCGGGAAGGTTACGAGGTCGAGGTGCGCGAGGACGGACCCACCGCGCTGGACGCCGGAATGCAGGGCGGCGTCGATCTGGTCGTACTGGACCTGGGCCTGCCGGGCATGGACGGCCTGGAGGTCGCCCGCCGGCTGCGGGCCGACGGCCACACCGTGCCGATCCTCATCCTGACCGCGCGGGCCGACGAGGTGGACACCGTCGTCGGCCTGGACGCGGGCGCCGACGACTACGTCACCAAGCCCTTCCGGCTCGCCGAACTGCTCGCCCGGGTACGGGCCCTGCTCCGGCGCGGTGCCGCCGAGCCGCAGCAGCCGCCGGCCACGCACGGGGTACGGATCGACGTCGAGTCGCACCGGGCGTGGATGGGCGACGAGGAACTCCAGCTCACCGCCAAGGAGTTCGACCTGCTGCGGGTGCTGGTGCGGGACGCCGGCCGGGTCGTCACGCGCGACCAGCTGATGCGCGAGGTCTGGGACACCACCTGGTGGTCCTCCACCAAGACCCTCGACATGCACATCTCCTGGCTGCGCAAGAAGCTCGGCGACGACGCGGCGAACCCCCGCTACATCGCCACCGTACGAGGCGTGGGCTTCCGCTTCGAGAAGAGCTGAGCCCCTCCCCGGGTGAGCCCTTCCCGGGGCCCAGCGATCACCTCAGGTAACGGAACATGCGCCGACGTCTCATCCAGTCCACTCTCGCCGTCGTCCTCGTGGTGATCGCCGTCTTCGGTATCTCCCTGGTGATCGTCGAGACGCGGACGATCAGCAACAGCGCCCAGGAGCGGGTGGACTCCGAGGCGATCCGGCTGGCCAGCATCGTGGACAGCAGGATCCTCGCCGCGGAGAACGTCAACGCGGACGTGCTGCGCAATCCGGTCAGCAAGGACCAGTACGCGGTGATCCGCATGCCCGGGCAGGCGCCGATAGAGATCGGCACCAAGCCGCAGGGCGATGTCATCCGCGCCACCCAGCGGGGCGAGGAGGGCGAGACGGTCACCGTGCAGGAGCCGCGCTCCTCGGTGACCCGCGAGGTCGGCCGGACCCTGCTGATCATCGGCCTGGTGGCGCTGCTCGCGGTGGTCGCGGCCGTGCTGCTGGCCGTCCGCCAGGCCAACCGGCTCGCCTCCCCACTGACCGACCTCGCGGAGACCGCCGAGCGGCTCGGCTCCGGCGACCCGCGCCCGCGGCACAAGCGGTACGGCGTCCCCGAGCTGGACCGGGTCGCCGATGTGCTGGACTCCTCCGCCGAGCGGATCGGCCGCATGCTGACCGCCGAGCGGCGCCTGGCGGCCGACGCCTCCCACCAGCTGCGCACCCCGCTCACGGCGCTCTCGATGCGGCTGGAGGAGATCACCCTCACGGACGACCCGGACATCGTGAAGGAAGAGGCGAACGTCGCGCTCACCCAGGTCGAGCGGCTCACCGACGTGGTCGAGCGGCTGCTGACGAACTCGCGCGACCCGCGCACCGGCTCCGCCGTCACCTTCGACCTGGACGAGGTCATCCAGCAGCAGCTCGCCGAGTGGCGGCCCGCCTACCGCAGCGCCGGCCGGGCCATCGTCAGCTCCGGCAAGCGGCATCTGCACGCCGTCGGCACGCCGGGAGCGGTCGCCCAGGTGCTGGCGGCGCTGATCGAGAACTCCCTCATGCACGGTGGCGGCACCGTCGCGCTGCGCACCCGGGTCACCGGCAACCAGGCCGTGGTGGAGGTCACCGACGAGGGCCCCGGGGTCCCCGCCGACCTGGGCGCGCGGATCTTCGAGCGGACGATCAGCGGACGGAACTCCACCGGGATCGGCCTCGCCGTCGCCCGCGACCTCGCGGAGGCCGACGGGGGACGCCTGGAGCTGCTCCAGGCGCAGCCGCCGGTGTTCGGCCTGTTCCTCTCGCGCACGCCGCCGGCCCGCAAGGCGGAGGAGGACCGGCCGACGGTGCGCTGAACCGGGTTACGGAACCCGCTGCGACTTCGGCTCGGGTTCCGTGTGCGGCCGCTTCGACTCGGCCACCAGGATCGACTCCGCCTCCTGCGTCGGCTGCACGCGGAACACCCAGGTGCGGTACGACCAGAAGCGGAAGAGCGTCGCGACGCCGATGCCGACGAACTTGAAGACGTTGCTCTGCAGCGGGCTGTCCCAGCCGAAGCCGTAGGTCGCCGCGTACAGCACGCCGTTCTCGATCACCAGGCCGATCGCGCTGAAGAACAGGAAGAGCGTGAGCTCCTTGGTGCGGCCGCCCTTGTCGCGGTCCCGGTACGTCCAGTAACGGAAACCGACGTAGTTGAAGGCGATGGCGACTATGGTCGCGATGATGCTGGCGCGTACCACCGGCAGGTCGGAGACGTGCCGGACGAGGTTGAAGACGCCGAGGTTCACGAAGATGCCCGCGACGCCGACGGTGCCGAACTTGGCCACCTCGCGTACGAGCCGTTGCAGCCCCGAGGAACGAGGTTCCATGGCTGTGCAGCTCCCGTCGGTAGGTTTCGTCAGCCCAGCCATGCTATCCGGGTGAACCCCCTGTCGCCTGTGCACAAGGCCAAGACCGGGAAACAGATCGGAAAGAGGGCGGAAAGCGACCGGTAAGAGTTCCTCCGAGGGACGCGATCCGGTCGCCCCCGCGTGGCCGATACGCTAGGGGTGTGACGTTCCCGGTAGTCGGCATGGTCGGCGGGGGGCAGCTCGCGCGTATGACGCACGAGGCGGGCATCCCGTTGGGCATCAGGTTCAAGCTTCTCAGTGACACTCCTCAGGATTCCGCGGCGCAGGTCGTGAACGATGTCGTCATCGGCGACTATCGCGACCTGGACACGCTGCGCGAGTTCGCGCGCGGGTGCGATGTGATCACCTTCGATCACGAACATGTACCCACCGAGCACCTCAGGGCCCTGGAGGCGGACGGCATCCCCGTGCGTCCGGGGCCCGACGCGCTGGTGCACGCCCAGGACAAGGGCGTGATGCGTGCGAAGCTCGACCTCATCGGCATCCCGTGCCCGCGGCACCGGATCGTCGCCGATCCGGAGGACGTGGTCCGGTTCGCGGCGGAGGGGGACGGCTTCCCGGTCGTCCTGAAGACCGTGCGCGGTGGCTACGACGGCAAGGGCGTGTGGGTCGTGGAGTCCGCCGAGGAGGCCATGGACCCGTTCCGGGCGGGCGTCCCGGTGCTCGCCGAGGAGAAGGTCGACTACGTCCGCGAGCTCGCGGCCAACGTCGTACGCTCCCCGCACGGCCAGGCCGTCGCCTACCCGGTGGTGGAATCGCGGCAGGTGGACGGCGTGTGCGACACCGTCATAGCCCCGGCCCCCGACCTGGACGAGGCCCTGGCGCTCAAGGCCGAGCAGATGGCCCTGACCATCGCCAAGGAACTCGGTGTCGTCGGCCACCTCGCCGTCGAGCTGTTCCAGACCCGCGACGGCCGCATCCTGGTCAACGAGCTGGCGATGCGCCCGCACAACTCGGGCCACTGGACCCAGGACGGCGCGATCACCTCGCAGTTCGCCAACCACGTCCGCGCGGTCCTCGACCTGCCCCTCGGCGACCCCCGCGCGCGTGCCCCGTGGACGGTGATGGTCAACGTCCTGGGCGGCGACTACCCGGACATGTACTCCGCGTACTTGCACTGCATGGCCCGCGACCCCAAGCTCAAGATCCACATGTACGGCAAGGACGTGAAGCCCGGCCGCAAGGTCGGCCACGTCAACACCTACGGCGACGACCTGGACGACGTGCTGGAGCGCGCCCGTCACGCAGCCGGATACCTGAGAGGCACGATCACCGAATGAGCCCTGTTGTTGGCATCGTCATGGGGTCGGACTCCGACTGGCCCGTCATGGAGGCCGCCGCCAAGGCCCTGGACGAGTTCGAGATCGCCTACGAGGTCGACGTCGTCTCCGCCCACCGCATGCCGCGCGAGATGATCACGTACGGCGAGCAGGCCGCCGACCGCGGCCTGAAGGTGATCATCGCCGGTGCGGGCGGTGCCGCCCATCTGCCCGGCATGCTCGCCTCCGTCACCCCGCTGCCGGTCATCGGCGTGCCGGTGCCGCTGAAGTACCTGGACGGCATGGACTCGCTGCTGTCCATCGTGCAGATGCCGGCCGGGGTCCCGGTCGCCACCGTCTCCGTCGCCGGTGCCCGCAACGCCGGTCTCCTCGCGGCCCGCATCCTCGCCGCGCACGACGAGGACCTGCTGCACAAGATGCGCGACTTCCAGCAGGACCTCAACGACCAGGCCACGGAGAAGGGCAAGCGGCTGCGCTCGAAAGTCGAGGGGTCGAGCGGCTTCGGCTTCGGGAAGTAACAGGTAATGACCTCAACCGACGAAGCCCGGTCCCTGCTGCGCGAGTTCCCGGTCGTCGACGGCCACAACGACCTGCCGTGGGCGCTGCGCCAACAGGTCCGCTACGACCTCGCGGCCCGCGACATCGCCGTACGGCAGGACGCCCATCTGCACACCGACATCCCGCGGCTGCGCGAGGGCGGGGTCGGGGCGCAGTACTGGTCGGTGTACGTGCGCTCGGACCTGCCCGGGGCCGTGCCGGCGACCCTCGAACAGATCGACTGCGTACGGCAGTTGATCGCCCGGTACCCCGCCGATCTGCGGGCCGCGCTGACCGCCGCCGACATGGAGGCGGCGCGCGCGGAGGGCCGTATCGCCTCCCTCATGGGCGCGGAGGGCGGTCACTCGATCGACAACTCCCTGGGCACCCTGCGCGGTCTGTACGAGCTGGGCGTGCGCTACATGACGCTCACCCACAACGACAACAACGACTGGGCGGACTCCGCGACGGACGAGCCGAAGGTCGGCGGTCTGTCGGCCTTCGGGCGCGAGGTGGTGCGGGAGATGAACCGCCTCGGCATGCTGGTCGACCTCTCCCACGTGGCCCCCGAGACCATGCGGGCCGCGCTGGACACCACGTCCGCGCCGGTGATCTTCTCGCACTCCTCCGCGCGGGCCGTGTGCGACCACCCGCGCAACATCCCCGACGACGTCCTGGAGCGGCTGCGCGCCAACGGCGGCGTGGCGATGGTGACGTTCGTGCCGAAGTTCGTGCTCCAGGCGGCCGTCGACTGGACGGCCGCGGCCGACGACAACATGCGCGCCCACGGTCTGCACCACCTCGACACCAGCCCCGAGGCGATGAAGATCCACGAGGCCTTCGAGGAGCGCAACCCGCGCCCGATCGCCACGGTGTCCACCGTCGCGGACCACCTGGACCACATGCGCGAGGTCGCCGGCGTCGACCACCTGGGCATCGGCGGCGACTACGACGGCACCGCGTTCACCCCCGACGGCCTCGGCGACGTCTCCGGCTACCCCAACCTCCTCGCCGAGCTGCTCGACCGCGGCTGGTCCAAGGCCGACCTGGCCAAGCTGACCTGGCAGAACGCGGTGCGGGTCCTGGGCGCCGCGGAGGACGTGGCCCGCGACCTTCAGGCCACCCGCGCCCCGTCCAACGCCACGATCGAGTCGCTGGACGGCTGACCGGCCAGGGTGGGGTAGTCGTTGTACCCCTCCGTCCCGCCCACGTACATGAAGTACCGGTCCCGGACCGGGTTGAGGGGTGCGCCGAGGCGCAGCCGCTCGACCAGGTCCGGGTTGGCGAGGAACGGCCGGCCGAGCGCCACCAGGTCGGCGCCGGCCGCCAGCATCTCCCGCGCGGCCCGGGCGACGGCCTGCGTGGACAGGTCGGTCAGGTCCGGGTTGCCGATCAGGACGCCGGGCCAGTCGGCGCGGATCCGCCGGTACCAGCCGGTGGCCGGGTCGGAGCGCACCAGGTGCACATAGGCGAGGTCCAGCCCCTTCAGCCGGTCCAGGAGCGCGGCGTACAGGCCCTCGGTGTCCTCCTCCAGGACGCCGTTGACCGTGCTCGCGGGGGAGATCCGGATGCCCACCCGGTCCGCGCCGATCGCGTCGGCCACCGCCTCGGTCACCTCCGCCGCGAAGCGCACCCGCCGCCGGGCCGGGCCGCCGTAGCCGTCGGTGCGGCGGTTGGTGTTGTCCGCGAGGAACTGGTGCAGCAGCATCCCGTTGGCCGAGTGCACCTCCACGCCCTCGAAGCCCGCGTCGACGGCCCGGCGCGCGGCGGCGGCGAAGTCGGCGATCGTGGCGCGGATGTCGTCCGCGCTCATCTCGCGCGGGACGGCGGCCCGCAGGTGGCCCCGCGGGGTGAAGATCGTCTCCGGCAGCGGGACGGGGGAGGGAGCGACCGGCGTGAGGCCGGTGGTCGCCGGATGGCTGACCCGGCCGCCGTGCTGGAGCTGCAGGAACATCCGCCCGCCGGCCGCCCGCACCGCGTCCGTGACCCGCCGCCAGCCGACGGTGTGCCGGTCGGTGTGGATCGCGGTGATGTCCGGGTACGTCTGCCCGACCGCGTTGGGCGTGGAGCCCTCGGCGATGATCAGTCCGGCGGCGGCACGCTGGGCGTAGTGCGTGACCATGAGGTCCGTCGGTGTGCCGTCGGCTTCCGCGCGGTTGCGGGTCAGCGGGGCCATCACGAGGTGGTGGGGGAGGTCGAGCCGGCCGAGCCGCGCCGGGGCCAGGAAGTCCGTGGAGTCCGTGAAGTCCGTTGTCTGCGTCATGCCGGCACGGTAGAACTTGACACTGATGTGAGATTCAAGCCCTCGTCGGCGAGGCGGGCACGCGGAGTCGGACACGCGGAGGCGGACATGCGGATCGGTGAACTGGCCCGGCGCACCGGCGTGAGCGAGCGGTCGCTGCGCTACTACGAGACCCAGGGGCTGCTCACCGCCGAGCGCACCCCCGGCGGCCACCGCGACTACCCGGAGTGGGCCGTCGACCGGGTCATCCGCATCCAGGAGCTGTACGCGGCCGGGCTGCACAGCGAGAAGATCCGGCAGCTGCTGCCCTGTATGCGCGACCGGGACGGCGGCCCCTCCGCGATCGCCACCCCGCGCCTGGTGCGGGACCTGACCGCCGAGCGGGACCGGATCGACCGCATGATCGCCGATCTGCGCCGCTCCCGGGAGACCCTGGACGAGGTGATCCGCACGGCCCGGGACGCCTGAGCTGCCGTACCCCCGAACGCCCCACTCACCAGGAAGCCGTCCTGGCCTCCGTGCGACGGTGGCGATACGCCCCAGCCCGACGTGGCTCACGACCTGCGTGGGCCGCGACGACGTACGGAGCCCGCCATGGCCGACCTCCAGGACGACATCCCCACCCCGACCGAGGTCGGCGAGGACGACGGCCTGCCGGACGACCCCTTCCCCACCGAGCCCGCGTCGCTGCGGCGGGCCCACGCCCTGCTGGCCGTCCACCCGGTGGCCGACGGCTACAACGCGCTGCCGTGGGCCCTGCGCCGGCTGCCCTGGTACGACCTGGAGCTGGGCGAGGCGGCCATCGACACCGACATACCCCGGCTGCGAGAGGGGCACGTGGGCGCGCTGTTCTGGTCACTGCACCTGCCCGAGGGCCCCGCCGGCGACCGCGCGACGGCCGCCACCCTGGAACAGCTGGACCAGGCCCGCTCGGTGATCGACGCCCATCCGGAGGGCCTGCGCCTGGTGCGCACCGCCGGGCAGATCATCGACGCCCGCAACTGCGGCCGGATCGCCGTGGTGCTGGGCCCCGCCCACGCCACCGCGCTCGACGACTCCCTGGGCATCCTGCGCGTCCTGCACGGTCTCGGCCTGCGCGTGCTCACGCTCGCGGGCACGGCCTGGGCGGGGGAGCGGGGCCTGACCCGGTTCGGCGAGGAGGTGGTGCGCGAGATGAACCGGCTCGGGGTGGTCGCCGATGTCTCCGGTGCCTCGCGGGCCACCGCCGAACGCGCCCTCGCGCTGTCCAAGACCCCGGTGCTGTGCACCCGCTCCGCCGCCGGCGCCCTGCGCCCGCACCCGGCCAACCTGCCCGACGAGCTGCTCACCGCACTGGGCGCGGCGAAGGGCCTGTGCCTGGTGCCGCTGACCGCCGAGCAGACCGGGCCGACGGTCCAGGACGTCGCCGACCACCTGGACCACGTCCGCGACATGGCCGGCCCGGAGTGCGTGGGCCTGTCCGGCGCCTACGACTCCGGTGCCGACCACCCCCGCGACCTCGCCGACGCCTCCCGCTACCCCCGCCTGATCGCCGAACTCCTCCGGCGCGACTGGTCCGAGACCGAGCTGGCCCAGCTGACCTGGGGCAACGTCCAACGGGTGCTGCGCAGCGCGGACTTCACGGCGAGGGCGGCACAGCACCGCCGGGAGGTGTCGAACCCGAAGATCGGGGAGCTGGACGCCCCCTGATCAGGGCGTCACGGATGATCGATCCGGCACAGGCAGAACGGATGCCCGGCCGGGTCGGCGTAGACCTGGAAGTCCTTCTTCTCCCGGTCCTCCAGATCCAGCGGGCGGGCGCCCAGCGCCAGCACCCGCTCATGGGCCGCGTCGACCTCCGCCCAGGTCCGGCCGGCGTCGAAGTCGAGATGGAACTGCTGGCCGTTCACGTCCGCGCGCGGCCACTCGGGCGCGGTGTACCCCTCGGCCCGCTGGAAGGCCAGCCGCGGCCCGTCCGGCACCTTCAGGACGACCCAGTCGTCGTCCTCGGCGTCCGGGGTGCCCCCGGCCACCGCCGCGTAGAAGGCGGCCAGTGCGTGCGGATCGGGACAGTCGAGCACGACGGAACGGAGACGGGCGACGGACGCCATGGGATCCTCCTCGATGTCAGCAGGCGCACCGGCTCAGCAGGCGCACAGACAGAACGGGTGCCCCGCGGGGTCGGCGTACACACGGAAGGTCCGCTCGCGGTCCCCGGCGTCCAGCGGCCGCGCCCCCAGTTCCAGCACCCCCTTCTCCGCCGCGTCGAGGTCCTGCACCACCAGGTCCAGATGGAACTGCTGCGAGGCGTCCGGCGCGGGCCACTTCGGCGGCACGAACCCCGGCGCCTGCTGGAAGGCCAGCGCCGGCCCGCCGGGCACCTTCAGGTCCACCCACTCGCCGTCCCCCTCCACCGTGCCGCCCAGCACTCCGGCGTAGAAGCCGGCCAGCGCACGGGGATCGGGACAGTCCACCACCACGACACCGAGCTCGGCGAGAGCCATGACTACCTCCTTGGGTCACGGGCAGAGTTACCCGTAGAGCCGGGTAACCGGTAACGGTTACTGCATGCTCCCGTATTGGGGGTAACGTCGCAACCATGAATGAGAGATCGGCCGCCCCCGGAGCCCTGGCGCTGATCGAGTCCCTGGTCAACACGCTTTCGGACATCCGGACCGGCGCCGACACGCTGGACACCGAGGAGGGCAGGGGGCGCTTCGGGGTCACCGAGGACACGGTGGAGGAGGCGCGGGAACTGCGGGAGTCGCTGCGGGCGGCGCTGCTCGCGCACGCCGGGCATCCGCCGCACCGCGAGGTGACCCAGCTCGGCGAGCTGCTCTCCCGCGCGCCCCTGTACGTCGCCGTGGACGCGCGCGACGGCTCCGCGGCCCTCGCCCCGGCCCCGGACGCGCCGCTGCTCTCCCGTGTCGCCGCCGCCGTCGCCGAGGGACTGATGCAGGGAACCTGGATGCGGCTGAAGGCCTGCGAGGCCCCCGACTGCCACTGGGCCTACTACGACCGCAGCCCGGCCGGACGCGGCCGCTGGTGCTCCATGCAGGTGTGCGGGGCACGGGCGAAGATGCGCCGCTACCGGGCCAAAGAGGGGTAGCACACAGGCAGTTCACCGGCCACGTATGTGTCCGGTGGTGCAGAATACGGAAAGACGCCGGTTCGGCCGACTGAGCCTCGGCCGAACCGGCGTCACCCGCCTGCTCTATGCGGTCGGGCGGCCCATCGCCCGGTACGTCCAGCCCGCCCGGCGCCACAGCTCCGGGTCGAGGGCGTTGCGGCCGTCCAGGATCAGCCGGGCCGCTGCGACCTCGCCGAGGGCCGCCGGGTCCAGCTCGCGGAACTCCCGCCACTCGGTGAGGTGCAGGACGACGTCGGCGCTCCGCACGGCCTCCAGCGCGGAACCGGCGTAGCCCAGGGTGGGGAAGACCTTGCGGGCGTTGTCCATGCCCTTCGGGTCGTACACGGTGACCTGGCCGCCCTGGAGGTGGATCTGGCCGGCCACGTTCAGCGCGGGCGAGTCGCGCACGTCGTCCGAGTCGGGCTTGAACGTGGCGCCGAGCACCGCGACCCGCTTGCCGAGGAAGGAGCCGCCGCCGAGCGCCTCCCGGGTCATCTCCACCATCTGGCCGCGCCGGCGCATGTTGATGGAGTCGATCTCCCGCAGGAACGTCAGCGCCTGGTCCGCGCCCAGCTCACCGGCGCGCGCCATGAACGCCCGGATGTCCTTCGGCAGACAGCCGCCGCCGAAGCCGATCCCGGCGCGCAGGAACTTCGACCCGATCCGGTCGTCGTACCCGATGGCCTCCGCCAGCCTCGCCACGTCACCGCCCGCCGCCTCGCACACCTCCGCCATCGCGTTGATGAAGGAGATCTTGGTGGCGAGGAAGGAGTTCGCGGCCGTCTTCACCAGCTCGGCGGTCGGGAAGTCGGTCACGACGAACGGCGTGCCCTCACCGATCGGCGTCGCGTACACCTCCCGCAGCAGCTTCTCGGCCCGCTCGCTGCGCACACCGGCCACGATCCGGTCCGGGTGCAGGGTGTCCTGGACGGCGAAGCCCTCGCGCAGGAACTCCGGGTTCCAGGCCAGCTCGGCGTCCTCGCCCGCCGGGGCGTGCTCGGCCAGATAGCCGGCCAGCCGGTCGGCCGAGCCCACCGGCACCGTCGACTTGCCGACGACCAGGGCCGGACCGTGCAGATGCGGGGCGAGAGAGGAGATGGCGGAGTCCACGTACGACATGTCGGCCGCGTACTCCCCGTGCCGCTGCGGGGTGTTGACGCACACGAAGTGCACGTCGCCGTACGCCCCGACCTCGGCCCAGTCGGTGGTGAACCGCAGCCGCCCGGTGGACCCCTCGAAACCGGCGACGTGCCGCCGCAGCAGCTCCTCCAGACCCGGCTCGTACATGGGCGTCTCGCCGCGCTCCAGCATGGCGATCTTCTCGGGTACGACATCGAGTCCCAGCACCTCGAAGCCGAGCTCGGCCATGGCCGCGGCGTGCGTGGCGCCGAGGTAGCCGGTGCCGATCACGGTGATCTTCAGGCTCATGGATGCGCTCCAGCTCGGGTACGTCGGTGATGCGGCCCCTGAGCATAGTCGGGCCCCTCGCCGGGCAATTTCCCCGCTGTCGTGTAGCTCACGTAGGCGTCCTCCGGGCGGCCCTCTAAAATTTGAGTTACTTAACGGTAATTAGCGTCAGTATCACTGCGTCTTTGGAGCGTGAGAGACCGTGGCCGGATCGGCTGACTTCGACCTGTACCGCCCGTCCGAGGAGCACGACATGCTCCGGGACGCCGTCCGCTCCCTGGTCGAGGCGAAGATCGCGCCGTACGCCGCCGCGGTGGACGAGGAGGCCCGCTTCCCGCAGGAGGCCCTCGACGCCCTGGTGGCCAACGACCTGCACGCGGTGCACGTCCCCGAGGAGTACGGCGGCGCCGGCGCCGACGCGCTCGCCACGGTCATCGTGATCGAGGAGGTCGCCCGCGCCTGCGTCTCCTCCTCCCTCATCCCCGCCGTCAACAAGCTCGGCTCCCTCCCGGTGATCCTCTCCGGCGGCGAGGAGCTGAAGAAGAAGTACCTGACCCCGCTCGCCAAGGGCGACGCGATGTTCTCGTACTGCCTCTCCGAGCCGGAGGCGGGCTCGGACGCGGCCGGCATGAAGACCAAGGCGGTCCGCGACGGCGACTTCTGGATCCTCAACGGCGTGAAGCGCTGGATCACCAACGCGGGCGTCTCCGAGTACTACACGGTGATGGCCGTGACCGACCCCGCCAAGCGCTCGAAGGGCATCTCGGCGTTCGTCGTCGAGAAGTCGGACGAGGGCGTCTCCTTCGGCGCCCCGGAGAAGAAGCTCGGCATCAAGGGCTCGCCCACCCGCGAGGTCTACTTCGACAACGTCCGCATCCCCGCCGACCGCATGATCGGCGAGGAGGGCACGGGCTTCATGACCGCCATGAAGACCCTGGACCACACCCGCATCACCATCGCCGCCCAGGCCCTCGGCTGCGCCCAGGGCGCCTTCGACTACGCCAAGGGCTACGTCCAGGAGCGCAAGCAGTTCGGCAAGCCCATCGCCGACTTCCAGGGCATCCAGTTCATGCTCGCCGACATGTCGATGAAGATCTCGGCGGCCCGCGCCCTCACCTACCAGGCCGCTGCCGCCTCCGAGCGCGGCGATGCCGACCTCACCTACCTGGGCGCCGCCGCCAAGTGCTTCGCCTCGGACGTCGCGATGGAGGTCACCACCGACGCCGTCCAGCTCCTCGGCGGCTACGGCTACACCCGCGACTACCCGGTGGAGCGCATGATGCGCGACGCCAAGATCACGCAGATTTATGAGGGCACCAACCAGGTCCAGCGGATCGTCATGGCCCGCAACCTGCCGTAACGGCACGGGACTTCGGATCTCTTCGGAAGGCGCCCTCCGGGGCGCCTTCCGGCTGTTGGGCCGCACGTGACGACCGGTCGGTCACATGCGGGCCGGGTCCGGCCGACGTAGGACGGAAGCACACGGGGTCCGCCCCGGGCCCCCGCCTCCCAGGAGGAGCCATGACCCAGCCGGGAACGATGACGCCGATGACCCAGCAGATGCAGGACTGCGTCAATGCCTGCATGGCCGCGCACACCGTGTGCGAGGAGACCATGAGCTCCTGCATGCAGATGGGCGGCCAGGCCCAGATGCAGATCATGCGCGCGCTCATGGACTGCTCCGAGACGACCCGTATGTGCGCCGACATGATGATGCGCCGCTCGCCCATGTCGGGCGACATGTGCGCGATGTGCGCCAAGGCGTGCGAGATGTGCGCCGAGGCGTGTATGGCGATGCCGGACGATCCGCAGATGATGCGCTGTGCGGAGGCGTGTCGCCGCGCGGCGGAGATGTGCCGCGCCATGGCGGGCGCCAAGATGTGAGGCCCGCCTGAACGCGGAGCGAGGGCACCCGGACGGGTGCCCTCGCTCCGGCGTGTGGCCGCTCAGTTGCCGGAGACGGTGACCTTCTGGTCGTTGTTCAGCTCGTCCACCAGCGTCTTCACCTTCGCCTTGTCCCAGACGAGGTTGCCGCCGACGGAGCCGGAGATCGGCATGTTCAGGGAGGTGCCGTCACCGCCCTGGACGCCCTTCATCGCCCAGAACATCGAGCCCAGGTCCCACAGGGACATGTCCTTGTCGACGATCAGGGAGTCCAGGCCCGCGCCCATCACCGGGTAGAACTTGAAGGGGTTGAGGACCGTCGACGGGGTGGCCACCTGGTGGGCCAGGGCCGACAGGAACTTCTGCTGGTTCTTGGTGCGCTGCAGGTCGGAGGCCGCGAACGCGTGCCGGGTGCGGACGAAGGCGAGGGCCTGCGCGCCGTTCAGCGTCTGCTTGCCCGCCTTGAAGTCGGCGCCCGAGTACGAGTCCTTGAAAGCCTTGTCGATGTTGATCTCGACCCCGCCGACCGCGTCCACGATGTTCGCGAAGCCCTGGAAGCCGATCTCCACGTAGTGGTCGATGTGCAGACCCGTGTTGGCCTCGATCGTGCGGACCAGGAGGGTCGGGCCGTCCTCGGCGTAGGTCGCGTTGAGCTTCTCCTGCCGGCCCGTGGCCGGGTAGAGCTTCCCGGACGACCCCCTGAAGGACGGCACGGTCACGTTCGAGTCGCGCGGCAGCGAGATCAGCGTGTCGCCGTTGCCGCCGACGTGCAGGATCATCATCGAGTCCGTGCGCTTGCCCTGGGCGGAGCCCGTGTGCAGCTTCTTCTCGTCCGCCTTGGACATGCCCTCACGGCTGTCGGAGCCGACGATCAGGTAGTTCGTGCCGGCGCCCGACGCCGGCCGGTCGATGACCTTGGACAGGTCGACCTCGCGGCGCAGCTTGGAGTCGGCCCAGAAGTAGGTCGCGACGGACGTGACGACCAGCACGGTGGCCAGGGTGATCACGGTCCACTTGATCCGGCGCCGCCAGTTCGGGCGCGGCCGGTACCGGTCGAGCTCCGGGTCCGGGTCGTTGTCGTTGGGCACGAAGCCGGCGCCGCCGCGCCGCCCGCCGCCGTACACCTGCCCGGTGTTGTAGCCGCTGTCGTAACCGGCGCCGTCGTCGTATCCCTGGCCGTCGACGTACGACGGCTGCTGCGGGACGCCGGCCCCGTACGGCGGCGCCGCCGGGCCGGGGTCGCCGTAGGAGCGCTGCCCGGGCGGTACCGCCGGGCCACGCCGCACCTGACGCATCACGCGGGCGTTCTCCGGCTGTGCGCCGGCACTGCCGCGTCCGTAGCGCGGGCCGCGGTTGTCGTCGGACCATCCCTCGGGCCAGTCATTCATGCGCCCCAGTGTGCAGGGCGTCGGTGTGAGGCTTACAAGGGCTGTCGGAAAATAACAGCGGCGCTGTTGCGAAGCCGACACAAATTCCGCGATTGTCGCTTCGGCATAAGGTGGAGGGCATGACAGACCAGGCCACGGACGCGGAACCGGAGACGGAACCGGACATCCCCGGCAAGCCGACGTCCGCCTCGCGCACCACCCTCAGCCACATCATGACCCACAACGACACCAACCTCCTGGGGACGGTGCACGGTGGCGTGATCATGAAGCTGGTCGACGACGCGGCGGGCGCCGTGGCGGGCCGGCACTCCGGCGGTCCCGCGGTCACCGCGTCGATGGACGAGATGGTCTTCCTGGAGCCGGTGCGCGTCGGTGACCTGGTCCATGTGAAGGCGCAGGTAAACTGGACCGGCCGGACCTCCATGGAGGTCGGCGTGCGGGTCCTCGCCGAGCGCTGGAACGAGTCGACCCCGCCCACCCAGGTCGGCTCGGCCTACCTGGTGTTCGCGGCCGTCGACGCCGACGGCAAGCCACGCCGGGTGCCGCCGGTGATACCGGAGACCGAGCGTGACAGGCGCCGCTACCAGGAGGCGCAGATCCGCCGCACCCATCGCCTGGCGCGCCGCCGGGCCATTCGCGAGCTGCGGGAGAAGCGCACGGCCGAGGGCTTCGAGGACTGAGCGCTCAGGAGGTTCCCGGGCACACCACCTCGCTGCCGCGCACCGGGGTCTGCTCGGGCTGGGCCGGGTCCTCGAAGCGGACCTTGTGGACGTCCTTGAAGTCCGCCCCGGCGATCACCCTCAGCAGCGGGCCCTGGCCCGGTACGGCGCGCAGCTCGGCCCCCGGCAGGGCAGCCGCCAGGGCACGGGCCGAGCGGTCCCAGCGGGGGTCGTAGGAGATCACGGTGTGCGGCACGTGCGCGGCGGCCGTCACCGGCAGGTGCGTCGTGGCGAAGCCGGTCGCCGCGAGCCCCGCGTCGACGCGCTTGGCGAGGCCGACCGTGCCGCTGCCGTTCTCCACCTGGACCCGGATCTGCCGCGGATCCACGTCCACGGGCGCCACCGGCGCGGGGGCGGGACCATGGCCGCGCTGCGGCTGGTCCACGGTGAGCGGCTTGTCGTCGCGCAGCGCCGAGAAGAGCCGGTCCGCCTTGGCCTGGTCCCACTTCAGGGTCGAGCCGATGCCCTTGACGTCGTAGTTCATCTGCCCGATGGGCACGGTGGTGAACTCGGAGGAGGACGGGGAGAAGTTGCGCATGGCCCGGCCGAGGTCGAGCAGCTCGTCGGTGCCGAAGCCCTCGTCGGCGCGGACCGAGCCGAGCACCGCGCGGGCCACGTCCCTGAACCGCATCGGGTTCAGCAGCACCCCGGAGGAGGTGGCCCGCTCGATCAGCGCGGCCAGGAACCGCTGCTGCCGCTTCATCCGGCCGAGGTCGCTCGCCACGTCCACGTGCCGGGCCCGCACGTACTGCAGGGCCTGGCCGCCATTGAGGGTGTGCGTGCCGGGGCCGAGGTCGAGGCCGGTGTAGGAGTCCTTCAGCGGGGTCGTCGTGCAG
Organism: Streptomyces puniciscabiei; assembly: GCF_006715785.1. Taxonomy (NCBI): domain Bacteria; kingdom Bacillati; phylum Actinomycetota; class Actinomycetes; order Kitasatosporales; family Streptomycetaceae; genus Streptomyces; species Streptomyces puniciscabiei. The sequence continues at coordinate 3,970,160 of NZ_VFNX01000001.1, forward strand.
ACCTTCACCCCGCCGAGGACGTCCACGGTCCGCATGAAGCTGGTGAAGTCGACCTCCAGATAGTGGTCGATCTTCACATGGGTCATGTTCTCGACCGTGCGGATGGTCAGCTGGGGGCCGCCCTCGGCGTAGGCCGCGTTGAGCTTGATCGGGTGCGGCCCCTGCTGCTGCCTGGAGCGGACGTCGGTGTGCGCGGGCACCTCGGCGTAGGAGTCGCGCGGCAGGCTCACCACCGTGGCCCGCTCCCGGTTGTCCGAGACGTGCACGATCATCATCGTGTCGGTGCAGTGGCAGGGCACCCCGCCCAGCCGGTACTGCCGCCGCTCCCGGTCGGTGATCCGGTCCCGGCCGTCGGTGCCGACCAGCAGGATGTTCATGCCCTGGCCCGCCCGCGGCCGGTTCTTCATGTCCTTGAAGGCGTCGACCCGGGCGATCCCCGCGTCCAGGCTGCTGATCACCGCGTGCCCGATCCCGGCGGAGGCGAGCACGACGACCGACAGCGTGCTCACCGCCCGCATCGCCCACCGGGGCCGCCGGGGCGGCCGTACCGACCGCACGGGCCGCTCGGGCGGGTGCGGCACACGGCGAGGCGGCTGCGGTCGGCGCTGCGGGCGGGCAGGGGACCGGGGCGGGCTGGCCAAAGAGGACACCTCCGGACGAGGCCGTACGCGGGATCCGTGAGCACCGTAGGCCGATACGATCTCCAGCCCGGGGCTACGCCCCGGCGGCGCGCACCGGTGTCCCCCGTTCGCGGTAACGTGAGCCCCCTATGAACGCCAAGCCCGACGTGCGACACCCCGCTGTTTCCGTGATCATGCCCGTCCTCAACGAGGAGCGGCATCTGCGCGGGGCCGTCCAAGCGATCCTCGCGCAGGAGTACGCCGGCGAGATGGAGGTCGTGATCGCCCTCGGTCCGTCCACGGACCGCACGGACGAGATCGCCGCCGAGCTGGTCGCCGAAGACCCCCGCGTGCATACCGTCCCCAACCCCACCGGCCGTACCCCCGCCGCGCTGAACGCGGCGATCAAGGCCTCCCGGCACCCGATCGTGGTCCGCGTCGACGGCCACGGCATGCTCTCGCCGAACTACATCGCCACCGCCGTCCGGCTCCTGGAGGAGACCGGCGCACAGAACGTCGGCGGCATCATGCACGCCGAGGGCGAGAACGACTGGGAGCACGCGGTGGCCGCCGCGATGACCTCGAAGATCGGGGTCGGCAACGCCGCCTTCCACACGGGCGGCGAGGCCGGTCCCGCCGAGACGGTCTACCTCGGGGTGTTCCGCCGCGAGGCCCTGGAGCAGCAGGGCGGCTACAACGAGGAGTTCATCCGCGCCCAGGACTGGGAGCTGAACTTCCGGATCAGGGAGGCGGGCGGCCTCATCTGGTTCTCGCCCGAGCTGAGGGTCTCGTACCGTCCGCGGCCCTCCGTGCGGGCGCTGGCCAAGCAGTACAAGGACTACGGCCGCTGGCGGCACGTCGTGGCCCGCTACCACTCCGGCTCCATCAACCTGCGCTACCTCGCCCCGCCGACCGCCCTGTGCGCCGTCGCGGCCGGAGCCGTCGTCGGCGCGGTGCTCACCCCGTGGGCCCTCGTCGTCCCCGGCGGCTATCTGGCGGCCATCGTCGCGGGCTCGGTCCCGGCGGGCAGGGGGCTGCCCCTGAAGGCCCGGCTGCAGATCCCGGTGGCCCTGGCGACCATGCACATGTCGTGGGGCTGGGGCTTTCTGACCAGCCCCAAGTCCCTGGCCCGCAAGGTCATCGCGTCACGGCGGCCGGCGGTGCTCAGCGCCCGGTGATCAGGTGGGGCCCCGATCCCGGGGCCCCACCGCCGGTCACCACCGATAGGGCTTGTACACGTCCATGCACGTGCTGGTGTCCGCACCGTTGAGGGCGTCCGAGCCGTCGGGCGTGTCGCCGGCCTTGGGCTTGGGCCGCTGGGGATAGCTCGTGCCGGTGCGCCAGTCCGCGCCGACGACGACCGTGACCCCCGAGACATCGGTCGACCGCTTCACCGCGCTCGCCGGGATGCCGAGCGCCTTCGCCACCGCCTGCGCGTCACCCTGCAGATCCGCGCTCGGATACTGCACGACCGTGCTGTCCTGCGACAGCGTCCCCGAGGTGTCGGCGGCCGCCCGGGTGTAGCCCTTCTGCGCCAGCACCTGGCTGATGTCGTTCGCCCGGCCTCCCACCGGTGCCTGTGTGGAGGTCCGGGTGGCGTTGCGCACCAGCACCCCGAGCCGGCCCGGGTCCGTGGAGGGCGACTCGGTCGCCGGGGCCTTGTCCGCGACCTGCTTCGCGGCCGACGGTGTGCCGTTCTTGTCGAACGGGACGTCGTCGCGCAGCATCTCCCACAGCTTGTCGGCGTTGGCCTCGTCCGGCACGACGTGCTCGCGGTTCTGCGAGTCCGTGACGTTGGGCATCGTCAGCGACGTGATGCGGTTCGTCGGCACCGACTTCAGCTCCATGGCCAGGTCGTACAGCTTCTTGACCGAGCCGATCTCCTCGGAGACCTGGAGCGACTTGGTGGCCGCCTCGGCCAGGTCCATCAGCCGCCCGCTGTCCGTGAAGACGTTCTGGTGCTTCAGGGTGCGGACCATCGAGTTCAGGTACATGTGCTGGGCGCGGGCCCGCAAGGGGTCGCTGCCCCAGGCGTGCCGCGTGCGCAGCCACTGCAGGGCCTGCTCGTGGTAGATCTTCTGCGTCCCGGCCCTCAGCTTCAGCCCCGAGCCGCCGGGCTGGTCCGGCGTCGGGTGGTCCCAGACGTTCTGCTTCACACAGACCTCGACGCCGCCGATGGCGTCCGCCATGCTCACCACGCCGGCGAAGTCGATCATCATCCAGTGGTCGATGTAGACCCCGGTGAGCTTCTCCCAGGTGGCCAGCGTGCAGCCGGCCCCGCCCCGGGCCAGGGTGGTGTTGATGATGTCGTTGGTCGCCGGGTAGACCTTGCCGGTCTTGGGATCGGTGCACTTGGGGATGTCGACGCGGGTGTCCCGGGGGATGCTCACCATGGCGGCGCTCTTGCGGTCCGCGGACAGGTGGATGAGCATCTGCACATCGGCGAGCGGGGGAGCGCCGACGCTGTCCCTGCTGCCGCCGAGCTTCAGATCCTCCGGCGTGTTACGGCTGTCGGAGCCGATCAGCAGGATGTTCATCGGGGTCTGCCCGGCCGCGTTCGCCGGCGTCCTGTATGCCTTGGAGTCGTCGGCGCTGCTGCGCTGACCCTTGCGGATGTTCGCGTTCAGATGCTGGTAGTACAGGTAACCGGCGCCGGCCGTGCCGATTATCACCACCGCCAGCACGGTCGCCGACCAGCGCAGTGCGCGCCGTCTGCGCCGTGGCCGCTCGGCCGTGGAACCACCTCTGCGCCGCCCCCCGCCGTGCCGGCCGGACCCCTCGGGTGCCGTGCGGTCCTGCGGTGCGAGCGACATCGTGTCGTCGACCGCAGGGTCCTGCCCTCGCACATCGCTCTGCGCCAAACTTCCTGCCCTCCCCACCCTTGCGCGTACAAACGGGCCCGTCCCGCGTCCGGTTAGACGCACGACGGGCCCATTGGGTTACCTACGACGCGCACTTCACCTTGTCCGCCGTGGACTTGTCGACGTCCGGCGCCTTCTTCGGAGCGGTGAGCGAGACGCCCGCGCCCTTGAAGTCCTTGCCCAGGGTCAGCGTCATCGCCGGCAGTCCCTGGGAGTTGGTCACGCTCTTGCCGGGCTTGAGCGCGGAACCGGGCAGCCCCATGAGCTGGGCCAGCTCCCGGGCCTGGGCGGCCTGGTCGGGCGCGTACTCCAGCGTGGTCCGGTCCAGCTCCGCGGGCGCGTTGCCCGCGTTCTCCGACTTCAGCACGCCCTCCTGGTTCTGCAGCCAGTCGAGGGTCTCCTGCGCGCTGCCGGCGACGGCACCGCCGTTGAGGATCCGCACCCGCACCTCGGAGGGCGCGGACCTGCTGCCCTTCAGGCGCGCGGCCTGCGCGTCCTTCTCCGCCTTCTGCTTCTTCTTCACCTCGGTGAAGGACACGTCGTTGTTGATCGCGTCGAACACCTGCGGGGCGAGCGCGGGGTCGACGATCACCGTCTTGTGGACGGCACCGTCGGCCGGGTTGTCCTTCACCGGCACCGTGAGGAAGGTGATGTTCTTCGTCGGCACCTTCTTCAGCTCCAGCGCGATGTCCTTGAGCGTGCCCACGTGACCGATGCCCTTGTCCACGGTCAGCGCCTTCGTGGCGGCCTCGGCGAGGTCGATCAGCTTGGACGGGTTGGTGAGCGTGTCGCTGGAGGACATCTTCCGCATCAGCGAGGCCATGAACTGCTGCTGCACCTTGATGCGGTCCAGGTCGCCCTTGTTGCCCCAGCTGTGCCGGGTGCGGACGAAGGCCAGCGCCTGCTCGCCCTCGATCTTGTGCTCGCCGGCGGGCAGGTCGAGGTGCGACTCCTTGTCGTTCACCGCGTGCGCGAGACAGACGTCCACGCCGCCGACCGCGGTCGTCAGTGTCTTGACCGCGTTGAAGTCCACCATCATGAAGTGGTCCGGCTGGATGCCGGTGACCGCCTTCACGGTACGCATGGTGCAGCCCGGATCCCGGCCGTCCTGCCCGAGGCTGGTGTTGAAGCGCACGTTCTGCGTGCCGGGGATGACCTTCGTCGAGTTGTCGGCCTGCTTGGTCGGGCAGTCCGGCACGTTCACGATCAGGTCGCGCGGGATGCTCAGCGCGGTCGCGTTCGTCCGGTCCTTGGCGACGTGCAGGAGGATGTCGGTGTCCGCGTGCCCGACGCTGCCCTTGTCGCCGTAGCCGGTGTTGCCCTTCCCGGTGCGCTTGTCGGTGCCGATGATCAGGATGTTGAAGGCGTCGTCCTTGCTGAAGCCGTCCTTGGCGGCGCCCTCGACGTCCGTCGTGGTGACGTTCCCCTCGAGGTGCTTGAGGTAGAGATAGCCGGCCGCGCCGACGGCGACCAGCACGAACGCCGTGCCGCCGGCCGTCCATGCCAGGGCCCTCTTGACCTTCGACTTCTTCTTCACCGGCCGCCGGGCCGCGCGCCTGCCCTGCGCGGGCTCCGGCTCGCCTGCGCGGCGCCGGCCCGACCGCGGCGGCGGTACGTCGCCCCCGCGGCCCCGGCCCGTCTCACGGGTCTCGCCGGGCGCCGACTCGTCACGGCGGCGCGGCGCACCGGCTCCCGCCCGGGGGGCGGGTCTGCGGGGGCCGGGAATCGCCGACTGCGGTGCGGAAGGGCCCAGTCGCAGTTCGTATTCGCCGGTGTCCGGATTGAGCACCCACTGGTCTGCGGGATCGATGTTGTCCGCCCGCCCACGGCCTTGCGCGTCCACGGTTGTCCGAATCCTCCGTCGGGGCCACGCGGCGCCTTCCCCCTCAAAGGCGCTCGGGTCTCGGTGAATCAGTGCACGACCCCAGGACGGACCTCGTGGCCGGGTGCACCGGATCGCTCACACTATCCGCCCAGTTCAGCGTCAAGCGACGCCGGTGACAAATTCCCTGTGCCTACAACTGGGCAATCCGCCTCATTTCCCGGACGGAAGTTCGGCGTTTTCATGTGCGCGTCACTCACAGGTGTGTTCGGCGGCGTTGTTCCCGCGGAACGTCGGTGTGGGGGAGGGGCCGGTCTCGCCGTCCGGCGCCCCGCCCGGCTCCGCGCCCGTATCCACGGCCTCCTCGGGCGTCTGCCGGGCCACCGCCACGGGCTGGTCGGCCCGCAGCCGCGCGAACAGCTTCTCGGCCTCCGGCTCCACGAGTTGGTCACGGTTGGTGTCGTAGACGTACGACTCCCTCGGCACCGTCAGGAACTGCACCCGTTCGGTGGGGATGTCGCGCAGTCCGCGCACCAACTGGTACAAGCCACGCAGACTTGCCAGTTCCGGATCCGTGGTCAGGGCGGAGGTCGCCGCGTCCAGCACCGGATACAGCTTCACCGGGTTCAGCAGGACGTCGCCGCTCTGCACCTTGTCGACGAGCGCGCCGAGGAACCGCTGCTGGCGTTCCATCCGTTCGGTGTCGCTGCCGTCGCCCAGCGACTTGCGGGCCCGCACGAACCCGAGCGCCTGCTCCCCGTCGAGCTCGACCTTGCCCGCGGGCAGTTTCAGCAGGGCCGCCTTGTCGTCGATGGGCTCCTTCAGGCAGACCTGCACCCCGTCGACGGCGTCCACCATCTTCTTGAACCCGCGGAAGTCCACGACCACGTGGTGGTCGATCCGAATGTCCGTCAGCTTCTCCACGGTCCGGATCGTGCACGCCGAACCGCCCAGCTGGAAGGCGTGGTTGAACATCGCGAACACCGGCTCGCTGCGGCTGCCGTCCGGCTGCCGGCAGCCGGGGATGTCCACCATCAGGTCCCTCGGCAGGGACACGGCGGTGGCGCTGCGCCGGTTGGCGGCCAGATGCAGCAGGATCGTGGTGTCCGACCGCTCGCTGCCCAGATTTCGCCCGTACGCGGAGTTCCCCTGCCCGGCCCGCGTGTCCGACCCGATCAGCAGGATGTTCTGCGCGCCCCGCACCAGCTCGGTGGGCCGCTCCCGCTCGTACCGCTCCAGTTCGCGGGCGGCCGCGTCATCGGCGGTGATGTTGTCGCTGAGCGTGGCGTACAGGGCCCAGCCGGTCCCCGCGGCCACCGCGACGAGGACCGTGGCACCGACCGCCGTCACCTTCGCCCATCGCCGCCGACGCCGCCGTAGGAGCCCTGCACCGGTGGCGGAGGCCCCAGGACCGGGACCGAGGGGCTGGCCTACGGTGTCGGTCACGGGCGGGGCACCCCCTCATGGCGTACGAGCGTCACGTCCTGCTCCTACGACCATGGCGGGGAGGGGCCGCCGAAGCTCCCTTTGCTGCTCCGTTCGGGGGACGGCAGCCGGCCCGAGCCCGCTCTCAGCGGCGCACCGCGGTCACCCTCTCGCTCTCGATCCGCTTGGCCAGAGCCTCCTCGTCCAGCCGGTCGAGATTCCGGCACAGCACCACGGACCCCCCGACGGCCAGCGGCGCGTACAACCCGGCGCTGACCCCTTCCCACGTGTCGTACGACAGCCCGGACAGCAGCCTCGACCCCGGCCCGGTCAGATCGAGTGAAGGCGCATCCGCGAGCGCCCGCTCGACCACCTCGGTCCCGCTGAACTCGGCCCCCGCGACGATCAGCGCGGGCTCCTCGGCGACCGGCGGGGCGAACGGCACGAACCGGTCCCCCTGCCCCGGCACTTCCACGGCGTAGTCGATGAACCCCTCCGGGGTCTGCGGGAACCGCCCGCCGAGCGGCCGCAGAGCCAGCGCGACCCGCTCCCCGCGGCAGGCGCGCGCGGCGTCGAGCGAGTCCGGCCCGCTCACCACGAGGTCGGCCGCGGACGGTGCCCCGCCCACGTCGGCGATCGTCCCCACGGACGAACAGGCCATCAGCCATACCGCCGTCTGCCAGTGCGCCGGCAACAGCAGAGCCACTCGGTCGCCCGGCGCGGCGGCGAGGTCGCCCTGGAGCAGATTCGCGGTCTTGGCCACCCAATTGGCGAAGGTGGCCACGGACAGTTCGACGCGTTCGCCCGTGGCGTCGTCGTAGAAGGTCACCAGCGGGCGGCCGGGGTCCGCGGCGAGCGCGGAAGCCAGCAGGTCGGCAGGGGTGCGATCGGTGGCGTTCACCCGGGAAAGGGTACGCGCGGGCGGGTGCGCGCAGGGTGCGGTGGGGCCACCGGTTCGGCGGAACGTTTCCCGACGGCCCGTCAGTTCGCCGCTGGTTCACCGTTGGACAGATTTGTATACCTATGTCCACGATCATGCACATGCGTGGAATCCTCACTCCCTCGATCGGCGTCACCTGCGCCACGGCCCTCGCGCTCGCGCTGCCGGCCCTGCCCGCGACCGCCGCACCCGCACGACCGTCCGGGGCCGTCGCAGCCGTACGACCGTCAGAGGCCGTCGCAGCCGTACGACCGTCCGGGGCCGGTGTCCCGGGCAGCACCCGGTCGCTGCCCCTGGTCCCCCTCACCCAGGAGCGCGTCCTCGGCGCCGCCCCGGTGCAGGGCCTGTACCGGCCCGACGGTGAGCACTTCTCGCTGGTCGGGGTCGTCTGGGACGACCCGGACACCGAACTGCACGGCCACGTCCAGGTGCGCACCCGGACGGCGCGGTGGGGGAAGTGGTCCGGCTGGCAGGACGTCGAGACGCACAACGCCGACCACGGCGCCGACCCGGGGACGCCGGAACGGGCCGCGCGACGGGTGCGCGGAGCGACCGCACCGCTGTGGGTGGGCGCCTCGGAGGGAGTGGAGGTCCGGGTCCGCGCCGCCGCGCAGGGCGCGCGGGGCGGCCGTACGCTCCGGCCGCGGCCCCCGCTGCCGCCGGGCCTGCGCCTGGAACTCGTGGACCCCGGTGCCGAGGCGGGCGTCGCCGACCTCGGCGCCCTGGAGATCCCGGCGCTGGGCAGGCGGGCCACCGAGCGGGAACTCGCCCGTCTGCAGGGCCCGGTGCGGGCCAAGCCGTACATCGGGCCGCGCCCGCGGATCGTCACCCGGCGCGGCTGGGGCGCGGACGAGTCACTGCGCGTGGGCGGGCTCGTCTACACGAAGAAGGTCAAGGTGGCCTTCGTGCACCACACGGCCTCGGGCAACAACTACACCTGCGCGCAGGCCCCGTCCGTCATCCGCGGTATCTACCGCTACCACGTCGACAGCATGGGCTGGCGGGACATCGGCTACAACTTCCTCGTCGACAAGTGCGGAACCATCTACGAGGGCCGGGCCGGCGGTGTGACGAAGGCGGTCCTCGGGGCGCACACCGCCGGCTTCAACAACAACAGCATGGGCATCGCCGTCATCGGCTCGTACGGGGCGACGAAGCCGCCCGGCGCCGCGGTGACGGCCGTCGCCCGGCTCACCGCGTGGAAGCTCGGCCTCTTCGGGGCCGATCCGCGTGGCAGGACATATCTCACGTCGGCCGGTGGCAACCTCTTTGCCAAAGGTAAGAACGTACGACTGAACGTGATCTCCGGCCATCGGGACGGATTCGCCACCGAGTGCCCCGGCAAGTGGCTCTATGCCAAGCTCGGTACGGCCCGTTCCAGCGCGGCGCGCTACCAGGGGCGCTGAGCCGGCGGGGGGTTGTGCGCTCAGCGTCGTCCTCGGGGGCGCGCCGCTCTCACACCGTTCTCTCACCGATCTCGTGGGAAACCGCGTGGTTGTCAAGGGCGCCGCCGCTACGGTCTGCATACACTGACCGGCCGAAACGAGTGAAACGAGTAGTTCGGCCGGTCCCGGCAGGAAGCAGAGACGACAGGTGACAGAAGCGATCCTCCTGGTCGGCGGCAAAGGCACCCGGCTGCGTCCGCTCACGGTGCACACGCCCAAGCCCATGGTCCCGGCCGCCGGGGTGCCGTTCCTCACGCACCAGCTGGCGCGCGCCAAAGCGGCGGGCGTGGACCACATCGTCCTCGCCACGAGCTATCTGGCCGAGGTCTTCGAGCCGTACTTCGGTGACGGCTCCTCCCTCGGTCTGCGCATCGAGTACGTGACGGAGGAGGAGCCGCTCGGCACGGGCGGTGCCATCCGCAACGTGGCCTCGCGTCTGCACTCCGGTCCTGACGACCCGGTGCTGATCTTCAACGGCGACATCCTGACGGGCCTGGACATCAGGGCGCTGGTGGACACGCACGAGTCGGCCGGGGCGGACGTGTCCCTGCACCTGACGAAGGTGACGGATCCGCGGGCCTACGGCCTGGTCCCCACGGACGAGAACGGCCGCGTCCTCGCCTTCCTGGAGAAGCCGCAGACGCCGGAGGAGATCGTCACCGACCAGATCAACGCGGGGGCATACGTCTTCCGCCGCTCGGTGATCGACACCATCCCGCTGGGCAGGCCGGTCTCGGTGGAACGCGAGACCTTCCCCGGCCTCCTGGCGGCCGGCGCCCATCTGCAGGGCATGGTCGACTCCACGTACTGGCTGGACCTCGGCACCCCGGCGGCGTTCGTCCGCGGCTCCGCCGACCTGGTCCTGGGCCGCGCCCCGTCCCCGGCGGTTCCCGGCCGCTGCGGCGACCGGCTGGTCCTGCCCACGGCGAGGGTGGCGCCGGACGCCAAGCTGGCCGGCGGCACGGTGGTCGGCGAGGGCGCGGTCGTGGCCGAGGGCGCGAGGGTCTTCGGCTCGACCGTCCTCCCCGGCGCCGTCATCGAGCCCGGCGCCGTCATCACCGACTCCCTCATCGGCACGGGGGCCCGCGTGGGCGAACGCACGGTCCTCACCGGCGCGGTCATCGGCGACGGCGCGGTCATCGGCGCCGACAACGAGCTCCGCGAGGGAGTACGCGTGTGGTGCGACGCCCACATCCCGGCGGGCGCGGTGCGCTTCTCCTCGGACCAGTAGCGGCCGTTGGGGGGGCGCCTGTGGGGCTGCGCCCCAGACCCCCTGGTTCAGGAGCGGTCGGGTGGTCGGGCGGTCGGGCGGTCGGGCGGTCGGGCGGTTGGTGCGGTCGGGTGGTCCGGGTGGTCGGCTGGTCGGGTGGTCCGGGTGGTCGGCTGGTCCGGGTGGTCGGGTGGTCGGGTGATCCGGGCGGTAGCCGGGCGCGGGCGCGTGAGGGCTGATCGCGCAGTTCCCCGCGCCCCTGGGGAACCGCAGCACCGTCGGCGCCATGGCACCCCCACCCCTGCGGGCACGCCGTGCCGCTGCCGTTGTAGTTGCGGGCAGTCGTGCCGCTTGGCCGGCGCCCACCCGGCAGCGGCCATCGTGCCGTTGTAGTTGCGGGCAGTCGTGCCGCTTGGCCGGCGCCCACCCGGCAGCGGCCATCGTGCCGTTGTAGCTGCGGGCAGTCGTGCCGCTGGGGCGGCACGGGTGGGCGCAGCGGCACCCTGCGAGCGCGGGCAAGCGTGACCCACCCCCGAGCCGCGGCAGCTCCCCGCACTCCGTCGGCGCCGGCAAGTGAAACCCCCGTCGGCCGGCGGCAGCCCCCCGCAGCCCCCAGCTCAGGGCGCCTCACAGCAGCCCGATGTCCACCCGAGGCATCTTCGGCGCCCGGCGCGCAGGCACGTTCCCGCTCAGCAGGATCAACCGCGCGGCACGGTGCCGCTGCCCGGCATACGGCTCCAGCAGGCGGAGCATCGCCGCGTCGTCGGCATGCCGGTCCCCTGCCAACGCCCACCCCACGATCCCCGGCAGATGCAGGTCCCCGACCGTCACCGCATCCGCCGCCCCATGACTGCGCTGCACCACCTCCGCCGACGTCCACGGACCGATTCCCGGCACGACCTCCAACCGCGCCTGCGCCTCGGCCGCCGGCATCGTCACCGCCTGCTCCAGCCGCGCGGCGACCCGTACGGCCCGCAGAATCGTCGACGCCCGCTTGTCGTCCACCCCGGCCCGGTGCCACTCCCAGGAGGGAATCAACGCCCAGGTCCGCGGCGCCGGCATCACGAACATCGGCCGCTGAGCGGCCCCCGCCGGTCCCGGCGCGCGCTCACCGAACCTGCGCACGAGCAAGCGCCACGCCCGGTACGCCTCATCCGTCGTGACCTTCTGCTCCAGCACCGAGGGGATCAAGGACTCCAGCACCAGTCCGGTCCGCGTCAGCCGCAGGCCCGGGCGCCGATGCCGGGCCAGGGCCACGACCCGGTGCCGCGGCACGAACGCCTCCGGGTCGTCGGCCGCGCCGAGCCACTCGGGCAGCCGGTCCAGCAGCCACTCCGCCCCCGGCCCCCAGGCCTCGCCGAGCACCTCACCGCCGTACGCCCGCACCCGCAAGGTGCCGGGCCCGGCGGGCGTACGGCTGGCCCGCCAGACGGATCCGTCCGCAGTGGCCCGGAAGGTGGGGTCGGCGGGCCCGCGCCGCAGCGGTCCGAGCACCAGCCCGAGATCGAGCGGCCCCTCGGGCACCCACCGCCGCACCCGCGCCGGAGCCGGGGCCTGCCGCGGTATCCCGGCAGCGGCGCCCGCGGGCACGCCGGCATGGCCACCGCGCACGGTCGTACGCGTGGGGCGCTGAGCGAAACGTCCTGCCACGTGAGGTCCTAGGGGAGCCGGTGCCGTCCTTCGAGACTAGGCGGTCGTACGAGCGCTACGGCCGCGTACGCCGAACTCGGCGCGACTCACCGCACCGCTATGAACGCCCCGGCGTCCCGCTCCGGCCGCGGTCTCGGCTCCTCGGCCGGATGGCCGACCGCCACCGCGCCCATCGGCTCCCAGTCGGCGGGCAGGCCGAGGACCTCGCGCACCACGTCCCGGCAGAACATCGTGGACGACACCCACGCCGAGCCCAGCCGCTCGCCGGCCAGGGCGACCAGCAGGTTCTGCACGCCCGCGCCCGTCGCGACGACGAACATCTCCCGCTCGGCGCCGTCCCGCCGCGCGTCCCCGTAGTGGTGCGAGCCGTCCATGACCAGGCAGGGCACGACCAGATACGGCGCGTTGCGCAGCACGTCCCCGCGGCGGATCCGCCTGGCGATGGACTCCTCGCTCCTGCCGTCCCGCCGCAGGTCGGCGATCCAGGCGTCCCGCATCGCGTCCAGCAGCCGGGTCCGGGACTCCGCCGACTCCAGCAGCACGAACCGCCAGGGTGTGGTGTGGTGCGGGGCCGGTGCGGTGATCGCCGCCGCCACCGCGCGCCGTACCGCGCCGGGGTCCACCGGCTCGTCGGTGAACGCCCGGACCGTACGCCGCTGGGTCACCGCCTCCCGGACCGCCTCGGACGTGCCCAGCCGGAACATGTCGTCCCGCGCGCCGCGCACCAGCGCCCGCGCGCCCTCGCCGTCCTCCGGGGCCAGCACATGCGGCAGGCCGCGCAGCACCGCGACGGGCCGCCCCTCCGCCTTGCCCTTGACCAGGTCGCCGGCGGCGGCCAGTTCGTCCGCCGTGGCGACGACGGTCGCGCTGAGCGGATTGCCGTACGCGTCCGTGCCCCCACGCAGGTCGTCCAGCACCCGCACCCCGGCCGCGCCGATCGCCACGTCCGTGAGCCCCGCGCGCCAGGGCCGCCCGAAGGTGTCGGTGATGACCACACCGACGTCGACGCCGAGGGCGTCGCGCAGGCCCGCGCGGATCGCGCGCGCGGACGCGTCCGGGTCCTCGGGGAGCAACAGCACGGTGCCGGCGGGGGTGTTGGAGGCGTCGACCCCGGCGGCGGCCATCACCAGACCCTGCCGGTTCTCCACGATCCTGAGGGTGCCGCGCCGGGCCACGACCCGGACCGTCTCGGCGTCGATGGCCGCCTCCCGGTCGGCCGCCCGCACGACGCGGCCCTCCGCCTTGGAGACGATCTTGGAGGTGACGAGCAGCACGTCCCCGTCGGCCAGGCCCGGCTCCGCCGCGGCGATCAGCTTGGCGAGGTCGTCGCCCGGCCGCACCTCGGGGATGCCCGACAGGGCCCGTACGGTGAACTCCGGGCGCTCCTCGCTCACGCTCCCCGCACCCCCTCGGCCAGCGCCAGCGCCTCCCGCGCCATCTGCGCGGCCGCGTCGACGTCGGTCATCATCAGCGGTACGGCCCGGCAGCGGATGCCGTCCGCCTCGACCCGCTCGACCGCGGCCGCGTCCACCGTGTCGACCAGCCAGCCGTCCAGCAGGCCGGAGCCGTAGTGCTCCGCGACCGCGGCGGCCGTGGACTCCACGCCCACCGCGGCGAGCACCTTGTCGGCCATGCCGCGCACCGGCGCGTCCCCGACGATGGGGGACAGGCCGATCACGGGCACGCCCGCGTCCGCGATCGCCTCCCGGATGCCGGGCACGGCGAGGATGGTGCCGATGGACACGACCGGGTTGGAGGGCGGGAAGAGGATGACGTCCGCCTGGGCAATGGCTTCCAGCACACCGGGCGCCGGCTTGGCCTGCTCGGCGCCGACCGGCACGACCGCCTGGGCCGGGACGGAGGCGCGCAGCCGTACCCAGTACTCCTGGAAGTGGACCGCCTTGCGCTCGCCGTCGACCTCCACGGCCACATGGGTCTCCACGCGGTCGTCGGTCATCGGGATCAGCTTCACGCCCGGCCTCCACCGGTCGCACAGCGCCTCGGTGACGGCGCTGAGCGGATAGCCCGCGCCGAGCATCTGCGTCCGCACGATGTGCGTGGCGAAGTCCCGGTCGCCGAGGCCGAACCACTCCGGCCCGACGCCGTAGGCCGCCAGCTCCTCCTTGAGGTGGAAGGTCTCGTCGGACCGCCCCCAGCCCTGTTCCTCGTTGATGCCGCCGCCCAGCGTGTACATCACCGTGTCCAGGTCCGGGCAGACCTTCAGCCCGAAGAGGTGGATGTCGTCGCCGGTGTTGCCGATCACCGTGACGTCCGCGTCCGGCACGGCCCGTTTCAGACCGCGCAGGAACCGGGCACCACCGATGCCGCCTGCCAGAACCACAATGCGCATGGCCCCAAGTCTTGCAGGCGGGTACGACAACGCGTCAGGCAGTCACCGGACGAGCCTCGCAGTGCGGTGCGGTGTGCATGGGCATCTCGGTCAGGCCCGGGTAGTAGACGTGCAGGCTGACCGCCGGCTCCAGCGCGTCGTTGACGACCTCGTGGACGTAGCCCGGCGCGAACACCCGTTGCGCGCCCGCGGCCAACGCGCGCGTGCCGCGCTCGGTGCGCTCGGTCAGCGCCCCCTCCAGGACGGTGAGGACACCGGAGGAGCGGCCGTGGTCGTGCAGCCCGCTGCCCTGCCCCGGCACCCAGCTCAGCAGCCACACCTCGTAGCCGGGGCCGGTGCGCAGCCGGTGGTACCAGCGGGTCGTCGCGTCGTAGCGGACGAGGTGCGCCCACTGGGAGCGGTCGGCGGCGATCGCGCGGGCGAGGCCCACGAACTCGGCGACGGTGGCCGGGTGCTCGCGCGGCGGCTGGAGCAGGTGCAGGACTTCGAGGATGTCGCCGGCGATCTGGAGGTCGTTGTCGCTGTTCATGGGTGCGGTGGTTCCTCGGTGAGAGAGGGCCGGAGGGAAGGACCGGAGGGGAGGGAGAAACGAAAGAGCCGGTCCCGGGGGACACGGCCTGCAGCTGGAGCGGGGTGTGGCTCAACAGCTGGAACAGCGACAACAGCTACAGCGGGACCGGGCAGCACCGAGGGACCCGGCGGTGCGGGTCGAGGTGAGTGCCAAGTTCGCGAGCATGCCCAATAGGACATCGGTTCACACCCGCAGTGTCAACTCGGCGCCCGGCATGTGGGACAGGTTTCACCTCTTCCGGTTCATCCCCGAGGTGAAAGGTTTGCTCACCGGGATGCCGGGACACATGGGGCACATCCAGGCGCTCAAGCCTCGCGGAACGCGATCGAACGCCAGGGCGTCCTTCTTCGTATAGATGTCCGTACGGGGATCCGGCGCCCCTCCGGGCCCTCGTCTGCGTGTCACGGTTTATGGCGATTTGAACACTTTCCGCATGGGCTTGGTTCCGCAGAGTGAATAACGGGCTCAATAGCAGATCTCGGCTTGACTCGCCCGGAGCAGCACACTTGTAATTTCACTCGTGTCGTTCAGCCGAAATCGGTAACGGCAACGCACACGGGGACGCGAAAGACAGACGAGGGGCGCACATGACCGAGCTGGTGCAGCAACTGCTGGTCGACGACGCGGACGAGGAACTCGGCTGGCAGGAGCGCGCGCTGTGCGCCCAGACCGACCCCGAGTCCTTCTTCCCCGAGAAGGGCGGCTCCACCAGAGAGGCGAAGAAGGTCTGCCTCGCCTGTGAGGTCCGCTCCGAGTGCCTCGAGTACGCCCTCGCCAACGACGAGCGCTTCGGCATCTGGGGCGGCCTGTCCGAGCGGGAGCGCCGCCGGCTGAAGAAGGCGGCCGTCTGACCGCGTACACGCACGCACATTCCTGCCAAAACAGCACGAACGGCCCGTGGCCGGTGGGTTATCCACAGGCGGCGGGCCGTCGTCATGGTCAGCCGATAGTGTGGTCGCTCGTCCGAGACGCCCCGCTGTCCCCTCGGCTCCCGAGAGGGCGCGGGCGTCCACCGCAGTCCATCGAACCGGGGCCCGTACCTCGATGTCCGTGCACAGCCATACGGCAGCCCAAGCCGGCGCCGCCACACCTGAGTTCCCGCGCCACGTGGTGACCGCGGTCCTCGTCTCCCACGACGGCGCCCGCTGGCTGCCCGACGCCCTCGCCGGGCTCCTCGCCCAGGAGCGCCCCGTCCAGCACGCGGTCGCGGCCGACACCGGCAGCGCGGACGACTCCGCCCGGCTGCTCGCCGACGCCCTCGGCGACGCCAACGTGCTGCACCTGGCCCGCCGCACCGGCTTCGGCCAGGCCGTCGAGGAGGCGAGCCGCACCGCCCCGGTCCTCACCCCCGAAGAGCTGCCGTACCTCAAGCGCCCCAGCGGCTGGGACCCCGTCACGCGCACCTGGCGCGACGACGCCTACGACCTGCCCGAACTGCCGCACGGCGAACCCGTCCAGTGGCTCTGGCTGCTGCACGACGACTGCGCCCCCGAACCCGACGCCCTCGCCGAACTGCTGCGTGTCGTCGACAACGAACTCGAACTGGGCCGCGACGACGTGGCGGTCGTCGGCCCCAAGCTGCGCGGCTGGTACGACCGCCGGCAACTGCTGGAGGTCGGCGTCTCCATCGCCAACTCCGGCCGCCGCTGGACCGGCCTGGACCGCCGCGAACAGGACCAGGGCCAGCACGACCACGTGCGCACCGTGCTGTCCGTCTCCACCGCCGGCATGCTCATCCGCCGCGACGTCTTCGAACAACTCGGCGGCTTCGACCGCCGGCTGCCCCTGATGCGCGACGACGTCGACCTGTGCTGGCGCGCCCACACCGCCGGCCACCGCGTCCTGATCGCCCCGGACGCCGTCGTGCGGCACGCCGAGGCCGCCTCCCGCGAGCGGCGCACCGTCGACTGCGTGGGCCGCACCGCCGCCTCCCCGCACAAGGTCGACAAGGCGGGCGCCGTCTACACCCTGCTCGTCAACACCCGTGGCGCCGCGCTCCCCTGGGCGTTCGTGCGGCTCGTCTTCGGCACGCTCCTGCGGACCGTCGCCTATCTCGTCGGCAAGGTGCCCGGCCAGGCCGTCGACGAGATCCGCGGCCTCCTGGGCGTCCTGCTGCGGCCCGAGCGGATCATCGCCGGCCGTCGCCGCCGCGGACCCGCGCGGATCGACAAGGCCGAGCTCCGCCGGCTCTTCCCGCCGCCCGGCGCCACCGTCCGGGCCACCGTGGAACAGCTCGCCGCCAACTTCACCAGCGGAACCGACGACACCTTCCGGGCCGGCCGGCACGGCGGCGCCGTGGAGTCCGGGCCCGGCGGCGACGACGCCGACTTCCTGGAGGTCGAGCAGTTCGCCCGGCTCAAGCGGATCGCCCGCAACCCCGGCCCCGTGCTCTTCCTCGCCCTGCTGCTCATGTCCCTGGTCGCCTGCCGGGCCCTGCTCGGCGGCGGCGCGCTCGCGGGCGGCGCCCTGCTGCCCGCCCCGGCCGGCGCCGGCGAGCTGTGGTCCCGCTTCGCCGACAGCTGGCACCCGGTGGGCGCGGGCGGCACCCCGTCCGCCCCGCCCTACCTCGCGATCCTCGCGACCCTCGCCACGCTCCTGTTCGGCTCCACCGGACTCGCCGTCACCGTCCTGCTGGTGGCTTCGGTACCGCTCGCCGGATTCACCGCCTATTTCGCCTCCCGGCCCCTCGTCACCTCCCGCCTGCTGCGCGCCTGGGCGGCCGTCGTCTACGCCTTCCTGCCCGCCACGACCGGCGCCCTGGCCGGCGGCCGCATCGGCACCGCCGTCCTCGCCGTGCTGCTGCCGCTCATCGCACGCGCGGGTGTCGCCGCGAGCGGCCTCGCGAACCGCTCCGGCGCACGCGGCAGTTGGCGCGCCACCTGGGCGTACGCGCTGCTGCTGACCATCACCACCGCCTTCACCCCGATCGTCTGGCCGATCGCGCTGCTCCTCGGCATCGGCGTGCTCGTCCTGCGCCGCGGTGACCTCGTCGCCCACGCCCTGCGCTTCCTCGCCCAGCTCGGCACCCCGCTGCTGGTCCTCGCCCCCTGGTCGCTGACCCTGCTCCCAACCGGTTTCTTCAAGGAAGCCGGCCTGGCCTACGGCACCTCGTCCGCCTCCGCGCTCGACCTGCTCGGCGCCAGCCCCGGCGGCCCCGGCACCGTGCACGGCCTGATGCTCCTCGGCATCGTCCTCGCCGCCCTCGCCGCACTCCTGCGCTCCGAGCGGCAGCTCGGCATCCGCACCGCCTGGGCCGTCGCCCTGGCCGGCCTCGTCTTCGCCGCCCTGTCCAACAGGTCCGCCTGGGCCGGACCGGCCACCCTCGTCTACGGCATCGCCCTGCTGGCCGCCGCCGCCCTGGGCGCCGACGGCGCACGCGCGCGTGTGGCCGAGCAGAGCTTCGGCTGGCGCCAGCCGGTCGCCGCCCTGATCGCCTTCGCCTGCGCCGCGGGCCCGCTGCTCGTCGCCGCCGGCTGGATGATCCGCGGCGCCGACGGCCCCCTGGAGCGCCGCGACCCCACCCAGGTGCCCGCGTTCGTCGCCGAGGACTCCACCACCGGCGACCGGGCCCGCACCCTGATCCTGGACAGCGACTCCCCCGCGCGCGTGCGCTACAGCCTGGTCCGCGGCTCCGGCGCCCGCATGGGCGACGCCGAGATCAGCGCCGCCGACGGCCAGAACACCCGGCTGGACAAGGTCGTCGCCAACCTCGTCGCCGGCTCCGGCGCCGACCAGGCGGACGAACTCGGCGGCTTCGCCGTGCGCTACGTCCTCGTCCACAAGGGCGCGCCCCGCGACATCACCCGCGTCCTCGACACCACCCCCGGTCTGACCCGGCTCAGCCAGCAGAACGGCGGCGCCCTGTACCGCGTCGACCAGGAGGTCTCCCGCGCCGCGATCGTGCCCGCCGGCGGATCGGGCACGGCCCAGCCGGTCACCGCCGGACCGGTGGAGATCCACACCACCATCCCGGCCGGCTCGGACGGCCGCGTCCTGCGCCTCGCCGACACCGCCGCCGACGGCTGGACGGCCACCCTGAACGGCAAACCGCTCACCCGCACCACGGTCGGCGGCTGGGCCCAGGGCTTCCAACTGCCCGCCGAGGGCGGCAGGCTGGACGTCACCTACAGCGACCCGATCACCCACACCGCCTGGCTGTGGGCCCAGGGGGCGCTCGCCGTCGTCCTGGTCGTCCTCGCCCTGCCCGGCCGCCGCCGCGACGTCGACGACGACCTGCCCGAGGAGGAGCCGCTGCCCGCCCAGGCCACCGCGGGCGAGGGCCGCCGCGCCCGCCGGCTGCGCGCCCAGGCCGAGGAACAGGCCACCGACGAGCAGCCCGCCGGACCGCCGCTGCCCGAGGAGCCCCCGGCCGCCGTACCGCAGCAGCAGTCGTACGACGACTGGGACCAGGCCTCGTACGCGAACGCCGGATACGCCGGCTACGGAGCCGACCAGTACCAGGCCGGCGGCCAGTACCCGCCCTCCGGCTACGACCAGCAGGCGTACCAGGCAGCCGACCCGTACCAGACGGGCCAGGGCCAGTACGACCCGTACGCCTACGGCGGTACGGCCGAGGGGATGCCGTACGACCCGACCGCCTACCAGCAGGGCTACGACCCGGCGTACGACCCCGCCCAGCAGGGCTACGACCCGGCCCAGCACCCCCACGGCACCGGCAGCGAGCGCCCCGACGGGAGCCAGCAGTGAACCGCACCACCCTGTCCCTGATCGCCGCCGGCACCGCGCTGGCCGCCGTCACCGCGTTCGCCGCGTTCGACGGTCCGGCCGCTTCCGGCGCCTCCGCCCCCAAGGTGGCCGCGAACCTGCCGGTCCAGCGCACGAGCCTGCTGTGCCCGGCGCCGAGCATCTCGGACATCGCCGACACCTCGTACACGTCGTTCACGCCCGTCACCCCGGGCACGCCCAGCAGCGGCAAGGCCCAACTCCAGGCGGCCGCTGCGGACTCGGCGGACGGCACCAACACCTCGCAGACGAGCAAGGGCGCCAAGGGCTCCAAGGGGGGTAAGAAGACCGCGACCCAGCCGGTGCTCACCCCGAAGGCCCCGGGCACCCCCGTCACCGGTGACGCCTCCGGCGCCGACGCGCCCGCGCTCATCGGCACCGCCGACGGGAGGTTCGCGCCCGGCTGGACCATCCAGGAGACCACCGAGGTCGCCGCCGGCACCGGCCGCGGCCTGCAGGGCGTCAACTGCACCGCGGCGGACACCGACTTCTGGTTCCCCGGCGCCAGTACGGCCGGCACCCGCACCGACTACGTCCACCTGACCAACCCGGACGACTCCGCCGCGGTCGTCGACATCGAGCTGTACGGCAAGGACGGCGCAGTCAAGTCCCCGCTCGGCGAGAACCTCACGGTCCCCGCGCACGCGAGCAAGCCGATCCTGCTGTCCACGCTCACCGACGTCCAGCAGGCCGACCTGACCGTGCACGTCAGCGTGCGCAGCGGCCGGGTCGGCGCGGCGGTGCAGGCCCTGGACGACAAGGCGGGCGGCGACTGGCTGGCCGCGTCCGCCGACCCGGCCGGCAGCCTGGTCCTGCCCGGCATCCCGAAGGACGCCACCGACGTCCGCCTGATCGCCTTCACTCCCGGCGGCGAGGACGCTGACCTGAAGGTCCGCCTGGCCTCACCGGACGGCCTGATCACCCCGGCGGGCAACGAGACCCTGCACGTGAAGTCGGGCATGACGACCACGGCCGACCTCGGCGAAGTGACCCGCGGCGAGGCGGGTTCCCTCGTCCTCACCCCCACGGACCAGTCGGTCCCGGTGGTGGCGGCCCTCCAGGTGGTCCGGGGCAAGGGCGACAAACAGGAAACGGCGTTCATCCCGGCCACCGCCCCCGTCGGCACGCGCGCGACCTCGTCCGACAACAGCGCCAAGGGCACGACCCTCGCCCTGACCGCGCCCACCGCCACCGCCACGGTCAAGGTCACCGCGTCGGCGGGCAGCGAGGGCGGTACGCCGACGACGAAGACCTACACGATCAAGTCGGGCACCACCGAAAACGTGGCCGTCCCCGTCCCCTCCGGCCTCAAGGGCACCTACTCCCTCACCGTCGAAACCGTCTCCGGCGGCCCGGTCTACGCCTCCCGCACCCTCTCCGCCACAGAGTCCGGCATCCCCGGCTTCACCATCCAGACCCTCCCGAACGACCGGGGGATGGTGGCGGTACCGACGACGACGGAGGACTTGTCGGTCCTGCAGAAGTGACAGCGCCACCTCGCAGCGCCGCTGTGCGGGCCGAGGGGGGCGAGCCCGGGTGAGGGTCCGCGGAGGCAGCGGCTCGACCATGCCGTCGTAGCTGCGGCCGGTCGTGCGGCTGGGGTGCTCGTACCCGCGTAGCTGCGGGCAGTCGTGCCGCTGGGGCGGCACGGGTGGGCGCAGCGGCACCCCGCAAGCGCGGGCAAGCGAAACGCCCCGTCGGCCAGCGACAGCGCCGGGCACCCCGCAAGCGCGGGCAAGCGAAACGTCCCGTCGGCCAGCGACAGCGCCGGGCACCCCGCAAGCGCGGGCAAGCAAACCGACCCTGCCGCGCCTCAGCGCCGGGCACCCCGCAGCACAGGGCACCCACACGGCCGTAGCCCGCAAAGCCGTGCAGCACAGGGCACCCACACCGCCGTAGCCCGCAAAGCCGCGCAGCACAGGGCACCCACACCGCCGTACCCCGCAAAGCCCCGCAGGGCCTAGTCCTCGCCGTACCGCGGATCCACCGTCTCCGGAGTCAGCCCGAGCAACTCGGCCACCTGCTCCACGACCACCTCGTGCACGAGCGCGGCCCGCTCATCCCGCCCCTTGGTGCGGATCTCCACCGGCCGCCGGTACACGACGACCCGCGCCGGCCGCCCGTCCCGCGCGGGAACGACCCCGCCCAGCGGCACGGCCTCGTCACTCCACACCTGCTCACCCCGCCCCTCCAGCCGGGGCACCTCCAGCACGAGGAAATCGATGTCGGCGAGCTGCGGCCACCGCCGCTCGAGACGCTCCACGGAGTCCTGCACCAGGTCGGCGAACGCATCGGCACGGCTGGCCGCCAGCGGCACCTGCGGCGGCGCGATCGGCCCCCGCATGCCCCGTCCGTGACGATCACGGCGACGGGGCCCGGGGCCGGCGGCACGGGGCGGTACACGGTTGTCCATCACTGGTGAAGCGTAGTCCCCGCACGTTCTCCCCGCCCGGCCCCACACGGCAACCCGCCCCTCACCCCCCTCGTCACCCCACGCCGACCGGCCACGCCCGACGAGCCAAGCCCGGCCGGCGCCACCCCACAGCGGTCCGATCACGCCCCCGCCTCGGCCGATCAGACGCCCCTCTCCGGCCGACCGGGGCGCCGCCGATCGGCCCGCCGCCGATCGGCCCCGTTCGACTCCGATCGGCCCTGTCCGCTCACAAGTCGCAGATTGACCATTCCGGCCAACGTCTGGCTCGTTTCCGTAACCCTCCAAGACCGCCGAACTCAAGGCAATTGACGGTGTTTGTGCCGGCTCATGACCGTACCGAGCCGCGCGCAAAACCCGCGGAGAACCCGTCCACGCAGGTCAACGGGGCCTCCCCGAAGGGGTGTGTGGGGTGTTTCACAGCACGACACGGTGGAGTGACCTGGTGGAGAGTCGTCGCGGCCCGCTCAAGAGTGCGGTACCGTCCAACGTCGTGAGCCCTGTACGTCGCTGTTCGCGCACCGCCTGCGGCCGACCCGCCGTCGCGACGCTGACGTACGTCTACGCCGACTCGACCGCGGTCCTCGGCCCGCTCGCCACCTACGCCGAACCGCACTGCTACGACCTGTGCGCCGAGCACTCCGAGCGCCTCACCGCCCCCCGCGGCTGGGAGGTCGTCCGCCTCCTCGACGGCTCCGCCCCCGCGCGGCCCAGCGGAGACGACCTGGAAGCGCTTGCGAACGCCGTGCGCGAGGCGGCCCGCCCCCAGGAACGCGCGGCCGAGGCGGGCGGCGGCGGAGCCCGTACGGCGGACCCCATGGAAGTCGCCCGCCGCGGCCACCTTCGAGTCCTGCGCTCCCCGGACAACTGAGCCCGCCCGCACGGCCGTCGGGCCGGCGCACCGCACCCCGCCCGGTTACGACTGGGCGTCCACATGGTGTCCGCACACCTCCCACTTACCCCCGACAGGTAGTTTGTGGGCAGCCATAGGACTTTCAGGAGGGTTGGCCGTGACTGCTGATCTGTCGCAGATCGTGAAGGCGTACGACGTACGAGGAGTGGTTCCGGACCAGTGGGACGAGTCGCTGGCCGGGCTCTTCGGCGCCGCCTTCGCGGAGGTGACGGGTGCGGCGGCCATCGTCGTCGGCCACGACATGCGGCCCTCATCCCCCGGTCTCACCCGCGCCTTCGCACGCGGCGCGGCGGACCGCGGTGTGGACGTCACCGAGATCGGCCTCTGCTCCACCGACCAGCTGTACTACGCCTCGGGCGCGCTGAACCTGCCGGGCGCCATGTTCACCGCCTCCCACAACCCGGCCCAGTACAACGGCATCAAGCTGTGCCGCGCGGGCGCCGCCCCGGTCGGTCAGGACACCGGTCTCGCGCAGATCCGCGAACTCGTGGAGCGGTGGCTGGAGTCGGGCGCGCCGGAGCCGGTGGCCGAGCCGGGAACCCTGACCACCCGTGAGACGTTGGACGACTACGCGGCGCACCTGCGCTCCCTGGTCGACCTGACCTCCATCCGCCCGCTCAAGGTCGTGGTCGACGCCGGCAACGGCATGGGCGGCCACACGGTCCCCTCGGTCTTCGCCGGCCTGCCCCTGACCCTCGTCCCGATGTACTTCGAACTGGACGGCACCTTCCCGAACCACGAGGCCAACCCGCTCGACCCGGCCAATCTCGTGGACCTGCAGAAGCGGGTCCCGGAGGAGGGCGCCGACCTCGGCATCGCCTTCGACGGCGACGCCGACCGCTGCTTCGTCGTGGACGAGAACGGCGACCCGGTCTCCCCGTCCGCGATCACCGCCCTGGTCGCCGCCCGCGAACTCGCCCGCAACGGCGGCACGGGCACGATCATCCACAACCTGATCACGTCCCGTACCGTCCCCGAGGTGGTGAAGGAGAACGGCGGCTCCCCGGTCCGCACCCGCGTCGGCCACTCCTTCATCAAGGCCGAGATGGCCCGCACCGGCGCCATCTTCGGCGGCGAGCACTCCGCGCACTACTACTTCAAGGACTTCTGGAACGCCGACACGGGCATGCTGGCCGCCCTGCACGTCCTCGCCGCCCTCGGCGGCCAGGAGGGCCCGCTGTCCGGCCTCGTCGCCCAGTACGACCGCTACACCGGCTCCGGCGAGATCAACTCCACCGTCGCCGACCAGTCCGCCCGCCTCGCCGCGATCCGCTCGGCGTACGAGAACCGCGCCGACGTCACCCTGGACGACCTCGACGGCCTCACGGTCGCCGCCGCCGACTGGTGGTTCAACGTCCGCCCCTCCAACACGGAGCCGCTCCTCCGCCTGAACGCCGAGGCGAAGGACGAGGCCACGATGGCCAAGATCAGGGACGAGGCCCTGGCGATCATCCGGGGCTGACCGGCCGGGCAACGGCGTCCAGGGGGCGGGAGCCCCCTGGACGGCACCGGCAGCCCGGCTCAGCGCGTGCTCCAGCGGTACGCTGACCAGGCACATCCACAGACATGCATCCGCCCTCGAAGGGACACCCCATGCCGCTCGAAGCCGGCCTCCTGGAGATCCTCGCCTGCCCGGCCTGCCACGCCCCCCTCAAGGAGCAGGACACCGAGCTGATCTGCACGGGCCAGGACTGCGGCCTCGCCTACCCGGTCCGCGACGGCATCCCGGTCCTCCTCGTGGACGAGGCCCGCCGCCCCGCGTGACGACGCCTGTCACGTCGTAGACACCCCGCACAGGACCCCGGCGATCGGAGGCAACCCGCCCATGCTGGACGAATCGCTGCTCGACACCCCGGAGGGCCTCGCCGAGGCCGACCGCCGAGGCCTGCTGCGCGGCGCCGCCGAGGCGGGCGCCCGCGTCCGCACCGCCGCCCGGCACGCCGGCGAGGCCGGCGTCGGCGAGCTCAAGCCCGACGGCCGCCCCCGCGCCGTCCTCATCGCCGGCCCCGGTGCCGCCGCCACCCACACCGCCGACCTCCTCGGCACCCTGGCCGGCGTCGGCAGCCCCGTGGTCCGCCTGGCCCCGACCGGCGTGGCCCCGGCCGCCGGCGCCCTGCGCTGGGAGCTCCCCGGCTGGGCGGGCTCCGTGGACCTGCTGCTGATCGCCACCCCGGACGGCACCGAACCGAGCCTGTCCCTCCTCACCGACCAGGCCTACCGCCGCGGCGTCTCCGTCGTCGCCGTGGCCCCGGCCCGCACCCCGCTCGCGGAGGCGGTCGCCGGCGCCCACGGCCTGTTCGTACCGATGGCGACGGCGCCGTACGACCAGGAGGAACCGCTCGCCGCGTCCGCCCCCGGCGTCTTCTGGGCGCTGCTCACCCCGCTGCTGGCGCTGCTGGACCGGGTCGGACTGATCAGCGCCCCGCCGGACGCCCTGGAGAAGGTCGCCGACCGCCTGGACCACATCGCCGAGCGCTGCGGCCCCGCCATCGCGACCTACAGCAACCCGGCCAAGACCCTCGCCGCCGAACTCGCCGACGCGCTGCCCGTGCTGTGGACGGAAGGGTCCTCGGCGGGCCCCGCCGGCCGTCGGTTCGCCGCCGCCCTCGCCGAACTCGCCGGCCGCCCCGCGCTCGTCGCCGAGCTCCCCGAGGCGCTCTCCGCGCACAGCGCCCTGCTGGCCGGCCCGCTGGCCGCCAGCGCCGACCCCGACGACTTCTTCCGGGACCGCGTCGAGGAGCCCCCCGCGCTGCACGCGCGCGTGGTGCTGCTCCGCGACCGCCCGATCGGCGGCCTCACCGCCGCCCCCGCCGCCCGTGACCTGGCCCTCAGCCACGACACGCCGATCAGCGAACTCGAACCGGAGGAAGGCGGCGAACTGGAGACGCTCGCGGAACTGATCGCCGTCACGGATTTCGCCGCTGTTTACCTGGCGCTCGCTTCGAGGGCCTGATCTGGCTACGGGCCGGAACACCCGCGCCCACCATCAGCACGGCAACCGGCGCCGGCGTCGGCTCGGCAGCCGTACGTACGGAGACAGAGAAGACACATGGACCGCCTCGACAACACCATCCGCCCCTACGCCTGGGGTTCCCCCACCGCCATCCCGCACCTCCTCGGCGTCGAGCCGACCGGTGAACCGCAGGCGGAGATGTGGATGGGCGCGCACCCCGGAGCGCCCTCGCGCACCGCGCGCGGGACGCTCGTCGACGTCATCGACGCCGACCCGGAGCGCGAGCTGGGCAAGGCGGCCGTGGCGAAGTTCGGCCCGCGCCTGCCGTTCCTCCTCAAGATCCTCGCCGCCGGCGCGCCCCTCTCCCTCCAGGTGCACCCCAACCTGGAGCAGGCGAAGGAGGGGTACGCCGACGAGGAGCGCCGCGGCATCCCGATCGACGCTCCGCACCGCAACTACAAGGACGCCAACCACAAGCCCGAACTGATCTGCGCGCTCACCGAGTTCGAAGGCCTGTGCGGCTTCCGCGACCCGGTCCGGGCCGCCGACCTGCTCGACGCACTCGGCGTCGCCTCCCTCAAGCCGTACGTCGACCTGCTGCACGCCCGGCCCGAGGACGCGGCCCTGCGCGAGGTGCTCACCGCGATCCTGACCGCCGACCCGGCGGAGATGGCGCAGACCGTCGCCGAGGCGAGCGCCGCCTGCGCCCGCCTCGGCGGTGAGTACGCCCCCTACGCCGACCTCGCCCAGCACTACCCGGGCGACCCCGGCGTCATCGCGGCCATGCTGCTCAACCACGTGCGCCTGCAGCCCGGCGAGGCACTGTTCCTCGGCGCCGGCATCCCGCACGCGTACATCAGCGGTCTCGGCGTCGAGATCATGGCCAACTCCGACAACGTGCTGCGCTGCGGACTGACCCCGAAGCACGTCGACGTCCCCGAACTCCTGCGCGTCGTCCGCTTCGAGGCGGGCGACCCGGGCGTGCTGCGCCCCGAGGCCTCCCCGGCCGGCGAGGAGGTCTACGAGACGCCGATCGACGAGTTCCGCCTCTCCCGGTACGTCCTCCCCGAGGGCGCCGCCGCCCGCGACCTCACCCTCGACACCCCGCAGATCCTGCTCTGCACGGCCGGCTCGGTCCGCGCCGGCGAGCACGAGCTGAGCCCGGGCCGGTCGGTCTTCGTCCCCGCCGGCGAGACGGCGGAGATCTCGGGCGCGGGCACGGTCTTCCGTGCCACGGTGATCGTGTGACGGGATATCCGGCGGTGTGATCGTATGACCGAGGTTGTGGATACCTGACGCGGTGCTGCCCGGCCGGGCTGCAAGAATGGCCTACCGGCAAAGGCCGGGCAAAGCCCCGAGGGCTACAGAGGCGAAGGGACAACGCGGACACATGAGCGCGTCAGGCGGTACCAGGGCGATTGTGGCGGCACTCGGCGCCAACCTCGCGATCGCGGCGTCGAAGTTCGTGGCGTTCGCGTTCAGCGGCTCCTCCTCGATGCTCGCCGAGGGCGTCCACTCGCTCGCCGACTCCGGCAACCAGTTCCTGCTGCTCATCGGCGGCAAGAAGGCCGAGCGCCAGGCGACGCCGCAGCACCCCTTCGGCTACGGCCGCGAGCGCTTCATCTACGCCTTCCTGGTCTCGATCGTGCTGTTCTCGATCGGCGGCATGTTCGCCATCTACGAGGGCTTCGATAAGATCAGCCACCCGCACGAACTGAAGGACTGGTACTGGCCGGTGGGCGTCCTGGTCTTCGCGGTCATCGCCGAGGGCTTCTCCTTCCGCACGGCCATCAAGGAGTCCAACGAGCTGCGCGGCAGACTGAGCTGGGCGCAGTTCATCCGCCGCGCGAAGGCCCCCGAGCTGCCCGTCGTCCTGCTGGAGGACTTCGGCGCACTGATCGGCCTCGTCCTGGCCCTGCTCGGCGTCGGCCTGGCCGTCCTCACCGGCAACGGCGTCTGGGACGGCGTCGGCACGGTCTGCATCGGTGTCCTGCTCGTCTGCATCGCCCTGGTCCTGGCCGCCGAGACCAAGTCGCTGCTGCTGGGCGAGGCGGCCGGCCCGGACGTGATCAAGAAGATCGAGGAGGCGACGGTCGACGGCGACACCGTCACCGGCGTCATCCACATGCGCACGCTCCACCTCGGCCCCGAGGAACTGCTGATCGCCGCCAAGATCGCCGTCCAGCACGACGACACGGCCGCCGAGATCGCCCACGCCATCAACGCCGCCGAGGCCCGCATCCGCGCCGCCGTCCCCATCGCCCGCGTCATCTACCTGGAACCGGACATCTACAGTGAGGCCGAGGCGGCCAAGGGCCCGGACCCGGAGGCCACCCCGGGCGGCCCGAACCCGCACGCCGTCGGCCACTGAGACACCTCAGCCCCGGGGAGGCTGCACCGGCCAGGGCATCTGCGGGAACTGCGGTGCCCTCCGCCGCCGTACGGCGAGGAAACCGATGCCCAGGCCGACGCCGGTGAGCAGCAGCACCAGCCCGAGGAGCATGGCCGCCACCAGCAGAGCAGGCACTGCGCGGTCATCCGTCACCCGGCCCAGCACCGCGTTCCCGGCGACCGTCCCGCCCTGCTCGTCCGGGTGGAACCGCGAGTCGTTGGAGTTCGCGCGGTAGTCGCCCAGGAGGAACAGCCGCCCCTTGGGCACCGTCACGTCATAGGGCCTGTGCGCCCCGTCGGCGTCCCCGCCGTACACGTACGGCTCCTCGATCGGCTTCCCGTTCACGGTCACCCGCTCCCGCGAACCCACGAGCGTGCAGCACCGCACACGATCCCCGCCCACGCCGATGACCCGCTTCATCAGAGGCCCGTCGACCCCGTACGACTCCGGCGGCGTGAACACCACGACGTCCCCGCGCCGCACCTCGCTCCCGCCGACACGCTCCCAGACGACCCGGTCACCCTGCCCGTACGTCGGCGTCATGCTGCTGCCCCCCACGGTGGAGACCCCGTAGGCGTCCCGCACATACACAAATCCGCCGACCGCCGGCACCACCCCCAGCACCCCCACCACAAGCGCCGCCACCCCGAGCCCCCGCCCCCGCCTGCTACCCACCACGTCCCGCCTTCCCGAGCACCTCATCCGGCGCGCGGACAATAGCGCCACTCTTCGAACACGCTGTGCGGCGGGGTCTCTGACGTGGGGTGTGGGTGCCGGTTCGGGGTGTGGGTGCGGTGCGCGGGCGTGGGTCTGGTTCGGGGTGTGGGCGCGCGGTGCGGTGTGTGTCGGGGGGCGCGGTGTGCGTATCGGTGCGCGACGCGGGGGCCGGTTCGATGCGGGTGTGGTGCGGGCGCATGATCCGGTTGCGTGGTTCCGGTGTGGGTGCCGGTTCGGGTGCACGCGTGGGCGGCATGGGCGGGCTTACGCAGGCCGGTTCTGCCGTGGGTCTGCAGATCCCTGGAACTCAGGGCACCAGGGACCGCACGCCCTTCCCGCATCCCCCGGCTTTCTCAGCTCCCTCGGTTCCGTCTCCTCAACTCACCCGACCTCACCGAGCACGTCGAGCATCGCGCCCTCGTCCGGCGCCGCCAGCAGCCGCTCCCGGAAACCGGGATCCATCAGCTTGCGGGAGAGCAGCGCGAGGATCCGCAGATGCTCGTCACCCGCGGCCGCCTCCGGTACGGCGATCATGAAGACCAGCCGGGCCTTCGTACCGTCCAGCGAACCCCACTCGACCCCCTCGGCGGACCGGGCGAAGCCGACGACCGGCGCGGTCACCGCGTCAGTCTTGGCGTGCGGGACCGCGATCTCCTCACCCAGCCCGGTCGTTCCCTGCTCCTCGCGCCGCAGCGCCGTCGCCACCAGCTCGTCCACATCGGTGACGCGTCCGCTCCCCGCGAGCAACTCCGCCATCTCCCGGACGGCGGCCTCCTTCTCCACGGCTTGGAGCGCCGACTTCACGGTCCGCGCATCGAGATGGCCGGACAACACCGCGGGCCCATGGTCCGCAGCCGCGGTGTCTGCAGCCCGCCCGGCGTCCCGTGCCCCTTCCGGCTGCCCGGCACCCTCGGAATCCTCGACGGTTCCCACCCGGACCGAGCTCCCCGAAACCACGGCATCAGCACCGGCCACCGAGGCTCCCGCCCCAGCCTGCCCGGGCACGAGCACCCCCGCCGACACATCCGACGCGGCAGCCCCTTCCCCGGCGCGCCCCGCACCCACCGGCACATCCCCCGACGCAGAAGGCCCCTCACCGGCGCCGCCTGTCGACGCGCCCTCCGACGCTGAAGCCCCCGCACCGGCGCCACCCGCACCCGAGGACGATTGCCGCACGGGTGGTGCGGGCCGGAACCCCATCCCCACCACCCCGGAACCCGCACCCGAAGTCGCCTCCGAACCCATCCCCGAGGCCGCACCAACCGCTCCCGCACGCCCCCGAAGCCCACTCACATCAACCAACGCCACGGTCGCCAACGCAGTCACCACCGACCCGATCACCACGGCGACAAAGAACATCGGCACCCCGCTCACCGCCCCCAGCACCGCCACGACCGGCCCTCCATGCGGCACCGCGTCCTTCACCCCGGCCAGCCCGGCCACCGCACCGGCCACCGCCCCGCCCAGCATGTTCGCCGGAATCACCTGCGCAGGCCGCGCCGCCGCGAACGGAATCGCACCTTCCGAGATACCGAAACAACCCATGAACAGCGCCGCGAGCCCCGTCTCCCGCTCCTGCTCGCTGTACAGCCGCCGCCGGATCAACGTGGCCAGCCCCTGGCCGAGCGGCATCACCGGGATCGCGGCCGCGCACATGCCCATCACCGTCTGGTTGCCGCTGGCGATGAGCCCGGCCCCGAACAGGAACGCCGTCTTGTTCACCGGCCCGCCCATGTCGAACGCGATCATCAGCCCGAGAATCGCGCCGAGCAGAATCGCGCTCGTCCCCGTCATCCCGCCGAGCCAGCTCGTCAGATGCTCGAACACCCAGGAGATCGGCTTGCCGATGACGTAGATGAAGGACAGCCCGAGCACGGTCGTGGCGACGATCGGGATCACGATGATCGGCATGATCGGCTGCACGAACCTCGGCACACGCACCTTCTTGATCCCCAGCACCAGGTACCCGGCGAGGAACCCGGTCACGATCGCCCCGATGAATCCCGCGCCCGCCTTGGAGTCGTACAGCGCACCCGTGTTGGCGATCCAGCCGCCGATCATGCCCGGCACCAGCGCGGGCCGATCGGCGATCGCGTAGGCGATGTAGCCGGACAGGATCGGGATCATCAGCTGGAACCCGATCCCGCCGATCGCGTTGACATGCGCCCAGAAGGTGCCGTCCGGGATCACATAGCCCTTGGCCGTGGCATGGCCCCCGAGCGCGAGCGACACCGCGATCAGCAGACCGCCCACGACCACGAACGGGATCATGTACGACACGCCGTTCATCAGCGCCTTGTACACCGGCCCCCGCTCCCGGCCGCCACCGGAGACCACCGCCGCCGAACCCTCCCCGGCCCCGCCGGGCGCGTGCACGGGCGCCGACCGCACCCGCTCGATCAGCTGCTCTGGATGGTGGATGCCCTCGGCGACCCCGACCGTCAGTACCCGCTTGCCGGCGAAACGGCTCAGGTCGACGTCCTTGTCGGCGGCGACGATGATCCCGTCCGCGTCTCTGACATCGTTGTCATCGAGGACGTTCTCGGCCCCGATGGATCCCTGGGTCTCCACCTTCATGTCGATGCCACGGCTCGCGGCGGCCTGCGCGAGCTTCTCCGCCGCCATGTACGTGTGCGCGATGCCGGTCGGGCAGGCGGTCACCGCCAGTAGCTTGACCTGCCGCCGCTCGTCTTCGTGGCCACCCGTCGAGGGAGAGCCGGCCGGACTGCTCACGTCTGTCTCCTCACACCTTCTCGCACGAGGCACCGTCCGGACACCTCGCGACCAGGACCGGAACCGCCCCGATCCCCCTGCATCCTGCACCAGGCGTCCCCGGTGCAAAGATGCGAAAATCCCCGTTCATCACGGTCTGTGGGCTCCCGTTCCGCGGCTTCCGCACCCCTGTCGGCGCGGTTCCTGCCCCCGCGCCGTCCCTCGAAACCGCCTCACGGGCGGCTGGAACGGCGCGGAGGCGGACTGGGGCCGACGGGCCCGTCCGGTGTAGCTTGGGACGGAGCCAGACGTCGCTGCTGATGGCGGTCGGGCGGTCCGACGCGGACCGACCGAGGGAGAGAGGGCCTCCGACGGACTGCGCTGCGCGTACGTGGGCATGCCTGTGTCCTCTTCTCGGGCACCCCTGTGTCCGCCGCCGCGCAGACCAGCCGTACCCACCTCGACCCGACACCGAGGAGCAGCTCGCAATGACCACTGTCGACAACCGACAGGACTTCAAGGTCGCCGACCTCTCGCTGGCCGAGTTCGGCCGCAAGGAGATCTCCCTCGCCGAGCACGAGATGCCCGGACTGATGGCGATCCGCAAGGAGTACGCCGAGGCCCAGCCTCTCGCCGGCGCCCGAGTCACCGGCTCCCTGCACATGACCGTGCAGACCGCCGTGCTCATCGAGACCCTGGTCGCCCTCGGCGCCCGCGTCCGCTGGGCTTCCTGCAACATCTTCTCCACCCAGGACCACGCGGCCGCCGCTGTCGCCGTCGGTCCGAACGGCACTCCCGACAACCCGCAGGGCATCCCCGTCTTCGCCTGGAAGGGCGAGACCCTGGAGGAGTACTGGTGGTGCACCGAGCAGGCGCTGACCTGGCCGGACAGCCCCACCGGCGGCCCGAACATGATCCTCGACGACGGCGGCGACGCCACCCTCCTCGTCCACAAGGGCGTCGAGTACGAGAAGGCCGGTGAGGTCCCCGCCCTGGAGACCGCCGAGTCCGACGAGCACCGCGTCATCCTCCAGCTGCTCCACCGCACCCTGGGTGAGAACCCCCAGAAGTGGACCCAGCTGGCCTCGGAGATCCGTGGCGTCACCGAGGAGACCACCACTGGCGTCCACCGCCTGTACGAGATGCAGCGCGACGGCGTCCTCCTCTTCCCGGCGATCAACGTCAATGACGCCGTCACCAAGTCCAAGTTCGACAACAAGTACGGCTGCCGCCATTCCCTCGTCGACGGCATCAACCGAGCCACGGACACGCTGATCGGCGGCAAGACCGCCGTGGTCTGCGGCTACGGCGACGTGGGCAAGGGGTGCGCCGAGTCCCTGCGCGGCCAGGGTGCCCGGGTGATCGTCACGGAGATCGACCCGATCTGCGCGCTGCAGGCGGCGATGGACGGCTACCAGGTGACCACCCTGGACGAGGTCGTCGAGACCGCCGACATCTTCATCACCACCACCGGCAACAAGGACATCATCCTTGCCTCGGACATGGCGAAGATGAAGCACCAGGCGATCGTCGGCAACATCGGCCACTTCGACAACGAGATCGACATGGCCGGCCTCGCCCAGGTGCCGGGGATCGTCAAGGACGAGGTCAAGCCGCAGGTCCACACCTGGACCTTCCCGGACGGCAAGAAGATCATCGTGCTGTCCGAGGGCCGACTGCTGAACCTGGGCAACGCCACCGGTCACCCGTCGTTCGTGATGTCCAACTCCTTCGCGGACCAGACGCTGGCCCAGATCGAGCTGTTCACCAAGCCCGACGAGTACCCGATCGGCGTGTACGTGCTGCCCAAGCACCTCGACGAGAAGGTCGCCCGTCTCCACCTGGACGCGCTCGGCGTCAAGCTGACCACGCTGCGCCCGGAGCAGGCGGCGTACATCGGTGTGGAGGTCGACGGCCCGTACAAGCCGGACCACTACCGCTACTGACCCGGCGATTCCGCACTCCCGCCCGCCGGGGAGCACACCGGTGCACCGCCACGCTCCCCGGCAGCAGCTCCGAGGCAGGCCCCCGCACCCCCGTGCCGGGGGCCTGTCCCCTTGGCTCCGTCCGGTGGCCCCGTCCGGCCGGCACCGCCGGCTCTCCGGCCGGACCTTCAGCCCGGCTGAACCGCCGGCCCGTCACGACCAGGACCCCCATGCCCCGCGGCCGTTATTCGCTCCACGATCCGCATGATCACACCCCCCTCGGCGAAGAACACTTCCAGTGCGCCCCCGGCCCGTCCGGCTGGCGTTATGTCTCGCGGCTGACCAGCCCCGCCGGCGACCACCGCGGCTCGGTCGACCTCGCTCTGGACGACCTCGGCCGCCCCATCCGCCTCGAACTCCATCTGGGGGAGTGGCAGGTACGCGGTGCCGCCCTGGACGGCGTCACCTGGGTCCGTACCGACCCCACCGGAACCCATGCCACCGAAGGCAATGTGCGCGCCCACGCCTTCACCGGCACCTCCCCCGCGTTCCTCATCGCCACCGCCCGTCTCCTTCGCCTCACCCCCTCATCAGATGCCACCCGCGTACGCCTGGTCGCCTTCACGGATCCGGTCCTCGCCCCCCGCACCGTGGACCAGTCCTGGGCTCTGGTGAACAGCGAAGCACACGCCACTGACAACGGCCCTCTGACCGTGGACGAATACCAGGTCACAGCCCTGGACACCGGTGAGCGGCACACCGTGCACATCGCCGGGGACGTCGTCCTGGCCGCACCCGGAATGGAGCTGGAGGACCTCCAGTCACCGCCGTCGACGTTCGTCTGAGCGCCGAGACCGGAGAAACCGCCGGAACCGCCCGAGACGCCGAAACAGAGTCGGACGGTGAGGACGCCGGAAGAGAATCGCGCGGACTCGTTCTACGCCGGCGGTGCGAAACCCGTGGCCGGGCGGTCGGCAGACGGCTCGTCCCGCCCAGATACGGCCGACGGCGCAGACGGAGCCTGCGGCAGCCGAGCGGCAGCCTGCGGCTGGACAGAGTCGGATGGCTGAGGGGGAGCGGGCGGCTGGGCCGACGCGGGCGGCTGGGCCGACGCGGGCGGCTGATGACCGGCCGGTGCGCCGGATGCGGCCACGTGCGGGGGGAGACCGGCAGCGCCGAAAGCCTGCCGGGCCTCACGGGACTGCCGCTCGTGCACCACGGCTGCCAGGAAGGCGGCCGCCGGAAGGTCCTGCGGCACCGAGGCAGCCGTCCGCGCCGCGAGGTCGGCCGCGAGCTGCTGGGCCATCCCCGCCGCCACCTGGGGATCGAGCTGCCCCATCCGGGTCAGGTACTGCCGAACCGCAAGCCACAGCCCGTCCGGCACCGCCGACAGATCCAGCTCGGCGAACCGTCCCGCCAGCCATGGCGGCGGCGGTGGAACAAAGCCGACCCGACCTGCGGGTATTCGCTCACGTACAACCAGGGTGCCCGCGAACACGTCACCGAGCCGCCGGCCCCGCGCCGACACCAGCGAGGCGATACAGGCGACCACGCCGAACGTCAGCAGGATCTCGACCACACCGATCGCACCTCGCACGAGCGCGTGCCGGAACCGGATCGGCCCACCGTCGTCGCGCACCACGCGCAGCCCGAAGGCCAGCTTTCCCAGCGAGCGCCCATGGCTGAGCGTCTCCACCGCGATCGGCCCGCCGACCAGCACCAGCAGAAACGTCGCGATCGACAGCGCCACCTGCGCGGCCTCGTCCAGCGAGGCCGTCGCCACCACCACCGCGATGGTGACGACGACGTACGCGGCCATGACCACCACGAGATCGAGCAACACGGCCAGCGCCCTGCTCGGCAGCCTCGCCGGTCGCAGTTCGAGCGCCACCGCCTCGCCCGTCACCAGCTCACTCACGCCCGCCGTCCTTCCCTGATCTGCCCCCGGAACCGCAAGTCTGCCAAGCTGTGCGCACATCGCGCCCCAGTGCGACTATCTGACCGCGATCGAGAGCATTCACGACGAGCAGTCAGCGAACCAGCCGAGGAGCAGGCAGACCCGATGGACCTGGACGTCTTCGTCTCCGTACACCGAGCCGAATGGGATCGCCTCGACGCCCTGCTCCGCCGTCGGCGCCGCCTCAACGGCGCCGAGGCCGACGAACTCGTCGCCCTCTACCAGCGCACCGCCACCCATCTGTCCCTCATCCAGTCCAGCGCGCCGGACCCGCAGCTGACAGGGCGGCTCAGCCAACTCGTGGCACGCGCGCGTAGCGCCGTCACCGGCACCCGCCGCGCTTCATGGCGCGATGTCACGCGTTTCCTGGGCCAGGGCTTCCCGGCTGCCGTCTACCGGGCTCGCCACTGGTGGGTACCCACGGCCCTGATCTCCACGGCCATCGCGATTCTCCTGGGCTGGTGGATCGGCACCCATCCGGAGGTGCAGGCATCGATCGCGGCACCCAGCCAGCTGCGTGACCTGACCCGCCCCGGCGGCGAGTACGAGACGTACTACTCCAGCCATCCCGCGGCGGCCTTCGCCGCCCAGGTGTGGACGAACAACGCCCAGGCAGCAGCGATGTGCCTGGTCCTGGGCGTCTTCCTGGGCCTGCCCGTCCTCCTGATCCTCTTCGAGAACATGCTCAACCTGGGCGTCGGCTTCGGCCTGATGTCCTCCGCCGGCCGACTCGACACATTCCTGGGACTGGTGCTGCCACACGGCCTGCTCGAGCTGACCGCCGTCTTCGTCGCCGCCGGTACGGGACTGCGCCTGGGCTGGACACTCATAGACCCCGGCCCTCGCAGCCGGCGCACTGCTCTTGCCGAAGAAGGACGCGCGGCCGTCGGCATGGCGATCGGACTCGCTCTGGTCCTCTTCGTCTCCGGAGCCATCGAAGGCTTTGTCACCCCGTCGGGCCTGCCCACCTGGGCCCGCACCGGAACGGGCGTCCTGGCCGAGCTGGCATTCCTGGCGTACGTCTACGTCCTGGGTGGCCGAGCGGTACGCGCAGGTGAGACCGGCGATCTAGAAGCGACGGACCGCAGCGCCTCGGTGCCCACAGCCGCCTGATGTGCGTTCCAGCCCTGTGAGCTGCTAGTCTCCTCTTCGCCCCGCAAGAGCCGTTGACACGGATGGCGTGGGGAGGTAGATTTAAACAGTTGCCCGGAGATAGACAAGCTCCTGGGCGAAGGTTAGAGTCTACGAGCTTCCCGAGAGGTCGGAAACGACATCTCCGAGAAGCACTTCCCGATTAATCGGAAATGGGCGGCCGGTCGGACCGGCCAAGAACTTCTGATAAAGTCGGAACCGCCGGAAAGGAAACCGCGAGAAAACACGGAGCCTGGAAAGCGCCGAGGAAATCGGATCGAGAAAAGATCTGATAGAGTCGGAAACACCGAAGGGAAGCGCCCGGAGGAAAGCCCGAGAGGGTGAGTACGAAGGAAGCGACCGTTCCTTGAGAACTCAACAGCGTGCCAAAAGTCAACGCCAGATATGTTGATACCCCGTCCGTCGGAACATTCCGATGGTCGAGGTTCCTTTGAAATAACACAGCGAGGACGCTGTGAACGGTCGGGCCTATTCCGCCCGACTGTTCCGCTCTCGTGGTGTCAACCGGATTACCGGGAAACATTCACGGAGAGTTTGATCCTGGCTCAGGAC